>NZ_FNHS01000002.1 GCF_900103445.1 Methylobacterium phyllostachyos | reverse complement strand
CCTCCCCCGTCCAGGGCGTGCCTCAGGGACTGGCCGTCTACCAGAACGGCATCCGCATCAACGAGGCCTTCGGCGACGTCGTCAACTTCGACCTGATCCCGCCGCAGGCCATCCAGCGCATCGACGTGGTCACCGGCAACCCCGTCTTCGGCCTCAACGCCATCGGCGGCGCGGTCAACATCCAGATGAAGAACGGCTTCACCTGGCAGGGCACCGAGATCTCGGCCTGGGGCGGCTCGGACGGCCGCACCGCCGGCTACCTCGAATACGGCAAGGTGGCGGACAACTGGAGCTTCTACTTCACCGGCGACGGGCTGAACGACCGCGGCTGGCGCTACGAGAACCCGAGCACGATCGGCCGGCTATATGCGGATCTGGGCTACCGCTCGCAGGATTCCGAGTTCCACCTGATCGGCCTGGCCGCCCGCAGCTTCTACGGGGCGGCGGCCGCGACGCCGGTGGACTTCACCCATGTCGATCCGCGGGCGATCTTCACGTCCCCGCAGACGCAGACCACGCAGGTCGGCTCGCTTCAGCTCACCGGCAGGGTCGATATCTCGCCGACCTGGGATCTCGCCGGCAACGCCTATTACCGGCGCTTCAGCGAGCGCTACGTCGACGGCAACGACGGCAATTTCGAGCAGTGCAGCTCGCGCTCGAGTTTTCGCGGCTTCCTCTGCTACGAGGATGACGGCTTCAGCCCGTCGGCCGGCCAGTCGCAGAACGCGTTCCGCAACCAGTTCCTGCTGCTCGGGCAGCAGAACCAGCGCATCCCGTTCCGCGCGCGCATCCCCTATGGGACGATCGACACCACGCAGACGGAATCGCAGGGCTATGGCGGCTCGCTCCAGGCAGCCAACCGCGATCGCATCTTCGGCCTGCCCAACACCTTCGTCATCGGCGGCAGCGTCGATGCAGCGGATTACTCGTTCAAGTCGTCGAGCACCCTCGGCGTGATCAACCCGAACCTCTCGATCACGACCGACCCGAACAACCCGTATTACGGCACCATTCCCGGTCTCGGCACGCCCTACCTCCGGACGGCCGGCGCGCTCGGCATCGCCCCCAGTTCGGTGCAGGGCTCGAACCTGTATCTCGGGCTCTACGCCACCGACACGCTGGACCTCACCGACCGCCTGTCGCTCACCGCCGGCTTCCGCCTGAACTACGCGCATATCCGGTCGGTCGATCAGACCGGCTTCTCGCCGGATGTGACGGGTACGCACGAATTCACTAAGGTGAACCCGCTGGCGGGCCTGACCTACCAGTTCGACCCGGCGCTCAACCTCTACGGCAGCTACTCCGAGTCGAACCGCGCCCCGACGCCCCTCGAACTCGCCTGCGCCAACCCCGACCGGCCATGCCTGCTGCCGAACTCACTGGTGGCCGATCCGCCGCTCAAGCAGGTCACCGGGCAGACCTACGAGGTCGGCTTCCGCGGCGTGATCCCGAGCTTCCTCTCGGGCGGCGCCCTGACCTACAAGGCCGGCGTGTTCCGCACCGACCTGACCAACGACATCATCCAGGTGGCGGTGGCCGGCAACGCGGCGCGGGCCTACTTCGTGAACGTGCCCTCAACCCGGCGGCAGGGCATCGAGGTGAGCGCCGAGTACGTCGTCACCCCGGACCTGTTGGTCTACGCCAACTACGCCCTGATCGACGCCACCTTCCAGTTCAACCAGACGCTGTCCTCGCCCAACAACCCCTTCGCCGATGACGGGGCGATCGATGTCCGCAAGGGCAACAAGATCCCGCTGATCCCGGATCACCAGATCAAGGCTGGGTTCGAGTACAACATCACCCCGAACTGGCGCTTCGGCCTCAACGTCTCGGCGTTCTCCTCGTCCTACTTCCGCGGCGACGAGTCGAACCTGAACCGCAAGCTGCCCGCCTACTACGTGATGAACTTCACAACGAAGTATCAGGTCACCAAGAACCTGGAGATCTTCGGGCTCATCACCAACCTCACCAACAACCGCTACGCCACGTTCGGCACCTTCGCCGAGCCCGGGGCGATCGCGGGCAACCTGTCGATCAACGATCCGCGGACCACGACCCTGGCGCAGCCGCTCTCGGTCTACGCGGGACTGACCTACCGGTTCGGTGCCGATCCCGTGCCGATGGCGCCGGAGCCGGTCATCCGCAAGTACTGACCGGTCCGCGAAACGAGCGGGCGCCTCCCGCGGCTTTCGGGCCGCGCGGGGCGCCCGTTCCGCGTCGGAGGGCGGACATGCGGCCTCCTGTCTCGGGAACGGGCTGGTGCGCCCGGAGTCTCCTGGGTGACTCGTGCTGGTGTGGATACCCTGTCGGGATCTCTTTGCCGGGCGGACCCTGCTACTCGGAGACCTGTCCTGATGATGTTTCGTTTCGCCGTCGCAGCCCTGGCGCTCGCCGCAGCCACGCCCGCCCTTGCGACACCGTGCGCCGACGAGGTCAGCACCCTGCAACGGCGGCTCGACAGCGCCGGCGCGGCCTCAGTGACGGGCAAGACCCCGCCCGGTGGCGTGACGTCCTCGGACTCGCCGAAGGCCCTCGACAAGCCGCCGGCTTTGACCAAAGCGGACGCCGCCGTGAAGCCGACCGCCTCGGGCGTCGAGGAGGCCAAGAAGTTGGTCGCCAAAGCGGGTGAGCAGGACAAGGCCGGCGACGCCCAAGGCTGCCGCGATACGATCATGAAGGCTAAAGAGAAGGCTGGCGCCCTGCCGTAACGGTTGCGACCCGGCTCATCCGACAGATACACCGCCCCGGCCGAAGCATGGCCGGGGCGGCATGCCGTCAAAAGCTCAGTAGGCGTTCTCGGTCTTGAGCAGCGCGAAGGGCGTTGTCAGCAGGATCTGAAGGTCGAGCAGGACCGACCAATTCTCGATGTAGTGGAGGTCGTGCTCGACGCGGCGCTGGAGCTTCTCCGAGGTATCGGTCTCGCCGCGCCAGCCGTTCACCTGCGCCCAACCGGTGATGCCGGGCTTGACCTTGTGCCGGGCGAAATAGCCATCGACCACCTGATCGTACAGCGTGTTGGCCGCCTTCGCCTG
Source organism: Methylobacterium phyllostachyos (assembly GCF_900103445.1). Classification (GTDB taxonomy): domain Bacteria; phylum Pseudomonadota; class Alphaproteobacteria; order Rhizobiales; family Beijerinckiaceae; genus Methylobacterium; species Methylobacterium phyllostachyos. Next base: position 515,799 of record NZ_FNHS01000002.1, on the reverse strand, counting down.
CAGCGCGTGCGGCCGCGGCCCGACGAGCGAGAGATCGCCCTTCAACACATTGAACAGCTGCGGCAGCTCATCGAGCGACGTCTTGCGAATGAACCGGCCCACCGGCGTCACGCGCGGGTCACCGCGGGTCACCATCCGGGCCGCGCCGGCATCGCATTGATCGACATACATCGAGCGGAACTTGTAGACCTCGATCAACTCGTTGTTGAAGCCGTGGCGCTTCTGGCGGAACAGGATCGGGCCGCGCGAGGTGAACCGCACCGCGAGCGCCACCGCCACGAGGACGGGCGACAGGGCGAGCAGCATCATCAGACCGACGCAGCGGTCGAAGAGCGCCTTAACCACCACATCCCAATCGGCAATCGGCTTGTCGAACACGTCGAGCACCGGCACCGAGCCGAGATACGAGTAGCTGCGCGGCCGAAGGCGCAGCTTGGCCGCGTGGGCGGACAGGCGGATATCGATCGGCAGCACCCAGAGCTTGGCCAACATCTGCAGGATACGGCCCTCGGCGGTGATCGGGATGGTGAAGACGATCAGATCGAGCCGCGCATGGCGGGCATAGGCCACGAGATCATTCACATTGCCGAGCTTCGGATGCCCCGCCACCACATCGGAGGATCGGTCGGTGTTGCGGTCGTCGAAGACACCGACGATGCGGATCCCGCTGTCGCCCTGTGTCTCCAGGGCAGCGATCAGATCCTCCGCGGGCTTACCGCCGCCGACGATCGCCGTGCGCCGGTCGAACCGGCCGGCGCGGGTCTGCGCATCGATGATCCGGTACAGGATGAAGCGGCCGATCAGGAGCGCGGCGAGTCCGGAACCGTAGAAGGTCGCAAGCCACAGCCGTGAGTAGTGGTCGGCCACCTTGGCAAACACCAAGCCGGCCGCAATCATCAGGAAGGTCAGCGTCCAGACCGTACTCAGCCGGATCGCCGTCCTGAAGAAGGACCGGAAGGCGGCGATCCGATAGCCGCCAGAGATCTGCGTCAGGGCCACCGTGGTCAGCGCGACGATCGCGATCGCACTGGCATAGGTCATCCCGAAGGGAACACGGCCGTGCAGCATCAGCAGGTGAAGCAGCGCGCCGAGCCCGAAGATCAGGATGCATTCGAGGGCCCGAACCAGACCGGCCACGACGACGGGGGAGATCGCCGCACGATCGGGATGCATCGCTCCGGCGAGGGGCGCCGGTCCGCCGCCGCGCGAGGTCCGCTGCGCTTCGAGGGGACCAGCCGCCTCCAAGAGATCGCGAATATCGAACGCACTCATCAGACGGCTCCTCCGGCGCCAGCCAGCGAACAATTCATTTTCAGCTTGGCATGAGGCATTGTCAGAAGACTTAAGGGCTCGTCGTTGACGAGGGTTTGCACCGATCACGCCGTGCGTGTGCCGACGATCTCCGGCGCCCCGACAGCACGGCGGCCCGTACGGGCGTGGAACGCAGCGGCGTAGCCCGAGATCACCTCGCTCCCCATGCGATCCAGGGAAAAGCGCTGCCGCAACGACGCGCTGAGCGCGCGGACACGGGCGTCGAGCACCTCCGGCGCGTCGTCCAGCACGCGTCGGATGCCAGCGGCGAGGGCCGCCGGGTCCTGTGACGGGACGAGGTCACCGGCAGCGTCGCCAAAGATCTCCGGGATCCCACCAACCCGGGTCGCGACGAGGGGCTGCGCAGCGGCGGCTGCCTCCAGGACCACGTAGGGCAGGGATTCCGCCAGGGAGGGAACCACCAGGATCCGGCCCCGTGCCAGCACCGTCCGGATCGCCTGCGGCGGCTCGAACGACACGGAACCAGCGAGGCCGAGCCGGTCGACATTGGCGCGCAGGATATCGGCGTCCGGTCCGGACCCGACCATCAGCAGGCGCAGCGCCCGGCCCTCCGCGCGCAACTGGACCAAAGCTTCGAGCAGATAGGGGAGGCCCTTGGCCTCCCGGAGTTCGCCGACATACAGCAGGTCGAACGGGTCTTCGGCGCGCTCGAGCGGCATGAATTCATGCTCGGCGATGCCGTTGTGGACGATGCGGGTGACCCGCTCGGAACCGCCCACGAAGGTCCGGTGCCGTCCGGCGACATACTCGCTTTCGAACAGGAAGGCGTCGGTCCGGCGCGCCAGGACGGCCTCGGCACCCATGTAAAGCCGATGGAGTGGCGTGCCCGGCCGGTAATTGTAGCTTCCGCCATGCGGCGTGTAGGCCCGGATGGCCCGGCTTCCCATAGCGAGCCGAGCATAGACGCCGCCCTTTGCCCCGTGCCCGTGCAGGACGTCCGCGCCGACAGCGACAGCACGTCCGCTGACCGTTCTCAGGCAGGACCAATCGGACCGGTGCGGGTTGCGCCTCATCGGGATTCGCAGGAGGCCAAGTTCGAGGCTCGGCAGAAGGTCGGCGAGCGCCCGCTCGCCCCGCTCGCCGCCCGTCGTCGAATCGCAGATGATGCCGACGGCATGTCCGGCCGCGGCCTGGAGCCGGGCAAGGTCCATCACGTGGCGGAACAGCCCGCCCACCGGTGCCCGGAAGATATGCAGGATCCGATAACGCTGAGGGGTTCGGGCCTCGTTCGACTTGGCGACCACGGTATCGCTCCCGGTGAAAACTGTCCCGGGATAAGTGCTGCACCAGTGGTCGCGGGTCCATTAATCGCCGCTCATGGACTACATGCTTTTCAAGAAGAGGGTAAGCGAAGTTTTACTTTACTGAAAACAAGTCATGTCATCGAAACGCCGTTGAGACTCGCCCAGATGGTGCCATAGTGACAGGCCGTGGCAGCGAGCACGAAGGCGTGCCATATCGCGTTCTGGAACGGCAGCGTCCGCCAGATGTGGAACACGACGCCGATCGAATAGAGAGCCCCGCCGATTGCGAGGAGCCAGAGCGCCGTCGGCTGGAGGCTCGCGATCACCGACTCGTACGCCAACAGGCCGCTCCAGCCCAGTGTCAGGTAAAGGCCGATGGAGAGGCGGTCGAATCGCCCTGGCAGCAACAGTTTCACGGCGATGCCGATGAGGGCGACGGCCCAGATCACCGCCAGCAGCGCATAGGCGCGCGGGCCGGACCCGACCAGGGCCACGAGCGGCGTGTAGGTGCCCGCAATCATCAGGTAGATCAGGGCGTGGTCGGCCCGGCGCAGCAGCCATTTGCGCGGGCTGACCGGATAGAGATTGTACAGGGCCGAAACGCCGAGCATCAGCACGAGGGCGGTTGCGTAGACGACGACCGCGACCCGTTCGCCCAGGCCAAGATGCGACGTGACCGCCGTCGTCACCAGCGCGACAGCGCCGGCGAGCCCGAGGACGACGCCGAGCCCATGGATTACGCCATCTGCCACGATCTCCCGCGGCGTATAATGCCACGTCAGAGAGAGCGGGCGACCATCCTCCGCGAGAGACATCTTTGAGCCTCCTGCAACGCGTGAAGCTTAAAGCTTGAGAAGTCTTGATCGTTCCCTGTGCAGAGTGCGGAGACGGAGTTGTCCAAAGGAATCTGTTAGGCGGTTACAGACCTCACGCGAAGCATCAGCCATGCCGCATTACACGCAAGGCTAGATCCCGCGCCCGGCAAGCCCCTCAAATCCGATAGGCGGGCGCTCAGTCGCGGCATGTGGACGACTTTGAGGGCGATTGACGCCTGTGCTCAGTCGGGCATGGACGGTTGCCATCGTGAGCACCGCCATGGCCAGAACCTGGTGAGCGAGCGCCGCCCAGAGCGGAACCGCCAGCAGCAGCGTTGCGATGCCAAGTGCAGCCTGCGCGAGCGCCAGAGTGGCAACGCCCGCTGCCCGGCCGAACGCACCCGATGGGCCGGCGAGCCGGGCGTCGAAGGCATGCAGGAGCGCCACGAGGATAACGAGGTAGGCCGTAACCCGGTGGTCGAACTGGACGAGGGCGTGGTTATCCACGAAGTTCTCGATCCAGGGGCGGATAGCGAAGAGCGTCTCGGAGGGCGGCACGAGGACGCCGTCCATGGTTGGCCACGTATTGAAGACGAGCCCGGCATGCGAACCGGCGACGAGGCCGCCGAGGAAGATTTGCACGAGAACCAGCACCGGCAGCAGGACCGCAGTCGCGCGCAGACGCAGCGGCGCGGGTTCTAGGCCGCCGGCCCGCTCTCCTGCCGCTAGCCAGACCAGACCGGCGAGGATCAGGCTCGCCGTTGTCAGATGCAGGGCAAGCTTCAGCGGTGCCACCGCGGTCATGCCGGGCTGGAGTCCGGAAGCGACCATGATCCAGCCGATGGCGCCCTGCAGGCCCCCCAACACCCCGAGACCCAGGAGTCCCAAGCCGAGGCGGCGGCTGATCCGGCCCTGCCACCAGAAGACGATGAGCGGCAGGAAGAAAACGAAGCCGATCAGCCGGCCGAGCAGCCGATGCCCCCATTCCCAGCCGTACAGGACCTTGAAGGCCGAAAGCCCCATCCCCTGGTTAAGAATGCTGTATTGCGGCGTATCCTTGTATTTGGCGAATTCGGCGGCCCAATCGGCCTCCGAGAGGGGCGGTATCGCGCCGGTAACGGGCCGCCATTCGGTGATCGACAGCCCCGATCCCGTCAGCCGCGTGGCGCCGCCGACCGCCACCATGGCGACCACCAGGGCTGCAACCACGTAGAGCCACGTCCGCACCGCGCCCGATCGCCGATCGCCTGCGCCTGTCATCCGCATACGCATCCCTTCCACCCGGGCCGAGGATGCTCCGGGTCCTCCCCGGGGTTAAAAGATGCGCGCCGCCGCAGCAATGTCAGCAGCGCCGCAGGGCGCGTCGGCCCGCGCGTTGCCAAGCGCGGGGCCGGACGATAGCCCTCAAACGGTAGGCTTGCCGTACCACCATCACGAGACGCCATGCGCCGCCGCACCCGCACCCTGATCGGCACCCTCGCGATCCTGGCCTTCGTCTGCGTCTACGGACCTCTCGCCATGACTCTGGCCGACAGCCGCATCTCGGAGGCGCCCGCAGCGCTGCAGGCCGTGATCTACTCGATCCTGGGCATCGCCTGGATCTTTCCGCTCATGCCGCTGATCCGATGGATGGAGCGCCCGGATCGCTGACGCAAACCCTCGATTTCGCCGCACTCGGGGCGCAGAAGCCCGCCGACCGTATCCGAGATCTCCGCGTCGTGCTCCTGCCGCCCATGCGCCTCAAGCCTCTGGCTGCCCTCATCATCCTGCTCGCGCCCCTTCCCGCCATGGCCCAGGGCACACCGCGGTCGATCGGCGAGTGCGAGCGGTTGAAGAACGATCTGGCCTACAATCAGTGTTTGGCGATGTTCGGTCCCGCGGCCAAGAACGTGGCCGGCGGTTTCGCGTCGGCTGATCCGGCCTCGATTCCCGCTGCCGCAATGGCGGAGTCGATCCCGCAAGTCGAGGAGACCGCCGAGGCCGGCGCCACCGGCCGACGGCGCTATCGCGGGCATCGCGGTCGGCAATACGCGTCGTTCTCCACCGGCTATCGCCACAGGCGGCGCCGGTAGAATCTGGGCTGGATCTGCCCGGAGGCGGAGACCCTTTAGGCGACGTTGAGGCGCCGACCGCGGTTCCAGGCAAGGAACGGCACGCCGGAGAGCAGGGCCGCCAAAGCCGTCCGCGATTGATGGCAGCCATTGATCGAGACGCGGGGCAGGGCATGGAGGTGGCCGGCATGGCCGCCGAAGAGGTGACCGGGTCGGGTCGTCACCGCGGTGGCGAAACCCAGCGACTGCGCCAGCGCAAATTCGCGCGCCCCCGCCGAGCCCGGATCACCGACCGGATAGGACAGATGTCTCACGGACTGGTCGAGTTCATTCTCGATCCGCGCTCGCCCATCCGCGATCTCACGGGCGGCGACCTCCGGGGCGTGTTTGGCCAGCATCGGATGACTCACCGTATGCGCGCCGATCGTGACGGTGGGGTCACGCCCGAGCGCGCGCAGCTCCTCCCAGGTCAGGCAGAGCTCGGACGCGACCCGTCCCGGCGGAAAGCCCGCCTGTCGACAGAGGTCGGCGATCCGGGCCAGGAGGTCTGCTTCTCCGCCTCCGCGCAGATCGCGGTACAGGGCATCGAAGGCGAGCGCCTTCTCCCCGGGGCTGCGCGCCGGCAGATCGACGCTGCGCGACCCGATGTTGACCCGAACCCGCTCGAGCCGCGCGATCGCCCGTTCCAACTCGATCCACCAGAGGCGGCCGGTCTGGTCGGCGAAGGCGCTGGTCACGAATAGCGTCCAGGGAACGCCGTGACGGGCCAGGACTGGTCGCGCGTGGGCGACATTGTCCCGATAGCCGTCATCAAAGGTCAGCACCGCGAAGGGCGGCCCGTAATCCGGTTCGGCCAAGCGCTCGGGCACGGAGTCGAGGCCGATCACCTCAAACCCCCGGGCGTCGAGCTCCTGCAGCGTCAGGTCCAGGAAATCGGGCGTAATCGACAGGAGCCGGTTCGGCGCAAAGGCCGGCACCGGATCCGGACTGACATGGTGAAAGGTGAGGATGACGCCGAGGCCCCGGGAGGCCGGGCCGAGCCATCGATCCGCCCCGAGGGCCTGGATCGCGCGGAATCCGCTCGCGAAGACCCGATGCTTGGTGCGCGCCGACAGCATGGCCCTGAAACCGATCCGGCCCTGACGGCCCGCGGGCATCACCCTGCCCGTGACGCAGTAAACAAATTCACAAGCTGCTGACAGCCGCGCGGTGGGCCAGCAATATTACATTAGCCACAGCACAGTTTTGAACGTCGACCGGCGGGTTCAACAGCGCTTGCAGCCTGTTGAAGTCACGACCTGTTCAGTGACAGGAACCGATGATCGACGCTCGACAGGCGACCGAGTGCGGTCCGGCGGGGAATTGGGTCGATGGCGCTCGGCATACAGGCAGCGGGTATGGATCGGGTCGATGCGCCGACGGAAACCATGCTCGACGCGGAGATCGTCCGGGATCCGACGGCAGCCGAGGTCCTGTGGCGCCGGATGGAGGCCGATCCGGCCAGCCTCCAGACACCCTATCAGCGCTACGACTGGACCATCGCTTACCTGCGCGCGAGCGGCCAGATGGAGAGCAGCCGGGTCGCCATCCTCCGGGACCGGGGTGGTCGACCTCAAATCCTCCTGCCACTGACCCTGCAGCGGGAATACGGCCTGCGCGTCGCTCGGACGGTCGGCGACACCCACGCGAACTATCACATGCCGCTCTTCGCCAGCCGTGACGCGGCAGCGATACCGGCCCGCGACATCGCCGGCGCGCTCATTCGCGCCGGGCGTTCTAGCGACATCGACGCCTATGCGCTGCGCCATCAACCCCGGATCTGGGATGGATCCGTGAATCCGCTCGCCGCCCGTGGCGCGGCCGAGGCCAGCGACGCTTACGGGCTCACCCTCGACCCCGATCCGGAGACGACCCTCCGGCGCGTGTTCAGCGCCGACGCCCGCAAGAAGTTGCGTTCCAAGGAGAAGCGCCTGATCGAGGCGCATGGCCCGATCGCTTACCGTCGCGCCGAGACGCCGGAGGAGGCAGTTCGCTTCCTGTCCGCCTTCTATGCGCACAAGGCCGCGCGGTTTGCCGGGATGGGCGTCGCCGATCCTTACGCCGATCCATCGATCCGCGACTTCCTCACGGCCGCCGCCGACGGTGAAAACCCGGCCGTAGAGATCCATGCCCTTTGCCTCGCCGGGAGCGGGCGGGTGTTGGCGACCTTCGGCGGCGCGGTCAGCGCACAGCGCTACAGCGGCATGATGACCGCGTTCGATCCTGACCCCGTGATCGCCCGCTACAGCCCGGGCGACCTGCTGCTGCAACATCTGGTGCGCGATCAGGCGGCACGTGGGAGGCTCGGCTTCGACCTCGGGGTCGGCGAGGCCCGCTACAAGGCCAGCATCTGCGACGAGACCATCAGCCTCGTCGAGTCCATCATTCCGGTCACCCTGGCGGGTCGAACCTACGGCGCGATCCGGCAGGGTATCGTGCGCACCAAACGGCGGATCAAGCGAGACCCGCGCTTATTCGCGGCGCTCCAGCGGCTGCGGAAGCTGCGCGGGGTCTGACGGTCACGCGGCGTTCAGGCGAAGCTGCGCGTCGAAGGTGCTCCCGGCCGGGCTGTCCTGCGCGACCACGATCTGCCCGGCACCCGCCTCCTGGACGACGGCGTAGAGGTCGGCGAGCGCAGGATCCTCGGCGGACGCGTTCGACGCAATGATCACCGTATCCATGTAGCCGGCCGTGAGTTCCAGGAGATCGACGGCCCCCGCGGCGGCGTGCAGGTGGCAGACGACCCAGTCGTAGGCCTCTGCCATCGCCTCGAAGGTCAGGGTCAGCGCGTCCTCCTCGTCGAACAGCACCGTTGTGGCGCGGCGTCCGGCTTCGATTCGATGCAGAGCGCTGCCGCGTTCGGCCTGGATCACGTCGAGGAAGGCCGCCCCGCCGGCAACCAGATCGGTGAACCCCAGCGTGCCGTCGGCGCGGCCGGCGTTCAACGAGACCGAGACGAGGCTTCCGGCGGCGCCGAGGGCGCGGGTGAGGGCGGACGACAAACCCGGAACGCCATTCGCCACATCGGTCTCCACGATCAGAATCCGGCGGCCGGCCGGGGCGTCGGAGGCCCGCGGGGCGGCGGTGATCCGCGCGATCAGCGGGGCGAGGTCGAAGGCCTGGGCCGCTTGCGCGGGCGCCGGGGCGGGCGGCACGACGGCCGTGGCGGTCTCGGTCGGCTGCGTCCAGCCGGCTGGCGGCATGGCCTCCGGGAAAGCAAAGAGCGGCCGCTCCAGGACCGGCTCCTGACGCTGACGGTCCTGCGCCGCCTCGAAGGCATTGTCTCGCACCGCCGCGTTCCGAGCCGATTCGGCCAGCAGCGCCCGGGCGATGACCGCGCCGATCGCAAGCATCAGCGTCAGCAGCGTCGCAAAGGCGACGATCGGCAGCTTCTTCGGGAAGGACGGTACTTCCGGCGTGACAGCGCGGGAGACGATGCGGGCATCGGCGGGGGTCGCAGCCTCGCCGTCGCGGGCTGCTGCCTCGCGATAACGGGACAGGTAGGATTCGAGCTGCTCGCGCTGAGCCTTCGCTTCGCGTTCCAGGGCGCGGAGCTGGATCTCGCTGGAATTGCCGCGGACGACGACGTCCTGCTGCCCATCCACCGCGGCTTGGAGGCTCTCGACCCGGGCATCCGCGATCTTGGCGTCGTTGTCCATCGTGCGGACGATGCGCTCGGCCGATGTCTTGATCTGCGCGTCGAGATCCTCGAGCTGCGCCTTCAGCTCCTTGATGCGCGGATGCGCCGGCAGGAGCGTCCGGGATTCCAGGGCGAGTTGCGCCCGCACCGCGATGCGATTGTCAACGATGCGCCGGACGACCTCGTTGTTGGCGACATCCGGGATCTCGAAGGCCCGCCCGTCCTTGATCAGGTCCTTGATGGCCTTCACCTTGCCCACGAGATCCGCCTTGAGGATCCGGGCGGCGGAAAGCTGGCTGGAGAGTTCCCCGAGTTGCTGGGCGTTGAGCGGACGGCCGCTGGCGCCGGAACTGCTCACCAAGCCGTTCTTGGCCCGGAAGGCTTCGACCTTCGCCTCGGCCTCGGCGACGCGCTTGCGCAGCCCATCGATGTTGCCGCCGAGCCAAGTGGAGGCGTAGCGCGCCGTATCGACCTTATCGGCCTCCAGCGAGGCGATGTAGAGTTTCGCGATGGTGTTGGCGGCCTCGGCGGCGAGCGCCGCATCCTTGGCGCGGAACTCGATCGTCAGGATGCGCGACTTGCCCGCTGGATAGACCAGCAGATGCTCGAAATAGGCGTCGAGCACCCGATCCTCGGCCGGGCGGTCGAGGGGGTTGGCGCCGATGCCGAGCATCATGAGCAGCCGCTGGACCGGGCCGATGCTGCCGGCGCCGGGATCGAATTCCGCGTTGCCGACGAGTTTCAGGCGCCGGATCGCCTCGCGCGCGAGATCACGCGACATGACGACCTGCACCTGGCTCGCCACCGCCTGCTCGTCGATCGGCGCGAGCTGCTCGCCGCGGTCCTGCGCGGTCCGGGCGAAGGCCGGGTCCCGGCTTTCCAGGAGCAGCTTCGCTTCGCCGGTATAGCGCGGGCTCACCACGTTCACGAAAACGGTCGCTCCGAGGGCGACGACCAGCGTCGGCCCGACGATCCAGCCGAGGGAGCGCCGCAGGAGGCGCGGCACCTCAGCGAGGCCGAGGCCCTCCTGAGCGCCGGGCACCGTCCCGGGCAGGGCTTCGATCGAGCGTTGACGAATACGGGACATGCGGACGCTCTGGGCGCGGGGGCAGACCGGCAGCACGTAGAGCCGCCCGGCAGCTATTAGCGGATATTAAGGTTGCTCAAGAGTTAAAGCGAAAGGTTGCTGGCCTAACCGCTGGCCAGCTGATCTCGATCAGACTTCGTTAACCTTAACAGCCTAACCCAAGCTGCAACCTCATCCATGACGGCGATGGTGATGAACCGGCGCGCTCTTCTGCTCTCCCTCGGCACCACCCTCGCGCTCGGCGGCTGCCTGCGTCCGACCTTCCGGACCGACCAGCTCGACGCCACCGGCACCGGTTCGATCGCCGCGCGCTACACCCTCGCGGCAGGTGACAAGCTGCGGGTGATCGTATTCGGTCAGGACAACCTGTCGAACATATACGCGGTCGATGGGGCCGGACGGATCGCGATGCCGCTGATCGGCGTCGTGCAGGTCGGCGGCCAAACGACCGGCCAGGCGGCGCGGTCGATCGAGGCCAAGCTCGCCTCTGGCTTCGTCCGCGAGCCGCACGTGACGGTCGAAGTGGACGCGTACCGACCGTTCTACATCCTCGGCGAGGTCACGACCTCCGGTCAGTATCCCTTCGTGAACGGCATGACGGTCGAGACCGCGGTCGCGATCGCGGCAGGCTTCGGACCGCGTGCCGCCCGGGATTACGCAGTCCTCACCCGCGATACGGGCGGCGGCAAACTCGTCTCCGGTATCGTGCCGATGACCTACTCGGTCCGGCCCGGCGACACGATCGTGGTTAAGGAGCGGTTCTTCTAAGCCGTCGCCTCACTGAGCGCTCTGCCACGGGTTGATCACCCGCATGGCCGTCTTCTGCTCGGGGATCGGCGTGACGTTCGACGGGACCGCATCCTTGGCCCGGGTCATCATGCGTCGCGCTTCCTGGGCAGGCCGTACGCCGACCGGGGTGAACAATCCGGCCAGGACCTTGCGCGTCCCCTTGCTGACGTAGCGGGAACTCTGCACCGGCTCGAAATCCCGGAGCGCATGACGTTTATCGGGATCGCCAGCGAAGACCTTCGCACCCGTATTCAGCACCACGATATCGCCGGGTTGCAGCGTCTCGTCCTTCATCAGCGCCGCGGTCGCCCCGGCCGTCATGTCGAGCGGGGTTTGACGCGGGGACAACTCGCGCTCCTTCACCCGGATCTTGACCGGCAGGGCCGCATAGCGGGTCTGGAAGCGCCGACGCGCCGCCCCGAGGCGCGGCGTGTGACGCGCGGACGGCGCGTCGTAGGCCGGAGCGGGTTGCGGTTGCATCTGCTGGGGCGCGGGACGTGCGCCGAACAGCATCTCGAGGAAGCCCAACTCGGCCGCATCGACGCGGGACACCGTCCCGAAGACAAAACCTGCGGCGGCGACGACCAGCAGCGTGCGGCCCGTGTGAAGACCCATGGCGTCCCCCGGAAACGACGCCCGACACGAGCATCCGATCTTCAACTGCAAGCTGTGCGGGCCGGTTCCCCCAGCGTATCGCTGTGCAGAGCCAGAACCGAAAACAGATTGGATGTGCAGTAGAGCCGCCGCGGGCAGCAAGATAGCCTAGGCGACATCAATCCTGTGGGCGAGATCGACGCGTTCGTCAGGCTGGGGCAGACTGCTCACCCTCACCGATGCAATCGAGGGCACGCTCGACGGCGCTGACGGCATCGAGCAGGTGCTGGACCGTCTGTTCGACCTCGCGGGCCGGACGTCCCATCGCGGCGGCGCGCGCGCTCACATCCTCGAGCTGCTCCAGCAGGGTGAGGAGGTCACCGGCCACCGTCACGACTTCGCAGCGGGCGAGGCGCGGGACCGACGGGCGCGGACGGAAGGGCAAGACATTGGTCATCGCCGAGGGTTGTCGCCCGAAAGGACCCGGATTCGCCAGAGGGTTGGGGCGCCGCTCAACACGATTGGCGTCGATTCTCCGCCGGAAAGCCGGGCTGTGGTGGATTTTCCGTGGCCGATGCGCATCGGAGGCGGCGGATCCGGTTTACAGGTCGCGGCGGATCTTGACGGATCCTGTTCCGCCCTGACCATGCCCCGCTCGCCCCGCGTCCGGTCCCGTCCGCGCGAGAACCCATCAACCGCCGATCCGGCGCCCGTCAGGATCCATCATGCGTGTAACTCTGTTCGCGATCGCCGTGCTGACGGTCGGCGGCCTGTGCGCCTGCGCCACCGAAGGGCCCGATTCCCGCAGCGGCCTTGCCGAGAGCTTCAACCTCGATAACTACCGCGCCTCCAGCAACACCAACGGCACGCAGACCCGGCGGGACGTGAACCGGGCCTACACGCAGCCGACCCTGCCGACGATCGGCAATCGCGGCATGTAAGCGCTCAGCGCTTGGCCAGCGCGTCCGCGAACGTGGTGATGCGGTTGCGGGCGTAGACCGGCAGGCCGGCGCTGATCGAGGTGCCGGTGTTGAAACTCGAATTGCCCATCAGCACCTGCGCGGGCAGCAGGTTCTTCAGGACCGGCACGCGCGCATACTCGGCTTTCCGATCGAGCACGTCGCCCTTGATGGCGAGCGCCATGTAGGCGGTGACGACAGTCCTACCCGGGTCGTTCGGCATCGGCTGGAACACCGCCAGGAACTTGCCGAAGCGCAGGATCTGGTTGACCCAGAAGATCGTCTGCTCCAGCCCGCCGGTGACGGGCGTGTCGATCTTGGTCAGTGCCCGCAGCGGACCGTCCTGGTCGGGCCCGAGCACGCGCAGCTCGCTCTGGAACGAGACGTATTCGGCGATCTTCTTGGCCGAACCATCCTCCAGCTTGTTGGCGAGCTTCACGCCGAGCGGCAGTTTGCCCTCCAGATCGTAGCGGGATTCGATGCAGGCGCCGGCGCCCTGGCACCACGGCCGGTCGGGCCGCTTGGCGAAGGCCGCCGCCGGATCCTTGTTCGGCGTCACGTCGGCGACCGAGAGGGCGCGGTGCTTGATCGCTGGATCCATCTTCTGGACGAAGGCGAGGTTGGCGAAGGACGCCGCGTCGATCGATTCGGGCGGACGCGGGATCACGAAGCGCCCCTCGGCCACGTAGATCTTGAGCGTCTCGTGCCGCGGCTTGGTCACGCCGTTCACCGTGACGGTGTAGTCCGGCTCCTTATAGCCCGGATAGGGCGCGAGCACTGCCGCCTCAGCCGGACGAGTCTTCTGCCAGTCGAGATACGGGATCAGCCCGTTTTCCGGTGTCGACGGCTTGTCGCGATGGTCGGTGAACAGGATCTGGCCCGGCTTGATCGTCGTCGGATCGACCGCCGCCACGGAGGGTACCTCCTTGATCCGCTCGGTGGCCGGCGGCGGGGCGGTATTGGCGGCGGGCGTCTGCGCGCGGGCCGGGATTGCAGCCGTCAGCGCGAACGCCAAGGCAGCAGGAACGAGGGCGGCAGGAAGCTGCGGTCGCAACGGGAGTCTCATCTCTCGGGGAGGGCGGTCAGAAGCCGGAATCTTCGCCGAACAGGTAGTCCGGATCGCGGCGGCGCGGCCTGCGTGCACCGTCATCCCCGAACGGCGAGCGCGCGGCCTGGCCCGGCCAAGGCCTGTAGGGGTCCTGACCGCCGGGATCCAGATCGCCCTGCGCACGGCGGCTGCGCGGCGGCGGGCGATCATTGAACGGATCGAGCAGGTCCTCGGGCGGACGTTCGCCGGTCATGGCGCCGGCATAGTCGCCCGCGACGCTCGCGCCGTCCTCGGCACCGCCGAGATCGCCGTCCTCCGCATCCGGCCGCATGGCGTAAAGCGTTTCGCGGGGCACGAGGCGGTACTGCGTGTCGGCCATCTTGCCGTCGCCGCTGGTGCGGAAATGCTCGATGAAGCCGCCGCCTGCGACCCGGACGCCGCTGCGCGGATCGATGGCGAGGTCGGCGATGAAGGGTCGGGCCTCGGGGGAGGGCCCCCGGAGGGGCGTCTTCGGCACGCCGTTGGCCCAGGCCGCCTGCAGGATCGCCGAGGCGATCGGGACCGAGACGTGGCCGCCGGTCTGGCCGCGCCCGAGGGTCTTCCGGCTACCGTCGGCGTTGTCGTAGCCGACCCAGACCACAACCGTGATCTCGTTGGTGAAGCCCGCGAACCACGCGTCGTTCTCGTTCTCCGAGGTGCCGGTCTTGCCGGCCACGTAGGCCGAGACCTTCGACAGCGCCGCCGCGGTGCCGTGCTGGGTCACGCCCTGGAGCATGGTCTTGAGCTGATAGAACGCCACCCGGTCGGCCGATCCGATGCGGACCGGTTCCCGGGGCGCGTGCGTGTAGAGCGCCTTGCCGTCCCGCTCGACCGATTCGAGCGCGTAGGGCGCAGGCCGGGCGCCCTCGTTGGCCACCGCCGCGTAGAACGCCGCGAGGTCGAGCATGCGCACCGGCTGGGCCCCGAGGACGAACGGGTAGTAAGGCTCGCATTCGGCGTAGATCTGCGCTTCGAGGGCGATGTCGCAGACGCGCTTCAGGCTCGCCGGGGCCTTCGGGGCGATCCCCCCCTGGAGCAGGCGGGCGGTCACGAGGTTCTTCGAGAATTCGAGGCCGCGCCGGAGCGTCGTGGGGCCGGAGCCGCCACCCTCGTAGTTCTTCGGCGACCAGGAATCCCCGGTCCCGTTGATCGGCGGCAGGGTGACGGCGGAATCCATCACGAGGGTGTTGGGCTGCAACCCCGCATTGAGGGCTGCGAGGTAGGTCAGCGGCTTCAGGGTCGAGCCCGGTTGGCGCACCGTCTGCGTGACGCGGTTGAGCTGGCTCAGCGGATAGGAGAAGCCGCCGGACATCGCCAGGATGCGGCCGGTCTGATTGTCCATGACCAGGGCAGCACCCTGAACGGTCGGACGCACGCGGATCTGGGCGCGTGGGCCGCCCTTGCCCTGCGTGAGCTTCACCCGCACCACGTCGTAGAGTTGCAGCTTGCCGCGGGCTATACCCGCATCGAGGGAAGCTGTGCGGCCATCCGCAAGGCCGACCTTGATGCCGCTCCGGCCTGTTTCCAGCACGATCGCCATCGGCCAGCGGACATCGTAGAGGACCGGCCGGGCACTCTCCAGTGCCAGCAGCCAAGCTGGTTTCCGCGCAGGCGTCGCGACGGCTTTCTCGGCCCGGAGCATCCGGGCATCCGGCTTGATCGCATCCGCCCGGGCGCCGGTGACGGCCGGGGCCGCCTGGGGTGAGCCCTCCGGCGCCGGCGTCGCGGCCTGGATGCGGCGGACGCTGTCGGCGAGGTTGAGTTCCGGCCCTGTGAATGTCTGGCGCCCGGTGCCGCGCTCGTAAGCGGCGAGCCCGTCCTGCAAGGCCTCCTCGACCGCCCGTTGCAGGCCGGCATTGATCGTCGAGCGCACCGTGAGCGAACCAGCGGTGAGCGAATCGACGCCCGCGAAGGTGCGCGCCTCCCGGTTGAGGAAATCGACCACATAGAAACCGGAATCGCGCCGCGAGACCTCGATCGGCTTCAGGCCGAGATCGGCCTTGATCGCGGCATTCATCTCGGCTTCCGTGATCGTGCCCTCGTCCTTCAGGCGGGAGAGCACGTAGGCGCGGCGCTCCCGCGCCCGGTCCGGGTATTTGTCCGGGCTGTAGAAGTTCGGCCCCTTGGGCATGCCGGCCAGCAAAGCCGCCTCCGGCAAGCTGAGCTGGCCGACCGGCTTCCCGAAATAGCTCTCGGAGGCCATCTCGATGCCGTAGGCGCCACGGCCGAGATAGATGCCGTTGAGGTAGAGACCGAGGATCTGCGGCTTGGTGAGGATTCGCTCCAGCCGCGAAGCCACGATCATCTCGCGGATCTTGCGCTCGTACGTGACATCATCCCCGACCGACAGGTTCTTGACCACCTGCTGGGTGATGGTCGATCCGCCCGCCGGCCGACCCGGCGAGGCGAGATTGCCGATGAAGGCGCGGATCACGCCGCGCTCGTCGATGCCGTGATGGCTTTCGAACCGCTTGTCTTCGGCGGCAATGAACGCCTTCTGCACGAGCGGCGGGACCGCCGAGATCGGTACGACGATGCGCCGGCCGTTGGGCTCGGAGGCCTCCGCGAAGGGTTTGCCGGCGCCGTCGAGGATTCGGGTCATGCCCGGCAGGGCCTTGTCGCGCAGAGCCTCGGCGCTCGGAAGATCCTTGGTGGCGTTGTCGTAGAACTCGATCACCGCCTTCGCATCGAAGGGGGAGTTCGGCGGGTTCTCGCCCTTGCAGAATTGCTTGTAGCTGACGTTCAGCTCGTTGATGTCGAGCCCGTGCAGAATCTTGGGCGCGCCTGGCCCGGCGACGCTCGACGGATCCTCCATGGCGGTGGAGATCAGGTCGTCGAGATTGATGTCCTCGATGTCGAAGCTCTTGCGCATGTGCGCGCAGCCGTCGCGCAGCAGGCGCACCACCTCAGGCCCGTCTGTGGCCGGATCGAATCGGGTCCGCACCGCGTCCGGCCGGGTGGTGACCTGGCTCAGCGTCAGGGCGGTCGCGAACAGCTTGATCAGGATGGCGTTCATGCGGGCCGGGTTCGGGGACGCAACAGGTGGACCCGGATCGTCCGGGTGCGTGCCCGACAGGGCGTGCACAACGCGGCTCTTTTATGGACGCGGCGAACGGCAACGCTTTTGCTCGGCCCCACGTTCTGAAGCCGTGATGACGCCGGGGACCGCATGATCACCGACCTCTGGTACAAGAACGCCGTCATCTACTGCCTCTCCGTCGGCACCTTCATGGATGCGAACGGCGACGGCGTCGGCGACTTCGCCGGACTGGAGCGCCGGCTCGACTACATCCAGGGGCTGGGCGCCACCGCGATCTGGCTGATGCCGTTCCAGCCCTCGCCCAAGAAGGATGGCGGATACGACATCTCGGACTATTACGGCGTCGACCCCGCCTACGGCTCGCTCGGCGATTTCGTGGCTTTCACGCATGCGGCCAAGCAGCGGGGCCTGCGCGTGCTCATCGACCTCGTGGTCAACCACACCTCCGACCAGCATCCCTGGTTCCAGGCTGCCCGCTCCGACCCGAACTCACCCTACCGGGACTGGTATGTCTGGTCGGACAAGCGGCCCTCCAGCGCTGACGAGGGCATGGTCTTCCCGGGCGTGCAGGACACGACCTGGACCTACGATGCGAAGGCCCAGGCCTGGTACTTCCACCGGTTCTTCAACTTCCAGCCCGATCTGAACACCGCCAACCCCGCGGTGCTGGCCGAGATCCTGAAGATCATGGGCTTCTGGATCCAACTCGGCGTCTCGGGCTTCCGGATGGATGCGGTGCCCTTCGTCATCGCCGAGAAGGGCGCCGATGTCGGCGGCAAGCCGCGCGAGCAATTCGACATGCTGCGCGATTTCCGCGAGTTTCTGCAATGGCGCCAGGGCGATGCGATCATCCTGGCCGAGGCCAACATCCTGCCGAACCAGGATTTCGACTATTTCGGCGACGATGCCGACCGCATGCACATGATGTTCAACTTCCAGGTCAATCAGGCGACCTTCTACGCCCTGGCGGGCCATGACGCACGGCCTCTGGTGAAAGCGATCGGGAAGACCAAGCCGCGCCCGCTCTCGTGCCAATGGGGCATCTTCCTCCGGAACCACGATGAGCTCGACCTCGGCCGGCTCACGGAGGCGCAGCGGCAGGCGGTGTTCGCGGAGTTCGGCCCGGAGAAGCGCATGCAGCTCTACGACCGAGGCATCCGGCGCCGCTTCGCCCCGATGCTGGCTGGCGACCCGCGGCGGATCCGGCTTGCCTACTCGCTGATGTTCACCCTGCCGGGGACACCGGTGCTGCGCTACGGCGACGAGATCGGGATGGGCGACGATCTCGCGCTGAAGGAGCGCGACTGCGCCCGCACGCCGATGCAGTGGACCGGTGAGCGTCAGGGCGGCTTCTCGCAGGCAGATACCACCGTGCTGCCGGTGATCGACCACGGGCCCTATGGCTACGCCCATGTCAACGTCGCCGACCAGCGCCACGAGCAGGACTCGCTGCTCAACTGGATGCAGAGCATCATCCGGCAGCGCAAGGAGACCCCGGAGATCGGCTGGGGCGACGTCGTCCCGGTGCCGACGGGCAAGAACTCGGTGCTGGCCCTGCGCTACGAATGGCGCGGCAACGCGGTGCTGTGCGTGCACAACCTTGCAGCGGAGCCGGTGGAGATCGCCCTCGAATCCGGCAGCCCGGATCGTGAGCACGACGTGCTGGTCGACGTGCTCACCGGAGCGCGGAGCGATATCCGAGAGGACGGCACGCATTGCGTGTTTCTCGAAGGCTACGGCTACCACTGGTTCAGAGTCGGTGGGCTCGACGCGCTGCTGAAGCGCCGCCCGGCCTGAGGGCGGTCGATTACGCCTCGCGCTCATCCGGCCGAACCGATAGGACAGGTCAGAGCGAGGTGGGACATGGCCCGGACGAAGCATTATCCCCCGGACGCGACAATCGCCGACATCCTGCCGGACCTCGCCGATGGCGAAGCCTATCTGCGCGAGGTTCTGGTCACCATGCGGATGTGCCAGAAGCATTACGGCGACGCCTGGGTGCGGATCGGCGTGACCGGTCGATCCCCGACGCCGTCCTACCGGATCGACCGGCCGGACGAGACGGCCGCGGGGGACGGTGCCTTCGAGGCGGGCCGGGCCCTGTTCGGCGCCTATGGCGGTCGGTCCCATGATCGGTTCACGCAGGTGAACACCGCGGAAACCCGCTGGAGCACGCGGGCGCTCGGCATGGCCGAGATGCTGGCGCTTCACGCTGGCTTGCGCCGTCCCAGGGGTGACGCGGCCTGAGCGGTCGCGCAGGGTGCCGTCCGTCCGCGTTCTGCGCTAGAATCCGATCGAGGGCGTCCGGAGCGGCGCTGCCAACATGCGGAACGTCATGCCAGGTACGCCACGCGCCGGGATCATCCCGGTTACGCCCTTCCAGCAGAACTGCACCCTGATCTGGGACGAGGCCACCAAGATCGGGGCGGTGGTCGATCCCGGCGGCGATCTGGACCGGATCGAGGCGGCGATCCGTGAGCAGGGCGTGCAGGTGGAAAAAATCCTGCTGACCCACGGCCATGTCGACCACGCCGCCGGCGCCGACGAGCTGCGGGAGCGCCTCGGTGTTCCGGTGGAGGGCCCGCACCTCGCCGACAAGTTCCTCCTGGATTCGCTGCCGGAGACGGCTGCCAATTACGGGCTCGGCGAGGCTCGGCCCGTCACGCCGGACCGCTGGCTGAACGAGGGTGACGCCGTGACGGTGGGCGGCCTTGGCTTCGACATCCTGCACTGCCCCGGCCATTCCCCCGGCAGCGTGGTGTTCGTGAGCCGCGACGCGCGCTTCGCCCTGGTGGGCGACGTGGTGTTCAAGGGCTCGGTCGGTCGCACCGACCTGCCCGGCGGCAACCATGAGCAGCTGATCCGGGCCATCAAGGAGAAGGTCCTGCCGCTCGGCGACGACATCGCCTTCATCCCGGGCCACGGGCCGACCAGTACGCTCGGCGAGGAGCGTGTCTCCAACCCGTTCCTGCAGGATTGAGCGCCATGGACAAGCGCCGCATCGGCCGCTCCGATCTCACGGTCGCGCCCTTCTGCCTGGGCGGGAACGTCTTCGGCTGGACCGCCGACGAGGCCACGTCCTTCGCGATCCTCGACCGGTTCGTGGAGCAGGGCTTCGACTTCATCGACACGGCCGACGTCTACTCGCGCTGGGCGCCGGGCCACGCCGGCGGCGAGTCCGAGACGGTGATCGGGCGCTGGTTCGCGGCCCGTCCGGGGATGCGCGATCGGGTCGTGCTGGCCACCAAGGTCGGCATGGATATGGGCGAGGCCGGCAAGGGTCTCTCTGCGCAGCACATCGAACGGGCCTGCGAGGCGTCGCTCCGGCGGCTCCAGACCGACCGAATCGACCTCTATCAGTCCCATCTCGACGATGCCGACGTGCCGCTGGAGGAGACGCTGCGGGCCTACGAGCGTCTGATCGCGGCCGGCAAGGTGCGCGTGATCGGAGCCTCGAATTACGAAGCCCGTCGCCTCGAGGAGGCTCTGGCGCTTTCGGCCGACTCCGGCCTGCCACGCTACGAGTGCCTCCAGCCGGATTACAGCCTCGCCCAGCGCGGCTACGAGGCCGAGCTGGAGCCGCTCTGCCGGGCCGAGCAGGTCGGCGTGATCGGCTACTTCTCTCTGGCGGCGGGCTTCCTCACGGGGAAATACCGCTCCGCCCAGGCTGCCGCCGGCCGGCCCCGGGAGAACCGCGTCGCCAAATACCTCAACCCACGCGGCTTCGCGCTGCTCGACGCGCTTGATTCGGTCGCCACGGCGCAGGGTGCAAGCCCGGCGCAGGTGGCGCTCGCCTGGGTCATCGCCCGGCCCGGCATCACCGCACCGATCGCCAGCGCCACCTCCGCGGCGCAGCTCGACGAGCTGCTGGGCGCGGCTCGCTTAAGCCTGCCGGCGGAGGCGATCGCGCGCCTGGACGAGGCCAGCGCCGGCGGGATCGAGGGCTAACGCGGCGTTAAGCCGGGCACGTCAGAAAAGCGCCCAGGGGTTCGCCCTGGGTGCGCAAAAGTCGTGCAAACTCAAGGTGGAACCCCTATATCAGGCAGACCGAGTGAGAGTTCAGGCGTGGGCGCCTGACAGCGCGAGTCCATCCGTCGCGTGAAGGCCCGCCTGCCCGAGGAAGTTCATGGCCGACACCCCCCAGAGCGAGCACGCCGATTACGGCGCGGAATCGATCCGCGTCCTGAAGGGCCTCGATGCCGTCCGCAAGCGGCCCGGCATGTATATCGGTGATACCGATGACGGTTCCGGCCTCCACCACATGGTGTACGAAGTCGTCGACAACGCCATCGACGAGGCGCTCGCCGGCCACGCTGACCTCGTCACCGTCACCCTCAACGCCGACGGGTCCTGCACGGTTTCCGACAACGGCCGCGGCATCCCGGTGGACATCCACAAGGAGGAGGGCGTCTCGGCGGCCGAGGTCATCATGACCCAGCTGCACGCGGGCGGGAAGTTCGACCAAAACTCCTACAAGGTCTCCGGCGGCCTGCACGGCGTCGGCGTCTCGGTGGTGAACGCCCTGTCGTCGTGGCTGAAGCTGCGCATCTGGCGCAACGACACGGAACACGCGATGGAGTTCCGCCACGGTGACGCCGTGGCGCCGCTCGCAGTGGTCGGCCCCGGCAACGGCCGGCGCGGGACGGAAGTGACCTTCCTGCCCTCGACCGACACCTTCACGATGATCGAGTTCGACTACGGGACGCTGGAGAAGCGCCTGCGCGAACTCGCCTTCCTCAATTCCGGCGTCCGCATCGTGCTGACCGACGCACGCCACGCCGAGAAGAAGCGCGAGGAACTCTACTACGAGGGCGGGATCGAGGCGTTCGTCCGCTACCTCGACCGCTCGCGCAAGCCGATCGATGGAATGACCAGCCCCGTCGTGGTCAGTGCGGAGCGCGACGGCATCCGCGTCGAAGTCGCGCTGTGGTGGAACGACTCGTTCAACGAGACCGTCCTGCCCTTCACCAACAACATCCCGCAGCGCGACGGCGGCACCCACATGGCGGGCTTCCGCGCCGCCCTGACCCGCCAGATCACCGGCTACGCCGATTCCTCAGGCGTCTCGAAGCGTGAGAAAGTCTCGCTCACCGGCGAGGATTGCCGCGAAGGCCTGACCGCGGTGATCTCCGTACAGGTGCCGGACCCGAAATTCTCGTCCCAGACCAAGGACAAGCTGGTTTCCTCCGAGGTCCGGCCCGCGGTGGAAAACGTCCTCAACGAGGGCCTCTCGACCTGGCTGGAAGAGAACCCCTCCCAGGCCCGCTCGGTTATGGGCAAGGTGGTGCTCGCGGCCTCGGCCCGCGAAGCGGCCCGCAAGGCGCGCGAGACCGTGACCCGCAAGGGCGCGCTCGACATTGCCTCGCTGCCCGGCAAGCTCGCCGATTGCCAGGAACGCGATCCGACCAAGTGCGAGATCCTACTGGTCGAGGGCGATTCCGCCGGCGGCTCGGCCAAGCAAGGCCGCGACCGCACCTTCCAGGCGGTGCTTCCGCTGCGCGGCAAGATCCTGAACGTCGAGCGCGTGCGCGCCGATCGGATGCTGTCCTCGGCGGAGATCGGCACCCTGATCACGGCGCTCGGCGCCGGGATCGGCCGCTCCTCGACCGACCGGGAAGGCTTCAACCCGGAGAAGCTGCGCTACCACCGCATCATCATCATGACCGATGCGGACGTGGACGGCTCGCACATCCGGACGCTGCTGCTGACCTTCTTCTTCCGGCAGATGCCGGAGCTGATCGAGCGCGGCCACCTCTACATCGCCCAGCCGCCGCTCTACAAAGCCGAGCGCGGCCGCCGGGCAATCTACCTGAAGGACGAGCGCGCCCTCGAAGATTACCTGATCGACCAGGGCACGGACGGGGCGATCCTGCGCCTCTCGACGGGTGCGGAGTTCGCCGGTCCTCAGCTCAAGAGCCTCGTCGAGGAGGCGCGGACCTTCCGGAGCATCCTACAGGGCCTGCACACGCGCTACGACCGGTCCGTGGTCGAGCAGGCGGTGCTGGCCGGCGCCTTCGATGCCGATGCGGCCGACCGCCCCGGCGAGGCCGAGGTGCTGGCCGACATGACAGCGCGGCGTCTCGACGCCATCGCCGACGAGATCGAGCAGGGCTGGCAGGGTGAATCCTTCGAGGGCGGGTACCGCCTCAGCCGGACCCTGCGCGGCGTGCGGCAGGTGGCGACCCTTGATGCCGGCTTGATCACCTCGCAGGAGGCCCGCCGCCTGTCCGAGCGGGCCGACGCCTTCCGCGAGATCTACGGCGAGCCCGCGACCCTGATGCGCAAGTCGGACGAGACCGTGCTGCACGGTCCGGTCGCGCTGTTCGAGGCCGTGATGGCCTTCGGGCGGAAGGGTCTCCAGCTCCAGCGCTACAAGGGCCTCGGCGAGATGACGGCCCAACAGCTCTGGGAGACGACGCTGGATCGCGACATCCGCTCGCTGCTGCAGGTCAAGGTCAAGGACGTTACCGACGCCGACGACCTGTTCGTGAAGCTGATGGGCGATGTCGTGGAGCCGCGGCGCGAGTTCATCCAAGAGAATGCGCTCAGCGTCGCCAACCTCGACGTTTAAAGCGGCATCGACCGCTCCGATGAGACGAGCCGCCGGCCCAGGACAGGGTCGGCGGCTCGTTGCGTTTCGACGGTCAGCGATCACGTGCGGACGCGGTAAGGTGGCTGCCGCGCACGCTACGGTGATCGCATGTCGTTCCGCGTGGCATATCCGAACTGGTCAGACTGACGGGTTTTCGAGAAGCGTGAACCTTGCGATACTCTCGCTTTCACGCAATATATTTTTCTGAAATTGTTGTATTTAATATCAGACCACACATCATCTAAGCTGCGTTTTCATTGCGCGGGATAAAACTGACACTTGAATCTTCTCTGCACACCGCTATGATATGCAAGTTTTTCAAAAGGTGTGGATCAGGAGCTCTGTCGGCTTCGATGAAGATCTCGATCAAGGCGCGGCTTATTGCGCTCCTCGCATTGCTTGGCACTCTCCTTCTTGGCTCAGCGTTGCTCGGCAATTATGCACTCCGCAGCACCAGCAGGAGCTTGGCGACAATCGTCGCCGACCGCGTTGTCCCGCTCAGCCAGTTCAGCGCATTGCGTGACACCTACGACGCCATTCTCGTCGTCGTCCGCACCATCGATATGCCGACGGCCGACACTGCAGATCTCGCGGCGACTGCGGAACGGCAGCTCGCACGCGGGCAACAGGTTTGGTCCGACTATCTGGCGACGTACCTGACACCCGAAGAGGAGCAGCTCATCGCAGCCGTGAAGCCTCAGCTCGAGCGGAACGCGAATATCGTCCACGATCTGAGCAGCGCCCTGAAGGCGCAGAACACCGCCGCCATCGCCACCGCCAAAGCCGCCTTGCTGCAGGCGATGGCGCCGACGATGGCGGGGGTGAGTAAGCTTACCGATCTTCAGGTCCGCGAGGCCAACGCGGAATTCGGGCGCGCGGAGTCGCTGACCGAGATTCTGAAGACCCTTCTGCTGGCCGCGCTGATCGGCGCTGTGGCCGCGGTCGCGTATGGCGTCTGGGTGATCCTCGTCCGGGTGACCCGACCCATCGAGCAGACCACGGCAACGATGGAGCGCGTCGCGGCTGGCGACCTCGACACGCAGGTCGTTGGCGCCGAACGGTCCGACGAGATCGGCGCCATGGCCAAGGCCCTTGAAGTCTTCCGGGAAGCGCTGCTTGCCAAGCACTCGGCCGACGAGGCGTCGGCACGGGATCTGACGGAGAAAGCGCGCCGGGTTGAGGTCCTGGATAAGGCGACACAGGCATTCCGGTCGCAGGTCGGACGGATGACGCAAACGCTGATGAGCGCAGCGGACGAGATGCAGGCGACGGCCCGATCGATGAGCGGCAACGCCGATCAGACCGCCGCCCAATCCGCTACGGTCTCGTCGGCAGCCGAGCAGACCTCGTCGAACGTCCAGACCGTCGCCGCAGCAAGCGAGGAGTTGTCGGCCTCGATCGGCGAGATCAACAGCCAGATCATGCGCTCTGCCGAGATGGCCGAGCGTGCCGCCGCGAGCGCCAACGAGACCAACGCCCTGGTTCTCGGCTTGGCTGAGGGTGCCGAGCGGATCGGCGCCGTGATCGGCCTCATTTCGGGTATCGCCGCTCAGACGAATTTGCTGGCGCTGAACGCCACGATCGAGGCGGCCCGGGCCGGCGAGGCGGGCCGGGGCTTCGCCGTGGTTGCGGCTGAGGTCAAGGAGTTGGCCGGTCAGACCGCGAAAGCCACCGAGACGATCTCCGGCCAAGTGAACGCCATTCAGGGTGAAACGGCCCGCGCCGTGGACGCCATCCAGGCCATCGCCGCCACGGTCCTCGACCTGCGGACCATCGCGGTCGGGGTGGCGGCCGCTATGGAAGAGCAGGGGACGGTTACTCAGGAAATCGTGCGTAGCGCCAGCGAGGCGGCCGGCGGGACGCAGGCGGTCACGGTCAATATCGGTGCGGTCACGCATGCCGCCGCCGAGACCGGCATTGCCGCCAACCAGGTTCTCAACGCCGCGACCGAGCTATCGCGTCAGTCGGATGGGCTGAGTTCCGCCGTGGCGGAGTACTTGGCGACCGTCCAGGCAGCCTGACGGCAGCGGGGGCTGTCAGCCGGCCTGCGCAGCCGGTGGCAGGCGCATCAGCGGCTCGCCCATGCGCAGGCGACGGCCCTCGGTCAGATCGGGCAGGAGCGTGAAGCCCGCCGGTGCCAGCACCACGATCGTCGAGCCGTGCTCGAACCAGCCCATCTCGTCGCCTTTGGCGAGGCGCGCCGTGCAAGGCAGGGTTTGGCCGCCCGTCCGGCGAAGGGCTGCGCCCTCCGGCAGAAAGCCGAGGCGCAGGCCCGCCACCAGAATCGCCGCCACCGGTACCAAAGTGACGGCGTGACCAGCCTCGGCCACGCGCAGCCGCAGGACCGCGCGCTCGTTGCGGCAGAACAGGGCCTCGACGCGCTTCAGGGCGATCGGATTCACGTTCCACGTGTCACCCCAGATGTGCCGCACGGATTCGACGCGGAGGTCGTGGGGGGCGTGGAAGCGGTGATACATCCCGGCGGTCAACCGCAGGGTCGCGTAGCTGCCACCCTCATGCGCCTCGGCGAGCTGCGCATCGCCCCCGAGCAACTCGATCAGCCGGTACGACAACCCCTTGATTTGCAACAGGCGGCCGGCCTCGATCCGGCCATGCGCCCCGAGAATTGCGTCGCTCGGACTCGTTAGGATCGCAGGATCAGCCGCGATCGGACGGGCCCCGGGCCGGAGCGCCCGGATGAAGGCCGCATGGAGGCTCGGGAAACGCGCCTCGCGCGCGTCACTGAGGTCAACGTCGCAGAACAGGCGCCACGTGGCGATCGAGAGGTCGCGTACCAGCGGCTGCTCGATCCGGCTGAACCAACCCATGAACCGGGTGGCGAGCCTTCGCGGCAGGCGGTTGGTCAACAGGAAGTTCAGGTCCTCCTGGGCGCCGACCCGCGCCAGGGCCCGCCGCAGCGGCGAAACGGAAACCGTCATCATGCCGTGAATTGCCTCCGATAGGGCGCGGGGCGATGTCCGCACTCCTCGTCACCCTGTCCGCCACGACCGCCGCCGCGGTTCTCGTTCTGCCGCGCGCGGCCCAGCGCCTGCAGCTGTCCCGGGCGAAACATCCTTCGCTCACCGGCCATGCCCGGATGGCTCGCCGCGTCGCCGGGCTCATTCCCAACTATGCCTATTCCGAGCGCGCCTTCTTCCGCTCCGACCATCCGGACGAGGCGGTCGCGCTGCGGCGGGAGGCGGGTTTCGCGCGGCTCTCCGAACTGTTCCGGACCCGGTACGCACGCACCCGTGCCGAGACCGACGCCGTGCGCGACGGCCTGTCCGACCTGCAATTCACCGGCCTCTACCGGGTGCCGTTCCAGTACGCCCGGCACGTGCGGGCGCATCTTGGGACCGGCGCCTTCGCGGCCGCCTCCGAAGGGGTGACCGTCACGGATCTCGACGGCAACGTGTCCTACGATCTCGCCGGCTCCTACGGAGTGAATCTGTTCGGCGTCGATTTCTACCGGGCCTGCCTGGAGGAGGGAGCCGCGCGCGTCTCCGCGCTCGGCCCGGTGCTCGGACCGCTGCACCCGGTGGTCGCCGGCAACGTCGCGCGCCTGAAGGCGCTCTCGGGCCTCGACGAAATCTCGTTTCACATGTCCGGGACCGAGGCGGTGATGCAGGCGGTACGGCTGGCCCGCTACCACACCGGCCGCCGCCGGATCGTGCGCCTGTGCGGCGCCTACCACGGCTGGTGGGGCGAGGTGCAGCCCGGCATCGGCAACCCTGTTCCGACCCGCGACACGCTTACCTTGGCCGACATGTCGGAGCGGACCCTGCGCGTCCTGGCAACCCGCAGGGACGTCGCCTGTGTTTTGGTTAATCCGCTCCAGGCCATGCACCCCAATGTGGGCGCACCAGCCGACTCCGCCCTGGTGGACAGCGCGCGCAAGGCCGCCTTCGACCGGGCTGCCTACACGCGATGGCTGCACGCCTTGCGGGCAGTGTGCAGCGCCCGGGGTATCGTGTTGATCCTCGACGAGGTCTTCCTCGGCTTTCGCCTCGCCCGAGGCGGAGCGCAGGAATATTTCGGCGTCAAGGCCGACATGGTCACCTACGGCAAGACGCTCGGGGGCGGCCTGCCGGTCGGCGTCCTGTGCGGACGCGCCGACCTGATGCGGCGCTATCGGGACGACCGGCCGGTCGATATCTGTTTCGCCCGCGGGACCTTCAACGCCCATCCTTACGTGATGGGTGCCATGAGCGCCTTCCTCGACCGGCTCGACACGCCGGAGGTCGCCGCGCTCTATGCCGACCTCGACGCGACCTGGGACCGGCGCGCGGCGCGCCTCAATACCCTGCTGGCGGCGGCCGACCTTCCGGTACGGGTCGCCAACATGTCCACGGTCTGGACGGTCCTGTACACCAAGCCGTCGCGCTACAATTGGATGCTGCAATTCTACCTGCGCGCGGAAGGGCTGGCTCTGTCCTGGGTCGGGACCGGACGCCTGATCTTCAGCCTCGCCTACGAGGACGCGGCTTTCGAAGCCGTCGCAACGCGGTTCGTGGCGGCGGCCACGGCCATGCGGGCTGACGGCTGGTGGGATGCCGGGGCGCCGACCGACAAGGCGATCCGCCGCGCCATCCTGCGGGAGGTCGCGGCCGTGCGCTTGGGCAGGTTCGGCGCCCGGTTCGGCCTACGCGCGCCGGATCGAGCCTGATCCGTCAACGAGCGCCGGGCGGATTTCCGCCCAGCGCCCTCCGATCTCAGGCGCCGTGCTCGTGCGGCTCGTGCTCCTCGACCAACTCACCCTGCAGCAGCGCGAGCGGCGCCTTGTGATAGAGCTTGATGTCGTGGAACGGGTCCGTGAGAATTTTGGTGACCCACACGATCCCGGTCTGCACATCTCGCAGGAAGAACAACTGCACCATCCGGAACAGCAGGCCCGCCAGCGCCAGCCATAGCCAGATCCAGCCGACATTGCGGATCAGGTCGCCGGTCGTCTGATGCGGTGAGAGCAGCCCGAACAAGGTGGGATCGAAGTAGAGCGGCAATGGCGACAGGGCCCAGATCGACAGGAGCACGATCTTGCGCTGCAGGTTATAGCCGACCTTGATCTCTTCCTTGTACTCGTGGGTCGCATCGTTAACGTGGTCGTAGCCCTTCGGCTCGAAGAACAGGTGACCGGCCTGTCTGGACGTCATGGCGACCAGCCAGCCGATGAGCGCGGACGTCGCCGGATCCTTGAACGCCAGGGCATAAGCCACCAGGAAGCTGATCGCACTGACGACGTGCAAGCTCTGGTTGACGCGATTGTGGTGATAGTACCGGTGATCATCCCAGCGCTGGATGCGCAGAGCTTCGAGAAAGCTCGCCATGGTGTGCGTCCTCGTGAAACGATGATGGGGGAGTGACGTCAGGCGTCGTGTTTGCGCATGCGGACGAGGGAGAAATGTCCGAGGGGCGGCAGCGCCCGGCGCTCGACGATCTCGACCGGAGCGCCGGCCGCCCAGGCGGCGTAGCGGTTCCAGGCGAATTCGGTTCGCCAGCCAAGGCGGCTCGTGATCGGGGCCAGGGCATGCTCGACGGTGCGGCGCAGACCGTCCTCGGCGCCGATGCGGGTCGTGATGACGATCTCGCCACCGGGGCGGAGCACCCGGGCGAATTCGTCCAGCGCCTGCTCAGGGTGCGGCACCGCCGTGACCACGTATTGCGCGACGATCACGTCGAAGGACGCATCCGGGAAATCGAGGTGCTCGGCGTCCATCACGGCGAGGCGCTCGACGTTGCGCAGGCCGAGCCGCGCCACGCGTTGGCGCGCCTTCTCCAGCATCGGCGCCGAGATATCGATGCCCACGATGCTGGCAGCCCGACGATAGGCCGGCAGGGACAGGCCGGTCCCGACGCCGACTTCGAGGATGCGGCCGCCGATCCGCTCCGCCGCCGCGGCTGCCAGGGTCCGCCCCTGGGCGAAGACCGGCCCGAACACCAGATCGTAGACCGGCGCCCATCGCCCATAGGCCTTGGCGACGCCATCGCGGTCGAGATCCGGGCCGAGGGCGCCTGCCCGCGATGAGTCGGTGCCGTGCATTCCGATGGCCATGGGTGTTCAGTCCCGCTGTCAGTTCGGTCGAAATCTGGTGGAACGAGATCGGAAGGGTCGGAGCGTCCGCGGCTGCCGTTACCAGAGCGGCGCTCCGGACCGGCCCCGCCTGCGTGACCGGATGACCTGTTGCGCGGCACTGCCCGGCCGCACCGCCTCGTGGGCGGCGACGGGCCATGCGGCCGCCGTCAGGATCACCGACATCACAGGGCGCCGAACGGGATCAGGAGATGCGGAACAAGCGTGGGCCTCTCGACGCCCTGTTCATCATGAGCCCCACACCGCTGCTCCCGAGACCTTTTTCCGCCGGCAAAGCTATGACCGTCATTTGACAACGTTGTGACGGCGACGAGAACCATGTCCGAAGAATTCAATTCGCTGGCAAATCAAATTAAGATGGCGGATCTGCCGAATTTATACTTTAGGCGCGCTCGCTGTAGGCCGCGATGATCTTGCCGGCAAAATGCTGGGTCCTATCCCGTGTGGTCCGTCGCGGGGCCTGAGGCTCACGGGGAAATCGTTGCCGGCACAGCACGGGCCTTCGTCGTTCCAGCCCGCAGCCGTGTGGGGATGCGTTGCGTGCTTGCTCTCGCGGAGCCGTTCTGCGAATGCGCGAGGATGTGAAGGTTGGGACCCGAAGTTCGCGTCCCGGACATCTTCTCGCCCTGATATCGCCGGGATGTCGCTGGGTATCGCCAAGCGGATAAGGCGCGCGGACGCGCCGAAGGAGTGTTTCGCGTGATCGAGATGATGCGGCGTCAGACCCTCGCACTGGCGGCAATCGCCGGACTCGCCCTGAGCGTCGGCCAGGCGCAGGCCGCGCAATGCGGCAACAGTGCCGCCGGCTTCGAGGCGTGGAAGCGTGAATTCACGGAGGAAGCGCGCGGCCGGGCCAGTGCGGCGAGCCTCGCGGCCCTGCAGAACACCACCTACTCGACCGCCACGATCTCGGCCGACCGCGGCCAGCACAGCTTCAAGCTGTCGCTCGACCAGTTCCTGGCGAAGCGCGGCGGCCCGGCGATCGTCTCCCGGGGCCGGGCGCTGAAGCGGCAGAATGCAGCTTTGTTCGAGTCGATCGAGCAGCGCTACGGCGTTCCGCCGGGGCCGCTCCTGGCGATCTGGGGCATGGAGACCGGGTTCGGCGCGGTGCGCGGCAACGTCAATACGCTCTCGGCCGTGGCGACCCTGGCCTACGATTGCCGCCGCTCAGAGTATTTCACCGATCAGCTCTACGCCGCGCTGACCCTGGTCGATCGCGGCCTGCTGACGCCGAGCACCCGCGGCGCCGCGCATGGTGAGGTCGGCCACACGCAGTTCCTGCCGAAGAACGTGCTGACCTATGGCACCGGCGATCTCAACAACGTCGGCGCGGCCCTGTCCTCGACCGCCAACTTCCTCAAGGCGCATGGATGGCGCGCGGGCGCAGGCTACCAGCCCGGCGAGCCGAACTTCGCCGCGATCCAAGGCTGGAACGCCGCCCCGGTCTACGAGCGGGCCATCGCGCTGCTCGGACGCCAGATCGACAACGACTGACGATTTTCGGTCGCGATCCGCACCGGTTCGGCGCGTACCCACGCGCGGGAACAACGTTCAGGTGCCGTCCTTGCTGATGGTGCATTCATGCGCGGCGGCCGAGTTTCTCGGTCGCCGGCATCCCGCGAAGACTTGTAGAAGCCGGGCTCCATGCCCGAAAATGGTCCCGATCGATCCAAGATCGACCATGGAGCCGCCCCAGAAAAGCCTGTCGGAGCCCGCTGTTTCGCACCGAGAGAGGCAGGCCCGCCACGTGGTCCCCACGTCGTTCCGGCGTATCGACCATCGACCGGTTCGGCCCCTCGGCGACGAGGAGCATGGGCACCCGCATGGCGATCGATCCCGTGCCGCTGGACGGCCTCCACAGCAGGCGGACGCGGCTTTCCTGCTTGGCACCGCTGGCGGTGTTCACCGGAGCGGTGGCGATGGCCCTCGTCGGGTCGGGCGCCCTGACCACCACGCCACAGCCCCCAGCATCGGCCGACATGACGGCAGCGTCCGGCGCCTCGGCGCCCGACGCGCCGTCGCGTGTCAAAACTTCAAGCGGATCTCGGACCGCCGAGCTCGATAACTCGCGGACGCCTGAGGTTTCACCGGACGACGCTGCTGGCGGCCCCCCGGCGCACTGGGCCTGGATGCAGATGGCACCGCTCGACGTCGCGCCGGTCCCGGACCTCCCGCTCGACGGTGGCTCGGTCGAGCCGCCGCGTACGGCCATGATCGTGCCGCTCCCGATCCCGCGCCCACCGGAATTCCGGTCCTCGGGTACGACCGCGCCCGTGCGGCGGGCCGAGCGCCGCGTGGCGCGGCGTGACGTGGCGCCCGTGCAGCCCGCCGCGCCGCCGGCCGATGAGCGCTCGTTCCTGGAAAAACTGTTCGGCATCGAACGCGCACCGGCCTTGGCCTACACGGCGCTGGAGAGCAAGCCGTTCGACCCCGCCCCCCAGCGGCGGATCTCGCCGCCGCTCACCCTGTCGCGTGAGCCGAACCCGACCGCGGGTGTGGCCGTCTACAACATCGCCGCTCGGACCGTGACGCTGCCGAGCGGCGAGCGTCTCGAGGCGCATTCGGGCCTCGGCGAGGGGCTGGACGAGCCACGCCTCGTCAACATCCGGATGCGGGGGCCGACGCCGCCCGGAACCTACGACCTGACGGAGCGCGAGCAGTTGTTCCACGGCGTGCGGGCGATCCGGCTGACCCCGGTGGGCGGAAGCGAGGCGGTCTATGGCCGTGTCGGGCTCTTGGCCCACACGTTCATGCTGGGCCCGCGCGGTGATTCGAACGGCTGCGTGTCGTTCCGTGATTACGAGCGGTTCCTCCAGGCCTTCCTCCGGGGCGAGGTCCAGCGGCTCGTCGTCGTCACCGGCACGCAGGATCCGCTCCCCTTGGTCGTGGATGGCGGGCGTACGCGCATGGCCCGGAACGGCGGCTGAGGCCGCTCGGAGGCACCTCGATTTCCGCCCTGGCATCCCGCAAGCGCTTGCGGCGCGGATGAGAAGCGAAGTATCGGCGCCTCCGCCGCCACAGGGGCGTCGGACAAGTCGGCCCGGCTGAGCACGCGCCGACCGATTCGCACCGCATAACCCGAAGAGACCATGCGTCGCGCACTGTTCCCGTTTGCCGTCCTCCTGATGCCGCTGGCGATGCCCGGAGCCCTCGGGCAGATCGCCGGCACGAACAGCCCGACAGGGACCGCGCTGGCGAACCGCCTCGTTGGAACCTGGGAACTCGTCTCCTACAAGGTCGAGGACAAGGAGACCGGCACGCTCATCGACGCGATGGGCAGCACGCCCCGCGGACGCGTCATCTTCACCCGGGACGGGTGGGTGGCCTTCAATCTGGAAGGCAGCGACCGGAAGCCGGCCTCCACGGATTCCGAGCGGGCCGCGCTGCTGAACAGCCTCGTCGCCTATATCGGCCGCTACCGGGTCGAGGGCGATCAATGGGTCACCGCAGTCCAGACCGCCTGGACGCCGGAATGGGTCAGCACAGAGCAGCGGCGGACCGTCCGCTTGGACGGCGATTATGCCGACGTGACAACGCCGTGGCGGGTCATGCCCAACTGGAATGCCGGACGCCCATCGCGCAGCCACGTCCGATTCAGGCGCGCATCGTAGGGCACGCACCATCGAAGCGCGCACCGGTGATTGTCCTGCCGCGCGTCATCCTCTATGACGACGCCGTTCAGCCGCTGTTCCGGACAGAACAGCGTTGTTCTCTCATCATGGTCGCGCGTCTATCCGCGATCGTTCCGAGCAGAGGCGGTCGCAGGTTCGACGGCCGGACTGTGCTCTGCGGTGGGCAATAATAAACGACTGCGCTTTGATGTGTGCGCAAGCTGACGTCGTCTGGTCGTTCGATTGGATGACGGCGGCACAGCGATGTCGATCGCATGAATTCCGGGCCACGGCCCGGAGCCGTGTATCGGTTTGGGGGAAACGATCCTGAAGGCCGGCGGGGAAATCCCTCCTGCGCCGACTGCCTACGTCTTTGCTCATCGGCGATCGACGCCGGTGACATCCGATACGTAAATACGGGATCCGACCATGCGTGCCGACGACGAGACCGCGCCCGTCCACCACCGGGACATGCAGGCTGCGCCGCCACTGAGTCGGAGGCAGCTCCTCGCCACCGCCGCGACCGGTCTAGCGGTGGCGGCGCTCCCGGCCTCTCTCGCCATGGCCGAGGCCGCCGACGGCAGGGTCGACGTGCTGCTCATCGGCGGCGGCATCATGAGTGCCACGCTCGGCGTGTGGCTGAACGAGCTTGAGCCCCACTGGTCGATCCAGATGGTCGAGCGTCTCGATCAGGTGGCGCTGGAAAGCTCGAATGGCTGGAACAATGCCGGCACGGGCCACTCGGCCCTGGCGGAACTGAACTACACCCCTGAGAAGAACGGCAAGGTCGAGATCGCCAAGGCGGTGGAGATCAACGAGGCCTTCCAGGTGACCCGTCAGTTCCTGGCCCATCAGGTCAAGACCGGCGTGATGCGGGACCCGCACACCTTCATCAACCACACGCCGCATATGAGCTTCGTCTGGGGCGACGACAACATCGCTTACCTGAAACGGCGCTGGGAGGCGCTGAAGGCCAGCCCGCTCTTCGCCGGGATGGAGTATTCGGAGGATCCCGAGCAGCTGCGCAAGTGGGTGCCCCTGATGATGGACGGGCGCGACCCGAAGCAGAAGGTCGCCGCCACGTGGTCGCCGCTCGGCACCGACTGCGAGTGGGGCGAGGTCACGCGGCAATACGTTGCCTATCTGCAGAAGCAGCCGAGCTTCAAGCTGCGCCTGTCCACCGAGGTCGAGAGCATCGTCAAGAATTCGGACGGGTCCTGGCGCGTGACCTCAAAGAATCTCAAGGACGGCTCCCGACAGAGCATCGATGCCAAGTTCGTGTTCATCGGCGCGGGCGGCGGCGCCCTTCACCTGCTGCAGAAATCCGGCATCCCCGAGGGGGAGAACTACGCGGGTTTCCCCGTAGGCGGCTCGTTCCTGATCAACGACAACCCGGATGTCGCCACGCTCCACCTCGCCAAGGCCTACGGCAAGGCTTCGGTCGGATCGCCGCCGATGTCGGTGCCGCATCTCGACACGCGTGTCCTCGGCGGCAAGCGCGTGATCCTGTTCGGACCGTTCGCAACCTTCTCGACGAAGTTCCTCAAGGAAGGGTCGTATTTCGACCTCCTCAGCTCGACCACCTCCAGCAACATCTGGCCGATGATGCGCGTCGGGCTGGATGAGTTTCCGCTGGTCGAGTACCTCGCCGGGCAGCTCATGCTGTCGGACGACGACCGCATCGCGGCCCTGCGCGAATACTTTCCCAAGGCGAAGAAGGAAGAATGGCGCCTTTGGCAGGCAGGCCAACGCGTGCAGATCATCAAGCGCGATCCGGATAAGGGCGGCGTGCTGAAGCTCGGCACGGAGATCGTCAACAGCAAGGACGGCAGCATCGCGGCCCTGCTGGGCGCCTCGCCGGGCGCCTCCACGGCGGCGCCGATCATGCTGCAGGTGCTGGAGAAGGTCTTCGCCAAGAACGTCGCGACGCCGGAATGGCAGGCGAAGATCCGTGAGATCGTCCCGAGCTACGGCACGAAG
This sequence comes from Methylobacterium phyllostachyos, assembly GCF_900103445.1. Taxonomy (GTDB): domain Bacteria; phylum Pseudomonadota; class Alphaproteobacteria; order Rhizobiales; family Beijerinckiaceae; genus Methylobacterium; species Methylobacterium phyllostachyos. Next base: position 480,851 of record NZ_FNHS01000002.1, on the reverse strand, counting down.
CTCAACGACGATCCGGATCGTGTGGCGCAGGAATGGGCCGCCACCAGCGAGGCGCTGCAGCTGCCGACGCCGCCGCAGATCGACCGGTCCCTCCTGAAGCCGGTCGACACCGGCAGTGCCGTCCTGAACAGCAGCGCCACGCCGGTGAAGGAGCCGGTTCACGACCTCGCGCCGTGATCGGCTTGTCGCAACCGTGAGTCGGCGCCGTGATCGCCTCCGATACGAGGCGGCCACGGCGCGCGGGCGATGCCGCAATCAGAACCCGAGCCGCCCCAACGCCGGCACCTTGATCCCGGGACGGCGCAGATCGATCCCGGCCACGCCGCCGAGCAAGTTCAGTTCGAGTCCCTCGACCCAGCCGACGGTCAGCCCTGCATAGCCGCCCAGATTGATCCGGATGCCGGTGCCGGAGGGTGTCCAGCCGATCCAGCGGCCATCGTAGGGAAAATCCTTGCCGATCGCGGTGGTCGGCAGGCTTGCCTTGATCTCGGGAACGGCCGCCATGATGGCGGCGACGAAGGTGTTCGAGTTCGGTCCCGGCCAGACCACGTAATCGCCGGGTCGGGCGTAACGGTACTCGGCGACCGCTTTCCGGATACGCGGCAGCATCGCCTCGGCCGCCGGACCGTCTGCTGCGAAGACAGTTTCCGGGGGATTGCCGAACCACCGCCCATCCGGGACGAAGCGATCGACCCAGATCGGCTGTCCCCAAGCGGTGTAGTCGAAGCGCCGGTAGGCGCGCTCGCCCCGCCCCTTGATGACGATCCAACTATGGGTCGCCACGATCCCGCGCCAACTGACCGTACGCGCGGAGAAGATGCGCACGACTGCGTCGGGCTCGGCCTCCGCGGGTGGGAGCAAGCCGGCGCTGGACCGGTCGGCGAGGCGCCAATCACCGCTCGCACGCAGCCAGTACAGCGTCGCGGAGATTGCGATAGGCACGACAAAGAGGGCTACGAACGCGAGGAGCGCGATCCGAATCAGGGTCACGGGAGGCCGGGGGCAGGGCGGAGCGAAGCCCTATCTGGGGATCGCTCGCCTTCGGGGGAATGCGACAGAAGCGGTGCCGCCCCAGATCGGCGTGCAGGACATGACACTGGGTTCGACACGCTCATCGAGCGATTGACGTGGTCTGTCACGGGCGGCGCCTGGTCAGGACGATGCCGCGAGGGCTTCGAGGAAGAGGGTGGCCGCGAGGAGATCGGCGCAGCCGCCTGGGCTGAGCCTGGCCGCCACGAAGGCGTGGTGGATCTCGATGGCCCGGTCGCGCCAGGCGGGCGCCGCCACGCCTCCGGCCGCAACGAAAGACGCGGCGGCGGCCCGCGCAGCCATCAACCCGTCTGCCCCGCCGCGATAGAGCAGGTTGGTATCGTCGAGCACGGCGAGGAGCGCGAAGAAGCAATCGACGCGCGCCGCCTCCGGGTCGTCCGGCGCACGCGAGCGGCCGAGGCGCAGGGCCGGCAAGCCGACGGCGCGGATCGTGGGGAAGCCGGCAGCCGCCTCGGCGCCCGCGCCGCCAACGCTGTAACGCTGCGCCGCGCGGCCGCCATGGCTCGTCGGCGACGCCGGAACCCGCGCGATCTCTGCACCCCAGCGGGCACCGACCGACGCCGCGCAGGTCTCGGCAGAAGCCGGCATTTCACCCGCCGCTCCCACCGCCGCGCAGATAAGGCCCAACGAGAAAATGGCGCCGCGATGCGCGTTGACTCCGCCGGTGGCGCGCAGCATCGCGGCCTCCGCCCGGAGCCCGATCGCCCGGAGATCCGCCATCACGGCGCCCCGGGCTCCGGCGGCGTACAGATCCGCGAAAAACGGCTGGATCGCTGCAGCACTGCGCCGGAGGAGGTCGGCATCCATGTCATCATGGCTGCCGGAATCGATCGGGCTCACGAGGCCGGGCTTCGGCCAGGTTTCCAGCTCGGCGATCAGGGCGGCGTGGGCGAGCGCCGCGATGCGCCGAGCCGATAACGTGTCCAAGGTCGCCGGCCCAGCGGCCGGCACGGTGACGAGGCAGAGATCCTGTCGCAGAATCGGGCTCCCGGAGAGGCCCGCCGGCACGGGCGGGTCGGACTGTATACCAGACCGCCGCCCGACCGTATGCGAACGGCCCCGGCGCTAGGCCGCCGACGCTACAGCCGGCGGGATCCGCTTGCGGGCCTTCTTGTCCTCGGTGCTGCTGACGAAGGCCTGCGCCTCCTCCTTTCGCTCGAAGACGTGGGGGGCAACACCGCGGCGGGTCAGCGCCTCCTCCATCTTGAGGCGTAGGAACGCGCTCGTCGCATAGCGCGTGGTTGTCGCGTAATAATTCGCCTGCAAGTATTGCAGCACCCCGGCGTAATCGTCGAGCAGATTATCGTTCAGCCGGAACCCGTCATGGTTGATCACAGCGTTGACGCGCTGACCAGCCTTACGGCACGCCTCGACGATGGTCATGCGCAACTCGTCCATGTCGCCCTTCACCCGGCAGTACCAGCCCTCCAGGTTGATGAAGAGGATGTTGCGCTCGCCGTCGTAGCTGACGCGCGACTTCAGATCCAGGTTGAGCAGATCGGAGATCAGCTCCATCGGCTCGTCGCGGAAGATGCGCGGATCCATCAGCACGGGGTTCCGCACCACGGGGGCGAAATCCATGTGCGCGAGGATGTCCCGCTCGATATCGATTCCGGGTGCGACCTCGATCAGTTCCAGCCCCTCCGGCGTCAGCTGGAAGACGCAGCGCTCGGTGACGTAGAGGACCGGCTGCGAACGCTCCACCGCATAGGGGCCCGAAAAGGTATTCTGCTGGACCTGGGCGACGAACTTGCGGGCCTTGCCCTCGCTGACGACCCGCACGTGGCCGTCGTTGACCGCGATCTCCAGTCCCCCGGCCGTGAAGGTACCCGCGAAGACCACGGTCCTGGCGTTTTGCGAGATGTTGATAAAGCCGCCGCAGCCGTTCAGCTTCCCACCGAACTTCGAGGTGTTGACGTTGCCGGCGGCATCACACTCGGCCATGCCCAAACACGTCATATCGAGGCCGCCGCCATCGTAGAAGTCGAACATCTGGTTCTGGTCGATGATGCAATCGGCATTCGTGGCCGCGCCGAAGCTCGATCCGGAGGCCAGTACGCCGCCGACGGCCCCAGCCTCGGTCGTCAGGGTGATGTATGGGGTGATCTTTTCCTCATTGGCCACTGACGCGATGCCTTCCGGTGCGCCGACGCCGAGATTGACCACGCCGTTCGGCGGGAGTTCGAAGGCGGCGCGGCGGGCGATGATCTTGCGCTCGTTGAGCGCCATCCGCTTGATGCCGGTGACCGGCACGCGGATTTCCCCGGCGAGGGCGGCGTCGTGCATCACGCCGTAGTTCATCCGGTGCATTTCGGGTTCGGCGACCACCACGCAATCGACCAGGATGCCGGGTACCCGGACGTCCTTCGGCAGCAGGTAGCCGTCATCGACGATGCGCTCGACCTGCGCGATGACGATGCCGCCGTTGTTGCGGGCCGCCATGGCCTGCGCGAGGCAATCGAGCGTCAGCGCCTCCTTCTCGTAAGAGAGGTTCCCCGACGGATCCGCCGAGGTGGCGCGGATGAAGGCGACGTCGATTTTGGTGGCGGTATAGAACAGCCACTCCTCGCCATCGACTTCGACGAGTTTGACGATGTCCTCCGTGGTCAGTTCGTTGACCTTGCCGCCACCGTGGCGCGGATCGACATAGGTCTTCAAACCGACCTTCGAAAACAGACCCGGCTGACCGGCCGCGCAGGCCCGGTAGAGCTGCGAGATCACGCCCTGGGGCAGGTTGTAGCCGCGGATCAGATTGTCCTGCGCGGCCTTGGCAACCTTCGGCATCCGGCCGAAATTGGCCGCGATGACCCGCGACAGCAGGCCGTCATGGTGCAGCCGGCCGGTGCCGAGGCCTTTGCTGTCGCCCGCGCCGGCGGTCATGATCAGGGTGAGGCCCCGCGGTGAGCCGGTCTCGACGAAGCGCTTCTCCAGGGCGGCGTGGAGCGCCTCCGGGATGCAGCTCTGCACGAAACCCGTGGTGGTGACGACATCGTTCTCGCGGATCAGCGCGATCGCCTCGCCCGCCGAGATGACCTTGTTCTTCCTCATGGAGCCCGTGATCCTCCCAATCGATCGAAGCCGTGACCGGCCCTCACCCACGCGCCAGCCGAGACATCGTCCCGTCGAGCGACGGAAGCCGAAGCGGATCGAAGCTCGCGCGCAGCTGAGTTCCGCCCGCGTCCTTTCTTGCGCCGCACCAATATTGCCGCACCGCAAGATGCGTCAGTCTTTTGCGGCAGCGTACTCCAGAATAGGACCTAGGCGCGCCACAAAAACACTTCGCGCCACCATCAGAAAAAGTTGTACGGCCACCGGGTGTGCGAGTCTTGTGATGCGGTGAGATCTCTCGATGCATCACCCACTTCGAGGCGGATCTCCGCGGCTCAGGGAGCGCTGCCTCAGAAATTCTGACGGGACCGCGCGCATCAGGGCGGGGCGGACCAGCAAATCATGAGCGGCGGCCAATCCTTCGAATCCACCTCTCTGCTTCATGTTAAATTCTTCGATTTCTCACGTCGATAATAACCGGCATCGACGAGCCGAAAGCGTCAATTTTACAATGGACAAGATATTGTATATAGCTGATCCAGCTTGGGGAGCGTGTCGAGCCAGGAGCACGCGATGACAGACTTGAAACCGATCGCGGATGAAGCCGCGACACGCTTTGCCTTCAGCCTTCTCCGGAGCGCATATCTAGACTTGGCGCAGACGCTGCTTCGGATCGAGGCGGAGCCGGCGCGGGAGTTACTGCAAGGCGTCGAGCACCGGATCGCCTACAGACTCGGATCTCTCGGGCAGGGCGACGTCGAGGGGCACTTACAGGCGAGCGCTCTCGCCGCTGCGGCCGGACAGGTCCAAGCGGTCCTTCGCGACGCGCAAGCGGGGTGAGGCCGTGCGCGGTAAGACGGGTCCGATCTCACCGGGTGCCCGCCGGACTTCTCGTCAGGATCCTGCCATGCGTCGGTATCCCGGCTGACGATCCTTTCCGCGACCACCGCCAATCTGAATATCTCCGATTCCAGGCGATCGACTCAGCAGGCCAGGACTCAGCAGCTACCGCGATAGCGGATGAGCTCAATGCGTTGGCTTTCGAGCCGCGGACGAGCCTGCGGCGTCGAGACATACCCGCCGCCATCGCTCTTCGCATCCGTGCCGAGTGGGGACGATAGCGCTTCGCCAACGGCGTGAACGCTTCCAGGCGCCCGTTGACGTATATCCACGGGGATGAATGCTGTTCAGTTCCGGGCTTGCCGTCGGATCACGCGACCGACAGCCCGCTTTCGGCGCGTTGCTGCAACCTGCACGAATCGCCAGCCACGTGACGACGATCGTCCTTAACGGGTCTCAGGCCCGCAAGGCGCAAACGCGTCATAGGCAGGCGGGTCTGCATGCGTCCAGAACGCTTTGGGATCGTCACAACAGGCTGGGACAGTTGCTACATGCAGTGTGTTGGTAGCGAGGGAGGGATTTGAACCCCCGACACAAGGATTATGATTTCTATTGTTCCGCCCCCGCAGCCCGAGTTCGAGACGTAGACGGTTAACGGCGGGAGCCCGGAAATGCCTGAGAATGCTGGGGATTGCCTTAACGGCGCGGTGACGCGCGGGGGCGTACAGGGCACGGAGGATTTCGGGCTGCGCAGCCCGAGAGCAGCCCGAGCCGGTTCGATGTCCGTTCGCCTGAGCAAGACCCACGTCGACAAGGCCCTGAAGGATGCCCGCGACGGCACCCCGGCCTACGATTTGATCGACAGCCAGCAGCCCGGGCTGCTGCTCCGCGTCGGACCCCGAGGCGCGCGCTTCGCGTTTAAGGCGATCCGTTTCAAGCAGACACTCAGGCTCACCCTCGGGTCGCCGCCCGGGCTGACGCTCGACGAGGCGCGCTCAATCGTGGCCGAGGCACAGAAGCTCGTCGCCAACCGCACGGGCATGCCCGACGACAAGTTCCTGGAGGCGCAGTTCATCCGCCTCGGCAAGGTGACGGCGCGGCCATCCCCGCCGCCGCGGGATCCCGCGCTGGTGGCCGAGCGCGAGCGCAGCATCGCCGACCTGCCGTACTGGACCTGGGAGACGGCCCGGACCGAGTACCTCGCCGAGGTGAGGCGGACCCTGCGCGAGGCGACCTGGAAGGACTATTCCGCAAAGCTCGGCGCGCCCGAGCTGGCGGTCCTCGCCGGCAAGGCGGTCAGGCGCGTCACAGAGGAGGACCTCGCTGGCGTCGTCTTCGAGGTGCACCAGTCCGGCCGGGAGACGCATGCCGTCAACCTCGCGGCCGCGCTGCGCCCGATGTGGCGGTGGATGTGGAAGCCACATATCCGGACCCGTAGCGGCATAGGCATCGAGGGTGTCGGCGCCGACATGTCGAAGCTGGCTGCCCCGCCCAAGTCATCGGCCCGGAAGGTCCGCGCGAACGGGAAGGTGGCCGGTCGCTACGTGGCGACCGCACCCGAGATCGGCACCGTCCTCGGCGTGGCCCGGGCCGGGATCCTCGACCCTACCGTGTCGCTTGCCCTGGAGCTCCTGGTCCTGACGGCCCAGCGCCGGCGACCCATCGTCGATGCCCGCGTCGAGGATTTCGTGCCTTGGACGGAACAGCCCGGGTGGGGCGTATGGTCGATGGGACCGGCGCATAGGAAGACCGCCGATAAGAGAGACGACCAAAGCCGCCACGCCCTGCCGCTCCCTCCGGCGCTGTGGCAGCGGATCGCCCCGCAGCTGAGGGCGTGCAGCGAGCGCGGCCTGGAGCACCTTTTCCCCCAGATCCGCGCATGGAAGCTGGGCGACGCCCTCGGCGGCCACATGAACGAGGCCGGCCTGAACCACAGGCTCTTGGACCTCGGCGTGAAGGCCTCCCCGCACGACATCCGCCGCGGGTTCTCCACGCACGCGCAGAAGACGCTTCGGCTGCCGCGCGACAGCGTGAAGATGGTCATGGACCACAACGAGGGCATCAGCTCGGACGACGTCCTCGAAGGGCACTACACGGTCGACGATCGCCTCGACCTCAAGCAGCCCGTGATGGAGCGGTGGCTCGCTTGGTGCGACGAGCAGGCCGCGGCGGCTGCCGCGGGATTCGCGCCGCTGCCAGAGCTCGCGGCTGAAATTTCAGCCCGCCGGCGCGCCCGGGAGAAGGAGGGCAAGGCCAAATCCGCGGCGAAGGCGGCGGCGAAGAAGGCTGCTGATGCGGCCGCAGCTGCCGAGGACGACAAAGCTCTCGCAGCCTAAGCCCAGGGATATCCTAACCACCCCGACAGCATCGACTTGCCGGGGCGGCCATGATGCCAGATGATGCACACATGACGACCGCTTTCCTCCTAGCGAAACGCGCCCGCTTGGCCTGACCGGCCAGCCTTCATCGTCCGGAAATCCGGACGCGCGTGATCGCTTTTTTTGGAGGATGCCATGACAACTTTCGTGGTCTCGGACACCCACTTCGGCCATGCCGGCATGCTGTCCGAACGGATGGGCAGGCCCCGGCCGTTCGGGTCCGTCGAGGAGATGGACGAGCACATGGTGTCGGCCTGGAACAACCGGGTCACCCGCAACGACCGCGTGATCCACATCGGCGACTTCGCCTACGGCTGCAGCCTCGCGCATGCCAGATCGATTTTCGATCGCCTCGCCGGGCACAAGACGCTGGTGCGCGGAAATCATGAGCAGCGCGGGGAACGTCTCGACTGGCAGGGAGGGATCCACGACGTGCTGCGCCTGAGCATCCAGGACCGCGGCATGCCCGCCCCCGTGGATCTTTGGATGAGCCACTATGCCCACCGCACATGGCCCGACGCGCACCGCGGCCGGATCCACCTCTTCGGCCATAGCCATGGCAGCCTCCCCGCCACGGCATCCTCCTGCGACGTCGGCGTGGACTGCTGGCGCTTCAGGCCGGTGGCCGTGCCCGAGGTCATGGAGCTCCTCGCCGACGTGGCGGCCCGGGAGGCCGGGGTCGCCGCCGTCGCGCAGATGGCCGAGGCTGCCTGATGCGGGGCGACCACTCCTTCAGCGAGCCCCCGGCCGGCTCGGTGACCTGCATGTCATGCGGCCGCGTCAGCATGGGGATGACGCGTGCCGAGGCCGAGGCCGCCGCAGCGCGCGTGAATGCCGGGCTCCGGCCGGGCGAGCACCCGGTCGAAGTCAGCTATTTCAGGTGCTGCAGGGCGCCTCGGTATAGGCCGGCCCGGATCGGGGACATCCCCGACGGGGCCAGCTACGGGAGCGTGCTGGCCGAGGGCGTCTAGACCTGACCGTTGATCCGGTTGGCCTGGTCAATGTTCTCCCTCTCCCGCCGCCGCGCCCTCCGCTTCATGGCGAGGTCCGACGGAGGCGAGATCACCCCTCTGAAATGGTCCAGCAGCATCTCGTCCAGCGGGCGGGCCGGCGGGGCCGGAGCCTGCCCGTCGACGTGGGCGTCGTGGTCGTCGAGGCCGGCCGCCCTCTCGAACTCGCGCTCGTAGAAGGCGACGGCGGCATGGATCTCCGGCGACATCCTGCCGACCGGGTGCATCCGCGTCCGGTGCGCGATGAGCCGTAGCCGTTTGGTGTCCTCACGCGAGATGAGCCGGCGCTTCCACTCGTCGCCAGGCGGCTCCATAACGTCGTAGCCCCGCATCGCGTAGTGACCGCGGATCCGGTCGGCCGTGTCCTCGTCCCGGCTAGCCTGCCAGAGCTCGCAGGCTCCGTGGTGGATCGCGGTCTGCCGGGTGGCCCAAAGATAGAAGCCGTGGGCATCGGCGTTGGGGTGCCAGTTCCCACCTTCGCCGGATCCGAAGCGGAAGGCCTGGAGGTCGAAGCCCGAGGTCCAGCCGAGGCGGGTCTCCGTGATGAGCACGCGCGCCGAGCATCCCTTCCCGGCGACTTCGACCTGTTCGGCGGCCACCTTGGCGGTCGGGATGATGTAGGCCTTCCACGCCGTCGAGCTGACGCCGAGAACGGCATAGTCCTCGATCACGGAGATCTGCTCGGCCGACCAGTGAACCGGCACCAGCGGGGGGTCTTCGCCGAAGACCGGGACGACGTCCGGGCGCTCGGGCCGGCGCTGCTCGGGCAGGTCCTCAAACAGCAGCGGCAGCGGGGGCTCCGGCTCGGCCCGGGGCCGCCGCTGCGTCGGCAGGGGCTCCGGGATCTTCAAGGGCTCGGCAAGGCGGATCCGGCACCAGGCCAGCATGTCCGCGTGCGTGGCCGAAGCGGGGAAGACGTGGCGGGGCATCAGCGCTTCCTCTCGGCTTCGTGCAGCAGGACCCCGATGTCCCCGTAGAGCCGCTGCGCCTCGCGGGACTGCGAGGCGAGGTCGAGGGCGCGCTGATGCAGCATCTCCCTCAGCACAGGCCAGACCCAGTCGGGGATCGGTCGACCGTTGAACTTCGCCGTCGAGTCCTCCGGCGGCTCCATCGTCCATCTGAACGGCAACCGCGGATCGATCGTCTCCATGGGGCCGCTGGGGTGGTAGGGCCCGAGCAGGCGTGCGAGCGGCCTCTTCCATTCGTCGCCGAGGAGCAGGCGCGCGGCCTGCTCCAGGGTCTTACGGTCCAGCGCCTCGGGGGGCGGGAGCCGGGTGCGGCGGGCCATCAGTTGGCCCTCGCCCAGGCAATGGCTTCCTCGCGCGTAAGGACCCCGACGGATGAGAACCCGGAGAACCTGCCTTCCTTGACGCGCAGCTGGTCCCACGTCCCGCTGGAGTCCCTGTAGACGACAGGCACGCCCGGGCGGATCAGGCCCGCCTTGCGGAGGTCGTCGATGACCCCCGAGGCGTCGTTGCTGACCGAGCGGCCGCCGCGGTCGAGGTCGACGACGAGGACGACGTCGAGCAGGTCCTCGACGGTGTAGTCGCTGCGGGTCGTGAAGAGGTCGCGGGTCGGCGCCGCGCTGTTCGCCCGGCAGATCGGGCCGATGCCGTGGCGGACGCTGACGTGGTCGGTGAGCCGGCGGCCGCAGCACGAGCAGTGCGTCGGGGGCGTCGGGTTCGTGATGACGGTGAGCCGGGCACCCGCGTTCGCCTGCTGCTGCTGGGCGACCTGCTGGATCATCGGTACCGGCATCGGCATCGCGGCCAGCTGCCGGCGCAAGTCGGCGGCGTGGAGGCGGAGCGCCTCGACGCTGTCCTGCGTGGCCGTCGTCGACCCGAGGCCAGCCGCGGCGCGGTCGACGCTCGCCTGGACGAGGGACTGCAGGTGCTCGGTGCCCTCGATCATGTCGAGAAGGTCGGCGCAGGCCTGAGCGGCGTCGTCCTCATCCTGCTCTTCGCGGAGGTTGAGGCAGGCCTCATGGTGGTCGTCGATGCACTCGTCGAGCCTGGCATCGGCCTCCTCGGCCGCCACCTCGGCGCGCTCCTCGTTCGTCCAGCACACGCCCGGGCAGGCGTCGAGCTCGCCGGAGACGGCGGAGATGCGCTCGGCGCGGCACTCGCGCAGCAGGTCATACGCGGGCAGCTTCTCCTCTCGCAGCACGGCGCATCGCGCCTCCAGGCGTGCCACCTCGGCCTTGGCTACCTCTACCTTAGAGGGCGTCCGGACAACCGCCGCGCAGGCCTGCTGCTGCTGGGCCTGCTGCTGGATCATCGCTGGCGCAGACCCGATCTCGGCTGCGGCAGCCCGGTCGAGGATCTCCTCGGCGTCTTCAGCAAGGTGCGCACGCACTTCGAAAAAGTCGCCGCTGAAGCCCGACCATCCACCGTGCCAGACCTGCCACTCCGTGCCCTTCACGCGGTGGACGCTGACGATGCTGTCCTCGATCGCGGCGTCGTAGGCGTCGACGAGGAGGCTGACGTTGGGGGCCCGCGAGATGCGGGAGATGAGCTCGGAGGTTGTGGGGGTCTTCTTCGTCATGATCGCGGTTTCCCTTCGATATGTGAGCCTGCAAGGCCTGCTCAACGTGCGTCAATGTACGCACGTTTAAGGAGTTGTCAAGCTTCGCGAGCGATCTCGGCGAGGGCCTTCTTCCGTGCCTCTGCCAGCCGCTTCCGCAGCTTGATCGCCTCGGCCCTGAGCGGGTGCGCCGCGTAGCGCGAGTGATCCAGGAGGCAGAGCCGGCTCCCTGACAGGGACGCCACCTCGGCCCTGCGCTCCAGCGCGGCGAGGCGGGGGGTCGCTTCCGCATGGCCGAGCCCGAGCACGAGGGCGCCCTCGACCTCGGTGAGGCCGCGTCGAGCTTCGATGACCGCTGGCGTGAGGTAATCCAGCTGCATCTGCTCGGGCGTCAGGGGGCGGCCGAGGAAGTCGTGGGTCCCTGCGTTGACCAGGTCGGCGACCGAGGGGCGCGAATCGGGGATAGGCGTCTCGACCGCCGGGGCCTGCTCCGCGGGCGGGTCGGCCTCGGACGGCAGGGCCCGCAGGAGTGTCTGAGCCGTTCTGCCGATCTGGGCGACGCCGCCATGCAGCGCGCAGAATGACCGAACTGCCTCGACCGGCATTCCCCCGTACAGGGCGAGCCCGTCCCAAGGATCGCTCGGCCTGCGGTAGGGCGCCAGGGCCGACGCGGCGGTCATATCCGTGTCGGGCGCCGTGATGAGCGTCAGGCGGGGGCCGTGGGCGTGGACGGAGAACGTCTCGCCATCGCGGCACTTCACTTCGGTCGCGTGAAGTTCGCTGTCCATGCTTGCCTCCTCAGAACGGCAGGTGTTCTTCGGGGCGGCCGCAGGCGGTGCACTCGATCCGCCGCTCGTCGGTCCAGCGGCACCCGTCGGCGCACGCGTCGTTCTGGCTGCATCCGCAGTTCAGGCAGACTGGCCCGAGCAGGGCGGGGATCCTCCACGATGGACCACGGATGGCGGCGACGACGCTGTCCGGGATCTCCGAGGAGAGCGCCTCCAGGCTCTGGTGGTAGCACTGGTCCCCAGCACGGGAGGCCGAGGCTGCCGTCGACTCCGCATGGGCGCCGATCAGGCCACCCACGATGAGGCCGAGGGCCAGCTCGCCGATGTGGGCGCGGTCCTCGTCGGGCAGGGACTGCCACAGCGCGGCGAGGTCGAGCCGCTCCTCGGAGATCACCGGCACGCCGGCCTCGGGGTGGGGCATGCCGCGCTCTCGAAGCAATGCGATCTCGCCGGCCCAGGCGGCCTCATCGCCCTCGTGGCGGTCTTTCTCCCGGGCCCAGAGCTGGTCCTCGGTGAGCAGCATCTCCTGCTCGATAACGTACTGTCCCATCCTGCTCATGCGACCCTCCTCTGACCCGGGACCCACACGCTGACAGGCCGCTGCGCCGGCGCTGCGCAGATCGCCCGGTGACCCGGGCACCACGAGCTGCCCGGAACGGTCTGGTGCCCGCAGCACGTACCCCCAGCCTTCGGGTCATCCGCGATGAAGCGGCAGCCCCCATCACGGATCTCCCAGATCGGGACCCCGAGCGACACTGGCACGTCTGCCGGCTGCACGCGGGGCCGCGGCGGGGGCACGGGCCGGCCCGCGGCGACGGCGGAACGCTCGCGGCGCCGGGCGGCCCGGGCGCGCTCCTTCTCGGCGCGCTCCTCTGGCGTCATGGGGATCCGCTTCGGCTGCGAGGGGGCCTTGCGGTGGCGGGCGCCTTGGAAGGCGAGGCCGGCCCTGAAGGCAATGCTGATGATGCTGGACTTCGACTTCTCGATGCCGAGGTCGAGCAGGGCGGCACGGATCACGGGCGTGCCGCAGCCCGTGGGCCACATCTCCAGGACGAGGGCCCGGTGTGCGGGGAGCCAGGGCATCAGCGGGCCTCCTGCGAGGTGGCGGGGGCGTAGGTGACGACCTTCACCAGCCCGAGGGCCAGTAGGATCGCGGGCCCGGGCTGGCGGCGGCAGGCGTGCACGTCACCGACGTACTGCTCGGAGAGGCCGATTTTCGTGGCGAGGGCCCGGATCGAACCGGCCTCCTTGATGGCGAGCGCGAGCGCTCGCAGAGGCTCACTCGCCTCGACGTGGACATCATCAGACACGGGGGGGGGAGAACCCTGAAAACCCAGGTGAGGCGCCCACGCCTAAGCGGGGCCGCTTGTGAGCAAGATAAGCAGGGCTCTCTATTCGTCAAGAAGAATTATTGGAAACCCGCCGGTTTCCGATCGAGCCGTTATAATCTTTTTGCGAAAAGATTATAACTCGGCCCGTTAACCCTCCTGAGCACTAGGGGTTGCTGAGGTCGCTACTTGCGACATGCAAACTCGGGTGTACTTATAAGCGTGCCAGCGGGGACGCTGGCCCCTCAACCCCGGTTTCTCCGAGATACACATGACTGCCCGCCCGCCGATCGCCTTCGGGACGACGTGGCGCCTCGCCGGCGTCTACAAGCGCTACGGACACGACCTCGACCTGTGGCTCGCCGATGAGCCTACGACCGCGTTCTCGGATGCCTACTGCGGCGCCAAGGAGATCATGACGACTTCCGGCTACAGCTGGACGGACCGCGGCCACGACCGCCCCAACCTGGCGGCCTGCTGGTGGGATCTCGGCGCCCCGATCCACCTCTGTGACCTCGCCAACGCGGCCGATCGCGCCATCACCGAGGCGGCCGCCGCCCGAGCCGAGAAGGCCCGTGCCGCCGAGGAACGCCTTGCGGACGAGGTCGCCGAGGTCGCCCCGAAGGCGGCCCCGATTCGCGCGGAGCTCGCCGCCATGATCGCTGACCGCCCGTGGGCGATGGGCCGCCAGCTCGCCGAGGCACGCGAGCTCGTCGCGCTAGCGGACTGGACGCGGCACGGCCTGCAGTGCGCTGACCGGCTGCTCTCGAACGCGACGGGCAACATCGCACGGGCGGCCGAGCGGCTCGGCCGGACGCCGCCCGCGACGTGGTTTGCCCGCGCGGAGGACGCCGACGTCCGGGCGGCCGCTCTGTCGGCCTGCCGGATCCTCAGCGCGCTCGACAGCGATTGGGCCGCAATCGAGAACGGGCGAGGCTGATCGCAGGTGACGACGTGGACCGGGCACACGCTCAGCGAGATGGACGCACTGGATCAGGGCGAGGCCGCCCACGCCCTCGGGATCCTGCATGGCCACCGGCGTCAGCTCCCTGATCCACTGTGCGTCTTGCTCTTCGGCTCGGCCCCCACCCGGCGGAGGCGCCCCATCGCAGAAGACGCGCCCTCGCTCGCCCTCTGACTTTCACGCCCGCGAGGCACACTCCACGCACGGGCGGCCCCACTCCCGGGGCCACCCATCAGGACAGGGGGACGACATGTTGAGGTTTCTCGCCCGGATCATGCGGGCGCTCATGGGGGCGGTGACCATGCCGCTCAGGCTGCTCGGGCTCAGCGGTGGCGTCACGGCCGCGGACGTCGCCCGGGCCGCCTTGGACGAGCCTGCCCGGGCGGCCGCGCCCCGCGAGCTGAACCTCGGGCAGTTGCTGAGGGTGCATGCTTGGGACCGCGTCGAAGGCTACGACCGCGACCGGCCCGCCCGCCCGCCGCTGCCGGCCGACGCCGCGGCGTGGCTGTCCCGGCAGTCGAAGGAGCAGGTCCTGAAGACCGCCAACATGCGCCCGCACGAGATCGAGGCTCGCTTCAAGGCGGAGGTCGCCGCGGCGGCGGCCGCCCCGGCCGGGCTCGACCGCTCGCTGGAGGAGACTGGCCTCGCGCTGCTGCGGAAGCTGGGGCCGGCGCGGCAGAGGGACGATGAGACGTTCGCGGCCTTCGCCCGCCTCGCCTGAGCGGACCGCGCTACCGAGAGAGGCCGTCCCGGGAAACCGGGGCGGCCTTCGTCGTTTCAGGCGACCTGGAGCGCGGCGGCATACCCGCGGAGGGCGGCCCGGCTGCGAGCGAGGGCGGCATGCAGGGCCGCGTTCTCCGCGGCGAGGCGGGCGTTCTCAGCCTGCGCCGCGGCGGCCGCGCGCCGGGTCCGGCCGAGCTCCGCGACGAGCTGCGTGACGGCATCGCGGTCGTCGGCGCGCTGGTCGGCGATCGCGGTGACGACACCGTCGACTGCGGCGTGCATGACGGAGAAGGCCAGCGCACCGCGGCCGGCAACATCGGCCATGACGTGGGCAGTGACGGCGGTCATGGCATCTCTCCGGGCGGGGCTGATCTCGCACCCAAAAGATGGGCCTGGGCGGAGTCGGCCGTCAAGAATCCGTCCGGGCCGTCCACAAAAAGCGGTTAAAGCTTTCCTGGCCCCCTTGTGCCTTTCCCTGTGCGCCCGAATAGGGCGCACGTCAGCCTATTTGCGCCCACCATCAATAAACCGCCCCCAACATACCCCTAGATCGCGTTACCTGCCTGGATGTCTGGTGCGCACGTATAGTCGAGTGGATTTCTGCCCGACGAGTTCTCCCCCCATTACTCCTACCCTCTGCAACGCGGGATCGAGCCCCATACGTATAGTCTCGTATGCATACGTATATGGCATTCTCTCCTCATGGCCGCCGCGGCCAGCGAGGAGACCCTGATGCGCATGCCAATCCCCACCGCCGAGGAGACCGACGTCGAGGTCGACCTCGCTCCTGAGACGCCCCAGCAGAGGCGTCGCCGCGCCGCGCGGGAAGCCGCCGCCCGCACGGCGGACTGGCGGGCCCGCCGGGCCGAGGAGGAGGCGGCCGTGCGCCGGCAGGCCGCCCGGGACGCGGCCATCGTCGATGCTCTGGTCACGGCTGGCTACATCGCCGAGCAAGTCTCGAAGCGGACCGGGACGGCCGAGGAGCCGAGCTTCACGATCAAGGACGTCTTGCGGGTCGCCCGCGACAAGTTGGAGCACCTCGGCATGTCGCGCGCCGAGGCGCTCCGGCAGCTGCACGGCAGGTTGGCCCCGGGCGTCGCTTGCCCGTTCTGAGGGCTACGCCGGTTCGAAGCTGACGACGGCCCGCTTCCCGGCCGGCACCAGGATCATCTGGACGCTGTGGTCCAGCGAGGCGGCCACGGCGCACTGGCGGTCACCCTGACCGACGGGAAGTTGGAGCCGGCGAAGGGCGTGCAGGCCGAGTACGAGATGATGCGCGCCCTCAACCGTACCCGTATCCGACCGACCTGATATTCGACTGCACGATGCACATGGCCATGGATCCATAGGTCTGGTCCGCGCTCCATGATCATGTCCGTCAGGTCCGACGCGTAGCACCACGCTAGGTCGACGTGAGGGTCTGGCAGGCTGACCGGGTGCGGGGCGTGATGGGTCACGACCACGGTCGGGCCAGCGTGGTGCCGGGCCAGCTCGCCCTCGATGAAGGCCCGCGTGGCCCGGTGCATCGCCAGCACTTCGCCCGGCTCGATCCTGTTCCGGGAGCGGGGCCCCGTCCTGATGCGCCGGTAGTCCACCATGCCGTCGCGGCCCTGGGCGGTCCGGAAGGCTTGCGTGAGCCCGTGCGAGCCCAACCGAAAGTCCGTCCATAGGGTCCCGCCGAGGTAGCGCGTGCCGCCGATCACCACGACATCATCGAGCAGCAGGTGGATGCCGAGTGCGGCCGCCCGTTCCCGCCCGCGTTCAAACTGGTCATGGATCGTGTAGCGGTCCTCGCCCCGGTCCCACCAGTAATCGTGGTTCCCCGGCACGTAGACGACCGGCACGCCGGGCATGCGCTCGCCCAGCCAGTCGAGGGCGCGGGTCAGGGGCATGTGGACGTCGCCGGCGACCGCGACCACGTCGAAGCCCCCGGCAGGGGCGTGGGCGGCAGGATCCCAGGCGTTCTCGGGCCATTCCTGATGGAGGTCGCTGAAAATCCAGAGCCTGGACGGCGAATAAGGTCTCGGGGGATCGACGTGGGGTGGCATGGTGGCCTCGCGGGGATGCGGAGGCTCGGCACGCGGCGGGGCACTCCGGAATCAATCGGACGGGTGCAGGGCCGCGCGTTTCATGATGGGAGGTTTCCTGAAGAAGGCACGTGGATCGCCTGGACGTGAGCGACGGGCAACCGGTGGACGCGGGCGGTGATGGCCTTGTCCACCGCCAAAGTCGGATGCCGGCAGGTAAATGTCCCACTCAGGATCCCAGCGCACTCAAGCCGATGAGGGTGTCATCCCCCCTCCGGCAGGCGTCGAGCATTCGAATAGTCCCTGAGGATGCGCGGGGCTTCGCGACAGCATTCGGGGCGACCCGTCACCGCCAGAAGCCCCCGAACGACTTGGCAATGGCCAAATCGCGCGGCATTCCCTGGGCATGAACCGTCCCTTCACCCTGTACCTCGACGAGACCGGCAACCGGCATCCGGACAAGCGTCCCGATGCCGGGCGCGAGGGGCGCGACTGGTTCGCGTTCGGCGGCATCATGGTCCGTGGCGAGGACAACGACGAAGCCCGGGGGCTCGTCGATGGCTTCGCCGAGCGGTGGCGCCTGAGGGGGCCCGCCCACCTGACGGACATGCGCGCCGAGAAGGGCCATTTCGCCTGGCTTGAACGCCGCACCCAGGAGGAGCGCGACGCGTTCTGGACCGACTGGAAGGGCGTCCTCGTCGGCGCCCCGGTCATCGGGCTCGCGTGCGTCATCGACCGCCCGCGCTACCTCGCCCGCGGCTACCTGGCGAAGCACGGCAACGACCGCTGGCTGCTGTGCCGGAGCGCGTTCGACATCACGGTGGAGCGGGCGCCGAAGATCGCGAAGAGGGAGGACCGGAAGCTGCACGTCGTGTTCGAGGCCGACCCGAGCTTCAACAAGACGGTCGTGGGCTACTTCGACAACCTGAAGGAGAACGGCCTCGCCTTCGACAAGGCGAACAGCGGCAAGTACGAACCGATGCCCAAGGAGGAATTCGCCTCCATCCTGGGGCGCATCCAGTACAAGCCGAAGGCGTTCCCGCTGCTCCAGCTCGCCGACAGTTACGTCTACGCGATGGCGAGGGCCGGGTACGACAAGAAGTTCGACCTGTACCGGCACGTCCGGGACCGGGCCCGGATCGCCGATTTCGCGTTCCCCGGCGAGGGGGCGAAGCTCGGCGTGAAATACTATTGCTTCGACTAAAAACGAAAAAACCGGGCGATGCCCGGTTGCTCGCGGCCCCCATGCGGTGAGCCTAAGAGGCTTGCGGCCTCGGGAGGATAATTAAGCCCAGGCCGGCGAATGTCAAGGAGCGCGGGGTCGCGGATCATGGTCCGGAAGGGCCGATGACGATGCCATCAACCCGCGGTGCCCGTCCGTCGCTTCCGCCGCGAACTCGACCTCGACCGGGCAGTGGTCCGACCCCGTCCGGCCGGTCAGGTGTCGGCAGGCGACGAGATTGCCAAGCAACGCCGGGTCGACGAAGGCGTAGTCCAGTCGCCACCCGACGTTCCGCTCCCTGACCGTCGGGCGCATGCTCCACCACGTGTAGTGGCCACCGGCGGGCTCGAACCGCCTGAAGGCGTCGACGAAGCCGGATGCGAGCAGGCGGTCGACCCAGGCCCGTTCCTCCGGGAGGAACCCGGCGTTCTTGCGGTTGGCACGGGGATTGGCGAGGTCGGCCTCGGTGTGGGCGACGTTGAAGTCGCCGACGAGGACGAGGGGGCGGCCGCGGGACCGCAACCCGGCGACGTACGCGTCGAAGGCCTCTATGAAGGCCTGCTTCTCCGCCACGCGCGTCAGCATGCGGTGGCTGTGGGGCGCGTAGACGTTCACCAGGGTGAAGGCGTCGAGGTCGAGCGTCAGGACACGCCCCTCCGCGTCGGAGGCGTGCCCGATGCCGCGCGTCACGCCGCGGACCGGGATGCCCTCCCGGACCAGGGTCGCCACGCCGCTGTATCCGCTCCGTTCGGCGCCGTTCCAGTGCGCGACGTATCCCGCGAACCAGTTGGTCGTCAGCAGGTCCTCGTGGACCTTGACCTCCTGCAGGCAGACGACGTCGTTGCCGGCCTGGGCCAGCCAAGCCTCGAAGTCCTGCCGTACGGTCGCCCGGAGGCCGTTCACGTTCCAGGTGACGATCCTCATTGCCACCACGCCCAAAACAGGCGCCAGGCGAGGAACGACACGGAACCGAGAATGCCGAGCGTCAGGACGGCGATAAGGGGATAGACCACCTTCCCGGTGCGCGACCAGACATGGGGCAGCCAGTCGAGCAGGCTTTGCCGCCTGGACGGGCAGCACCCGTCCGACGCTCGCTCCACCTTCTCGTCGGCCAGGAATGGCACCCAGAACCGCTCGGCGAATTCCCGTGTCAGGAACTGGCCGTGGTCGGTTCCCGGATGGAAACGGTCCTCGACCGTGACGCCGGAGTGGAAGCCGAAGCTGCCGGAGTGGCCGTAGGCGGGGGACACCTTCGAGGCCAGGACGGGCCAGACATCCAGCGACCCGACGTCGTTCAGCACGGGAGGTCCGCCGGCGGCGAAGTCATACTCGGAGGGAAGGATCGAGCCGCACAGGATCACGCGGTCGAACGTCTCCCCTTCGGCCAGGAGCCGGCCGACGACGTACGAGCCGTAGCTGTGCGCGAGCACCGCGAACGAGGCATGCCCGTACCTGTCCCGGGCCCGCCGGATCTGCCTCCGGATGGCCTCGATGGCATTCCGCTCGCGATCCCGGAACCGCAGCGCGAACGGGAGGAGGTTCATCATGCCGTAGTTCGTCGGCACCGGTATCAGGCCCGCCTGTTCGATTGCCGGCTTCACATGCGACATCCACTGGGCCCGCGTCCGGATCCCATGGAGCATCAGCACGACGGTCTCGTCAGGGTTGAGCCGCCTGATGCGGGCCGAGTTCCAGGCGACCAGGGCGTTGGCGCATGCACGGACGACGTGGATGCCGGTGCGGTCCGGGACGCGTTCGCCGCCGCCCGATGCCGGGAGGCTGACCAGGCCAGCCTTGTGTTCCTGCGCCAGCAGCCGTCGCAGGTACTCGTCCTCGGGTCCGGCGGGCACGCATGCCACGACCGCGCGGTCAGGGACGGGCTTCGAGGCCATCGCGAGACAGAGCGCGCGGGTCTCGCCGTCGAGTGCGAAGATCACGAGGATCTCGGCGTCGTCGTATTCCGGCAGCAGGGTCCCGCCCTGGCGCGCGCCATGCTCGAAGGCCGGGTCGATCCCGTATCGCGCCAGCAGGCGCATCACATCGTGGACCACGTCATCGCCGGTGCCGTATCCCGGCGGGGAGACGAGCAGCACGCGGAACGGCGCCTCCGCCTCGCGGACCTGGTCCCGTGCCAACACGAACGACGAGCCCGGCTTTTCCAGGTACCCGTCGAGGACGCCGGCACAGTGTTCGAAGGAACTCATGCCGTCTTGGCTATGAACTGCCTGCCTCCGGACGTGATGGCGACGATGCCAGCCGTGTCCGTCTTGACCAGGCCCAGGTCCCCGAGCCCGTCCAGTATGTCTCCGGCTCCGGGGTCGAAGTCGAGCAGTCGGGAGGTCAGCAATGCGGAGCGTCGGATCGGCCCGCCGGTCGATAGGGTCGCCAGCATGTCGTGGGCCGCCACGCCGTTCGTGCATATGAAGAAGTCGCGGAACTCGCCCTCGTTGATGTCCCGGGACTTGGAAAGGGTGGTCTCGGCCCATTCCGTCAGGATGCCGTTCACCTCTTCGGACTCAATCAGCCAGATCGGTTTCGCGACGCTGGGCGCGCCGTCGGTTTCCCGATGCTCGCCCTGGAGCTGCGTGTAACGGCCGCCGAACACCGTGTACTGCACCGCGTCCCTTGTCGGGCCAGCCCAGAGATCCACCAACTCGTCGCCGATGAGGCGGACCGCGGAGAGCTTGTCGTTCCAGGCGGCGTTCGCCCATCGCCTGGCACTCCTCGCAGCGGCGCCTCGCCCTTGCGTCGGGCCGCCGACGGAGCCGTCATAGACGATCTTGAACCGAGTCTTTCCCTGCCTGGCGACCTCGGCGCACAGGCGTCGATGGAATGGGTCCGCGAGGGCGTTCATCTTGCCGGTGATGTGGATGCAGTCGCGCAGACCGCCATCCATGATCGCTTTCTGAAGCGTCCGGTTGGTGGTCGCGTGCAGCTTGGCGTTCGCGGCCTTGTCGTCCGGGCTGTAGGCGATGATCCGCATGCCCTTGAACGAGCCGGCGTAACCCGCTGCCCGTAAGGTCTCCTGCGCCCCGGCCGCCTGAGGACCCTTGCTAAACGGCCACATCGAGGTCCCCGCGCTTCCGGGCCGCGTCGTCCCAGCCGAGCCGATGGTCCCACACGTACTCCTCCTGACCCGGCTTGAACGAGAAGCACACCGGGACGAGGTCGCCGTACTTCCTGTGGCGGCTGCGGTTCGTGCAGGGGGTCATGCGGTTGAGGTCATGCCCGGCGAGCTCGTTCGCGTGCGACCGCTCCCAGCCGATCCTGCCCTCGCCCCAGGTCGCCACGCCGAACGCCGTGCAGATGAGGTTGGAGCAGATCCTGATGGTCCCGTTGGGGTGGACCATGACCCGCTCGCCGAGCTTCACCGGGCAGTACCCGTAGTAGTCCGGCGCCCGGGCGAACTCGGCCTTGGTCACGAAGCACTGGGGCAGGCGCACCTTGATCCCGAAGGCGCCAGCCCGGACCTTGGCGGACAGTTCCTCGTAAACGGGCACCCAGTCCTTCGGGCGGGGCGCGAAATCCCCCGTCCAGGTATCCATCGGGATGCCGACCTTGAACAGGTCGTGGAAGTTGACCTGGTGCACGCCGAGCCCCTCGACGAAGCGGATCATCCGTTCGAGGTTGAGCGTCCCCGTCTCGTCCCGGTCGAGGAACAGCCTCTGGACGCAGCAGGTGACGGTCACGAAGTAGCCGAGCGCCACGGACTTTCGGATCGCGTCGACGGCACGGACGAAGGTCCCCTTGCCGCGCAGCGGGTCGTTCGTCCCCGCCGAGAACCCGTCGAGGCTGAACGCGACCTCGTCGAGCCGTTGGAACGAGGGCTGTTCGAGCAGGGACGAGACGCGCTGCCCGTTGGTGTCGATCCTGACGTAGTCGTACCCGAGGGCGCGCGTCCCCTCGATCAGGTCCAGCAGCGGTCGCCCGCCTTGCCTATGTCCGTAGAGGGTCGGCTCGCCGCCGAGGAAGGTGACCTTGCTGGCGCCGAGGCCGCGGAACGTCGCGAGGAGGCCCAGGGCGTCGTCGAGCGCGATCTCCTCGTTGATGAAGTGCGAGATGCTGGGCTTGTAGATGCACTGCTCGCATTCGAGGTTGCACCGGTCGGTGACGTACATGAACACCTGGTGCAGGCGTCGGAAGTGGTGGGCGAACTCGGGGTCCGCCGCGAACGTGTTCGGCATCGAGAGACCGTCCTTCCGCCGGGTTCGTCCGTGCCCGAAATGAAACCATGGGGTCGCGTATTGGACAAGCGCACGGCGTGATTGCCCGTACGACCCTTCGAGGTCACCCACAAACTTCACTCAAGGATGACGCGCGGGAGAGTACCCGGTTCACTTCGCGACCGGGGCACACGCTCCTGAGGTGCCTCCCCCGATGCCGCCCAGCCACCGCAACCTTCCGGCTAGTCGCGACCTAACCCGTCCCAGATCCCGGAGAAAGACATGCGTGTTCCCATCGCCCTCGCCCTGACCCTCGCCGCCGTGACCGCCGCCGCGGCCGAGCAGTCCAAGGACGAGGCCGTCGTTATCGGTCCGTGGAAGGTCGAGGCAGTCACGAAGGGGCAGAAGTTCGAGCGCTGCACGATGACGAGGACCACGGACGACAACGTCGAGGTCGAGTTCGCCCGCGACGCCGCGGGCCTCGACCTGACGATGAGCTCGCCGAAGTGGAAGCTCGGGCGCGGCAAGAGCTACCCCGTCGAACTGGCCGCCGGGTCGTCCGTCCTGCAGGCGACCGTGGCCGCGTCCGGCAACGCCGTGTCGCTGCCGGTCAAGGATGAGCGGTTCCTCAAGTCCCTGAAGCTTGCCGACGCCCTGGACGTGAAGGGTGAGGGCGCGACCATCAAGGTGGCGCTCGACAAGAGCGCCGCGGGGCTGGACCGGCTGGAGGCGTGCTACGCGAAGAACGGGTCGGCGACCGAGACCAACCCCTTCGTCCCACCCAAGGCCAAGCCGTAGGCGTCAGCGTCGAGTCCCCGTCGCCATGGCGCCGACGGGGGTGGTTGGGTCAGCTCCCGACCGTACGACCTTCGGCCGGTCCTGCCCCGGTACCGCGAGGTGTGCCGGGGCTAGGCTCGGACGACATCTCAAGCGCCGGCCGGCACACCACCGGTCGGACGATGAGGCCGAGCCCGGGGGTGGCCTCTTCGTCCAGCCGGCCACCGCCAAGGTGAAGGCCTCGGCGGTGGCCTGTCGTGAAGGCACCGATGCCGCCCCGGAGGAGCGCGGCTTAGTACCCCCCGTAGTACCGCCGCGGGCCGTCGTAACCGTCCGGGCCGCGTCCGTAGCCGTCATACCCGCCGCGGCCCGGGCCACGGTAGCCGTAGCCATAACCGCCGCGTGGTCCGCCCCAGCCGCCCCGGCCCCAATCGTTCGGGCGGCAGCGCCCCCAGGGGTTGGGGTGGAAGCCGGGACCGCAGCCGCCGGCGACCCGCTCGACGATTGCCTCACGCTCGGGTGGCCCGAACCCGTATCCGACCGGGGCGGCAACGGCCGCCGAGGAGGCGAAACCTACTCCGATCAGAGCGGGGAGGCCCATCACCTTCAAGCCCGTCATGACTGCATCTCCAAAGGCCCGCGGCCCGACCATGTCGGTCCGGATGGCTTGGAGGATGCCCCTGGACGGCTGACCCGGATCTGAGGAGCTCGTTCATCCTTCCGATGGGTGCCACCCGCCTCAGAGCCGCCCGGTCACCAGCAGCACGATCAGGACGATGATCAGGATGCCGCCAAGGCCAATGCCGCCGATGCCGTTGTAGCCGCCCCCATAGTAGCCGTAGCCGCCACCGCCGAGCGCTAGCACGATCAAGACGATGAGGAGGATGGTGACGAGATTCATGCGTTGATCCTTGTTCCGCAGGAGTAGGCCGATGCCCGGCCGGGCCGCTCAACGCCCATTGAGGGACGGGCCGCCGGAGGTGCCGCCTGTGCCGGGCGGTCCGCCCGTCGGGGTGCCACCGATGTTCACGTCCGGTGTCGTGCCGGGAGCCGACGAGTTGCTGGGGCTGGCCTCGTTGCCCCGGGTGATCGGGCTGGGCCCGAGGTCCCGGGCGCCGGGACCGACGCCGCCAACGGTGGCGGGCGGGGTGACGCCGGTATTGCCCGCGCCGCCCGTCGTGACCTGTTGCGCCCAGGCGGAGCCGGCTACCATCGCTCCCAGGGCGGCCAAGAGGACCAGCTTCGTTCGCAGCACGTGATCGCCCTTCCGTACGCGACAGGACAGTGCCGGCCGCCATTCCACCTTTAGCAGCGTTCGCCCGGCTCAGTACCGGCCGCGCGGCGGCACGCCGTCCTCGAAATCGCGCCGGCGCTCCTCCCGGCGGATGTCGTCCCGGATGGCGTCGCGGCGCTCCTCGCGGAATTCCTCCCGGCGCTCCTCGCGGCGGATGGCGTCGTATTCGCGCTCGCGCGGCGAACGCGGGTCGACCCGGACGCCGCCGGGGCCGATGTCGATGCTTTGCGCCAAGGCCGGTACGGCGGGGAACAGGCCGGCGACGACGAGGCCGGCGGTCAAAAGAGCTTTCACGGGTTTTCTCCCAGGTTCGATTGATGAGGAAACAAGGTGATCAGCCCTCGTCATCGCGGGCGGGATCACGTGGCACGACGCCGGGCGTCCCAATCGGCGCCGACTCGGCGTCCGACGACGACGCCTGGGCCGTCCGGGCGCGAGCGGCCACCGTCGGCCCGGTGCGAACGGAATGCATCGTGGTTTTGCCCCGTCGCCGCGCCCCCGTCTCCCGGGGCGCGGCGCCGGGACCCGACATCGCCGCCGGCAGGACCGGCATCATCGTCATCCCGGCCGGTAGCGGCGCGGTCAGCCGCGGGGCCAGCACCGCCATCCCGGGCGACGACGCGCCTGGGCGCATGTACGGACCGTAAGGCGGATCGCTCCTGACCATGGCCACGGTCGACGTCGTAGCGGCATGCGACTGGACCGGCCGCGCGACACGGGGCGAATGTTCGAAGTTGCCCGGGTGCAGCACGCGCGCGGCCACGAGAAGGCCGATGGCGGCGATGGCGGCGGTGCCCAGGGTCGAGCGATAGCGTTCCATGGCCTCGCTAACAGGCCATGGAGTTCGCCGTTCCGTTCCATCCGCGCGATCCCACGGGGCGTGGCATCGCCGCAACATCCAGGGCGTCGCCGGCATGGACCGCTGAACGCATGCTACGCCAGGGACGGCTCGGCGTCCCAGACCAACCCGTTGGTCGCCCCCCTGGCCGCAAGCCGTGAGCGGGCCCGGCCTCAGCGCCGGAGGTGGCCCCGCAGCGTGCTGACGCGGCTGCCCACGAGGCGGACGGCCTTGCGGAGTTGCTCCTCGCTGACCCCGAACAGCCTGGCGTAGGACTCGCGGCTGGTCCGGTCATGGATGTCGAGGTGCGTGCGTTCGGTCTCGGTGGCCATCTGTGTTCTCTCCCTGACACGCCTCGCGAAGGGGCGCCGTCCACTGTCGGGACAACACGACCGCATCCTTCGTGTTGCCGCCCTTGGAGATGCGTACCACCGCTCATGCACAGGTTCGGCGGGCGATCCGACGGCGCATCCCGCCGTTCACGCGAGGCGATATTGGAACCGACCTTGAGCAAACGGGCAGATGCCGGCGGCGGAGGCTGCCTGCTTCCGCCGATCTGCGGTTCGTATCGGGTATGGAACCCTTCCGAAACGGAAACCAGGAGCGATGCGACCAATGACGTTTGGCGCTCTTCTTCTCCTATCCACCACATCGAACATTTCGTCGGCCGCGTCCGCCGGATGATCCGCGTTCGCGAGGGCCGCAGCCATGATCCATTGCAATCACCGCCACGACGGCGAGGACCGACCAGTCCTCGCCGAGGTCGCCAGGGTGCTGGCAGGGCGAATGGTGCCTCCCAAGAACGCGGACCTCCCGACGCGCCTGGCCGAACTCGTCGCCGCGCTGCTCGCACATGATGGCTCGCGCGGCGACCATCGACCGGGCGATGGCGTCCGTCGACCCAACGACGCTTGACCGGTTCCCGGCTTGCGCGGGCGTTCAGGCCGCTGCGCTCTCCGAACATGAGCGGCGGGAGCAATCGCCCCAGGACCAGGTGACTGTACAAACGGTGGCAGACGACCTGGTCAAGCCCTGGGCGGCCGGATGCCGAGCAGGCGGATGACCGCGAAGGCCAGGACCGCCGACGCCAGGCTGAGGCCGCACACGACGAGGAAACCGTGCGGATCGTCGCCCAAGGGCAACCCCTTCACGTTCATCCCGAACAGGCCGGTGAGGAAGGTCGGGGGCAGGAACAGCGCCGACAGCACCGACAGGACGTAGAGCTGCCGGTTCGTCGCCTCGGCGACGCGCTCGGACACCTCCTCCTGCAGCAGCCGAGCCCGCTCCGCCTGGAGGGTCATGTCACGGTCGAGCGCGTCGAGGCGCTGCGCGAGCCGCGCCGCCGCCGCGACCGCGGGTCCGTGCACGTCGTCCGTCGCCCCGTCAGCCTCCAGCCGGTGGAACACGGCGGCGAGGCCGGTGATCTGCCGGTGCAGGCGTACCGCGTTGCGGCGGACCGGCCCGAGTCGGCGGCGGTCGTCGCGGGGCCGTCCGTCGAGGATGTGATCCTCGATCCCGTCGAGCGTGTCCGAGAGCCCCTGCCCGGTGGTGGCCATCGCCGACACGGCGTGCCCGACGAGCGTCTCAAGGAGCAGCGTCGGCGAGGCGACGGTGTCGCCGCCCTCAACCGCGGCACGGGTTGCGTCCGGGCTCTCCGCCGGTCCGCGCCGACCGCTGACGAGGCTGCGCGGCCCCATGACGAAGTGGAGCCTGCCCGCCGGGGCCGGCTTCGCGCCCGGGCGTGCGATGTCCGCGAGGACGCCCCCGACGTGGTCGGCCTCGACCGTGACGCGCTGGTGCTCGTCATGCGCGAACACGGCGGTGGCGAGCCGGATGGGACCGAACTTGCCTTCGCCTGCAAGTCCCGTCAGATCAGCGGCATCCAGGTCGTAGTGCAGCCACAGGAACCCGCCGCCGAACGCGTCGAGGTCGGCCGTCACCTCCGTCGCCGGGACGGACAGCCCCCGCCCGTCCGCGTCGAACGCCATGGCCCAGAGCGGCTCGCCCTGCCGGGTCGATCCCAGGATAGCCTCGGTCTCGGTGGAAGTTTTCACCGGTCGGTCCAATCGGTTCATGGGTGAAGTCCAATCGATGCCCGACCCAATGGCCGCGCGCCGGCGAAAACCGAACTGGCGCCGTGACGTTTTGAGCCGTGGCACTGGGACCGTATGGTGCGGCTCGTAGCCGAATCGAGGGCGACCGACGAGCGGCATGGGCACCCCACCGGACATCGAAGCGACGCATCGCTTCCGAGCGGCGGGCAAGATGTCCAGCCCCTCGACCGAACTCGCGCGGCGGTGGCACGCCACGAACGCCCGCGCGTCCCGTGTCGCCCTCGCCCTGTCCCTCGCACCCATCGCCGCGGTCGCCCAGTCCGCGAACACCGGCGCCGGCGGCGACCCGCGCACCTCCGTCGCCCAGCCCGAGGTGTCGGGCAAGCCGTCCGCAGTAGCGACAACCTCGATCCAGTCCGTGCTCGGTGACGCGGCCGATCCGACCGGTCTGCGCCGCTTCTTGTCCGACCGTGGCGTCGTCCTCAGCTTCAACGCCATCGCCGACATCCTAGGCGACACCAGCGGCGGCACGCGCCGGACCGCGACGGTACTCGGGCGGCTCGACATGCAGCTCGACGCCGATCTCGACCGCCTCGCCGGCTGGCACGGCGCCGCGTTCCGGGTCGAGGCCTACCAGATCAACGGAGCCGGGCTGTCCCGGGCCGCCGTCAACGACCTCGCAGTGGTCAGCGAACTGGAGGCGCTGCCGTCCACCCGCTTGTACGAACTCTGGATCGAGCAGCAGCTTCTCGACGGGCAACTGGCGGTCAAGCTCGGGCAGGTGGCGGCCGACACCGAGTTCCTGGTCAGCCAGACCGCGACGCTGTTCATCAACTCGACGTTCGGCTGGCCGACCATCGCCGGGACCAACCTGCCGAGCGGCGGCCCGGCCTACCCGTTCGGCGCCCCGGCGATACGGGCCAAGTACCTCCCGACGCCGAACCTGTCGTTCCAGGTCGGTCTGTTCGACGGCGACCCGGCCGGTCCGGCACGGGCGTGGAACGACCCGGACCCGCAGCGGCGGAACCGCACCGGCACGAACTTCCGCCTGTCCGACCCGGCGTTCCTGATCGCCGAGGTCGCCTACGCCTACAACGTCGAGGAACGGGCCCGCACCGGCCAGGTCCTGGACGAACCCGGGACGGTGACGTTCGGAGGCTGGCACCATTTCGGCCGGTTCGATTCGCTGCGGGTCGACGACACCGGTCGCTCGCTCGCCGACCCCTCGACCAGCGGGGTCGCCCGCAGGTTCCGAGGCGATGACGGCCTCTACGCAATGATCGACCAGACCGTGTACCGCGAGCCGGACGACGCCGGGCAGGGCGCCAGCGCGTTCGTGCGGGCGGTGACGTCGCCGGGCGACCGCAACCTGATCGACTTCTACCTCGACGCCGGCATCGGCTACCGTGGGTTGCTGCCTGGGCGGTCGAACGACACGGCGGGCGTGGCGGTATCGTACGCGCGCATCTCGCCGTCGGCCCGGGGCGCGGACCGCGACACCATCCTGGAGACAGGCATCGCGATGCCCCGGCGGCGGCTCGAGGCGCTGGTCGAGGCGACGTACCAAGCGGTCCTCGCCCCGGGCGTGACGGTGCAGCCGAACCTGCAGTACGTCTTCCATCCGGGCGGCAACATCCCGGATCCACGCGACGCGCTCGGGCGGCGGATCAAGGACGCCACCGTCGTCGGCATGCGGGCGACGCTGACCTATTAAGTGGTGCCGAACGTCGCTCATGGCCCACCGGTGGGCACTGTGCGCCCGGTACCCGCGAAGGGTTTGCTCAGGACCGATGCCACCATCGCACGGTTCCGCCAAGGGCATACATTTGGCATGATCGCGCAGGTCAGGGACTACCATTCCGATACGGTGAGCAAACGGCTGGGTCATGGAGCCTGGGGGGGCACCGACCGATTGCTACCGGCGGCCAGGCCCAGTGCGTTTGGTCGGGTCGAGCGAGCTGTAAGCCTAAACGATCACCTGCGCCGACGACCCGCCGAGGGTATGGCCGAGAGACGATCCTGGACGACCGTCGCGACGGCACACCGTTCCGGAGCGGGCCCTGCGTCAGTCCCGTATTTGTTTCGGGGATGCCTGCAGAACTACCCAGCCAACCAACTCGACGTCACCCGCCGCCAATCGCGAGCGTACGTCTCGTTGACGGATAGGCACGCTACCGAAACCGGTCGGAGGCTGTGCATGCCTCCGCTTTGACGGCAGGGTCAGGACCGCGTGAGCGTCGGCGGGGGGCACGCAGCGTCCGGGTGCAATGTACGGATGACGCACGTGCCCACCCGTTGTCCCAGCCTTGTTCTTGACCGGCCCGTGTCCCGGCTTACAAGCCGAACTCCATTTCCGAACCATCCTCGGCCTCGCTCCCCGCGGGAAGGACGGTTGAACGCGGGTGAGACGTCGATGTCGTTGGTGAAGAGGACGCGGCTCTCGCCGCAGGAGGCCCCCGCCGAGGTCGTCGCGTCGGCACCTGTCCCGGCGCCGGCCGCCACCGCCGGGCGTTCCCGCGAGCGGTCACGGGCGCGGCGGCAGAAGGCGGCCGAACGGCTCGCGGCTGCGACCGAGGAACTCGCTGCGGGGGTGACCGAGGCGTCGTCCGCCGCGGAGGAGCTGCGCCGGTCGATGGAGCAGATCGCCGCCGGGGCCGAGGAGGCGGCGGGCGCCGCGCAGGAATCCCTCGGTGCCATCGGCGGCATCGTCGGGCGCCTTTCCGAGGCCCGGACGCGGGCGGACGCCTCACGGCAGTCCACCGCCGCGTTCCAGACGCTGCTGGCGGAGACCGGCGTCCAGATCGTCTCCTCCGTCGCCGCGGTGCAGGCGAACTCGGAACGGCAGTCGGCAACCGTGTCGCTGATCGAGCAGCTCGACCGGGGGGCCGCGAGCATCGGCGAGATCACCGGCACGGTCGAGCACATCTCCGACCAGACCAACCTGCTGGCGCTGAACGCCGCCATCGAGGCCGCCCGCGCCGGTGAGCACGGGCGCGGCTTCGCCGTCGTCGCGGACGAAGTGCGGGCGCTTGCCGAGACGTCCGAGGCGAGCGCTGCCGAGGTCCGGACGTTAACCGAGGCGATCCGCACCGAGGTCCGGGGCGTCGGCGAGGTCATCCGCGCCGCGGCCCTGGCGGCGTCGACGGAGGCGGAGGCTGGCGGACGCGTCACCGTCAGGCTGGAGACCGCGCGCTCGGAGCTAGGTTCGGTGTCGGAGGGCGCGCAGGCCATCCTCGCGGCCGCGGTCGAGGCCGAGACCGCCGTCCGCGAGGCGCAGCGCGGCGCCGAGCAGATCGCCTCCGCGGCCGAGGAACAGGCCGCCGCCGCGGGGGAGGCCCAGCAGGCCGTGGCGCAGCAGGTCCAGTCGCTCGACCAGGCGCAGACGACGGCGCAGTCCCTCGCCGGTCTCGCCGACGACCTGACGGGGAGCGGATCGGTGCAGGCCCGCGCCGAGGAGGTCGCCTCGGCCGCGGAGGAACTGTCCGCGACGGTTCAGGAGCTCTCCGGCGCGGCCGGCGAGATCCTCGCCGCCATAGACCAGATCAGCCGCGGGACCGCCGTCCAGAGCGCCGCGGCCCAGCAGTCCAGCGCCGCGATGGCGCAGGTGGAGCGCAGCGCCGCGGTGTTCGGCACGAACGCCACCATCGCCCGCGAGAGCGTCGCAGGCATCGGGGCGACCCTGGGCGACGTGCGTACGGCGGTGGGCTCCCTCGCTGACGGTGTGGAACGGTCGCTCGACGGGACCCGCGCATGCCTCGCGCGGATCGGCGAGCTGGAGGGCAGCAACCGCCGCATCGACAAGATCGTCGGCTCCATCGCCCTCGTGGCGGTGCAGGTGAACATGCTCGCGGTCAGCGGGTCCATCGAGGCGGCCCGTGCCGGAGAGGGCGGACGCGGCTTCGCGGTGGTGTCCAACGACATCCGTGCGCTGGCCCGCGACGCCGCCGAGAACGCCGAGCGCATTCGCGACACGGTGCGGGACATTCAGGACGGGGTGGCCGCCGTCCGCCGGGCCCTGGAGTTGGTCATCGCCGCGTCCGAGACGGAGGTCCAGCGCAACCGCGGCCTCGTCGCCACGCTCGTCGGCGTCGGGGACGACGTCGCGAAGCTGGAGGCCGGCAACGCCGACGTGCTGTCCGGCGCGGACGCCATCGTCATCGCGGCTCGGGAGGGGCTGAAGGGGGCGCAGCAGATCGCCGCCGCCGCGGAGGAGGCTGACCGTGCCTCGGCGGAGGCCGCCACCGCGGCGCGGCAGCAGTCGCGGGGAGCCGAGGACCTCGCGGCGAGCATCGAGGAGATCGCGTCGCTGGCCGACGAGTTGCAGGCCGTCGATGCCTGAGGCGGCCGGCACGGGCGACGCACGCTACCTCGTCTTCACGCTGGGGCCGGACGACTTCGCCCTTGACCTGGGCGTCGTGCGCGAACTCATCCGGCCGCCCCGGCTGACGCGCGTGCCCGGCGCCCCCGCCGCATTGGCCGGCTTGGCCAACCTCCGCGGCCTGGCGCTTCCGGTGCTCGACCTGCGCCGCGTCTTGCGGCCCGACGCGGAGCCCGCCGCCGAACCGACCCGCGTCGTGGTGGCGGAAGCGGGCGAGCCCGTCGGCCTCATGATCGACCGCGTCCTGGCATTCTCCGGCGGCGCCGGGGCCAGCGGGGGGGACGACCAGCCGGGAAGCCGGCGCATCGCCACGTCCGTCGGGTCGGGGCGAGCCCGCCTCGTCGATCTCGCCGCTCTGGTCGCCGAGGCTTTCCCCGAACGCAAGGCCCGTCCTGCAGCATCCTTCGCCGGGCTTCGGACGACCCGGGGTGGCGACGGCGGCGCCGCGGAGCGCATCGCCCTGGTCTCGTTCAACGCCGCCGGCCGGTCCTACGCCCTACCGCTCGAACGGGTCGCTGAGGTGCTCGCGCTGCCGCCCGACATCGTTCCCGTACCCCGGGCCGGCGAGGCGGCGCTCGGCGTCGTGGCGCGGCGCGGCGGCGTACTGCCGTTGCTGGCCCTGCCGACGCTGCTGGGCCTCGTCGCGCCCCGGCCGGGTCCGGACGCGCGCATCGTGGTCGCGCGGATCGGGGGAAGCGAGGTCGGGCTGGTCGTCGACGCCCTGGGGCCGATCCTGCGGCTCGCTCCGGACGCGGTGGACCCCGTGCCGGCGGCCTTGGGCCGGGGACGCGCGACCGCCGTGGAAGCCATCTGCCGCGTCGACGGCGACGGGACGCTCGTCTCCGTCCTCTCGACCGACCGTCTCCTGGAGGGAACGACCGTGACCGCCAACCCACCGCGATCCGCCGACACAACGCGATCGAACGGCGAGACCGGGGGGCGTACCGAGCAGTTCGTCGTGTTCGACGTCGCGGGCGAGAGCTACGGCGTTCCGGTGGCATCGGTGCGGGAGGTGCTGCGGGTCCCCGCGACGATGACGCGCCTGCCCCGTTCGCCCGACATCGTCGCCGGCGCCGTCGACGTGCGCGGGACCGTTCTGGCCGTCGTCGACCAGCGCCGGCGCTTCGGCTTGCCCCCGGGCGAGGACGGGCCCCGGCGACGCATCATCGTCCTCGAAGCGGCAGGCAATGTCGCCGGCCTGCTCGTCGACGGGGTCTCGCGCATGCTGCGGCTGGAAGAGACGGCCATCCGGCCGACGCCGGGACTTTCGGATGAGGCCGGGAACGCAGTCGACCGCGTTGCGACGCTCGACGACGGCGGCCTGCTGCCCATCGTGGACGCGCAGGCCCTCCTGGCCGGGACGGAGCGCAGTGTGCGGGCGGCGACGAAGACCGTCGCCCACCGGGCGCCGGGGTCGGACGCCCCGGCATGATCCGGCTGCTGGTCGTCGACGACTCCGCCCTGATGCGCAAGCTCCTGGGCGGCGTGTTCGCGGCGGAAGGGGACTTCGAGGTCGCCTTCGCTCGGGACGGCGACGAGGCACTGGCCGAGCACGCCCGCTTCAGGCCGGACGTGATCACCCTCGACGTCAACATGCCGGGCCTCGACGGCCTCGGCTGCCTCGACCGCATCATGCTCGACCGCCCGACGCCGGTGGTGATGGTGTCGTCGCTGACCGCGGTCGGCGCCGAGGTCACCCTGGACGCGCTGGGCCGCGGCGCGGTGGACTTCGTCGC
Source organism: Methylobacterium phyllostachyos (assembly GCF_900103445.1). Lineage (GTDB taxonomy): Bacteria > Pseudomonadota > Alphaproteobacteria > Rhizobiales > Beijerinckiaceae > Methylobacterium > Methylobacterium phyllostachyos. Next base: position 447,710 of record NZ_FNHS01000002.1, on the reverse strand, counting down.
CAAGCCCGGGGGCGCCGTCTCGCTGGAGATGGACCGCCTCGGGCCGCTGATCGTGCAGAAGGTGCGGGCGGCCGCCCGTGCCCGCCTGCGCCCGACGCTGCGCCTCGCCGAGCGCATCCGCGCCCGGACCGGCGGGACGGACGGTCCCTTGCCTCGGTCCGCACGGCGCCCCGCACGGACGGCATCGCCCGAACCGTCGACCGTCCAGCCGCCCGTGCCGGGCTCGGTCGGGGGCATCGTGCTGGTCGGCACATCCACGGGCGGGCCTCCCGCCCTCGACGCGCTGCTCTCCGGCCTGCCGGCGGACTTCCCGTGGCCGGTCGTGGTCGCCCAGCACATGCCGGGCAGCTTCACCGGACCGCTGGCCCGGCGTCTCGACGGCCTGTGCGCCCTTCGGGTCCAGGAGGCGTCGCGCCCGATGCCGCTGGCCCCGGGCAACGTCTACGTCGGCAAGGGCGATGCCGACGTGACCCTCGCGCGCCGCCCATCCGGCCTCGTCGTGCAACCGGTGCCGGCACGGACCGAATACTCCTGGCATCCCAGCGTCGACCGCCTGGTGGCCAGCGCGCTCGACCTCGTCCAGCCCGAGCGCCTGGTGGGCGTCCTGATGACGGGCATGGGACGGGACGGGGCGGAGACGATGACCGTGCTGCGGGGGCGCGGCGGCCGCACCATCGCCGAGAGCGAGGAGACGGCGGTCGTCTGGGGCATGCCGGGCGAGTTGGTCCGGGCGGGCGGCGCCAGCGTGGTCGCCCCGCTCGAAGACATCGCCGACGCCCTCCTGAGGATGGTGCCCTGATGCCGCTTGTCCGCCGCGACCCACCCGGACTGCCGAAGGCGGAAACCGCCACGCCGGCCGTCCGGTCCGCGGAGGAACTCGGCACGGCCCTGGGATCGGAGCGGGACCTGCGCGGGCGCGAAGCCCTCCTCGCGGCGCTCCTGGCCCTCGCGGACGCATCCGCCGCGACCGCGCTCGCCCGGCACCTGCGGTCGGAGGATGCCGGGCTGCGCAATGCCTGCATCGAGACGCTGCAGGCCATGCCCGCCGCGGCCCTCCCGGTCCTCCCGGGCCTGCTGGTTGATCCGGACTCGGACGTGCGGCTGCTCGCGACCGAGGTCGCGCGCGCCCAGCCCACCGAGGTCGCGAGCGCGTTGCTCGCCCGTCTGCTGGAGGGGGAGACCCACCCGAACGTCTGCGGCGCCGCGGTCGAGGTGCTGGCCGAGGCCGGGACGGCGGCGGCGCTGCCGGCGCTTCGGGCCGCCCGGACCCGGTTCGCCTCCGAGCCGTTCCTGCCCATGGCCATCGACATGGTGCTCGCCCGCATCGGCGCGGGGCGCTGAACGCGTGTCCGATACACCGTCGCCGGTCACAGACGCCGATTTCGCGCGATTCTGTGAGTTCCTGTACCGCCGCACCGGCATCCTGTTCACGCCGGCGAAGCGCTACTTCGTGGACCGGCGCCTGAGCGAGCGCATGCAGGCCACCGGGTCGCGGTCGTTCGCGGTCTACCTCGCGCGGCTTCGGTCCGACGCGAGCGGCGAGGTGGAGCGGCTGATCAACGCCTTCACCATCAACGAGACCTATTTCTACCGCGAGGACCACCAACTCCGTTGCTTGACGGCGTCCCTGCTCCCGGAGACTGTTTCCCGGAAGGCCGCCGGCTCGACGGTGCGGATCTGGTCGATGCCTTGCTCGACGGGCGAGGAGCCGTACTCGGTGGCGATGTGGCTCCTGGAGAACTGGCCGGAGGTCGACCGCTACGACATCGAGATCGTCGGCTCGGACATCGACACGAGGGCGCTCACGGCGGCCGAGGAGGGACTGTACGGCGAACGTGCCCTGATGCGGCTCAGACCGGACCTCGTCGCCCGCTACTTCGTCCGGGAGGAGACCCGCCTCGGCCCGGGATGGCGCATCCTCGACGACCTGCGCGGTTCCGTGCGCTTCACGCCGTGCAACCTGACGGACGCGGCGGACATGGCCGCGCACGGCCGGTTCGACGTCGTGTTCTGCCGGAACGTGCTGATCTACTTCGACGACGCATCCCGGCGCATCGCGGCGGACCACATCTACGACGCCCTGGTTCCCGGCGGCTTCGTCTGCCTCGGCCACACCGAGAGCATGAGCCGGATTTCACCGTTGTTCAGGGTCTGCCGATACGATGACGCCATCGTCTATCGGAGGCCGCGGGAGGGCGAGCATGTCTGAGGCCGGAATCGGAGGTCCCCCGCACGTCCTGCTCGTCGAGGACGCGAGCCTCGTGCGGCTGTACTATCGCGGCGCCCTGGAGCGGGCCGGCTTCGTCGTGGACGAGGCCTTGAATGGCATTGAGGGCCTGGAGCGCGTCCTGACCGCAACCTACGACCTGCTGGTCGTCGACGTGAACATGCCGAAGATGGACGGCCTCAGCTTCCTGCGCGCCCTGCGCGGGCGGGAACCCGGGGTTCGCGCGATCCCGGCCCTCATGACCAGCACCGAGGCCGGCGACGGGGACCGCGCGGCCGCGCGGGTGGCCGGCGCCAACTTCTACCTGGTGAAGCCGGTACCCGAGGGGGCACTGGTCGCGCATGCCCGGGCGCTCGCGGGACGGCGGGCGTGAACGACCTGCTCGAACAATTCCTGGTCGAGACGCGGGAGCTCGTCCAGTCCGCGACGGAGGACCTGCTGGCCCTGGAAGGCAGGCCCGGCGACGCGGAGGCCGTGAACCGGGTGTTCCGGGCCTTCCACACGCTGAAGGGTTCCGTCGGCCTGTTCGACTACCCGCCATGGTTCGCGCTCCTGCACGCGGCGGAGGACGGCCTCTCCGCGGCCCGTGCCGGGAACCTGGTGGTCGACGCGTCGCTGGTCGACCTGTCGCTGGAGGCGCTCGACGCCACCGCGCGCTGGTCCGACGCCATCGAGGCGACGGGACGATTGCCCGACGCCGCGGGCGGCGAGGCGGCGGCGCTGGCCGAACGGTACCGGTCGCTGCTATCGCCCGACCGGAAGTCCGCGACGGAGGCAACGGGGGCCTTTCCCGACTGGGCGGCCCGCCTGGTCGCATCGATGGCGGAAGCGCCCGGGGGCCCTTCTACGGCGGTCCGTTACCGGCCGCGCGGCGACTGCTTTTTCTCCGGGGACGACCCCCTCAGCCTCGTCCGGAAGGTGCCGGGCCTGCTGGCCGTGTCGGTCGAGCCGGCCACGCCCTGGCCGCCGGACGGGGAGTTCGACGCCTATGCCTGCAACCTCGACATCACCCTGCTCGCCGGGGCTCCGCGCCGAGAGGTCGAGGCGCCCTTCCGCCTGGTTTCCGATCAGGTCACGGTCGTCGACGTTCCCGCGACCGGCACGGCGAGGCCGTCATCCGCATCCGCGATGGACCCGGTCGTGGCGGCCATCCTCGGGGAACAACTCCTGGCGATGGCCGCCTCGGGCGACCCGGAGACGGCCCCGGGCCGCCTCGAAGCCTGTGCGCGGTCCGTGGCGAACGCCCTTCGGTCGATTGGCCGGGATGCGGAAGCCGAACGATGCCGCGACGCGTCGGAACGAGGGGCCGCGTCCCTCGGTCCTGCCATCGAGGCGGCGCTGGCCGGAGGGAGCCCGACCGATCCCGGGAGCGATAGGGAGACGTCCGGCGCCGACGAACGTGCGTCCGGCGCCCACGGCGCGGGCACGGCGCGCACGCTCCGGGTCGATGCCGTCCGGGTCGATGCGCTGGTGGGCCGGGTCGGCGAGCTCGTCGTGGCCCGCAACGCACTGGGCCGCCTCGCGGCGCGTGCCGAGGCGGGCGAGGACGCGGCCACGCTGGCCCGGGCGATCCGCGAGGCAGACGCCGACATCGGACGTCTCGCGACCTCGCTGCATCGCGACGCGGTATCCCTTCGGCTCATGCCGTTGTCCGAGGTTTTCCGGCGCTTCGCCCGACCCGTTCGCGAAGCCGCCCGTAGCCTCGACAAGGAGGTCCGCATCGACTTCGAGGGGGAAGGCACGGAGGCGGACAAGGGCATCGTCGAGAACCTGTTCGAGCCGCTGCTGCACGTCGTGCGCAACGCCGTCGATCACGGGCTTGAGGACACGGGGACCCGCCTGCGCCTCGGGAAGCCCGCGTCCGGCCGCATCAAGATCGCGGCCGGACAGGACGGCGACGGCATCATCGTGTCGGTCTCCGACGATGGTCGCGGGATCGATCCGGCCTTCATCCGCCGACGCGCCGCCGAGCGTGGCCTGCGCTCGCGCGAGGCCGTGTCGGCCATGGACGACGCCGCCGTCACCGACCTCATCTTCGCGGCCGGCTTCTCGACGGCCGGCAGCGTCGGTGCCCTCTCGGGCCGGGGGGTCGGCATGGATGCCGTGAGGGTCGCCGCGGAGCGCATGGGGGGACGGGTCTCGGTCGAGAGCCGGGTGGGCGAGGGCACGACGGTCGCCCTGCATCTCCCGAGGACGGTCGCCCTGGTCCGGTTGCTGGTCGTCGGGATCGGCGAGGAATCCTACGGGATCGCGATGGACGCCGTGGCCGAGGTCGTCCGCGTCCCGAGATCGGCCATCCAAGCCGTCGCCGGGGGCGCCGCGACCGTCCTGAGGGGCCGGACCCTCCCGGTTTTGCGGCTCGCCGACCTGCTGGACCATCGGTACGGTGCCGGCATCGGGACGGAGGCGCTGCTCCTCGTCGTCCGAGCGGCCGACGAAACCGTCGGGCTGGAGATCGACCGCCTCGACGACCGCCTCGATGCCGTGGTGCGCCCCCCGGCCGGCCTCGTCGGCAGCGTGCCCGGCGTCGGCGGCACCACCGTCCTCGGGGACGGCGGCGTCCTGCTCGTCCTCGATCCCGCCGCACTGCTGGCGGACCCGGCGTCGGACGGCCGGCGAGCGCCCGAGGAAACCCGATGACCGTGACGCTGCGGGCGGACGATGGAACGAACGGGACGATCCGCCTTGAGGGCGACTGCCCTGTCGAGGATGCGGAAACGCTCGCCTCGCTCATCCTCGGGGATCCGGGCCGGGCGGTGGATTGGACCGCCTGCACCCGGATGCACACTGCGGTCTACCAGGTGCTGCTGCGCCTGCGTCCCGTCATGCGCGGTACCTGCCGCGACCCCTTCGTTGGCCGATGGCTGACCCCTCCGCGCTCAGGATAACGCAGCGCTACCCAAACATATCGCTATGCCGCGGCGAGGTCCCGACGCATAAATGCCGCCATCGCCACGCATCCGCCCGCAACGCGCGCAACCTCATTAGCATCGCCCCATGACGACAACTGCACTCATCGTCGACGACAGCAAGCTCGCACGCCTCGTCGCCGCCAAGCTCCTGCGCCAAGTCAAGCCGGACTGGGAGGTCGCGGAGGCCGCGAACGCCGACGCCGCGATGGCTGTGGTCGGCGGGCGTCAAGTCGACGTGGCGCTGCTCGACTTCAACATGCCCGGCAGGGACGGTCTCGAACTCGCCGCCGAACTGCGTGCCTTGAGCCCCGGAATGCCCATCGCCGTGGTCTCGGCTAACATCCAGGACGAGATCATCGCGCGGGCCCGCAGCGTGGATGCGACGTTCCTGCCGAAGCCGCTCACCGAGGAGGCGCTCTCTGGCTTCCTGTCCGGCGCCATGCTCCGGTTGCGCCGGGCCGCGTCGTGACGGCGGCCACGGTCGACCTCACGGAGCTGCAGCGCGACGCCTTCACCGAACTGGTGAACATCGGTGTTAGCAAGGCCGCCGCGAGCCTGCGCGGGATGATCGGCGTCCAGGTCCTCCTGTCGGTGCCGTCAGTCGAGATCGTCTCGCAGGGGCAGGCTGCGCGCATGATCGGCGAACGCGAGGCGTCCGAGCTCGTCGTGGTGCACCAGGACTTCACCGGCGCCTTCGCCGGCCGCGCCCTGCTGATCTTTCCCCAGGAGAACGGTCGCGAGCTCGTCCGAGCGGTCGCCGGGGAGGAGCTCTCCCCGGAGGAGGTCTCCGAGATGGAGGAGGAGGCCCTGACGGAGACGGGCAACGTCATCCTGAACGGCTGCCTCGCCACGATGGCGAACCTGCTGCAGCGGACGCTGACCATGTCGCTGCCGGAGGTCATGCGGGGAGACGGACAGCGCATCTTCCGGCCGACGGGCGACGTGGGCGGCGACGCGCTCGTCCTGTTCCTCTACATCAACTTCTCCGTGCGCGAGCGGGACATCCGCGGCTACATTGCCATGCTGATGGACCTGCCGTCTCTTGAAAGCCTGAAGGTGTTGATCGACGACTTCGTCGAGCGCGCCATCGGCGAGACGGAAGCGTGACGGCCATTTCTCCCGAACACCTGGCCCGGGCGACGGCCGAGATGCGTGGCCGCGCCGCCCCCTTCATCGCGGCCCTTGAGGTCAGTCGCCAGCCGATGGTGGTGACCGACCCGCGCCTCCCCGACAATCCCATCGTATTCGCGAACCGCGCATTCCTGGAACTGACGGGCTATGCGGCCGGCGAGATACTGGGACGCAACTGCCGTTTCCTGCAGGGACCGGACACGGACCCTGCCGCCATCGCCCTCGTCCGGGACGCATTGGCCGAACGGAAGGAACTCAAGGTCCAGCTGCTCAACTACCGCAAGGACGGCGCACCGTTCTGGAACGAGCTCTACCTCAGCCCTGTCTTCGACGGTGCGGGCGAGCTGGTGAACTACTTCGCCTCCCAATTCGACGTCACGTCCACCCGTCGGGGAGAGGCCGCCCAGGAGCGTTTGCCCGCCATCGAACGTCGCCTCGCCGACGCCCAGCGCCAACTGAGGATAACGCTCACGGCCGCGGGCGTCGCCGGCACTTGGGACTGGGACATCCCGGGCAAGCGGCTTCATGTCGACGACCGTTTCGCCCTGCTGAACGGCATCGGGACCCAGGCCGGCCCGGACGGGATCGAGACGAAGGCATTCTTTACCCGCATCCATCCCCAGGACCGCACGCGGGTACGCCTGGCGGTGACCGGCATCCTCAACGGCGCGGAGGTTTTCGACAGGGAGTACCGCCTGCAGGCTCCGGATGGCGCCGTCCATTGGGTCCATGCCCAGGGACGCTGCGCCTACGACGCCGGCGGCAACCCGATGCGCTTCACCGGCGCCCTGGTGGACGTCACCGAGCAGAAGCGCGTCGAGGAGCGGCTGCGCATCGCCCAGACCGCCGGCCGGATCGGCACGTTCGAGTACGTGCCGGGCTTCGCGACCGTCGAGGTCTCCCCCCAGTTCTGCGCCCTGCTCGGCGTCGTCCCGGCCGCGACGCTGGCCGTTAGCTCGGTCAACGCCCTCCTGGTCGAAGGCGGTCCGCTGCTCGATTCGGGCCTCCGGCAGGCCGGCGAGCTGCCCTATGCCGAGATGCGCGTTCCCGTCGGGGACGCGGGGGAGACGCGTTGGCTCGCCCGCCGCGGCGAGGCGGTCAGGGACAACGACGCCGCCGAGCTGCGCCATGTCGGCGTGATCTACGACGTGACGGCGACCAAGGCATCCGAGGTCGCCTTGCGCGAGATGAACGACACGCTGGAGGCCCGCGTCCAGGAGGCCATCGCCGAGCGGGAGCTGGCCGAGGAGCAGTTGCGCCAGTCTCAGAAGATGGAGGCGGTCGGGCAATTGACCGGGGGCATCGCGCACGACTTCAACAACCTGCTGACCGGCATCGTCGGATCGCTGGACCTGATGCAGACGCGCATCAACGAGGGCCGGACCGAGAACCTGAGCCGCTACTCGGGTTTGGCCATGGCCTCGGCCCAGCGGGCGGCGGCGCTGACCCACCGCCTCCTCGCCTTCTCGCGGCGGCAGCCCCTGGAGGCGAAGCCGGTCGACGTGAACCGGCTGGTTGGTTCGATGGACGACCTCCTCCGCCGCACGCTGGGGGAGCGGGTCCGCCTGGAGGTGGTCGTGGCCGGCGGCCTGTGGCTGACCCTGTGCGATCCCAATCAGCTTGAGAACGCGATCCTCAATCTCGCGATCAACGCACGCGACGCCATGCCGGACGGAGGCAGGTTGACCATCGAAACCGCGAACAGTTTCCTCGACGACGCCTATGTCGCCCGCGAGATCGGCGTTCGCGCCGGCCAGTACGTCTGCGTCTGCGTCACCGATAGCGGGACCGGCATGCCGCCGGACGTGGTCGCCAAGGCGTTCGACCCGTTCTTCACGACGAAACCCATCGGGCAGGGCACGGGGCTCGGCCTGTCCATGATCTACGGCTTCGCCAAGCAGTCCGAGGGCAACGTCAAGATTTACTCGGAGCCCGGTGAGGGCACGTCAATCAAACTCTACCTTCCCCGCTACTACGGCGAGGTCGACGAGACCGGGATGCCCAGGGGCGAGACGCCGCGCGCCGAGCACGGCGAGATGGTCCTGGTCGTGGAGGACGATGATACCGTCCGCACCCTCGTCGTGGAGGTGCTCGGAGAGCTCGGCTACGCGACGCGGGAGGCCCAGGACGGGGTCGCCGGCCTGCGCATCCTGCAATCGGACATTCGAATCGACCTTCTCGTCACCGATGTCGGCTTGCCGGGCCTGAACGGGCGCCAACTCGCCGACCAGGCCCGGACCGCACGACCTGACCTCAAGGTGCTGTTCATGACCGGTTATGCCGAGAACGCCGCCTTCGGCGCTGGCCATCTCGAACCCGGCATGCAGATGATCACGAAGCCGTTCCCGGTCGAGGGACTCGCGACCAAGATCCGTTCGATCATCGAGACATGACGGCGAAGCGGGCAGGCGGCGTTGTGAACGATATCTTGCAAACACGCTTACAGCCGCTGGACCAGGATTAGGCTCGGAAGCGAGCTAGTGGCGCCGCGAGGGTGCACATCAACCCCTTGGGGTCGAAATCCAGTCCGACATCGCCACCGACCGCGCCCGACAAACCCCGCTCGATCAGTCGAGAACCGAACCCGCGTCGCGTCGGCGCGACCACCGGCGGCCCGCCGCACTCGCGCCAGACCAGCTTGAACCAATCGCCGTCGTCGGACGGCTCCACGTGCCATTTTACTTCGACGTAGCCGGTCGCGTTCGACAGGGCGCCGTACTTGGCCGCGTTCGTCGCGAGTTCGTGCAACATCAAAGCGAGGGACAGGGCGGCGGCGGGATCGACGAGCAGGCTCGGGCCGGACACCCGGAACCGGTCGGCCCCGTCAGCGTGCAGATCGAGCGCACCCTGGACGACGGCGGCGACGCCCGCACTTTCGGTGTGTCCGGCGAGCAGTATGTCGTGCGCCTTTCCGAGCGCGATGAGGCGGGATGCCAGCGCCTCGCGTGCCGCCTCGACGTTCGGCGCGTTGCGCAGGGTCTGCGAGGCGATGGACTGCACCAACGCTAGGGTGTTCTTCAGCCGGTGCGAGAGTTCGCGGTTGAGGATGTCCTGGTCCGCCTCGGCTTGCTTACGGGCATCGACGTCCGACATAGCCACCACCGCGCCGACGGTCGCCCCATCCGGGTTCTTGATGGCCTCGCCCGAAATCGCGATCCACCGGCGCGTCCCCTCCGGCGGCGCGTACTGGACCTCCAGGAAGGCCTGGTTGCATTCCCCGGCGCAGATCCGGGCCAGCGGATACTCATCGGCCTCGACGCGCCGGCCATCAGCGTGGAAGGCGACGTACTCGCCGTAGGCCCCGTGTCCAGGCGAATACAGCGTGTCGTGGCCAAGCACTTCGATCAGACGCCGGTTGCCCATGATGATCCGCCCCGAGGGGGCCTCGGCGAGCAGGATGCCCACTGGAACCGTATCCATCACCGTAGCGAGGCGCGCCTCGGACAGTCGCACCGCGTCGGTCGCGCGATGCATCTCCTCGACGTCCACGAGCACGGTTACCGCCGCCGCGGTGGCGCCGTCCGGCCCGGTGACGGGCGAGCTCGATACATCCCATCGTTGGACGTCATTGGTCCGGCCCTGGCGGTACAGCATGCGCTCGTTCCGAACGACCTCGCCCGTGCGCAGGGCCCGCATGGTCGGGTAGTCCCGAATCTCGTAGGGTCGCCCGTCCGAGTGGACGGCGCCGTAGCCCCCGTACCGCGCGTCGCCGCCCTCGCCAAGGCCGTGGCCCAGCATCTCAAGAGCACGCCGGTTCAGGCTCGCAGTGCCGTCGGCATGCGCGATGGAGATGCCCACCGGGGCCTGCTCCACGACGGCCCGGAGCAGTTCCTCCTGGAGTGACAACCGCCGCTCGCTCTCGCGCCGGGCGTCCTCTGCCCGCTTGCGCTCGGTCAGGTCGAGCATGGCACCGATCATCCGGGTCGCGCGACCGTTCGCGTCGCGGATGACGTAGCCGCGGTCGAGGACGTCGGCGTAGGTCCCGTTGGCCCGCAGGAAGCGGTACTCGTCCGTCCAGGCGGTCTCGTCCCCGTCGATCACCGCGTGGATCGATGCCTCGACCCGCGGGCGGTCGTTGGGGTGGATGTGGGCCACCCACCAGTCCCCCGTCGGGTCCACCGTCCCCTCGCCGTGCCCGTAGGCGGTGGCTAGCGCCTCGTTCCACAAAACGTGGTTCGTGGCGAGGTCCCAGTCCCAGATTGCGTCGTTGGTGGCCTTGGCGGCAAGACGGTAGCGTTCCTGGTTCGCGCGGAGACGCGAGGCGGTCTCACGCTGGTCTGTGCGGTCGCGAAGGATCTTGAGGAAGCCGATATGCGCACCGCCCTCGCCACGCAAGGCGGTCATCTCGCCGGACGCGAAGAACCGCTCGCCGTTCCTTCGCAGGTGCCAGCGCTCGTCGGTCGCCTTGCCGATGGCGGCAGCCTCGCGCAGTTCCCGCGCGGGTACGCCGGCCTCCCGGTCCTCGGGAGTATAGAATAAGTCGGCCTGCGTGCCGCGGACCTCGTCTGGCTCCCAGCCGAGGATGCGGGTGGCGCCCGCGTTCCAGTCGTTGATGCACCCGTCGAGGTCCATGACGACGATGGCGTGGTCGACCGCGCTCTCGAACACCGCGCGGTAGTGACCCTCGCTACGCCCGGCTTCCCGGCGGGCCGCGGCCTCGCCGGCCGCCGCGAGACCCGGCGCAACGGTCTCGGCGAGCAGCACGGCCATTTCCAGGTCATGCGCGGCGAAGGCGTCTGCCCGGGACGATTGCAACTTGAGGACGCCGACTGTCTCCCGACCGCGGCGGATCGGGACGTACAGGGCGGCGCGCATACCGAGCGTCGGAAGGGCGGCCTGGTTGACCCGCGGGTCGGCGGCGGCGTCCGCGCACAGGATGGGCTCGCCCGACAGGAGCGCTGCGCCGGACAGGCTGCCGTCGAGGGGAAGCCGCAGGCCGACGTGGCGAGCGAGCGTGCCCGACCCGGCCCGGTACACGAGTTCGTCCCCCTCTCGGGTCTCGATGGCTCCGCCGTCCGCGGCCGGTACCGCGAGCATCGACCCGGCCAGCACCGCGTCGAGGCCGGCGGCGAGGTCGCCCCCGGCGACACCCACCGCGGCGACCGTCCTTGCCACGGTCGCGCGCAGCCTCGCGAGGCGGTCGCGCTCGGCCACGGCCCGGCGCAAATCGAGTTGCGCCATGACCTGCTCGGCCAGGGCCTCCAGGTCTTCTCCCTCGCCCAAGGTCAGGCCCCCGGGCCGGGGCTCGTGGTCGAGGACGCACAGGGTGCCGATCACCCGTCCGTCGGGCGCGGCCAGCGGGAAGCCGGCATAGAAGCGCAGGTGCGGCTCCCCGGTCACCAGCGGGTTGTCCATCGTGCGTCGGTCGCGCGTCAGATCGGGAATGACCAGGAGGCCTGGTTCGGCGAGGGCGTGGCGGCACACCGAGGCGTCGAGGCCGGTCTCGCACGGCTCGAAGCCGGACCGGGCCTTGAACCACTGCCGATCCCCCGCGACGAGGCTCACGAGGGCGACGGGCGCGCGGCACAGCCTGCGGGCGAGATGGACGATCCGGTCGAAGCCGCGTTCGGGCGGTGTGTCGAGAATTCCGTAGGCGGCAAGCGCCGCCAGCCTTTCAGGGTCCTGGGCGTCCGTCATGCTTCGAGGGGCGTGTTGGTCGAGTTACCCGTGTCGGTCGGGCCGACGGTGGTTTCTGCCATCCCGTACCGATCGCCGCAACGTCTCGGCGAGACGACGGTGAACGCCGGGGCTCACCCGGACCCGCTGTGCGGGGCGAGCATCGCTGGCTGCGCCGCGAGGGGGACGTCGAGCCAGCAGCGCAGGCCGTCCGAGGCGAAGTCGACCTCGATGCGCCCGGCGAGCTCGCGCTCCACGTTGGCACGTATCAGCCGCGAGCCGAAGCCCCGTCGTGCTGGTTCCGCCGTGGGGGGGCCACCGGCCTCGACCCAATCGAGGCACAGGCGACGAGCGCCGCTTTCGCCGACGGTCACCCGCCAGGATACCCGGACCGTGCCGCTCGGGACCGACAGGGCCCCGTGCTTGGCGGCGTTGGTGACCAGCTCGTGCAGCGTCATGCCGAGCGACAGCACGTGCCGGGCCGGGAGGTCGACGTCCGGGCCGTCGACCGCGAACCGGTCGGGCCCGTCGCGGTAGGGGCCGATCTCGCCCTCCAGCACCTCGCGCAGGGAAGCCCCGGACCAATCGTCCCGGGTGAGCAGGTCATGCGTCTTGGACAGCGCCAGGATTCGGGCCTCCAACCGCTCCCCCGGGGCCTCGCCGCCGCGGTTCGCTTGGCGGGCCAGGGCCTGGACGGTCGCGAGTGTGTTCTTCACCCGGTGGTTCAACTCGTGCAGCAGCGTCACCTGCCGTTCCTGCATCTCGCGGCCCCGGGCGATCTCGCCGCGGAGTTCCGCCTCGTTGCGCTGAAGGGCGCCGGCCATGCCATCGAGCTCGCGTCCCAGTCGCCCGAACTCGTCGTCCCGGGTCATGCCTATCCGGACGGACAGGTCGCCCTCCCGCCAAGCAGCGGATGCCCGGAGCAACCTGACGAAGGGGCGGCGGATGAAGAAACGGCCGGCCAGGAGCGCCGCGGCGATTGCGAGGACGGCCCCCAAGGCGATCATCGTGATCCCGCGCCGGGTCGCCGCATCGACGTCGGCGAAGGCGACGTCCCGGTCGCGCCCGACGGTGATCCAGGCCCCGGCGGCCGCTCCGCGGGGCGTGGCATTGGCCAGGATGCGTTCGCGCCCGTCGATGCCGACGTCGATGCGCACGCCCTCGCCCCGGCTCGCCAGGATGCGTTGCCGTTCCTCCGGAATGGGTTTGCCGACCCACTGCGGTCCGTCCGGACGGCGGATCATGATGACCTTGTCCTGGTCCGCGACCGTGAGCGTGGTGGAGGGGAGGCGCAGATCCTTCTGCAGGTGCAGCGACAACCAATCCAGGTCGAGGGCCGCCACCAGCAGGCCGACGACGGCGCCGTCCTCGTCCCTGAGGGGGCGGGCGAAATGGACGCTGTCCTTGCCGGTCGCGACGCCCCGGGCGTACCCGCCCATCGCGAAACGGCCGAGGGACAACGTGAGCTTGTGATAGGCGCGTTCGGCATTCGAGTATGCCCCCGTCGGAGAGCCGACGCTGTTGCAGACCACGGTGCCGTCCGGCCGCGTCAGCGCGAGGAGGTTGAGTTGCGGCAGGTCCGTGGCGGCGCCGCGAAGGTATTCGGTGCAGGCCGGTGGGTCCAAGGCGAGGATGCGCGGGTCGCGGGCCAGGAGGTCGAGTGACCGCCTGACCTCCTCGGCGACCTGGGCGAGATCGTCGGCCACGGTGCGCGCCGTCGCCGTGGTGTCCGCTCGCACCGCCTCGTCGCGGGCGGCGCGGAGGGCGTGCTCGTTGTAGCCTTGGATCGCGATGGCGGGTGCGAGGGCCAGCAACACCAGCAGCACGATGCGGGTGGTCAGGGACATGCGGCCACCCGCGCGGGGAACATGATTGCCGGGAGCATCTTCGGTTGCGTCGGCGGGCCTTTGCACGCCGTCACGGTCGCGGCCGGCGTTCCATAGGCCAAGATGCCGCTGGCGTCATCCGGCAAGACCGTCAGGATCGTACGCAGGAGGCTGCGACCGACCGGCCGTGCCCACGCCTTTCCGAGCCCGCTTCCCGGCGTCGGAAGGGGTCACCCCCGCCGCAAGGGGACGCGGACACCGATCCGTAAGCCGTCGGTATCGTGGGCGAAGTTGACCTCCGCCGCCGTCTGGGCGGTCAGGATCTTGTTCAGGAGGCGCGATCCGAATCCCTCACGCGTCGGCAGCGCAGGCGGCGGCCCGTCGTGTTCGTTCCAGGTCCAAGCCAACGCCTGTCCGCCCGGGTCGTCCTCCAGACCCCAAGTCACGACGACGCGTCCGCCCGGATGCCCCAAGGCTCCATGCCGGAGGGCGTTCGTGGTCAACTCGTGCAAGGCCATGCTCACAGGTACAGCGAGCTCGGACGGCAGCCTGAGACTGGGTCCCATGAGCGTCACCCGGCCATCCTCGGAGTACGGGTCGAGTTCGGCCCGTAGCAGCCCCTCGAAGGAGGCGGCCTGGGCCTGGTCCTCGGTGATGAGGGCGTGCGTCCGGGCGAGGGAGACGATCCGCCCGGTGAAGGCGTCGAAGAACTCGGACGGCGACATTGCCGAGCGCAAGGTCGCATTCAGCACGGCCTGGACCGTCGCAAGGGTATTCTTCACTCGGTGGTGCAGTTCGCGCACCATCATCGTCTGGCGGTCCTCGAACGCCCGTCTCTCGGTAACGTCGCGCTGGGCCGACACCCAGTTGGTGATCCGACCGTCCGCGTCCCGGACCGGGGTGATCAGCCACTCCACCCGGTAGGTGGAGCCGTCCTTGCGGTAGTTGAGCGCCTCGCCCTGGAACGCATCGCCAGCCACCAGGGAGCGGCGGGCCGCGTCGAGGGGGCCACGTTCGGTCGCGGGACCTTGCAGGAACCGCGGGGAATGTCCGACGACCTCGTCGAAGCCGTATCCGGAAAGCCGGGAAAAGGCCGGATTCGCATAGACGATCACGGGGCCGGGCTCGTCGAGGTCGGCGGTGGTGATGAGGATGGCTTCCCCGGCTGCCTCGACGGCGGCCCGGAGTAGCCGCAGGTCGACCCCGTCAAGCCTGATATCCCCAAATTGTGACAAGCCTTGCTCCCAACGTACGCTCCGGGGGTAGAAACCGGAACCCGCGGCGGAGCGGGTCAGACGACGAGGATCAAAACTCGCCAGGCGTTTGGCGGTTGCGGCCAGGGTTGCGGGGTGGGGAAACGTCGCGGGCGTTCCCGTCGCTGGACATAGGCGCATCGACGGTCACGCCCGGACTGGGTTCCGGCCGCCCTTCGCCGGAAGTGCACGCTGCCGCGGGCGATGCGGGCAGGATGAAGCTGAAGGTCGTCCCGCGGCCGGGGACACTTCGCACGTCGAGGCGCCCTCCCAGTCGTTCGACGAGATCGCGGCACAGCAACAGTCCCAACCCGCTGCCGCGTTCGCCGGCCGTGCCGTTGGTGGTGACGCGACGGTCAAGTCGGAACAGGTCGGCGACGCGACCGGGTGGCATGCCGAGGCCGCTGTCCGCGACCGAGATCTCGACGCCCTGAGTGACGGGTTTCGCGGTGATCTCGACCGCCCCGCCCGGCAGCGTGAATTTCACCGCGTTGCTGACGAGGTTGCGCAGCACCGTGGCGAGCATGTCGCGTTGGCCGAGGACCTTGAGGCCGCCCGTATCCGTCGAGAGCCTGAGTCCCTTGTCAGCCGCTGCCTCGCCCGTACCCGAGACGACATCGGCGGCGACCCCATCGAGATCCAGAGGACGGAGGGTCACCGCCAGGGTATCCATTTGCACGCTGGCCCAGGAGAACAGGCTCTCCAGCAGGGCGTAGGCCTGCGTCGCCGCCTCGTGGATGCCCTTCGACCTGCGCTCGATGGAGGCGGGATCGCGAGCCGCCACGGCCTTGCCCAGCACCTCGGACAGGCCGAGCAGCGCCTGGAACGGGTTGCGCAGATCGTGGCCGATGATCGAGAACAGCAGCGACTTCTGCCGGTTCAGCGTGTCGAGTTCGAGCGACTTCGCCTCCGCCTCGCGCCGTGCCGTGGCGAGCTCGGCCTGGAAGGCCTGCCTGGCCGCGGCGTAGCGGATCGCGCGGGCCAGGCCGGAGGGCGTGACCTCGGCCTTGTCGAGGTAGTCCAGTGCGCCGGCCCGCATCAGCCGCGTCGCCAGGTCCGGGTCGGCCTCGCCGGTCAGCATCAGGACCGCCCGAGCCTCACCCTCGGCCGCCAGCAGGGTCTTCAGGAGCGCGAACGTGTCGACACCCGGCAAGCGATAGTCGAGCAGGATACAGTCGAACGTATCCTCGGAGGCGAGGCGCTCGCCATCCTCGCCGCCGGCCGCCTCGGTCAGGGTGTGGGCGAGGCCGGACTTGGCGAGAGCCCGCCGCACGGCCGCGCGGTCGACCGCGTCGTCGTCGATCAGCAGGATGCGGGTCGGGTTCGTCACGATGGGGACTATGCAGGAAACTCGACCACCTTCCAGTAGTGCTCCAGCAGCGCCACCGCTTCCATGAAGGTGTTGGCCGGGTCGCGCTTGACGATGTACCCGGCGACGTTGTGGCCGTAGGCTCGCATTCGGTCCTCGTCGGCCTTCGACGTGGTGATCATGAACACCACCGCCGAGCGCAGGTCCTCGTCGGCGCGGACCGCCTCCAGGAACTCGATGCCGTTCATGCGCGGCATGTTCAAGTCAAGCAGGATCAGGTGCGGTTTGGGCAGGCGCTCGCGCCCGTTCTCACCGCGCAGGATCTCCAGGGCCTCGATGCCGTCGCGGGCGACGGTGATCGGGTTGCCGATCTTGCTTTTCTTGAAGGCGCGCTTGAGCCCCTGGACGTCGACCTCGTCGTCGTCGACCAGCAGGATGTTAACCGTCGAGCCCATCCGCCTGTCCCTTCCGGCCGTCGCGCGGCCATGTAAAGTGCGCCGCCAGCCCGCGTCCGTCGGGCCCGTCGAAAAGCCAGACCTTGCCGCCCAGCCGGTCGACGAGCTTGCGCACGATGGCCAGCCCCATGCCGCTGCCCTCGACCTCGTCGCGGGGCTTGAGCGTCTGGAACATGCCGAAGACGCGCTCGCGGAACTGCTCGGGGATGCCCGGCCCGTCGTCGGTCACAACGAACTCGAACGCGTCCCCCGCCGGCCTCGCCGCGACCGAGATATGACCCTCGGCCGGCCGGTCGTGGTGCTTGATGGCGTTGCCGATCAGGTTCTGCAAGGCTTGGGTCAGTGGGGCCCGGGCCGCCTGTAACGTCGGCAGGGACGCATCGGCCGTAATGGCGAAGCCTGCGGGCGGGCTGACCAGCACGGCGAGTTCCTCGACGAGCGCCTTCGTGTCGAGCGTGTCCATCGTCGCGTCGGCCCGTCCCGCCCTGGAATAGGCCAGGAGGTCGTCGAGCAGGCTGTCGAGCCGCCGCACCCGGCTCTTGAGCAACTCCATGTTGGTCTGGACGTCGCCGGTCAGCGAGCCTTCGAGATCCTCCTCGATCCATCCGACGAGGTTCTCGATGCCGCGCAGCGGCGCCTTGAGGTCGTGGGAGGCGACGTAGGCGAACTGCTCCAGCTCCTCGTTGGATCGGCGCAGGTCGGTGGCGTGACGGGCGAGCCGGCGTTCCAGGCCTTTGCGCTCGGTGATGTCGGTGTTGGTCCCGAACCAGCGCAGGATGGCGCCGTCCGGCCCGCGATGGGGCTGCGCCAGCGACAGGAACCAGCGGTATTCGCCGTCGGCGCCGCGAAGCGGGAAGGTATCCTTCCATGGCTCGCCGGTGCGGAAAGCCTCGCTGATGCGTTCCACGACGCGCTCGACGTGGTCGGGGTGGTGGACGTCGCGCCAGCCCCAACCTCGCATCTGTTCGAGGGTGGTGCCGGTGTAGTCGTACCAGCGACGATTGTACCAGATGATCTCGCCGCTCGGCTCGGCGACCCAGGCCATCTGGGGCAGCGCGTCGGCGAGGGCGCGGAAGTCGTCGCTGGTCAGGTTCGCGGCTCGCTCCAAGCGAACGCCCCCCTCGATTTCGATGACCGCCAGGGTCGGGATGAATGGTGAGATGCAGACTTAAATGTGAAGCGGGCCGCCGTCATCGTGACGCTGCGCCAGGCGGCGGCCGGGGAAATGTGTTGGCGTATGCCGCATGACCGAGCACGTCGTAGATGCCCGGAAACGCGCGAGCTGCGAAACTCCAGGGGACGCGCATTCCTTAGAGATGCCGGCGGGAATGGGCGAGTATCCGTCGCCAGCGGCCATGAGGCGATGCGTCCGGTATCGGGACCCCATCGACGTGGCAATTGTTTTGAACGTGGCGGCCAGGTTCGAAGACGCCAAGCGGGGCATTTGTGGATGAAGGCGGAGAACGACGAGTTGCGTCGCCGGCTGATGGCGGCGGAGGCGGAGATCGAACGGCTGCGGCGGCGGAACGAAGGGTACGTGCACGCGCCGGCCGGTGGGGAAAGGACTTCGGCGGCAGGAGCCGACCTGCTGTTCACGGCGGCGGAGAAGACCCGCATGCCGCAGATCATCACGGACCCCAACCTGCCCGACAACCCTATCGTCTTCGCCAACCGCGCCTTCCAGGAACTCTGCGGTTATGGAGCGGAGGACCTGATCGGACGCAACTGCCGCTTCCTCCAGGGGCCGGACACGGACCCTGCCGACGTCGCCAAGGTCCGTGACGCCATCGCGGCACGTCGTGACGTGGTCGTCGAGATCGTGAACTACCACCGCGACGGCGCGCCCTTCCGCAACGAACTGTACGTCAGCCCCGTCTTCGACCTGGCCGGGGGGCTACGGTACTTCTTCGCGAGCCAGCTCGACGTCACGCGCTTCCGCACCGAGGAAGGCCGGCTCGCCGAGAGCGAGGCCCGCTACCGGACCCTGTTCGAGGCCGTAGACGCCGGCTTCTGCATCGTCGAGATGCGCTACGACGCGGCTGGCCGCGCCGTCGATTACCGCTTCGTCGAGGTCAACCCCGCGTTCGAGAGCCACACCGGGCTCCGGGACGTTGCCGGACGCTGGGTCAGCGAGGTGATCCCCGGCCTGGAGCAGTCGTGGAAGGACGCCTACGGCGAGGTCGCCTTGACCGGCCGTCCGACGCGCTTCGAGAGCGGCGCGGTGGCGATGGGCCGGTGGTTCGACGTCCACGCCCTGCGTATCGGTGAGCCGGCCCGGCGCCGCGTAGCCATCCTGTTCAACGACATCACCGAGCGGCGCGAGGCCGAGCGGATCTTGGAGAACACCGCCCGCGACCGGACGGACGAGCGCGACATGGTCTGGCGCACCAGCCGCGACCTGTTCCTGGTCTGCGGTTTCGACGGCCGGTACCGCACGGTGAACCCGGCCTGGACCGAGATGCTCGGTTGGTCCGAGGGCGAACTCGTCGGCGCAACGTTCGACGCGTTCATCCATCCCGAGGACCTCGCCTCCGTGCAGGCGGTGTTCGGGGACCTCGTGAACGGCATCGTGCTCGACAACCTCGACGTACGCATGCGGACGCGCGAGGGCGGTTTCCGCTGGCTGTCCTGGTACGCGATCCCGCGCGGCGACCATTTCTACGCGGCCGGCCGGGACGTCACCGAGCGCAAGGCCCTGGAGGAGCAGCTCCGCCAGTCCCAGAAGCTTGAGGCGGTCGGGCAGTTGACCGGGGGCGTCGCGCACGACTTCAACAACTTGCTGACTGTCATCAAATCGTCGACCGACCTCCTCAAGCGTCCGAACCTCGCGGAGGTGCGCCGAGCCCGCTACGTCGACGCCATCTCGGACACCGTCGACCGGGCCGCCAGGCTGACGGGCCAGTTGCTCGCCTTCGCCCGGCGCCAGGCGCTCCGACCGGAGGTGTTCGACGTCGGCCGTGGCGTCGCCGCCGTCACCGACATGGTGCGCACGCTTACCGGCTCGCGCATCCATGTCGAGACGCTCGTCGAACCGTTCCACGACGCCGGGGGCCGGGAGATCCCTTGCCTCATCGATGCCGATCCGAGCCAGTTCGACACGGCCCTGGTCAACATGGTCGTCAACGCGCGGGACGCGATGTCCGGAGAAGGCCGGATCACGATCCGTGTACGGTCCGTCGACCAGGTGCCCATCGTCCGGGGTCACCCCGCCCACCGTGGGGACTTCGTCGCTGTCTCCGTGTCGGACACCGGCACCGGGATCGCCCCGGACGTGCTCGACCGCATCTTCGAGCCGTTCTTCACCACCAAGGGCGTCGGCCAGGGCACGGGCCTGGGACTGTCCCAGGTGTTCGGGTTCGCCAAACAATCCGGCGGCGAGGTCGTCGCCGAGAGCCGCCTCGGCGAGGGGACCGACTTCACCATGTACCTTCCGCGCGCCACCGCCGTCGCGGTCGCCGACAGGGAGGTCGAAGAGCTCGCGCCGTTGGCCGATGGGCATGGGACCTGCGTCCTGCTCGTGGAAGACAACCCGGAGGTCGGCGCCTTTGCGGCACAGGCCTTGGAGGAACTCGGCTACCGTACGGTTTGGGCGACGGACTCCGAGAGGGCCTTGCTCGAACTTGAACGCATCCCGTACCGGTTCGAGGTGGTCTTCTCCGACGTGGTGATGCCCGGGATGAACGGGGTCGACCTCGCCTGCGAGATCCGGCGACGGCAACCGGGCCTGCCGGTGGTACTGGCCTCCGGCTACAGCGACGTGCTGGCGGTGCAGGGGACCCACGGGTTCGAGTTGCTGAGGAAGCCCTACTCGGTCGAGGACCTGTCGCGCGTCCTCCGGAGGGCCGTGGGGCGAGCCGTCCCGCGCATGGGCTAGCGGCGCGGTCGCCGGCACCCACGGAAGACTTCCCCGGGCGCGCGCGTCCGACGTTTCACGCCGCCCTACGATCCCGGTGGCTGACGAAACGGTTAGGGTGGGCTATTCAGGCGACGATACGAGACGACCGTCGATGAATACCCATCCGCTTCCGACCATCGTCGATGACGCCGGCCGCCTCGGCGCCCTACTGAGCTATGCCATTCTCGACACCCCGGCCGAGTAGGGCTTCGACGACATCGTCCAGTTGGCCTGCAACCTCTGCCAGGTCCCTGTGTCCCTCGTCAGCCTGGTGGCCGGCGACCGGCAGTGGTTCAAGGCGCGTGCCGGGTTCCCGCATTGCGAGACAGACCTGAACAGCTCGGTCTGCGCCCATGCCTTGGTTCAGCCCGACGCCGTCCTGGTCATCCCCGACCTGACGGCGGATGCGCGCACCCGCGACAATCCGCTAGTGACGGGCGAGCCGTTCATCCGGTTCTACGCCGGCGCACCGCTGGTCACACCTGACGGCCATGTCCTGGGCAGCCTGTGCGTCATCGACAAGGTGAGCCGGCCCGGAGGGCTGACCGCAGCCCAGACCGAGAACCTGAAGGCGTTGGCGCGCCAGGTCGTCACCCAGCTTGAGCTCCGCCGGGCGGTGGCGAGCCGCGACGCCGCACGGGCCGAGGAACAGCGCGCCTACCAGGTCCGCGAGGC
The DNA here is from genome assembly GCF_900103445.1 of Methylobacterium phyllostachyos. Lineage (GTDB taxonomy): Bacteria > Pseudomonadota > Alphaproteobacteria > Rhizobiales > Beijerinckiaceae > Methylobacterium > Methylobacterium phyllostachyos. Next base: position 426,411 of record NZ_FNHS01000002.1, on the reverse strand, counting down.
GCTGCGCGAGGCGCAAGCACGGATCGCGGTCGCCGGTGGCGACCTCGACGCGGTGCTGCGGGCCGTCGTCGCCGGCGCGATGTCGGCGGTGCCGGCGGCGGAGGGCGGCGTGATCGAGCTCCTCGACGGCGACCACCTCGAATACCGCGCCGTCCTCGGCACCCTGGTGGCACACAAGGGCCAGCGCATCACGGTGTCGACCAGCGCGGCGGGTCACTGCGCCCTGTCACGCGAGCCGTACCTTATGAAGGACGCGAGCAGCGACCCGCACGTCGGCCGCGACCTCGTCAGGACGCTCGGGCTGGGCTCGGCGGTGTTAGCGCCGATCCTGGGCGGCGACGGCGTGCTGAGCGTGCTCAAGCTAATCGGCGAAAGCTGACACGTTCACGGCGGGCGACCTCGACATCGTGGGCCTGTTCACCAGCGCGGCGACCGCCGGGCTGACCGAGGCGTCGGCCTGGGCCGAGACCCGCGACAAGGACGACTATTGGCGCGGTCTGTTCGACCACCTGAGCGAGGGGTTCGTGGTCGGCGAGGTCGTCAGGGACGCGGGCGGGCGGGTGACCGACTGGACCTACGTCGAGGTCAATCCGGCCTGGGGCGACCTTCCCGGCATCGATCCGACGACGGTGGTCGGCTGGTCCGTGCGCGAAGTCATCCCGGACATCGAGGACGCGTGGGTCGACGAGTTCGCCGAGGTGGTCGAGACCGGCGTCGTGGCCAACTTCACCCGGCGCATCGACACGATCAGCTGTTGGTACGAGGGCCGCGCGTTCAGGCTCGACGCGAACCGCTTCGGGGTGATCTTCCTGGAGGTCACCCAGCGCGTCGAGGCCGAGGCCCGCCGCTCCGCGCTCCTGACCCTCGGCGACCGCCTGCGCGACCTGACGTCCACGGCGGACATGACCCGTGCCGCCGCCGAGATCGTCGGTCGGACGCTGGGCGCGACCCGTGCCGGGTTCGGCCGGATCGAGGGCGACGTCGAGGCCATCGAGATCAATCCGGACTGGACCGCCCCGGGCATCGCGAGCATCGCCGGGCGGCACCGCTTCGACGACTACGGCGACCTCCGCGGCTCGCTCCGACGCGGCGAACCGCTCGTGATTCATGACGTCGCCACCGACCCGCGCACGCGGGACGACCCGGGTCCAATGAAGGCCATCGCCATCGGAGCCCTGGTCAACATGCCGGTGCGCGAGCGAGGGCGCACGGTGGCGGCGTTCATCGTCCACGACGTCGAGCCGCGGACCTGGACGGGTGAGGAACTCGCCTTCCTGCGCAACGTCGCCGACCGGCTTGAGGTCGGCGTCGCCCGGGTGCGGGCGGAGGAACTCCAGGCGGTGTTGAACACCGAGCTCGCCCACCGGCTCAAGAACACTCTGACCGTCGTGCAGTCCATTGCCACGTAGACCCTGCGGGGGGTGACCGAGCGCGAGCCGGTCGTGGCGTTCGAGCGCCGCGTCCTGGCGCTGTCGCGCGCCCATGACGTGCTCATGCAGAAGAGTTGGGCGGCGGCCCGGATGCGGTCGGTCATGGAGAGCGTGCTCGGCATGCAGGCCGACCTCGACCGCTTCGCCCTGGACGGTCCCGACATGGACATCAGTCCGCAGGCGGCCCTGTCGCTGACGCTGCTGCTGCACGAGCTCGCGACCAACGCGCTCAAGTACGGGTCGCTGTCGGCGAGGGCGGGCAGCGTGCGCATCGCTTGGCGAACCCAGCAGGGCAAGGCGCCGACGCTCGTGCTCGACTGGACCAAGACCGGTGGCCCGAGCGTCACGGCGCCCGACGGTCGTGGCGGGTTCGGTTCGAAGCTTATCGCATGGGTTTGGCGGGAACCCGCAACGCGGACCTTGAGTATGGTCAGACCGGGTTGCGCGCCGAGTTCCGCGCGCCCCTGACCGACATCCAGATCCATGTGCATTGAATCCCGATGACCGAGACTCGACGTCCCGAACACATCCTGGTCCTCGTCGTCGAGGACGACCCGATCCTGATGCTGTCGTTGGTCGATTTCGTAGAGAACGCCGGCTGCGAGGCCATTGAGGCCGATAGCGTCGCCGAGGCCATCCGCATCCTTGAGACGCGCCCCGACATCCGGACGGTGTTCACCGACCTCGACATGCGCGGGTCGACCGCCGGCATGCAGCTCGCCCTGTCGATCCGCGACCGCTGGCCGCCCATCGAGTTGCTGATGGTGTCGTCGCAGCCCTGGGACGCCTCGCAGATCCCCGAACGCGGCATCGTCCTGGGCAAGCCGTTCGATCGCCGCAGGATCGTGGCGGCCATCCAGAAGTTCGCGGCTTAATCCAGCCCCGCGAGCCTGGGGGATTCCAGTACCGGCCCATCAGACCCGCGATGGTTCCCCCGCCTCGACCGTTTCCGCAGCGTCGGTTTGACGGTTATCGAGCTTGCGCAGCTCGGTGGCGATGTCCTGTAGGCTGGTGTCGCCCTTCCGCATGATCCGGTCGGCCTCGGACAGCCGGTCGCGTTCCGCTGCCGTAATGGCTCGGGCGCTCAGTACCACCACGGGGACCTCGGCGCAGCCTGGCAGGCCCCGGAGCCGGTCTAGGAACGAGAACCCGTCCATCACCGGCATGGTCAGGTCGAGCAGCACCAGGCGCGGCACGCCGTGTCGGACCTGGTCGAGCGCTTCGCAGCCGTTCCCGGCTTCGTGTACGGTCCAGCCGTTGCGCTCCAGCACGGTGCGAAGGCGGTGACGCATGTCGGCGTCGTCGTCGACCACGAGCACGTCGCCGTCCGCCGCCCGGAACTGGTCCAGGATCGTGCGCAGTCGCGTCCAGTCCACCGGCTTGGGCACGGCCTCGACTGCGCCAAGCGAGGCGCTCAGCGCCGCATCGGCGACGAAGCTGACCATCACCACGGGGATGCCGGCGGTCTTCGGATCGGCCTTTAGGGCGGCGAGCACCGACCAGCCGTCCATCTCGGGCATCATCACGTCGAGGGGGATTGCACGTGGCTTGAGCGACCGGGCGAGGTCGAGGCCTGTTCGTCCGTCGCCGGCCGTGCGCACGGCGAAGCGTTGGCGTTCGAGGAACTGGGTCATCAGCTCGCGCTGATTGGCCTCGTCGTCGATGACCAGCACGAGGTCGCCGACCGTCACCTGGTTCTTGGGTGCCGCCGGTGCCGCCTCGACGGCCTGCTCGGGCGCCACCGCCGGGACGCGCAGGGTGAAGCTCGTCCCCTCGCCCTCGACGCTGTCGACCGTGATGTCGCCGCCGAGCAACTGGGCGAAGGCACGGCTCAGCGCCAGTCCGAGTCCGGTGCCGCCATAATTGCGGGTGGTGCTCTCATCGGCCTGCGTGAAGCGCTCGAACAGGCGCCCGACCTGTTCCGCGTTCATGCCGATGCCGGTGTCCTGCACCGTGAACCGGAGCCAGTCGCCGGCCACGTTGACCTCCCGGGCCGCCGTCAGCGTGATGGTGCCGCCCTCGGTGAACTTGGCGGCGTTCGAGAGCAGGTTGAACACGCACTGGCGCAGCTTGGTCGCGTCCGTGCGCGCCCGGCCGACATCCCCGGCGACGTCCAGCGCCAGGACATTGCCCTTCTTGGCCACCAGAGCCTCCACGGTACCGGCGGCGTCCGTGACGAAGCCGGCGACGTCGATGTCCTCGGGGTAGAGTTCCATCTTCTCGGCCTCGACCTTGGATAGGTCGAGCACGTCGTTGATCAGCCCGAGCAGGTGCTGCGCGTTCGACTTGATCTTGCCGAGGTCCTTGAGCAGGCTGTCCTGTCCGAGCTCCTCCGCCTCCTCCTCCAGCATCTCGGAGTAGCCGATCACCGCGGACAGCGGGGTGCGCAGCTCATGGCTCATGTTGGCGAGGAAACGACTCTTGGCCCGGCTATGCTCCTCGGCGGCGTCCCGGGCCTCCTTGAGGGCGACCTCTGACGCGTGGCGTTCGGTGATGTCCTCGTGGACGCCGACCCATTCCCGGATCGTGCCGTCGGCGTCGCGCACCGGCACCGCGCGGACCACGTACCGCCGCCATTCGCCGTGGGCGGTGCGCACGCGACGCTCGACCGTGTACGGGGTCCCGGCGCGTAGGGCGTCGCCCCAGGTGGCCACCGTCGCCGGAAGGTCCTCGGGATGGATCGCCTTCGCCCAGCCGGCGCCCATGTACTGTTCCGGGACGTGCCCGGTGATGCCGGCCCAACCCGCCTGCTCCTCGACGAAATGTCCGGCGGCGTCGGTGGTCCACATGATTCCGTTGACGGCCCGAACGGCGGATCGGAAGCGCGCCTCGCTGACGTGCAGGCGCCGCTGCACCCGGCGCTGGTCGAGCGAGGAGGCCATCATCGCCAGGAACAGGATCAGGAAGGTCACGCCGGCCACCGCCAAGGCGACGTCCCGCTGACCCGTCGCCAGGATGGTCACGTGCGCGGCGTCGGCGCCGGCCTCCTGCGCCGTGAACGTCGCCGCGGCCATCCCGGTGTAGTGCATCCCGGCGACCGCGAGGCCCATCACGCAGGCGGCGGCGAGCTTCTGCCATGGGCGGTTGCGGCGGAAGGTCAGCCACAGGGCGGCGGTCGCGGCGGTGACCGCGATGGCGACCGACACCGCCACGATGGCAGGGTCGTAGGCGAGGTTGCCGGGCACGCGCATCGCCGCCATGCCGGTGTAGTGCATCGCCGCCACGCCAAGGCCCATGAGCGGGCCGGCGACCAGCAGGGACCGCGTGCCTGTGCCCCGGCGCGCCACCCAGGCGAAGGCGGCGGCGGTCACGCCGACGGCGATCAGCAGTGACAGCAGCGTCAGGCCGAGGTCGTAGACGGCGGGCAGCCCCATCTCGAAGGCGAGCATGCCAACGAAGTGCATCGACCAGATGCCCCCGCCCATCGCCACCGCCGCGCCCGCACCCCAGGCCCAGCGCGGTCCGACGTCCGGCCGGCGCACCCGCGCGCCGAGGTCGAGAGCCGCATAGGACGCGAAGACCGCGATTATCAGGGAGAGCGCGACAAGGAGTGGGTTGTATCCGGTGTGGACCATGGCATGTCCGTTGGGGCACGGGGTCCGTAGCACCGAAAGGCAGCGGCCTCGGGGCAATCGCCCATTCGTGAAGCCGACCCTCGATCCGGTGGTCCGGTGATCGTCGAGGCCTTCGCGTCGTTCCCGACCATGCGGACGTTGATCCACCGGCATCGTATCCCGTATCCCACGGCATCCGGGGCGGATGTCCCGGCATCGGATCAAACGCGCCGGACGTAACCCACCGGCCGCGATTGGCATCAGGGGGATTCCATGAGCACCAAGTCCATTCTCGCCGCGGCGGCCCTCGCCCTCGCGCTCCCAGCCGTCGTCCAGGCGCAGGGCCTGGTACGCGGCGCACAGGAGGGTGCCGAGGACGGGCGTGCGGCCGGCGGCCCCATCGGGGCCATAGTCGGTGGCGCCATCGGCGCGGCCACAGGCACCGTCAACGGCATCCTCGGCGTCGACGACCGTCCGCGCTTCCGCACCTACGTCCGCGGCGAGCGCCGCGCGTCCTACGCCTACGACGGCGACGTCCGGGTCGGCACGGTCCTGCCGTCCGCCGGCGTGAGCTACTACGACATCCCGGAGGAGTACGGCGCCCGCGGGCACCGCTACACCGTCGTCAACGGCCGCACCGTCCTGGTCGAGCGCGGCAGCGGCCGCATCGTCGAGGTCATCGACTGAGCGACGCGAGGGAACGCCACGGGCCGACGTGCCCGTGGCGTTCCGAGGCCTGGCCTAAAGCAGGAATCGGAGGCAGGCCGCAAGGGCAGCCGTCGAGGCGAGCGGCAGACCCACCACCGCGACCATGGCCCCGGCCCGCATGCCCCGCGGCTCGTTGTCGTTGTCCGCGAAGCTGGCAAGGGTCAGGTGCCAGCGAGCAATGACGACCTCGGTGTGCATCGCCCCGGACGCGTTCGTCTCGGTCATGGGTCGCTCCCTCGAACGGACCCTCTCATAGCACGGGACGGGTCATCGGTCCGCCACGGCGGCCCCTTCGCGGAACGCGTCCGGACGGCGAGTCCCTCCCTCTCCCCGCGGCATCGAAACATCAGCCTTGAGGCTGAAGCACGAAGTCGTCGGCGACCTCCAGGGTGTGGACGTCGAACCGCGCCAGCAGGGCCGTGCCGAAGCTCGTCGAGATGGCGACGTCCGTCGCATCACGGCCCCTGGCGATGACCACCCGCCCGATCCGTCTGGCGTCGTGGCGCGCGTCGAAGGTATACCAGCGTGGCCCCTCCGGGCCGTCGAGGTAGACCTCGAACCAGGCCGAGAAATCCATCGGGTTCGGATCGACCGGAACCCCGATGTCGCCGAGGTAGCCCGTGCAGTAACGCGCCGGGATGTTCATGCACCGGCACAGGGTGACGGCGAGGTGGGCGAAGTCGCGGCAGACGCCGACCCGTTGGTTGTAGCCGTCGAAGGCCGAGCGCGTGGCGTCGGCGAGTTGGTAGTCGAACCGGATGCGAGCGTGCGCCCAGGTGACGATGGCCTGGACCCGCTCCCAGCCCTCGGGGGCGTTGCCGAACAACGACCAGGCCGTGCCTGCGAGCTTGTCGGTGTCGCAGTAGCACGAGCCGAGCAGGTAGACCAACGCGTCGTCCGGGAGGTCCTGAACCGCGATCTGCCGGGCATCCGGCGCGTAGGCGTCCGGTTCGCCGGTATCGGCGATGAGGAAGTCGGCGGAGACCGTCATCCGCCCGCCGGGGGAGACGAGGCGGACGCAGGTGTTGCCGAACCCGTCCGAGTAGGTCCGCATCGGCACCAGCGGGTCGGCCCGGATCGCGTCCGAGGTCAGTAGGTCATGGGCGCGGGAGGGGTGCACGTTCAATTGGTAGATGATCGGTGTCGGACCGAACGTGTCGTAGCCGATGGTGTATCCGGCCCTGATCCTCATGTTCGTCCCCGCGGTTGGGAGGTCCGCCGTCCCATTCGGTTCGGCGATGTCCGGCGATGCCTGCATGTGCCGTGCCCCGCCCGGGGGAGGCCGGCTCAAAGCGTCAGCAGCAACGCGGAGTACCCGGCCGCCCCGAGCGCGAAGGCCCAGAACCGGCTCTGGCGCTCGCTCGGCACCTCGTCCTTGAGGACGTTGAGGATCACGCCGCCACCGAGGAAGGCCGTCAGGGCGGCGATGGCCGCGTCCGAGACCGCCGTGGCGGCGCCGACGGCAAACCCAGCGAGTACGGCGACGACGAGGACCCAGCGCCCGATCCTGCGGTAGGCGGCCTTGTGGTCCTCGTTCAGGCCGTAGTCGGTGACCACGAAGTGCAGCGCCATGGCCACCGTGAAGAAGGCCAGGGAGGCGGGCCCCGTCGCCTCGCGATGGAGGAGGAGATAGCCGACGAGGCCGTTGTAGAGGCCGAAGGACCCCATGTGGATCCAGAACACCCCGGCCCCGGTGCCGACGTTCACCGAAGCGCCCCGGGCGTCGGTGACAGGGATGCCGGCGCGGCGGGAGCGGTCGACCTTGGCGAGCCGGTCGAGCCCGTAGAACGCCATCAGGCCGGTAAGCGCGATCAGGTAGACGTGGCGCTCCGAGAAGCCGCCGAAGGTGTCCCCGGCCATGCGACCGACGCTGGCCTCGCCACCGGCCAGCTCCGGAAGGAAGTGGACGAACACGTAGGCCACCGCGACCCCGCCCGCGGCGGAGAGCCAGACGCTTCGAGGTGAGCCGTCGAGGAAGCGCAGCGACGGGGTCACGACGTGGACCGCCGCCAGCAGCAGCACGGCGAGTCCTGCCAGAGCCAGGGTGAGGACCGTCATGGGACCGGCACGATCAATCGCGAGAGCACCTCTTACCCCCCGCCGAGGTTCACCACGGGACCCGACAGACCAAGGGCCGTGTTGACCACCGCAAGGTGCATGAGCGCTTGCGGGAAGTTGCCCGCCAGGCATTTCCCCGGGACGTCGTACTCCTCCGAGAGCAACCCAACGTCGTTGGCCACCCCGAGGACACGCTTCAGGTACGCCTCTGCCTTGTCGGGCTTTCCTTGCAGCCGCAGGCAGTCCGCCATCCAAAGCGAGCACGGTAGGAACGCACCCTCGTCTGAATCGCCGCCCTTGGCCCGCGTGCGCCGGATGAACCCGCCCTGGCTCAGATCGCGCTCGATCCGGTCAACTGTCGCCGCCATACGTGGCTCGTCCGCCGCCAGGAAGCCGACCAGGGGCAGCAACAGCAGGCTCGCGTCGACGGCATGACCGCCGTAGCTCTGGGTGAACGTGCCGAGACCCGCGTTCCAGCCGTCGCGATACACCTCGTCGCGTATCCTGGTTCGAAGTGCGTCGAGGCGGGCTAGCCTTTCCCCATCCCCCGGTGCCGGATGTCGCATCGCCCGGTCGACCCCGACCCAAGCCATGACTTTCGAATAGGTGTAGCGGCGTGGCTCGCCCCTGGCCTCCCAGACGCCGGAGCCCCGGCCGGACCAGGTCTGTTCCAGATGGTCGGCGATGCGGCGCTCGACCGCCCTTTGGTGTTCGGTCACGGGTATGCCGACGGAACGGGCCAGGCTCAAGCAATCGAGCACCTCGCCTAGCACGTCGATTTGGTGCTGGGTCGAGGCGGCGTTACCGATCCGTACGGGCCGCGCGTCGCGGTACCCGGGGAGCGCGTCCACGGTCCACTCGTCCAGGTGACGTGACCCGTCGACGCGATACATGATCCGGATCTTGTCGGGCGAGCCTGCGACCGCCCGCAGCAGCCAGTCCCGCCAGCGCGTGGCCTCGTCGCGGAACCCCGCGTTGACGAAGGCCCCAAGGGTAAACGTCGCGTCCCGCAGCCAACAGTAGCGATAGTCCCAGTTCATCGTGCCGGCGGGCGCCTCGGGCAGGCTCGTGGTCGGCGCGGCGATCAGCCCCCCGGTCGGCTCACGTACCAGCGCCTTCAGCGTCAGCAGCGAGCGCTTCACCTGGGCCGGCCAGCGCGTACGGGCGGCGTCGAAGCCGGCTATCCAGGCGCGCCAGTACCGTTCGGTGGCGATCAGCGCCGCATCCGCATCGACCGGGTCCGGTGTCGGCCCGGTGGACGGACCGTAGCCGAGGACGAAGGCGAGGCGCTGGCCAGCCCTCGCCGTGAAGGTACAGCCGACTTCGTCGCCGTGGAGTTCGAGCCCGACGGGCGCGCGCAGGACGACATGGTCCGGCCCGACCATACCGGTGTAGACGCCGTCCTCGACGGCGCCCCACGGCGGGAGCGCCCCGTAGTCGAAGCGCAGGCGAAGATCGAGGTGCATGGGTACGGCGCCGGCAAGCCCTTCGACGATCCGCACCAGGGCGGGATGCCGGCCGCGGACCGGCATGAAGTCGGTCAGCCGGACGACCCCCTCGTCGGTGTGTAGGTCCGTCTCCAGGATGAGGGTATCGTCCCGGTAGCGACGCTCGACGAGGTCGACCTTCGCCCTCGGCGCGATGAGCCAGCGCCCGTTCTCCCGGGTGCCGAGCAGGGCGGAGAGGCAGGCGTCGTCGTCGAACCGGGGCCAGCACAGCCAGTCGACCGAACCGGCGCGGCTGACCAGCGCCGCGGTCTCGCCGTCGCCGATCAGGGCGTAATCTTCGATGGGCAGGCTCATCGTGACTCGTGTTCGGCTTCTGGGATCGTCGGCGACGCCACCCGAATGGGCGGCAGGCCGACGATGTCGTAGGTCGCCGAGGCGATGCCGATGCCGGCCGCGTCGAACGCCGTGAGGATATCCCGGCTCATCGCGTCCTTGGCACCCCGGATCTGGTGCGTGCCGAGGATGAACCGAACCGTCAGTTCGAGCCAGTTGTCGGTGATGCGGTAGAACACCCGCGGTTCCAGGTCGACCGGCTCGACCCCGAAGCGTTCCTGCAGCTTGGCCTTGGCCTCGACGGTCATGGCGTTCGTGTCCAGCGCGTGCCTCCGGGCGGCCTCCAGCATCACCGCCTCGGCCCTGGTCCGGTCCGCCTGGTAGGTTACCGGCACGGCCATCTCCTCCCAGATGAACGGGAAGTCCCGGGTGTAGTTGAACACCGGCTCGGAGAAGATCTGTGCGTTGCTCACCGTCACGATGCGGCCGGTGAACTGCCGGCTGCGCACCCACATCGCCGGCGAGGCCCCCTGGACTGCCGGAGGCTGGCCCATCTCCATGATCGTGGTCTGGATGAAGCCGAGGCGCAGCACGTCGCCGCGCACGCCGCCCATCGAGATGCGGTCGCCGACCGTGAAGGTCGCCCCGCGCAGGATGACGAAGTAGCCGGCCAACGAGGTGATGACCTGCTGCAGGGCGAAGGCGAGGCCGGCCGACAACAATCCGAAGGCGGTCGCCAGGCGCGTCGGATCGTTGAACCAGATGGAGAGCAGGCCGAGGACCAGCAGGACCGCCGCGAGCAGGCTGATGCCCTGGCGCGTCCAGAACTTGGTCTGGAGCGTGGCGTGGTCGGTGCGCGTCAGGACGAGCCCGACCAGGGCGCGCAGCCCGAACCCGCCCCCGAGGACGACGGCGACGAACACCAGCGACAGGACGAGCTTGCGCCCGTTCTCGGCGTTGACGCCGACCCAATCGATTCCGAACAGATGCAAGGGGACGCCCCGGATGGCGGTGTTTGACCCGGCCACCGTGCGGCGGCAGGGCGACGAGGGACGACGTCAGCGGCGGCCGTGGACGAGCAGCGCGAGGCCGTAGCCGACCGCGCCCGCGATCAGCATCGCGACCAGCGGGCTCTCCTCGACCTGGTGGCGGACGGCCCGGGTACCGTCCCGGGCGTAGTCGTCGGCGTGCTCGTACAGGTCGCGGGCGTAGCCTCCGATGTCGCGTGCGGCATCCTCCGCCCGTCCATGGAGGTCCTGCGCGCGACCCTCGACCTGGCGCCGCCGGCCCTCGACCCGGTCACGCTCGCCGCCCGTGACGGCGCCAACCGCGCTCTGGACCTTGCCGCGGATCTCCTTCGCGGTACCGGCGACCCGGTCGCCGTCGATGCCGCCGCGTTCGACCGCACCCCCCACGGCGTCCGTGGCGTCGCTCACTGCGTCCTTGGCCCGCCCGTACAGGTTCTCGACGTTGCCCTTCGCCTCGTTGGCCGCGCCCTTGGCCTGGGTCTCACGGTTGCCTGTCAGTTCCCCGGCCTTACCCTGGATCTTGCCGCCGAGTTCCTTGGCGGCGCCGGTGATGCGGTTCTCGTCCATGTCGTCTCTCCTGTCGTCACGGTGAGGGGTAGATAGGGTGCACCCGATGCCGGCCGGCCTCAGTCGGGCTTCACGGGCGTCGCGGCCGGCGCCGGTGGGGTCGAGAGTTGCTGCCGGGCGTTGGCCAGCTTGGCCTGTGCATCCGCGAGCTCGGCCCGGGCGGAGCGCAGCTTCTCCTCGACGTCCGCCACCTCCTTGTTCCTAGCGGACATCGTCTCCGTCAGCGTCGCGAGCTGGCCCTGCGCGTCGGCCTGCCGCTTCTGCAGCGCCTCCAACGCCGCGGCGGCCGCGTCGCGGTCCGACGTCAGCTTCATGACCGACTGCTCCGCCTGGCCCCGCTCGGCGGTGACGCGGTCCCGCTCGGCCTGCGCCGTCGCAAGATCCTTCCGGGTGCCGTCCAGGGTCTCCCGTGCCTGCGTGGCTTGCTGGGTCATCTGCTCGTTCCCGGCGACGAGCTTTTCGCGGTTCGCGGTCAGGCTGGCGACCGCCTGCTCCAGGTCGCCGCGCTGCTTGATCGCCTGCTCGGTCGCGGTCCGGGCATCCGCGAGTTCCTTCTGTGCCGCGGCCGCCCCTTCGCGGGCCTTCTGCTGACGCTCCTCGGCCTTGGCGAGGTCGGCGGTCTTTCCGTTGGCCTCCTGCGCCATGGCGGCGATGTCGGCACGCAGCCTGGCTTCCTGCTGCCGGGCGTCCTCGAGCCGGCGCCCGACGTCGGCGAGTTCCTGGGTTCGGGCGGTGGCAGTCTTCTCCGCTGCGGTGGTCGCGTCGCGCAGGGGGGCGAGCTTCCGTTCCGCCTCCGTCACCTGGGTCTGGAGGTCTAACAGGCGCTTCGTCTCCGCATCGGACGCCGCCTTCGCCTCGCCGGCCTTCCGTTCGGCCGCCTCCCGCTCCTCGGCGAGGCCGGCCGCCTTCGCCTTGGCCTCCTCGCCGGCCTGGGTGGCTTGCTTCACCTCGGTCTCGGACGTGGCGATCCTAGCCTGCAGCGCCGTGAGGGTGCCGGCGGTGGACCGCTGTTGGTCGAGGTCCGTCTGCAGGGCCGTCCGCTGGCCCTCCAACTCGCCGATGCGGTGGTCCCTGGCGCCGCGTTGCCTGGCGCCGGCGATCGAGGCCACGACCAGCCAGAGCAGCAGCACGGCGGCGATTACCGCCAGGCTGAACGGGAGGGGGCGGCGAAGTTCCGAACGGTAGTCGATGGCCATGGCGGTCTCGCGAGCTTGGGGGGCGTAGGGTCAGGTCGAGGCGGCGGCCTCGCCCGGGGTCGGCTCCGCGCCAGCGGCACCAGGTTCGGGACCACGGTCGGTTGTGCCCGACCCGGCATGGGCCGTCCCGACCAGGGAACCGATCATCGTCAGCAAGGTGCGGTGCTCCGGCGATCCACTGCCGGAGGCGAGGAAGGTCGTAAGCTCGATGCGCGACCGCGATCCGCCCGACGGCCCGTTCGGCTCGTGGAACACAAACACGTCAGCCGCATCTTCGCCCTGGCAGAGGAACCACCGGTCGTCGTTGCCGCTGGCATAAATCTGCGTTCGCATGGTCGGCATCGGCGGGTCCCTCCGGTGGTGGCGCTAGAATTCGGTCGGCTTGATGCCGGCTTTCTCAAGGCGCTGTTCGAGCTCGGCCGGAAGGGCCTGCACCGCCTGCCGCACGGGCATTTGCACCACGGGGTCGAGGGCGCGCATCGTCGAGTACAATCCGGCCGCGGTGGCCCCGCCCAGCAGCGGGGCGAGCACGAACAGCCAGAGCTGCCCCACCGCGTCCCATCCGGCGAACAGGGCTGGCCCGATGCTGCGGGCCGGGTTGACCGAGGTGTTGGTCACCGGGATCGAGACGAGGTGGATCACGGTCAGCACGACCCCGATGGCGAGCCCGGCGAAGCCCACCGGCGCCTTCAGGTCAGTCGCCCCGAGGATGGTGAGGACGAGGAGCGCCGTCAGCACGAACTCGACGATGAACGCCGCCGCCCTGTTGTAGTGGCCCGGCGAGCGTGCGTCGTATCCATTCGATGCGAAGCCCGAGGCGAGGTCGAAGCCCGGATGCCCCTGCGCGACGACGTAGAGGACGTAGGCCGCGACGACCGCGCCGAGGACCTGGGCGGCCATGTAGCCGGGTAGGCGCGCCGTATCGAACTTGCGGCTCAGGGTGAGGCCCAGCGTGACCGCGGGATTGAGGTGGCAGCCCGAGATCGGACCCAGCGCGTAGATCATCGCCATCAGGACGAAGCCGAACGACAGGGCGACCCCGGCATAGCCGATGTGGTCGGCTGCCAGGACGGCGCTGCCGCAGCCGCAGAACACCAGGACGAAGGTGCCAATGAACTCGGCGAGGTAGGGACGCATCAGCGGTGGTCCTTGGGGGCAGAGGTGACCGCCGCCGCGGCGTACCGGTCGGGATCGCGCACGGCGCGGTAGGTCGCCGGCTCACGCGGCTTCTTACCGTTGAGCAGCATCACGGTACCGAGGCACATCAGCAGTACCGGCACCGGGTTGCGTCGGACCGCCTCCAAGGCGCCGTCGTAGAGGCCGGCCCCGGTCGCGTCGCGCCGGACGGTGCCGAGCATGTCATCGGCGATGCCGGTGGGGGTGAGACGCTGGGTGAGCCTGTCCAAGGTTTGGTCGAGGCGGTCGCGGCTCGCCTCGATCTCCCGCTCCAAGGCATCTGCGTCACTCGTCATGCGTCACGTGCTCCTTGATGACGACGGCATCGTGCCGAAGCTGTCGGCCCGTCCGGGTCGGGACGAGTCCGTCGACTGTGAACCGGCTCTTGGCCATCAGTGCCAGGACGAGGCCGATGACAAGGAAGGCGGTGCCGACGATCAGGGCGGCGAGCGCCTCCGAGCCGACGACGGTGGCAAGCCACTTCACCAGGGCGTCGACCAAGACCAGGAAGCCGACGACGGCGAACACGGCTGCGCCGGCCATCGCCGCGAGGCCGACGATCAGGCGGCGCAGGTTGTCCGCCATCTCCTGGCGGAACAGGGCGATCTCGCCCCGCAGGACATCGCCGGCACCCCGGAGGGCCTCGGCCATCAGGCCCTGGAGCCCGCCGGACGGCGGGGTTGGGGGAACGGCGCTCACGGATACCCGCCCCAGTCCCGCCTGGGCTCACCCGGGGACTTGAGGGCATCGCCGTTTCCGGACCGTAGGACATGGAAGGTGCCATACCCAAGCGCGCCGACCACCAGGGCCGTCGCCAGCGGGTTGCCTCGCGCCACCGCCTCGGCATCGCGGAAGAGTTCGCGCAAGCCACGGCGTGCGACGTGCTTCGAGAGCGCGTCGAGGTTGTCGGCGACCGTCTGGACGAACGGCTTCGCCCGCGCCCGTTTGTCGAGCTCGGCGCCGTTCGAACGCAGTGCCTTAGCGATCTCGGACAGAAAGCCGGCCGCCTCGGTCCTGCGCCGGTTGGCATAGCCGCTGGCTTGGTCGCGCACGGCATCGGCTAAGCCGGACGGCGAGCGTGCCGCCTGCAACGGGCCGTCGGAGGCCGGTGATGGTCCCGCAGGTCGGGTGGGATCGTTCATGATGCTGCTCCGGACCTGCGGGATGATGTTGGAACGGGGGCCGGACCTAGCGGCGGCCGTGGACGACCATCGCGAGCAGGTAGCCGAGCGCACCGGCCATCGCCGCCATCATCAGCGGGGACTCCTTGGCGTAGCTCGTCACCGTGTCGGCCCCCTGGCGGTAGGCCCGCTCGGCGTCGGGGAAGGCGTCACGACCCTGCTTCAGGGCGTTCTGTGCGAGATCGCCGGCCTGGTCGGCCGCGTCGCGCACGGCGTCCTTGGCCTGGCCGTACAGGTTCTCGACGTTGCCCTTGGCCTCGTTGGCGGTCCCCTTGGCCTGGGTCTCGCGGTCGCCGGTCACGTCGCCGACGGCGCCCTGGACCTTGCCGCCGAATTCCTTCGCGGCGCCGGTGATGCGGTTCTCGTCCATGGGTGTTCTCCTGAATGGGGCCGGACGCGCGGGATGCGCGTCCGGCGGTCGGGTTGGGTCGGTTACTTCTTGGCGCTCTTGCCGTGGGCCTTGGTCGAGCTCTCGTGCGCCTTCTCGGAGTGGCCGTGGGCCTCCTTGGAGTGCTTGGCGGCCTTCTCCTCGTCGCCCTTCTCGTGATGCTCGGCGGCGGTCTTGTGCGACTTGGCGGCGGCCTCGTGGTGCTTGGCGGCCTCGTCGTGCGCAGTCTTGGCCATGGTGGTGTTCCTCGTGCGGCACCGTCACGGTGCTCGTTGCGGTCGTGTCGACCGGCGCGTCCGGACGGGACGGATCCCGACCGGCGTGCGGGGTGTCATCAGGCGCACCGCCTTAGAGGGCGGGCAGCCTGCCGTCGGGGGTGTAGCGGTCCACCGCCGAGGGAAGCTCCCGGGAGAGCCTGGAAAGCAGTTCGTCGTGCGACAGCCCGGTCTGCCGGGACAGGGCGTCCATGACGTCGGGACCGATGGCCTGGCGCAGCTGGGGCGGGGCGATCTCGTGGTTGGGACCGTGGTTCACCCAGGAGTCCGCCGCTGCGCCATGTCCGTTCTGACGGAAGCTCTCGACCAGCTGACCCAGGCCCCCGCCGAGCACGTTGCCGACGCCGGCCCCGCCGAGCGCACCGCCGATGTTGCCGAGCAGGCCCCCGAGGCCGGCCTGGCCGGGCGCGGCTGCGGACCCAGTTTGGGACGCGGGGTGACCGCCGCCGAGCATCTCGGCGATCTTGTCCTTGTTCTGGAACCCAGCCACGGCAAGCAGGCCGAGCAGGGCGGTCATGGAGGGAAAGCCGTCACTCATGTTCGTTCTCCCGTTTGGGTGTGCGACGTACGGGTTCCGGGCGGCTCAGGACCTCGAACCGGTTCCCTTGGACGCCTTGTATTCGTCGGTGGCGGTCCGGCAGCCGGGCGAGAGCTTGCCCATGTTCCTGCGGAAGCACGCCACCACCTCCGGCCCCTTCGGGTCCATGCCGTTGCAAAGGCTGAGATAGTCCCCGGAGCAGAACGTACGAAGATGGTTCGTGGCGGCATCGTCGCCCTGAGCATTGGCGGAGCCGGCCGCCATGACGAAGGAGAGGGCAAGGATGCGGATCATGGGGCGGAGGCCGTGCTCGATGCTTGCCTGGAGGTTCGTGCGTTGGCCGGGAGGAGGCCGCGGGCTCCCTCCCGACCCGGCGCTCAGACCGGCTTGCGCGGGGCGGTCCCGGTGGTGGTGCCGGCCGTGCCAGTACGCTCGACGTTGCCGCGCTCGTCGGCGACCTCGACCTCAGTGTGGCGCACCTTGTCAGTCACGGTCTCGACGCGCTGGGTCGCGTCCCTGCGGATACCGACCTCGCCGACGACGCGCGCCTCCTTCGAGACCACCGCCTGCTCGCGCATCTCGGTCGCCTCAATGACCTTGTCCTCGAACAGGGCCATGTCGTCCGGCGTCACGGCCCGGTCGACCACGCGGCGGTCGACGTGCACGGTCTCGTCGTGCAGCGTGACGTTCTCGCTCACGTCCTTCTCGACCGCGTAGGAGCGGACCCGCACCCGGCCACTGTCGACCATGCGCTTGCCGACGTTGAGGCGCTCCTCGACCACTGGGATATAGTCGGTGCCCTGCGCGGTCCCCCGTGGCGCGGCGGTCTCGGTGGAACCCGCCGCACGCAGACCCGTCGTGGCGGTCGTCGATGCGGGAGCAACGGCCGCGACCGGCGCGCCTGCGGCCTGTCCGGTCCAGCCCTCCTTACGCCAGGACGCCTCGCGCTCGTCCATGTCGACCGAGCCGTGCTCCTCCAGGATGTCGTAGGTCCGCTCCGCGTACCCGTCCTCGACGGTCGCGGTCAGCATGGTGCCGCCCCGGTTCAGTCCCTCGGCGTGCAAATGGCGGTCCTCCTCCGGCATGAAGAACTCCTTCAGCGAGCCCCACATGCCGCCCTCTTGGGTCGTGGCGGCGCCGGTCGTGGTGCCGGTCTCGTTGCCGGACAAGATCCGGACGCCGACCTCGGGGATGCCGATGGCCACGAGTTTGGCCTTCGCGGCTGTTGCGTCCGTGTAGGTGTCGTACATGGCGGTGATGGACTGGGTCATGGTTCGATCTCCGGTGGGGGTGCAGGGGACACGGCCGTGACGTGCCCCTCGGGGGACACGCGTTCGATCACGGCGTGTTGTCTGCGCAGCGTCACCGGCATCTCGACGTCTTCGCCCGCCGTGGTCTGGCGGACATGCACCTCTTCCCGCAGGATGAGGCGCTTCTCGACGACGAGGATCTCTTCCAGGACCGGGATGATCGTCACCCCGTCCTCCTCGCGGACCACCGGGGGCACTTCGCCCTCGGCCAGGGTCCGGTTGATCGCCACCCGGGTGACCCCGACCATGTCGCTGCGAAGGTTCTCGCGCAGGACCTCGTCGACGGTCTCGGTTCGGGTCGAGACCCGCACCCGCCCGGTCTCCACCGCCCGCTTGTCGATGCGGACGGTCTCGGCGATCAGCGGGAGGACCGCCTCCTCGCCGACGGCGACCTCCGCCGCCTGCTTGTCCCGCGTCCCGAAGGGAAGCGGCTCGGTGGCGGCGGGGTCGCCCACGATCAGACCCGGCGCTGGGTCGTGACGGCGGGTGCGGTGCGGGTGAGCACCGGGTCGACCGCCGCGCCACGGCCGGCGAAGAAGGCGGCAAGTGCACCGAGGATCAAAGCCAGGGCGCCGTAGAGCGCCCCCTGCGAGCCGACGCGCGCGGCGGTGTCGGCCGCCTGCTTGGCCTGCTCCTTGGTCTTGGCGACCGTGTCGTTGAACTGCTGCACGTACTGAGCGACCTGGGTCCGGGCCTGATCGACCGGGATGCCCTGCGCCTTTGAAAGCGCTTGGGCCGCCTTCTCCTGCGCATCCTTCTGCTGGGCGGCGTCACCGGTCACCGCGGCGCGCATGGCGCTGACCGCGGCGTTCTTGAGGGCCTCCGGGTCGTTGCCGGTCGTGCCGCGAACCTGGCTCTCGATGTTCGAGAACGGGTTGTCCATGCCCGGCAGCGACGGGGCCGCGGCCTGCGCGGCGGTCTTCACCGAGCCGCCGATCAGATTGCCGGCGCCGCCGAGCGTGCTCGACACCGCGCTCGACGCGCCGCTGACGATGCCACCGACCGCTGAGGACAGCAGATACACGATGACCAGGGTCGAGACCGCCCAGGCGATCAGCCCGTGATAGGCGGTGGTTGTGTTGGTCGGCTTGCCCGACAGGCGCCCGGCGAGCCAGCCGCCGGCGGCGGATGCGAGGATGCCGGAGATCACGAACCAGATCCCGGCGCCCGAGGACAGGCTGCCAGCCGTCGGGGTACCGTTGCCGGCCGGGTCGACGGTCGAGAGCCCGATGCCGAGCCCGACCATGTTCAGGATGACCTGGGCGACCAGCGCGATTACCGCGCCGGCGATGACGGCACCCCAAGAGATGGAGTGCAGTGCCATCGTGCGCATGTCCTCGGCCGGGGTGGCGAGGCTGGTGGTCGGCAGGTCGCGGTCGTAGGCCGCGCGGGTGGTGTCGGTCGATAACGCCATGATCGGTACACTCCGGTCTGTGTGGTTCGGATGCTTTTCGGCTAAAGCGGAAGCAGTTTGGCCGGGCTCAGAACGCCCCACGGCGCCTCATCAGGGCGTGGTAGATGACCAGCACGATGACAGCGCCGACGACGGCGACGAGCAGGCTGTAGAGGTTCACCCCGGACACCCCGGGCTGACCGAACTGATTGAACAGGAAGCCGCCGACGACCGCGCCGACGACCCCGCGCAGGATGTCGACGAGCAGCCCCTGGCCGGTGTTGTTGACGATCTTGCTGCCGATGAAGCCGGCGATCAGGCCGAGCACGATCCAGGCGAGGAGGGACATGGTTGGCTTCCGTGTGTGGGCATGCGCTAAGGTTCCGACGCCCGTGGCTGCGCCGGGGATGGAGATGACCTGGAAGGCCGGGACGCTAGGGACCTGGGGTCGAACTCGGCTTGGTGGGTTTGGTCGCCTTAACCCTGCCCTTGGCGTGCTGCGCCTCTATCGCGGCGATTTCGGCCGTGGCCTCGGTTTCTACTGTGATGTCCCCGAAGATCATGCCGATGGCCTGCTTGATCAGGGCGCGCGCGTGATCGGCCGACAGAACCTTGCGGCCCTTGCCCATGTCCTGGCCCTCGCCCCAACCGGTTCGGCAGTCGTTCAGGAGCCCGGTACGAGCAGGCCTATACCGCTAGAATATCGAAATCCAGCCGATGTTCCTCGGCATTACATAAAAGTATTTTAGATCAACGCGCTTAGTGTTTTTTGCCCAGTTTTCGGGTGTTGTTTTTGCCGTTGTTGTCAAATGACGGCTTTTCCCCGATGCCGCGTTCCCTGGCCCACACCACCACAGCGCTGCGCCGGTTGACCCCGATCTTCCGGTAGAGGCTCGCGACGTGGTTGCGCACGGTGCTGAGCGACACGCCGAGCGCCGTTGAGATCTCCTCGTCGGTGTCGCCGCGACAGATGCCTTCCAGCATGTCGCCCTCGCGGGCGGTGAGCTTCTCGATCATGCCCTGCGGCTTGCCGGGCCTAGGCGGGTTGCGCAGCAGGGCGAGCTTCTCGATCACCCCGTGGCTGAACCACGAGGCGTCGGCCATCACCGACTCGATGGCCGAGATCAGCTCGGTCTCAGTTCGCTTCCTCGACGAGATGTCCTGGACGGCGCAAAGCAGCCCGGCGGCCCCGTTGACGGTGATTCTCTCGGCCGACACGAGGCAATCGAGTTCCTCGCCGTCCCGGGTGCGCAGGCGGCCCTCGAAGGCCCGCACCCGGTCGTAGCGCTGGAGCTCGCGCTTGAAGCGCGTCCACTCCGCCTCCTCCGCCCAGGGCATCGCGATGGCGTCCGCCCCCCCGAAGGTCGCGGCGTAGGCCTCGTTGACGCTCGTCGGTACGTCCGCGTCGGAGCTCAGGAGGACCGTCGGGATCGGGCTGAGCTCGAACGCCTTGGCGAAGCGCTCCTCGCTCAACCGAAGCTCGGCCTCGGCCTTCCGGCGGTCCTCTAGATCGGCGAAGGTGAACAGCATGCAGCGCTCGCCGCCCGGCATCTCGATGGGGTGGCCGGCGACGATGACGTACCTCTCGCCGTCGGAGGGGATCGAGAGACAGGCCTCGCGCTGGCGTATGGTGGTGCCGGCATGCAGGTGCGCCACGGCGGAGGCGCGGTGCTCGCCCTGGCCGATCAGGTCGATCTCCGTGAAGCTGCGGCCGAGCACCTGCTCGCGAGCGTACCCGGTCAGGTCGACGAAGCCTTGGTTGACCTTGACGTAGCGCAGGTCAGACAGCCGGCAGACTACCGCCGGGGCGGGGTTAGCCCTGAACATGCACTCGAAGCGCTCTTCGGCCTCGTAGCGTTCGCTGACGTCCTGCATCACCAGCGCGAGTCCGGTCGGGATGCCATCGGCGCCGGTGATGACCAGGCCGCGCATCCGGTGCATCCAGGTCCGGCCGGGATCACGCCTGTGGTTGACCTCGACCACGGCATCGCGAAAAGCCTCGCCGGCGAGCACGCGTTCCACCGGGTGCTGCAGCGGCCCGACCTCGTGATGGTTGCGGTAGCGCAGCACGAAGTTGGCCCGGTACTCGGCCACCGTCTCCCCGAGGTCGCCGAGGTCGCTCACCCCGTGCATCGTCAGGGCGGCGGCGTTGGCGTAGGTAAGGATATGGTCCGGCTCGATCAGGATCACGCCTTCGGAAAGGCCAGCCACCACCTGCCGCAACCGCATGTGCCGCGCTTCGTCGATCATCGGCGTATCTCCCGAGGTGTCGGTCAACGGCCAGTTCCAGCCGTCACGAAGGCGCAAGGCCCGCCATGCTAAACCCGAGATAGGGAAACGTGTCCCGGAGCTTACGAGGAGCTTTGGTTCGGTACCGCTTCCCCATCATCCATTTGGTGAATGTCGAGCTTGCGCAGTTCGGTGGCAATGTCCTGCAGACTGATGTCGCCCTTACGCAGGACACGGTCGGCCTCCACTAGTTGTTGCCGCTCGGCGGTGGTGACATCGCGCGCGCTCAGGACGACGACTAGGATCTCGCCGCAGCCCGGCATGCCCCTGAGGCGGTGGAGGAAGGAAAAGCCGTCCATCACCGGCATGGTCAGATCGAGGAGAACCAGGCGCGGCGTCGCCTCGCGGACCCTGTCCAACGCCTCTGTCCCATCGCCGGCCTCGCGCACCGACCAGCCGTTACGTTCGAGGACGGTGCGGAGGCGCTCGCGCATGTCGGCGTCGTCGTCGACGACGAGCACGTCCCCGGCCCCCGCCCCAAGCCGGTCGAGCACGCCCTTCAGCCGCGCCCAGTCCACCGGCTTTGGCACCGCATCCGCCGCCCCGAGCGAGGCGCTCAACGCCGCATCCGCGACGAAGCTCACCATCACCACCGGGATGTCCCGGGTGGCTGGGTCGCCCTTGAGCGTGGTGAGCACCGTCCAGCCATCCACCTCCGGCATCATCACGTCGAGCAGGATCACGCGCGGTGCGAGGCTACGTGCCAGCTGCAAACCGGTGCGCCCATCCCCGGCCGTACGCACCGAGAACCCCTGTCGCGTCAGGAACCGGCCCATCAGGTCGCGCTGGCTCGCCTCGTCGTCGATCACGAGCACCAGGCCGCGGGTGCCGATAGCCCCGGGGCTTCCAGTTGTGGTCTCATCCGAAATGTCCCCGACGGTCGGCTCGGGCAGCGCGGCCGGCACGGCGAGGGTGAAGCGCGTGCCGCAGCCGACCTCGCTCGCGACCGTGACGTCGCCACCCATGAGCTCGGCGAACGCCTTGGTCAGGGCCAAGCCCAGGCCGGTGCCACCGTACTTGCGCGTCGTGCTGCCGTCGGCCTGGACGAAGCGCTGAAACAGTCGTTCCACCTGTTCGGGACTCATGCCGATGCCGGTGTCCGCGACCTCGAACAGAAGGGTATCCCCGGCTGGGCCGGCTTCCCGCCGTGCCCGCAGGGTGACCGTTCCGTCCTCGGTGAACTTCGCGGCGTTCGAGAGCAGGTTGAACAGGCACTGGCGCAGCTTGGTCGCGTCGGTCCGGGCGAGGCCGAGGCCGGCAGCGAGGTCCAGAACCAGGCGGTTGCGCTTCTTGCCCACCAGCGCATCCACCGTCCCGGCGGCGTCGCGCACGAACGCCGCCACGTCTACGTCCTCCGTGAAGGTCTCCATCTTGTTGGCTTCGACCTTAGACAGGTCGAGCACGTCGTTAATCAGCCCGAGCAGGTGCTTGGCGTTCGACTTGATCTTCCCGAGGTCCTTGAGCAGGCCGTCCTGTCCGAGTTCCTCCGCCTCCTCCTCCAGCATCTCGGAGTACCCGATCACCGCCGAGAGCGGGGTCCGGAGCTCGTGGCTCATATTGGCGAGGAAGCTGCTCTTGGCGCGGTTGGCCTCCTCGGCTGCTTCGCGCGCGGCCTCGGCGTCCCGGCGTGCGTCCTCCAGGGCGGCTTGGCTGGTGCGCAGCCCGGCGTTGGCCGCGTCGAGGCGACGGAGCGTATCCTCGCGCTCGACCATGGTCCGGCGCAGGGCGTCGCAGACGAGGACCATCGCGCCGCCGACGACGACGTATTGCGCGAGCGCGACGACCTGGCCGGTGCTTAACGTCAGGGTGCCGTCCGACCGGCGAAAGAACCAAGCCGCGGCCAGCAGGGAGACCACAACGGTGACCGCGCCCGGTCCCCGCCCAAGGGCGAGCGTGACGAGGAAGACGAGCGGCAGGTAGAGGAGGAAGGGCGCAACGTCGAGCGGCGCGAGGAAGCGCAGCAGGGTCGCGAGACCGACGGCGGCGAACGGCACAGCGTAGCGTGCGGCCGGCCCGATGCCGTGGCCGGATATGGCCGCCATGAACCTTCGCACGGATTCCTCCTCCCGGCGCATCTCTGTGCCGTCACATCCCTGCGGGGATCTCGTCGGTATGGACCGTAAACCCCGCCAGGGACGCGGGACCGAAGCTCGTCGTGATCGCGCAGTCCGACGCGTCACGCCCATAGGCCACGACGATGCGGCCGATCCGAGGCCGGTTGTGCCGGGCGTCGAACGTGTGCCGGCGCGGTCCCGTCTGTCCGTCCAGATAGACCTCGAACCATGCAGAGAAGTCCATCGGCGCCGGGTCCTTCGGCGCGCCGATGTCGCCGAGGTAGCCGGTGGCATGGCGGGCCGGGATGTTCATACACCGGCACAGCGTGATGACGAGTTGATCGAAGTCGCGGCAAACCCCGACCTACTGGCCGTGACCGTCGAAGGCGCTACAAGTAGCGTCGGCCTGCATGTAATCGAAGCGCAGGCGTCAGTGCGCGTGGTTGACGGCGGCTTGCACGCGGGACCAGCCCTCGGGCGTGCCGCCGAACAGGTTCCAGGCGGTCTGCGAGAGCTTGTCGGTGTCGCAGTAGCGCGAGCCCAACAGAAACAGCAAGGCCTCGTCCGGCGGGTCCTGAACGGGGATCTGGCGAGCGCTGGAGGCGTGGTCGTCGGGCCAGCCACGATCCTCGATCACGAAGTCCGCTGACATCGCGATCCGCCAGGCCGGCACGAGGATGCGTGTCGCGACGTTGCCGAAAGGGTCGCGGAACTGCCTAAAGGCCACAGGCGGATCGGATATGATGAACTCGCGCGAGCGCAAGTCCGGCTGCTTCTCCGGGCGGACCTTAAGCAAAAGCGTCATCGGCGTTGAACTGAAGCTGCTGAGGGCGATGGTATAGCCACAACGGATGCGCATGGACAGCCTTCCACTCCCGGAACATCAATCTAAGCAAGATGTTCGCCAGAAAGCCGTTCCCGGCTGCGCTGCGAACTAGCTGGCACGACCGTGGGCGAACGCCCTATAAGGAGCGCTGCGGGACGAAACGGGACCGATTACGTTATAAGGAGGCACGCCGCTCCTGGGCCGGCGGCGAGGAGTTGCAGCGTATGCCGATGCCGACAGCCGTGACGGATGCTCCGAAGCCTCCTGCCCAGGTGCCGCCCCCGCTCGTGCCCGGACTGCGCGGCCTCCTGACCCTCGCGGTGGGCGTCGTGCTGATCGCGGCGCTGTACTTCGGGCGCGAGGTGTTCATCCCCCTCGTCCTGGCGGTGCTCCTCAGCTTCGTCCTGGCCCCGGTGGTCAACCTGCTGCGTCGGATCAAGCTCGGGCGCGTCCCCTCGGTCATCGTCGCCGTCCTGCTCGCGCTCGGCGTGATCGGCGGCATCGGCGCGGTCATCGGCACGCAGGTGGCCGGGCTCGCCGGCAACCTGCCGCAGTACCAGGCCACGGTCTCGAAGAAGTTCGCCGGCCTGCAGCAGGGCTGGCTCGGGGAGGCCAACCGGGTCATCTCGAAATTCAGCCACCAGGTCCACGACGCCACCCAGAAGGCTGACGCCGCCGGCACCACCGCGGCGACCGGCCCAGGCGGCGACACCCCGAAGGCGCAACTCGTCCGCGTTCAGGAACCCGAGATCTCGCCGCTCGCGCTCGCCGAGAAGGTATTGGGTCCAATCTTCGAGCCGCTGACGACGGTGGGCATCGTCCTTGTGGTGGTGGTGTTCCTGCTCCTTCAGCGGGAGGATCTGCGCAACCGCATGATCCGCCTGTTCGGATCGAGCGACCTGCACCGCACCACCGTGGCGATGGACGACGCGGCCGGTCGCCTCGGGACCTACTTCCTGGCCCAGCTCGGCATGAACGCCGCGTTCGGCGTCATCGTCGGCGTCGGCCTGTGGTTCATCGGCGTGCCCAACCCGGTGCTGTGGGGCGTGTTCTCCGCGCTGATGCGCTTCGTGCCCTACATCGGCGCCTTCATCTCCGGCATCCTTCCGGTCGCGCTCGCCGCCGCGGTCGATCCGGGCTGGAACATGGTCATCGCCACCGCGGCGCTGTTCCTGATCGCCGAACCGGTGTTCGGGCAGGTCATCGAGCCGCTGCTCTACGGGCATTCCACCGGTCTATCTCCGTTCGCAGTGATCGTCTCAACCCTGTTCTGGGGCTTCCTGTGGGGGCCCATCGGCCTGATCCTCGCTACGCCGTTCACGGTCTGCCTCGTGGTGCTCGGCCGACATGTCGACAGCCTGGAGTTCCTCGACATCCTGCTCGGCGACCGGCCGCCGCTGACCCCAGTCGAGAACTTTTACCAGCGCATGCTGGCAGGCGACCCAGACGAGGCGCGCGACCTCGGCGAGCAGATGCTGAAGGAGCGCTCCTTGTCATCGTACTACGACGAGGTCGCCCTCAAAGGCCTGCAGCTCGCTGCCAACGACTACGCTCGTGGGGTCGTCACACCGACGCAGCTTGAGAACATCCGGGCATCGTCCCGCTCCCTTGTGGACGACTTTGAGGACCAGCCCGACGTCGAGCCGGCCGGCACCGACGCGACGGTCAACCCGAACGACACGCCAACGCTCGCCGAGCGCTCGCACCCGAAGAACGAGGCCGTGCCCGGGCAGGCCCCGTCCCGCGATGCGCTCCCTGAGGCGTGGCGCGGCGAGGCGCCGGTGCTGTGCCTTGCCGGGCGCGGCCCCCTCGACGAGGCCTCCTCGGCGATGCTGGCGCAACTGCTGCGTAAGCACGGGCTCGGGGCGCGCGTGACCCCGTACCAGTCGGCTTCGCGCGAGGGCATCCGCGACCTCGACCTCTCGGGCGTGGCGATGGTGTGCATCTCCTACCTCGACATCACCGGCAACCCATCGCACCTGCGCTACCTGCTTGAGCGTCTCCGTAGGAAGTCGCGGGACGTCAAGCTTCTCGTCGGCCTATGGCCGCAGGGCGAGGCGGTCCTGACCGACACGGCGCTCGGCCGGCAAGTCGGTGCCGACGCCTACGTGTCGTCGCTGCGCGGAGCGGTCGAGGCGTGCCTGAGGGAGGCGGGCGCGACGACCACGGGCGACGAGACCCCGGCTGCCGCTAACGCCGCCTGAAGGTGGAACTGGCTAATGGCTTGACCGTTGTTCGGGCGCAATACAGTCAAGCCTCGGACAGCCGCCGTGAAGACAATCGCCGCCCTCGCGATCTCCCTGCTGGCCGCCGCACCGGCCATCGCTTCCGAGACGTCGAACGTCGTCCGCAACGTCTCGAAGCCCGCGACGGTCCAGATGGCCGCCGTCCTGAACGTCCCCCCCACACCCATCGTCCAGGACGTTCAGGCAAAGAAGGTCCGCGTCGTCCTCGCCTCGCCCTTCGGCAACTAAGGTCTGCCGGCCGACGCTGTCACCCGATGGTCAATGAAGCGGTCCTTCCGGTTTGCCGTCCGCACCCCGCCGCAATCATCCGCTAGGACTTCCCGGCCTCGACGGAGTGTGACCCGGTCACCCGTCCCGGCCATGGTTCGGGGGTTCGGGTGTTTCGACGTTTTGATGGTGTTGAGCGCTCTCTGGCGACCGCCGCCGAACTTGTCTTGCTCTTGGGACTCGGAGCCTGCGGCGCACGCCCGACCGGCGTGCTGCTGCCCATCGCCGACGCAGCACCGGTCGCCGGCACGTCCCGCGTCGAGATGCTGGTCGCCACGACCCGCAAGTCCGCCTGCGACCGCGGCGTGCTGTTCTCCGGCGTGCGCGGCGAGGCGGTGACCTACACCGACCTCGCTGTGTCGATCGCGCCCGACGCCACCCGTCAGCCGGGTACCGTGCAGTGGCCGGAACGCCTGCCCGGCAACCCTGCCACCGATTTCGTTGCGCTCCGCGCCGACCCCGTGGATCGCGGCAAGGTCGCGGCCTGGACCGGCAAGGCGGTCATGGGACGCGGCAAGCGCCACGTCCTGGTGTTCGTGCACGGGTTCAACAACAAGTTCGAGGACGCCGTCTTCCGCTCCGCGCAGATCGTGCACGATTCCGGTGCTGAGGTCGCGCCGGTGCTGTTCACCTGGCCGTCCCGCGGTTCGGTGCTCGCCTACGGCTACGACCGGGAGAGCACCAACTTCTCGCGCAACGGCTTGGAGACGCTGCTGCGCGACCTTGCCAAAGGACCCGAACGTCGGCGAGGTGACGGTGCTCGCCCACTCGATGGGCAACTGGCTGACCCTGGAGAGCCTCCGGCAGATGGCCATCCGCGACAAGCGCGTCGCGCCCAAGATCAGGAACGTGATCCTAGCCGCCCCCGACGTCGACATGGACCTCGCCCGGGGCGCCTTCCACGACATGGGCAAGGACCGTCCCCGCCTGACCCTGATGGTCTCTGGCGACGACCAGGCGCTGGCCGTCTCGCGTCTCGTCTGGGGCGACAGCGTCCGTCTCGGCGCCATCGACCCGAACGCAGAACCCTACAAGTCGGAGCTTGAGCGCGAGAACATCGGCGTCCTCAACCTGTCCTCGGTGAAGTCGGACGACGCCCTCAACCACGCCAAGTTCGCCTCCGGCGACGTGGTCGCGCTGCTGGGCAAGCGGCTCGCCGACGGCCAGCCGATCTCGGACGGCAAGGTCGGGATCGGGGACAAGCTC
The DNA here is from genome assembly GCF_900103445.1 of Methylobacterium phyllostachyos. Taxonomy (GTDB): domain Bacteria; phylum Pseudomonadota; class Alphaproteobacteria; order Rhizobiales; family Beijerinckiaceae; genus Methylobacterium; species Methylobacterium phyllostachyos. The sequence continues at coordinate 398,940 of NZ_FNHS01000002.1, read as the reverse complement.
GTGAGCACTGCTGCAGGTGCCGCCTCTACGGTGGCGACCGGTGCCACGCTGGCGGTGGCGGCGCCCGTCGCCCTCTTCGACCCACAGACCCGCAAGAGCTACGGCGAGCACCTCTCGAACGTCAGCTCGGGCTTCAAGGATACACTCGGATCGACCGTGGACCTCGCCGGCGTGCCGGTCCGTGCGGTGACGGGGGCTGGACGGTAAGGGATTGGACGAACGGGCATGGGGCGCTTTCGTGGCGTCACGCGTTGATGAACGCGAGTCCGTGCCCCCATCGGTTCCGATGCATTTCGGGCGACGACGGCGATCCACCCACCGGAGCCCCGATGACCCGAACCCAAACCCTTGCGCTCGTCCTCGGCCTCGCCCTCGTCGCGCCGGCCACTGCTGCCGACGACAAGGCTAACCTCAAGCGCTACTGCACCGGCGACGCCACGACCTACTGCGGTGGCCTCGACCCGGCCGGGGAGGAAATGAAGGCGTGCTTCACCAAGCACCGCAAGGATCTGTCGGAGAACTGCCGGCGAGCCATCGACGCCTACGAGGCGAAGGGCGGCAAGTGAGCGGCATCCGGACCGCTCTCGCCGCCGTCCTGCTTGCCGGTAGTACCGTCGCGGCTTTGGCGCAGAACGAGACGATCAAGGGGCCCGAGGACGCCAAGTGCCGGGACGAGGCGAGGGACCTCGTCTTCTCCGCACCCAACCCGAAGCGGCTGTCGCCCTTCGACCTAGGCGCGGAAATCTACCATGGCTGCATGAGGCGGCTCGGCGCGGAGGGGAAACCGGCGCCGGGCCGATAGGCGCGGCGGGATCGGTCAGCGGCCGTCGATGGGACCCGGCGGCTGGGGTGCCGGCGGCTCGGTCTGCGGATCGCCCTCGGGCGTCTGCGGTCCGGGCGGCGGGTCGCCCATCGGCGGCAGCGGATCGTCGCCGGGGGTCGGGGTGTCGCTCGTCATGGTCTTCCCTCCCAAGTGGCCTGTATGCCGCCCGGGAGGGAAACGCGTCGCGGATGCGCAAGCTCCCCGCTACGGCTCGACCGGCGCGGCCTCGAAATGCACGTGGGTGATCACGCGCTTCATCTCGGCCACCAGCGCCTCGACCTCGGCCGTGGGAATGCCGGGCTTCAGATCGAACGCGAACGGCTTCATCGTGTCGGCGGCGGCGGCGCCCGGGACGCCCTGCTGCTCCAGCAGGATGTACGGGTTACCGTTCGCATACTCCTTCACGCGCACGCACAGCTCGATGAGTTGGGTCATAGCCCTTTCCTCCGGGTGACGCGTCGGGATCAGGCGGCGACGGCGAACGCCGTCACGGCATTGAGGCTCTCGCCAGCCGCCGCGAGGACGAGGGCGATGCGGGCGGCCTCGGCGGCGGCGACCGTGCGGGTGGCCTGCGCGAGCAGGAGGCGGTTGCTCGCCTCGACCCAGGCCGGGCACGACCGAGCCACCGGAAGCCGTGCGGCCTCCACGGCGCGGCGAGCGGCCGCCACGTCCGCCAGGACGTCCGGGAAGCCGGGCAGGCTGACGGTGGCGATGGGCTTCGAAAACAGAATCGTCGGCTCTGACATCTTGGGTCCCCTCTTGTCGTGACGGGGAGTAGGACAGTCGATTGTGGTCGCAGGGCAGAGGAAGCGTGGCGACAATTAGGTCTCGCGGACGCGCGACCTAATTGTCGCCGTGACGCCTTCGCATTGACCGCCGCGCGGATGGCCGCGCGTATGCGGCTATGGAGGAAAGGGCGCCCGACGAAGGCGGCATCCTCGGGGAGGTCGCCCGGCCCCGGCGTCTTGTGCGCCGACACGATGACCACCGCGACCCCCGGCCGGGTGCGGGCCACCTCGCGCGCCAGGCCGAGGCCGTCCATCGCCCCGGGCATGTGGATGTCCGTGACCACGAGGGAGATCCGGTCGTCGATCCTGAGCAGGGCCTCGGAGGCCGAGGCGGCCTCAACGACGGCGTAGCCCTCGTCGGCGAGGAGGTCGCCGACCTCCATCCCCAGAAGGATCTCGTCCTCGACGACCAGGGCCGTCCTCTCGTTCGCGTGTTCGCTCATGTCTTCGGCAAACGGGTGCCCGCGCCGTTCGTTGCTTCCGCGGTCAGTCCCCGGCCTGGAAGCCCGCCAACGGCGCCTCGACGACGCAGCGCAGGCCCTCCGGGGCGAAGTCCATGGTCAGCGCGCCCCCGACCTGGGCGGTGATCCCACGCTCGATCAGCCGTGATCCGAACCCCTTCCGGGCAGGGGGGCTGACCGGGGGGCCCCCACGCTCCGTCCAGGCGATGCGCAGGTCGGGTGCCCCATCGGACCCGAAGAGTTCCGCCACAAGCTCGACGCGTCCATCCGGGGCGGAGAGCGCGCCGTACTTGATCGCGTTCGTGGTGAGTTCGTGCAGCATCAGCGTGAGGGACAGGGCCGCCTTGCCACCGATCTCGATGTCCGGTCCCCGATAGTCTATGCAGCCCTCGGTTTCCTGCACGCCGACGCCCTGCCGCACCAAGTCGGTCAGCGGCGCATGCTCGGCCGCCCCGCCCAGCAGGACGTCGTGCGCCTTGCCAAGGGCGACGAGTCGACCCGCAAGGACATCACGGGCTTCTCCCACGTCGGATGCCGAGCGCAAGGTCGAGGCGGCGATGGCCTGGACCAGCGCGAACAAGTTCTTCATGCGGTGGGAGAGCTCGCGGTTGAGCAGCTCCTGCCGCGCCTCGTCCCGCTTGCGCCCCGTGATGTCCCGGCTGACCGTGGCGAAGCCGGCGAACTCGCCGAGCGGTGCCCGCAGGGGGAACAGGTTATAGTGGACCGGCACCGGCCCGCCGGTCGCGAAATCACGGAAGATGAAGTCGCCGACCCAGCTCTCGCCGGAAACGACCCGGGAGACGATCTCGGCCTCGACGAAGGGGAGGTCCTCCGGGCTGAAGAAGTCGGCGACCCGCTTCGCCCGGGCCGTGTCCTCGTCGAAGAGGCCGACCAGGACACGGCTGGCCGCGTTCACGTACTCGACGCGCCCCTCGGCGTCCGCGATGCCGACGAAGTCCGCGGACTGCTCGACGATGGCGGCGAGCTTGGCGGCCTCGGCCTCGGCGAGCTTGCGCGCGTCGATGTCCGTGTTGTGCCCGAGCCAGCCGACGACGGTCCCCTCGGCGTCGCGGACCGGCGCGGCGCGCGAGGCGAACCATCGGTAGGCGCCGGTGGCGGCGCGGATGCGGAACTCGGCCTCGTAGAGCGTCCCGCACTCACGCGCACGCTCCCATGCGTCCAGCGCCGCCGGCAGGTCGCGGGGATGGGTCACCCGGGGCCATTCCTGGGGCGGGAGTTCCTCGGGCGTCAGGCCGGTGAGGTCGTATAGCTGATGGCTGGCGAAGGTCAGGGTGCCGTCGGGCTGCCCGTACCAGATGATGGCCGGCGACAGGTCGATCAGGCTGCGGTAGCGCGCCTCGCTTTGCTTCAGCGCGTCGAGGGTTCGGACGTGGTCGTCGACGTCGATGAAGACCGAGACCGCGGCCATGGGCTCTCCGCCGGGCGCCAGGACCGGGGCGCTGTGCGCGCGCCATTCGCGGACCTGGCCGTCCCGGGCATTGTGGTAGCGCATCGCCTCGCCCTGGATGATCTCGCCCCGGCGCAGCGCCCGCATCGTCGGGTAGTCCGTGACCGCGTAGGGGCTGCCGTCGGCGTGCACCGCGCCTTAGCCGGCGTAGCGCGCGTCGTCGGCGCCGCCGACGCCGTGGCCGAGCATCTCCACCATCCTGTCGTTGAGGAGCGCGCCGCCACCCGCGTGGGCGATGGAGATGCCCACCGGGGCCTGCTGCAGGATGGTCCGCAGCAGGCCGCGCTCCAGGCCGAGGAGCCGCTCGCTCTCGGCGGCGACGCGGCGGGCCTCCGCCTCGCCGGTCTGCGCGAGGCCGGCGGAGACGGATCCGGCGAAGGTCAGGGCTGCGTAGAGGTCACGCTCGGTGAAGGCGCCCGGCGTCGCCGACTGGAGCTTCAGGACGCCGGCGACCTCGTGTCCCTTGCTCACCGGGAGCAGGATGCAGAAGCGCAAGCCGAGCGCCGCGACCTCCTCCGACCTCACCCGCGGATCGAGCAGCATGTCGGGGCAGAGGATGGCCTCGCCAGACCGGAGGCAGGTGCCGGCTAGGCTGCCGTCCACCGGCAGGCGGGTGCCGGCATGGCCCGCGAGCGTGCCGGCGACGCTGCGGTAGACGAGGTCGTCGCCCTCGCGCAGCTCGATGGCAGCCCCGTCCGCCGCGGTGACCGCCCGCAGCGCGCCGGACACGAGGGTCGACAGCACGGCGTCGAGGTCGCCCTCGGCGGCGGCGACCGCCCCCTGCGTCTCGATCAGCGTGGCCCGCTGGGCGAGGAACCGGCGCTGCTCGGCTATCGCCGTGTCGCGTTCCGCGATGGCCCGCCTGAGAACGAGTTGGTCCATGACCTGGCGCGCCAGCGCCTCCAGGTCCTCGACCTGGGCCAGCGTCAGCCCGCCGGGCCGCGGGACGCGGTCGATAACGCACAGGCTGCCGAGCACGTGGCCCTCGGGCGTGCGCAGCGGCGCCCCGGCGTAGAACCGCAGGTGCGGCTCGTCGGTGACCAGGGGATTCGCGAGGGTGCGAAGGTCGGCAGTCAGGTCCGGGATCTGCAGCACGCCATGCTCGGCGAGCACGAACTTGCAGACCGAGCGGTCGAGGTCGGTCTCGCACGGCGGGAAGCCGGCTCGCGCCTTGAACCACTGCCGGTCGCGGTCGACCAAACTAACCAGCGCGGGCACGTCGCACAGCCGGCGGGCGAGGTGGACGATGTCATCGAAGCCGCGCTCGGGCGGGGGGTCGAGGATGTTGAACGCGGCGAGCGCCGCGAGGCGGGCGTCGTCAACGCCGAGGGGGCGGGGCGGCAAGAGGGTCATCGCCGTGCCTCCCCGAGCGTCACGGCGACGGCCGGCGGCCGGAGGGCATCCGGCTTGGACGCGTCGACCGCGACCATGCGGCCGCCGGGGGCGTAGACCGCGCCCAGCACCTCGGCGAAGTGCCGGCGCACTGCCTCGTGGCACTCGCACGAAGCGGCCTCGGCCCTCGCCCGGTCCGGAAGCGTCAGGCGCCGGTGCCCGATCTCGACCAGGCCGTCGCGGCGCAGGCGGCCGAGCACCTCGGTGAGGTAGGCACGGCGCACGCCGAGCATGTTGGCGAGCACCTCGTGCATCACCGGCAGGTCGGGCGTGCCGATCCGGTCCTGCAGGGTCAGCAGCCAGCGCAAGCAGCGGCGTTCGATGGGATGGGCGGCGTTGCAGGCCACCGATTGCAGCACCTGCGCCAGCAGGCAGTCGCCGTAGCGCACGAACAGGTCGCGGACCGCGTCCGATGCGCGCTTGGCGGCGTCGAGCCGCTCGGCCTCGATGCGCAGCACCGGCCCGCCGACCTAGACGACGGCCTGCCCGAAGGCTGGCAGGTAGCCCTGGCTGACGACGCCGCCGATGGCGCCCTCGCGCCCGACCGTGGCGGTCTCCACCGACTTGCCGTCCTGCAGCGGCACCACCAGCGTGACGACGCAGCCGTCGGCGGAAAAGGTGACGTGGCTGACGTCGTCGCCGGGGCGGAAGAGCACGTCTCCGCGCCGGACCTCGCGCCGCTCGACGTGCCGCGCGATCAACGCGCCGTCATTCGCGTCGAGGGTTTCCAGGAGCAGGTTACCCTGCAGGGACGACGAACGGGCGGCCTTCATGGACGTGTCCGGTTGAATCGGTCGATTGTCTTCTAGCCAACGCCCGTTCCGGAAGATGTCCGATACCTGACAGGTCATAGCATAATTTGGTATGCTGCAACGCGTCCCCGGAGCCATTCAAGGGACGTTGCCCGAGGCGACGAACGATCAGGCCTTCCATGTCGGTGGGAGGAAGGCCGAGGGTTGCCCCGTAAGTTCGGATACAGCTCCCTTTGGGGGCCGGCGGGGATCGGCCCTGTCGTCAGGGGGATGTGACCTACCCAGGTCCAGGGAGGAATGCCGATAGATCGATCACCGCAGCAATGCAGGCTGTTCGGACAGGACGTCGGGCAGTCGGATGGTGCCGTTTTCCGAGCCGTTTCTCGTGCCCTACCGGGAAAAAGCCGAGTCCCGCCCAGGGGATGATTGGTTTGGCCGGACCGTTATGAGCAGTCGGGTCTGTCCCTATCAACCAAGTCGTGTGACCCGTGGAACGATAGCCTAGGACCGATGGATAAGGGCCCTTTTGGGCGCTCAGATAAAACTTCCCAACGACTGAGTTGGGTAGGTTCTTGCTCGTCTTCTTTTGAGTATTAAGTTCGTAAAGACGACTTTGGCTTACAGTCCTCAGCTTGCGTTCTCTCTGAACCGCTTTCGCACCCACCGCGTAGCGTCTTCCAGGGTTTCGAACACGGGCGGGCGTACCTTCGCGAGCCGCCCGAGCCTGACCTCCATGTACCAGGCCCCGCGTCGCTCATGCTCGGGCGCATCAAGGCGCACCAGCACAGCCACGAGCAGCCCGTTGGCGATCACGAGCATGCCGACCCGATCCGGGCTCGCCGTGTCTACGGAGATAGGCTGCAGCACGACCAGGGTCTCGACGTTGCCCCGGTCCGCCACCGCTACTCCCCTCGGACGCTGCTCAGCCACGGCACCTGCCGGCGGCCACTCCAACGCGCGTTCCTGAGGTGGAGGTAGTTGGGATTGAACCCACAGTACGCTTTGAGCTGCTCCACGTCCAGGATCGTCAGGACTCGGCGCTTGAGGTGAATCAGACCGAGCGCACGCAGCTCTCGCAGGCTGCGGCTGACCTGCACGTCCGATAGGCCCATCGTGTCGGCGATGTCGGTCTGTGTGAACGGGAAGGGAAAGCTGTTGTCGGTGACGCGCCCCACCGCCTCCAAGCGCAGCAGCAGCTCGCAGAACAGATGCGCGATGCGCTGATCCGCCTGCCGGCCGCCGATGTTGACCAGCCACTCGCGCAGCACAGCCTCGTCCACGAGGGCGCACCACATCAGGGCCCGCGTCACCCGCGGGTGGTGCGCCGTGATATCCTCGATGGCGTGCCGGGGGATCTCGACCGTTTTGCAAGGCGAGATCGTGCCGATGGCATGGTCCATCTGGTCGAGGATGAACACGTTGAGGTCGCAGAAGTCGCCGGGCACGAAGAAGGCCATGATCTGGCGCTGGCCGTCCGGCAGGACTTTGTAGCGGCAAGCGTAGCCGTCGAGGATGAGATGCACATTCTCGGGCTTGTCACCTTCCTGGATCAGGTCCGTCCGCGCCGGCACCTGCCGCAACCGAGGAACGAGCGCCCGCAGCGCGGCGCGGTCGGCGTCAGTCAGCTCCTCGAAGCTCTCAAGCTTGCGGGTCAGCGCATCTTGCATCGGATCGGAACATCATAGATCAATCCGCCACCTATGATATTTGCGGGGCAAAAACTCTGTCATAGGATGTCAATTTGGACTGTCGGTAAGTCGATAACCGATTTTTTGATGAGGGCGTGTAGCCGGAAAGGGCTGTTCCTGGGCCAAGTCGGTTGGCTGGGGCTGTGTCTATTTTCCGCGCCGGCTTCGGGCGGCGGCATTCAGCGTCTTCGAGAGTTGCTCCACCGAGTACGGCTTATGCAGCAACGGAAAGCCGTGGGTCCCCTCCTGCGCCAGCACGTGACTGTAGCCCGAGGTCAGGATCACCGGCAGGCCGGGATGCAGGCGGCGGATCTTCTTGGCGAGATCGACGCCGTTTATGCCAGGCATCACCACGTCGGTGAATACGACATCGAAGCCGTCGGCGTCTTTCGCAAGCTCCGCCAGCGCCTCTCCCGCGTTGGCGGCGAGGATCGGCAGGTAGCCTAGCTCGATCAGCGCCTGCACCGAGAAGCTGCCCACGTCCGCGTTGTCTTCGACCACAAGCACGCGCGTGTCGTGCCCCACGATCAGGATATCGGGCATCACCGCATCGACCGGCTTGTGCGATGCGCCGGACACGCGCGGTAGGTACAGCGTGAACGTCGTGCCCTCACCGACCTCGCTCTCGACCGTCACCTCGCCGCCCGACTGCTTGGTGAACCCGAACACCTGCGACAGGCCGAGGCCGGTGCCCTTGCCGACCTCCTTGGTCGTAAAGAACGGCTCGAAGATGTGGTCCAGCCGATCAGGCGGTATGCCGCTGCCGGTGTCGCTGAGCGAGACGGCCACGTAGGGGCCGGTCACGGCGGGATGGGTGCGCACCGCTGGGATCGCCTCGACCGGCGAGACGCGGATCGTGATCGCCCCCTCGCCCGCCATCGCGTCGCGGGCGTTGACCGCCATGTTGACCAGCGCCGTGTCGAACTGGCTCGGATCGGCGTCGATGTAGCAGCTCTGCTCGGGCAACTCGGTCACGATCCTGATCCGGGCGCCGGTCAGCGTACCGACCATCTCCGTGATCGCCCGCACGCCGTCGCAGGCGGCGAACACCTCGGGTTTGAGCGCCTGGCGCCTCGCGAAGGCGAGGAGTTGGGCGGTGAGCCGCGCGGCGCGGTCCACCGTGTCGGAGATCGCCTCGACGTAGCGGACGCGGCGTTCCTCGGGCAGGTTAGGCCGCTTGAGCAGGTCGGTCGAGGACTTGATCACGGTGAGCAGGTTGTTGAAGTCGTGCGCGACGCCGCCGGTGAGCTGGCCGATGGCTTCCAACTTCTGCGACTGCCGCAGGGCATCCTCGGCCTGCAGCAGGTCGTGCGCCTGCTCGGTCTCCAGGGTGACGTCACGCCCGTAGCAGTAGATCAGGCCGTCCTCGGGCGTCGTGATCCAGGCGATCCAGCGGTGGCTCCCGTCCTTGTGCCGGTAGCGGTTGCGATGCGAGGGCAATGGCTCATGCACGGCCTGGCGCAGCGCCGCCCGTGAGGCGGCATGGCCGTCCGGGGCGGTGAACGCGAACAGGCTGCGGCCGACCATCTCCTCGGGCGCCCATCCGAGCAGCCGCGTGGCGGATGGACTGGCAGCGCGGAACACGCCGTCCGCGTCGATAACGACCTGCAGGTCCTGGGCGTTGCGCCAGACCCGGTCCAGGTCGGCGCTGTGCTGGACGACCCGTCGTTCGAGCGTCTCGTTCAGCTCGTGCAAGTCCGCCTCGGCGCGCTTGCGCGCCGTGATGTCTGAGGCGGCGCCGAGCCAGCCAGTGATGCCACCCTCGGCACCGAACAGTGGCACAGCGCGTGACAACGCCCAGCCGACTGTGCCGTCGACGCGGTTGACCCGGTGTTCGATCTGATAGGTCGACCGGGTCTGGATCGCCCGCTCGAACTCCGCGCGCACGGCCGCCCGATCGTCCGGCGGGATGTACGTGCTCAGCCAGTCGCTGTTGGACGCAGCCGTGTCCGGGATGAAGCCGCCGCCCGCGAGGTGATGCAGGTCGCTCCAGTCGGCGCTGACCGAGAACCGCACCTCGGAGGACGAACGGACCAGAGCGTCCAGGTAATGCCCGCTGTCGCGCAACGCCTGCTCGGCGCGGACACGCTCTGTGATGTCGCGCGAGATGCCGATCAGCTTGAGCGGTCCCGCCGCTACCGGTCGGAATGGCGCGAAGCTCGCCTCCCACCACCGTGGCTCGCCCCTGGCCGTGGGGCAGAACCCTTCCGCCCGCGCGATCTCGCCGTCGGCTGCCTTGCGGATGGCCGCTCGGATCTTGTCGCGCTCCTGCTCCGGCCAGAGGTCCGCGAAGTTCAGCCCGATCACGTCATCGGCCGTGTCGAGCTGGTTCAGCTCGACACCGCGGGCGTTCATGAACTCCAGACGTCCTTCGGCAGACAGGACCTTCACGCAGTCCGGGCTGGCGGCGAGGATGCCGTTGAGTACGGCTTCGCTATAGGTTGCGTCCGCCCCCTCGGGCTCACTGTGTTGAGCCGCCAGGAACGCGATCTCAGACATCGGTCGTGCTCGATCGAGGACCGCGTGCCTTGGGGTATGTCGTCGCTTCGAACCGTTCGAGGGCGCGCAGGCTCGCCCGGACGACCTCGCTGGCACTGCCGTAGCGCCCAGTAGCGAGACGTTCCTTGATGAACGCCTTCAGCTCCGGGGTGATCGACACGGTGATGGTTTCGCGCAGGGCCATGCCGGGGCGTAACACGCTCCCAAACTGTCTTACACTCACATTGGTGAAATTTGGTCGAGCTTCTCCGGGCGGGAGCGCCGTCGGGCTCGGACGTCCGGCGCAACCGGATGTGGCACGTCAGTTTCGGGACGAAACATCAAAGTCTGATTGCCACCTCGGGCCGAAGTTGCTGGAGGGCTGACGAACGACCGCTTTCGGGAAGCGCCAACGGCATCTTGGGCGGCTGGGTTGGGTCGCTAGCAGGCCGTCCGCTTTTCCGGTCGGCCTTCTCCAAAGCAGCCCTTCCGCATTCGGCCAACTTCAGTCGCGTGCGTGAGGGCCCTTGAACGGCTGGGTTGGGTGGAAAGCCGCTGGTCCGCTTTCGGGCGTTAATGCAGAGAAGCAGACGTCGCCGTCGCGCGCGTTTCCAACTCTTCTTCGAGGTTCGAAAAGTTTGCTTGCAGGCAACCTGATCCGGTGCTGCGACCAATCCTGATCGGACACGCTGCACAGCAGCGTTCCACACGGGTCTAAGGTGTCGGCCTTTTGATCGTTCCAAACTCCGCAAGCACCTTCTGGAACGGCTTGGCCGGAATTGTAGATCGTCCCACTGGGGCAGGCCCTATCGGAACGGACTGCATACCGACGTCGTCTTGGTCAATCGTCGGAGCCGATCCGGCCTGCTACAGCACGCCCCTCTCCGCAGGCGCGCCCGAGGCGTTCGCGACACCGCACGGCGCGACGGTGGGTGAGCACGCGATGACAGGCGGGCGCGGGCCAGTTCCCCGCGCGAGCCCGTGAGGCCTCGGCCGGGCGGTCGCGTGAGGGTCGGTGCATGCGGCGGGACTGGAGACCGCGACGCGCCGGCTCACGGCCCAAAGTGATTGAGGCTCATACCGCCCGCTCGCATAAGTGGGGGGTACGGGACGTCAGAGCCTTCTCGCCCCAATGTCGCGTATGTGACGAATGGCAGTCTTGTAAGCAGATACCCCACAAGGCACAGCCGGGCCATGCCCGTGCGCCGGACCATCACCGTCTCGATCACGCCAGAGCAGGAAGACCTGATCCGGGCCTGCCTGCACTCCGGTCGCTTTGCCAGCACCAGCGAGGTCGTGCGCGCCGCCCTACGCCTGCTCGACCGCGAGGAGGCGCAGGATCTAGCAGCGCGGCCCAAGTCTTCGGCCCGGGCAAGCTAGGACGGGACGGTGAGCTCTACTTCAAAGCCCTCGGCCTTTCGGACACGGTCGGTCCCGCCGATGGCGGGCGGCGGCGCGATGGGCCGGCGCATCCGCGAGACGGACTGGTCGGCCACCCCCCTCGGCGCCTTCGCGACGTGGCCGCAGTCGCTGCGCTCCGCCCTCTCGCTCGTGCTTAACGCCAAGGGCATCGCCGCCCTGTACTGGGGGGCGGAGCAGTGGCTGCTGTACAACGACGCCTATGGCGAGGCCCTCGGCGAGAGGCACCCCCGGGCGTTCGGCCGCCCGATGCCCGAGGTCCTGACCGACATCGCCCCGGTGCTCGGGCCCCAGGTGGCGGAGGTCCTGCGCACCGGGAACGGGTTCGCCATCGAGAATTTTCCCCTCAAGATGCGCCGGCATGGCCGGGACGAGGAGACGGTCTGGACCTACAGCTTCTCGCCGGTGCAGGGCGAGGAAGGCGACTTCGCGGGCGTCTTGCTCCTGGCCACCGAGATGACCCGGCAGAAGGCGGCCGAGCGATCCGAGGAGCAAGCCAGGACGCGATTGGAAACGGCGCTCAAGGTCGCCCAGCTGGGGACGTTCCACTGGCATCCCTCGACCGGCGTGATCGAGGTGGATGCGCGCGGCCGCGAAATGTTCGGCCTGCCGGTGGAGGGCGCGCTCACGCAGGTCGATACCTTCGGCTGCATCGCGCCGGAGGACGTCGAGCGCGTGCGGACCGACGCCGAGGTCGCCATGGGCATCGGGAGGCCCTTCGATCCCGAGAACCTCCGGCGCATCGTCGACCTCAACTACGACGTCATCCATCCGGATGGCTCCCGGCGCTCGATCCTGAGCAGCGGCACCATCATCCAGAACCCGGACGGCACCCGGCGGATGCTCGGCACGTTCAACGACGTCACCGCGTTCAGGCTGGCCGAGAGGCAACTGCGCGATCAGAACGCCACGCTGGAACAGCGGATCGAGCAGAGCATCAAGGATCGTCAGCGGATCTGGCAGGTCAGCCAGGACATGCTTCTGGTCAGCGACGGCGACGGGGTGTGGCTGAGCGTCAATCCCGCCTGGACCCGCGTACTGGGCTGGACGGAAGCGGAGCTGGTCGGCCGCACGTCCGAGTGGCTCGAACATCCGGACGACCAAGCGAAGACCCGCGCGGAGATCAACAGGCTGGCCGAGGGCTTGACGACCCTCGCCTTTGAGAACCGGTTCCGGACCCGCGCGGGCGACTACCGCACCCTGGCTTGGACCGCCGTTCCAGACGACGGTCGGTTCTACTGCGTCGCCCGCGACATCACCGAGGAGCGGGCGCGCGCGGAGGCGCAGGTCGACGCTGAGCGGGTCCGGCTCGCCCTGTCTGCCGGGGCGATCATTGGCACCTGGGTCTGGGACCTGCCCACCGATCGCTTCACCGTCGATGAGGCGTTCGCCACCGCGTTCGGCCTCGATCCGGCGCTCGGTCGCGAGGGCATCCCGTTGGAGCGGATCGTCGCCACCGTCCACCCGGACGACCAGGCGGGTCTTGCCGCCGCGATCAACGAGGCGATCGACCGGGGCGGACGCTACGCCCACCAGTACCGCGTACGCCGCCATGACGGCCGGTACCACTGGCTCGAAGCCAACGGCCACGTCGAGCATGGCCCCGACGGCACGCCGCTTCGCTTCCCGGGAATCCTGATCGACGTGGCGCCCCGGCGCCTCAATGTGGCGCTCGGCGAACTCGGCGAGCGCCTGCGCGGCCTAGGGACCCCGGAGGAGCTGGCGCTTGCGGCGGCGGAGACGGTCGGTCTGGCGCTGGGCCTTTCACGGGTCGCCTACGGCGACATCGATGCTGCCGCGCGTCGGATCGTCGTCCGGCAGGATTGGCTTGCCCCCGGGCAGCCGAGCATCGCCGGAACCCACGAGTTCGCTAAGTTCGGCTCATACATCGAGGCCCTGCGGCGCGGCGAGGATGTCATCATCGACGACATCACCGTCGATCCCCGTACCGCGGGTCAGGTCGAGAGCTTCAAGCCGATGGACTTGATCGCCCTGGTCAACCTGCCGCTGATGGTTCGGGGCCAGCTCAAGGTCGTGTTTTGCCTCAACCAGAGCCGTCCGCATGCGTGGACCTCCGAGGAGGTCTCCTTCGCCCGCCGGGTCATGGACCGGACCGAGGTCGAGATCGCCCGACGCGTGGCCGAGCGCGAGCTGCGCGCCCTGAACGCCTCGCTGGAAGCGCAGGTCGCGGAACGGACGCAGGAGCGGGATCGCGTCTGGCGCAACGCCCAGGACCTCCAGTTCGTCATCGATGGAGAGGGCGTCCTGCTGGCCGTCAGCCCATCCGCGACACGGCTCCTCGGCTGGGCCCCCGAGGAGATGGTCGGCCGCCCCTTGTTCGCCTTCACCCATCCGGACGGCCATCCGGCGTCGCGGGACGCGCTGCGGCAGGCCGCGCACGAACCCTTGCCGTCGCACCGCAACCAGTACCGCCACAAGGACGGGACCTACCGCTGGATCTCGTGGATCACAACGCCGGAGAACGGCCTCGTCTACTGCTACGGTCGCGACGTGACGGTCGAGGCCCAACAGGCTGAGAACCTGTTACAGGCCGAAGAGGCCCTGCGCCAGTCGCAGAAGCTGGAGGCCATCGGCCAACTCACCGGCGGGGTGGCGCACGACTTCAACAACCTGCTGACCGTGATTAAGTCCTCGACCGACCTGCTCAAGCGGCCCGATCTCGCCGAGGAGCGGCGTACCCGCTACATCGGCGCGATCTCAGACACGGTGGACCGCGCCGCCAAGCTGACCGGCCAGCTCCTCGCGTTCGCCCGGCGGCAGGCGCTCAAGCCCGAGGTATTCTCCGTCGACGACAGCGTGCGTGGCCTCGCGGACATGATGGGCACGCTGACCGGCTCGCGCGTGCGGATCACCGTGACCCTGCCGGACACGCCGTGCTTCGTGAACGCCGACGCCAGCCAGTTCGACACCGCCCTGGTCAACCTCGCGGTCAACGCCCGCGACGCGATGGATGGTGAGGGCAGGATCACCCTCCGGGTCCGGACGGTGGAGGCACTGCCGGCGGTCCGGACGCACGCCGCCGTGAACGGTCCCTACGTGGCGGTCTCGCTGAGCGACACCGGCACAGGCATTCCGCCCGAGATGGTCGAACGGATCTTCGAGCCGTTCTTCACCACTAAGGAGACCGGGAAGGGCACCGGGTTGGGCCTAAGCCAGGTGTTCGGGTTCTCCAAGCAGTCAGGCGGCGAGGTGACCGTGGACAGCACGGTCGGCGAGGGCACAACGTTCACCCTCTACTTGCCACGCGTCGCGGCCCCGGCTCCGTCCGAAGAGGCCGAGGTGGCGGAGCTCATCGACGGCCACGGCACGCGCGTGCTGGTGGTCGAGGACAACGTCGAGGTCGGCACCTTCGCCGTACAGACGCTGAGCGACCTCGGCTATGCCCCCACGCTGGCCGCGGACGGCGCGGCGGCGCTGGCAGCTTTGGCTGAGGGCGCCGACCGGTTCGACGTGGTGTTCTCGGACGTAATGATGCCGGGGATGAGCGGGGTCGAGCTGGGCCAGGAGGTCCGCCGCTTGCACGAAGACCTGCCGGTGGTCCTAACCTCGGGCTATAGCCACGTCCTGGCCAAGGACGGCACACACGGGTTCGAGCTGCTGCACAAGCCGTACTCGGTGGAGCAGCTCTCGCAGATCCTGCGCAAGGCCGCCGCCAAACGGTGGCGCAAGCGGGTCACCCGGGACACATGACCCACGTTCCCGATCGCTCGCGTGCCCTCGATCCCTACGCGGTCATGGACACGCAACCTGAGAGGGCGTTCGACGACCTCGCCCGGGTCGCTGCCCTCCTGTGCGCGACGCCCACGGCGCTCGTCACGCTCGTCGACGGCACGCGACAGTTCTTCAAAGCGCGCGAAGGCTACGACGGCGGGCCGGACGCGCCGCTCGACGCCGGTTTCTGCCCGATCGCGGTGCGCACCGGAGCGCCCCTCGTCATCCGCGACACGCTGGCCGAAGGACACGGCGACAACGTCGCGGTGAGCGAGGGCGGGGTGCGCTTCTACGCCGGCATGCCGCTGCGGACCGCGGAGGGAGCGGTCCTTGGCACGCTATGCGTCCTCGATCGACGACCCCGCCCCGACGGCTTGGCGGCGCCGCAGGTAGAGGGTCTTGAACGGTTGGCCGACCAAGTCGTCGATCAACTTGAGATGCGCCGCGCCCTGGCCGAGCGAGACGGGCTCCTGGCGGACCGGCGAACGGCGACCAGGGACCGGCTGGCCCTTGGCCGCACGCAGGGGAATGTCGCGGCGAGCGGTGGCGACCTCGACGCCATCCTCGCCACCCTAGTCGATGGGGCGATGCGCGCCGTGCCCGCGGCCGAGGGCGGCGTCATGGAGATGCTCGACGGCCAAGAGTTGGAATACCGTGCCGTGGGTGGCACCCTGACCCCGCACCGGGGTACGCGCGTGCCGCTGAACGGCAGCACGTCGGGCGCCTGCGCACGGACCGGCGAACCGATCCTGCTGTCCGACGCCTTGACCGACCCGCGGGTGAAGGTGGACCTGCGCCCGATCATCGATCTGCGCTCGGCCGTGCATGCCCCGGTCGTCCGCGGCGGTCGCATACTCGGCGTGCTCAAGCTGCAGGCGAGCCGGCCGGACGCGTTCACGGAGCATGACCTGGATCTAGTCGTGGCGTTCGCCGGTCTGGCCACGATGGGGCTGACCGAGGCGAGCGAAATCGCCGCTTTGCGGTCGCTGAACGCGGGCGCGCAGCGCCAGCGGGCGATCTTCGACAGCACGACCCAGTTCGCGATCGTCGTCACCGACCGTGATGGCCGGGTCACCGACTGGAACAGCGGCGCCGAGCGGGTCCTCGGCTGGACGGCCGACGAGATGCGCGGGGAGACCGTCGAGCGAATCTTCACCCCGGAGGACCGCGCCGAAGACCGCGCCGGCGTCGAGATGCGGTTGTCACTGGAGCACGGGCGCGCCTCGGACGAGCGCTGGCATCTCAAGCGGGACGGCGCCCGGTTCTGGGCATCGGGCGAGATGATGCCGCTGCGCGACGCGGACGAGGGCCACATCGGCTTCGTGAAGGTGCTGCGCGACCGGACCGACGAGCACCTGGCGGGGAAGGCCCTGGCGGAGGCGGAGGCCGGCCTGCACCGTGCACAGGAGGCGGGCGGCGTTGGCCTGTTCGCGGTCGAGATGTCGGACAACACGCTCCGCCCGACCCCGGAGTTCTGCCGTCTCTACGGCCTGCCGATCCAGGATGCGTATCCTTCCACCGCGTTCGAGGGCTTGGTGGTCCCGGAGGACGCGCACCTCGTCTCGACGGCCACGACCCGTGGCAGCGGCGACGCCCCGCGCGATGTCGAGTACCGCATCCGCCGTCCCGACACCGGCATGGTCCGCTGGATCGGCCGCCGGGGCGATCTCGAACGCGACGGAGATGGTCGACCGGTGCGTTTCGTGGGGGCGGCCCGCGACATCACCGACCGCCGTGAGGCCGCCGCCCACCAGGCGGCGCTGCTCGCCCTGGGCGACCGCCTGCGCGACCTGCCGGCCGTTCCGGAGATGACGCGGGCGGCGGCTGAGATTGTCGGGCGGGCGCTAGGAGTTAGCCGAGTCAGCTTCGGTCTGATCGACGCGACGAACGGCGTCCTGCACGTCGAGCCCGATTGGACGATGCAGGGGCATACTAGTATCGCCGGTGTCCACCGGTTCGCCGAGTACGGCGATATCCTCGACGGCCTGCTGCGCGGCGAACCGCTGATCGTCCCCGACGTGGCGCTCGACCCGCGTACCGCCGGCGCATTGCCGCGGTGGGGAGCGATCGGCGTGACGGCGCTCCTCGACATCCCAGTGCGCGAGCGCGGGCGCACGGTGGCGATCTATCTCGTGCACCACCACGAACCGCGGGACTGGACTGAGGCTGAGATCGCCTTCGTGCGGGCGGTGGCCGACCGGGTCGACGTCGGCGTGGCGCGGGTACGCGCGGAGGAGCGGCGGGCGCTGCTCAATCAGGAACTGTCGCACCGGTTGAAGAACACCCTGGCGATGGTGCAGGCGATCGCCACGCAGACTATGCGCGGCGCGTCCGATCTCGACACGGCCATGGAGGTGCTCGCCGCCCGGCTCATCGCCCTGGGCAAGGCGCACGACATCCTGATGGCTGGCGAGAGTGAGCGCGCCGACATGCGGGCGGTGATCGCGCAGGCGCTGGCGATCCACGACGACGGACGGCCCGGCCGGTTCCAACTCGACGGTCCGGCGGTCGTGTGCGGTGAGAAGGCGGCGCTGTCGCTGGCGCTGATGATGCACGAGCTAGCGACCAACGCGACCAAGTACGGGGCACTCAGCACGGCGGATGGGCGCATCGACATCGGCTGGACGGTGACGCCGTCCGCCCCCGGGGGAGACGAGGTCCGCCTGACGTGGTCCGAGCGCGGTGGGCCGTCCGTGACTCCGCCCCCGCGCAAAGGGTTCGGCTCACGGCTGATCGAGCGCGGGCTGGCCGGGGCGGTCGGCGGGAGCGTGAGGCTGCATTACCACCGCGACGGCCTGGCGTGCGAAGTGGTCGCCCCGCTCGCCGGGTTCTCGCCCGAAGCGCCATGAGCAAGCGAGCCTGTGCCGTCCGAGTCCATTCCGCCGGTGTGGGGTGCTGCCTTACCTGGCCGATGATTGCCATCGTCAAAGCCGCGTGGGTGCCGACGAAGATGAAGCGATCGATGGGTGTCGATCCGTTCGACATCGCTATCCGCATGCCCGAAAACCGGGGTGGCGTGGACCCCGCCTGCGAGGCAACGGGCCCCCGGCCGACGCGTGCCTCGGACGCTGTGATCGACGCAGCTTCCGTTACCGGCGATGTGCGATGTCTCTGACGATCCGCATCCTGCTTCTGGTCCTGCTCGCACTCGCTCCGGCGCTGGCGATCCAGGGCTATAACGAGGTCGCGCTCCGTACCGCCCGCGACGCGGCGGTGCGGGCCGATACGATGGCCACCGCTCGCGCCGTGGCCGACGACCTCGCCCAGATCTCCGAGGGGGTGCGACAGTCCCTCGACCTCGTCGCCCAAGACCCGAGCGTGCGCGGCTTCGACCCTGCCGCCTGCACCGACTACTTGCGCCGCGCGGCCACAGCGCTGCCCCACGTCAACCTATTGGCCCTGACGCGCCCGGACGGCACCGTGGTGTGCAATAGCGTCGGCTCGCCCCCCGGCACCTATACCAACGCCACGCGGGCCTACCACCGGCGCGCCTTGGCCGAGGGCGGCTTCGTCATGGGCACCTACGCCCGGGGCGTCGCCACCGGGAAGGATTCTATCCACTTTGCCGAGCCGATTCGGGGTGCAAATGGAGTCGTCGACGGCGTAGTCGTGGCCTCCATCGACCTCGCCTGGCTGTCGCAGCACCTGGAGCAGGTGCTGCGCCTCCCCAGCACCTCGCTGACGGTGGCCGACGCGGACAACGTCATCATCGTCCGTCGGCCGGACGGCCCCGACTGGATCGGGCGCCCCATCCCGGCGGAGCGGCAGACCCTGCTCGCCGACCGGGGCGAGGGCGTGCGCCTCGACCTCGGCATCGACGGGCGCGAGCGTGTGCTGGCCAACGCCCGGCCGAGTAACCCCTCGGTGCGGGCGTGGGTCACGGTGGGGCGCGACCGGGACGTGGCCTTCGCCGACGTCGATGCGGCCGCGCGGCGCGGGTTGACCCTCA
This sequence comes from Methylobacterium phyllostachyos, assembly GCF_900103445.1. Taxonomy (GTDB): domain Bacteria; phylum Pseudomonadota; class Alphaproteobacteria; order Rhizobiales; family Beijerinckiaceae; genus Methylobacterium; species Methylobacterium phyllostachyos. Next base: position 379,990 of record NZ_FNHS01000002.1, on the reverse strand, counting down.
TCGGCTTGAGCGCCGCCCTCGCCGTGGCGGCCGCGCTTCTGGCTGGGCGCCTGTTCATCCGTCGTCCGTTCGGCCGCTTGCTGCTCACCGCCTCGGCCTGGCAGGCGGGGGACCTGACCGCCCGCACGGGGCTGTCCGGGCGGGACGAGTTCGGTCAGCTCGGGGTCAAGCTCGACGCCATGGCCGGGGCGCTCCGGCGCAACGAAGTCGAGCTGAAGGGCGAGGTCGCCCGCGGGCTGCGGATGCAGGAGCGGCAGGTCACGCTGCTGCACGAGCTTAACCACCGGGTGAAGAACACCCTAGCCACGGTGCAAGCGCTGGCACGGCAGTCGACCCGGGGTGGCGACGCCCCGGGGGAGCGCCTGGAGGCGCGCATCCTGTCCCTGTCGAAGACCCACGACCTGCTCACCCGGGACGAGTGGAGCGGGGCGTCGCTAGGCGAGATGCTAGAGAACGAACTGTCGCCCTACCGCGCGGGCCCGGATCACATCACCCTAGAGGGTCCGGAGGTGGAGCTGCCGCCGCGGCACGTTCTGGCGCTGGGCATGACGGTGCACGAGCTGGCCACCAACGCGGCCAAGTACGGCTCGCTGTCCGTGCCCGGAGGGCGGGTGTGTGTTGCGTGGTCGCTCGCCCAGGGCGAGTCCGGCGCGGCGCGGCTGCGCTTGGCGTGGCGGGAGAGCGGCGGCCCACCGGTGGCGGCGCCGACGCGGGCGGGCTTCGGCACGCGGCTGATCGCCGGGGGCGTGCGGCGCGAGCTGGCGGGGGAGATCGACTTGGACTTCGAGGCGGGGGGCCTGCACTGCCGGCTCGACGTGCCGCTCGATCCCGCCGTTAGCGCAATGCTGGCACCGACACAGTAGCGCGGAGCTTCTAACCGGATGGATATGCCCCGGTGGGACATCAAGGTAAGACGCTTCCGCCGTCTCGCACGCATCTATCTGGTGCTTCCAAAGTGGTGCGAATGGACGATCTAGGACCATCCGAGACGCGTAGCGCCGACCGCCCGTTCTGATAGGGCTAAGCCCTATTGGAACGGCGATCCCCACGTCCGCTTTCAGGCAGCAGCTTGTATCGGTGGTAACGGCGAAGTTGGGTCGGAAGCGGGAGGGCCGCTTGGGGTGGATTGCCGTCAGTCCGCTTCGGGGCGGCGATCCATTGAAGCGGACATCGTCGTCGGGCCCGCTAAGGGTCGAAAGCAGCGTATCAGCTTCACCGCCCCCGTCTGCTCGAAATCACTGGGGCTTTCGACCTCGATGACGCATAGTCTGCCACCATGGAAGCCGATCTTCTCGACCGCCTTCTCGTCACGCTCGCGGTGCGGCTGCGCTCGTTCTCCGTCTGCACGATACAGCGCGGGTGGCGCCTGGGGTTCAGTCCATTCGAGGCGATCACCGTCCATTACGTGCTGCGTGGAACCGGGAGCCTCCGGGTCGGGCACGGACCGTGGCGGTCCTTCGCGCCGCACACTATCATCGTCGTGCCGGCACGACATTCGCACAGCCTTGGCGCTGCCGAGGATTGCATCGGTGAGGTCCGCGCCGAGGATCACTGCGTCCTTCACGGTGACGGGTTGATCTCCTTCACGGCGGGTGACGGGAGCCCCGACGCGCTTTTCGTATGCGGCCAGATCGCCGACACCCACACCGGTGCGATGGGTCTGTTCGAGTTGTTCCAAGCCCCTATGGTGGAGACCTTTCCCTCGGATCCGGTGCTACGTTACGCCTTCGAGCTCATGCTCGCCGAGGTCGTGAGCCCCAATCTCGCGACACAGGCGATGACGGAGGTGCTGATGAAGCAGTGTCTCATCCTCCTCCTGCGCCGGCAACTGGTGGCGAGCGACTTCACCTCCCCGATCTTGGCGGCATTGCAGAACCCGAAGCTCGCCCGCGCCGTCCTGGCGATCCTCGAACAGCCGGGTGCGCGTTACTCCGTCGACAGCTTGGCGGCCCTCGCGAGCATGGGCCGGACCAGCTTCGCGGAAGGGTTCGCCACGGCCTTCGGACAAGGCCCGATGGAGTTCGTCCAGAGGGTTCGCCTCCGCATTGCCTCCCGTCTCCTCAGCGGCACCGACTTGCCGGTGAAGGTCATCGCCGCAACCGTGGGCTACGCGAGCCGGAGCGCGTTCAGCAAGGCGTTTGAGGTAGAGTTCGGGGCCGCGCCGAGCCAATTTCGTCTGGTGGGCGGAATGGACGAAGGCGAGCCGGAGCGCATTGAGAGCGAGCCTCCCACAGAACCGACCTGATCCCGTCAAGACGTCAAGTGGCCCCGTCTCGGTGCTCCATCGTTCGGATCACGTCCGCGAGCGTTCGACGAGACCGAGCCCCTGGAACTGTCGAAGTCGCATTGTCTTGGCAACGTCCAGTGGGCGTCGACAAACGGTGACCGGTCCTCGGTCGTGCAATTGCTCCCGCCCCGAGGAATTATCATGATCGACGCGAGTGCCTTCTACCTTCGCTACAGTCCAGACATCGAAACCGTCGCCGATGATGAGGCTGAGACGGCGCAGGGCCTGATGGAGACGATGCGCTCGGTCAGCGAAAAGACCCTGGCGGACGGCGGCCACGCGATCCGCAGCGTCCACGCCAAGAGCCACGGGTTTCTTGAGGGTGAGCTTGAGGTGGCCTCGGGGCTTCCGCCCATGCTGGCACAGGGCCTGTTTTCAAAACCGGCGACCTATCCCGTGATCATGCGGCTCTCGACCATCCCCGGCGACATCATCGACGACAGCGTCTCGACCCCTCGCGGCCTCGCCGTGAAGATCATCGGTGTCGAGGGTGAGCGGCTGGAGGGCTCCGAAGGGGACGTCACCCAGGACCTTGTGCTGGTCAACGGACCCGCCTTCGGTGCGCCGACGCCGAAGGCCTTCCTCGCCACGCTGAAGCTGCTCGCGGCCACGACCGACAAGGCGGAGGGGTTCAAGAAGGTCGTCTCGGGCGCCATGCGCGGCGTGCAGGAGATCATCGTCGCGACCACCGGTGGACCCAACGCCACCGTCGCCACGATGGGCGGCCAGCCCGAGACCAACATCCTTGGCGAGACCTTCTACAGTCAGGTGCCCGTGCGCTTCGGCGACTACGTCGCCAAGTTGTCCGTGGTGCCGGTCGCACCCGAACTGACGGCCTTGACCGACAAGCCCTTGGCGGAGGACGCAGGCCCGAACGCCATACGGGAGGCGGTCGTCGAGTTCTTCCGTGCGAGTGGGGGGCTCTGGGAGGTCAGGGCGCAGCTCTGCACCGGCCTAGACGATATGCCGGTCGAGAACGCCGCCGCCGTCTGGCCCGAGAGCGAGAGCCTGTACCAGACCGTCGCGCGGATCCGGGTGAAGCCGCAAACGGCCTGGAGCGAGGCCCGGTCGAGCGCGGTCGACGACGGCCTGTCGTTCAGTCCGTGGCACGGGCTCGCCGCACATCGGCCCCTCGGCGGCATCATGCGCTCGCGCAAGCAGGCCTACGAGATGGGCAAGCGCTTCCGCGCCGAGCGGAACGGTCGCACCATCGCCGAGCCGCGGGAGGCAATGGTGTTGCCTGACTGATCGAGTTCTTTCGGCGGCTGGAGCCGGCTTCGATTTCGCATCCCTCCGCGCGGTCGCACTTAGGCGGTTACCGATATGCGTGCATGCCCGGGATCGAGGTGGGCCTTCATCACAGGACTGACCAGCGAGCTGATTGCGATCGCCGCGCTGCGCGCCGCAGAACCATCACGCGACGCACGCTTGGTCGAGATCCTCGGTCGACCTGTCATGAAACCACAGCCGGTCGGCGCCTACGTGCCAGCGCGCCGGGTCGGCAACGTGCTCTACCTCTCGACGGCGGCCGCGCGGGACGGACACCCATGCCGAGCGGCTGAACCGGGATCTCATCACCTTCCTGTAGGGCTGACCCACACTCCGCTCGCCATCGCCAGCATGATCCGAGGAACCATGACATTGAGCCCGACCCTGCAGCCCGTTACCATCGGCGACCTGACCCTCAAGAACCGCATCGTGAAGGCGCCGCTGATTCGCACCCGGCTAAGGGCGCTGGGTCTTGAAGCGATCGCGCCCGGCGGCGGCGCGCTGCAGTCCGGGGCGTACTGAGCGCGTTCCTCCACACCATCCACACGGCCCCCACGAGCGAGGCGCACGCATGGGTTACCGGTTCCTCATCGACACCAACCTGCCGATCGACACGGACGACGAGGCCGTGGCGGCGGTGCTGCGGGGGTTCGACGTCGCGGTGGACGGCTCGACCGATCTGCCGCTGATCGGCCGCAGGGTCGCGGGGCACGAACCCGACCTTGCCTACATCCCCTCGGCCGACTGGCAGCGCGCCCTGCGCCGGGGGGACCGCCACTACCGCGGCTTCGTCATGCCCACCTCGAAGTTCACCGGCAGCACCGACCTGCCCAGCGTCCTCGTGGTGCGCAAGGACGACCCGGCCGAGGGTCTGATGGACTTGAGGGGGGCGAGTTACGGCTTCATCAACAGTTCCTGCACGTCGAGCTACTTCCCACCGATCGTGATGCTGCACGCCCATGGCATCCGGTTCGCAGATTTCTTCGACGGCCGGCCGGTCGAGGCGTGGCAGGGGCAGGTCGACGCCGTGACCGCGGGCGAGGTGCGCGCCACCATGGTGCCGGAGGACGTCTGGCGCACGACGCCCGGCAACGCCGACACGACGAAGGTCATCGATCGCTACGAAGACGCCAAGCCAGCCGTCATCGTCGCCCGGCGCGGCCTCGACCCCGCACTCCTGTCGGCGCTGACCGATGCCCTAGTGGATTGGGTGCCGCCTTGGTCGGGGGTCTACGGCTGCTTCAAGCCGTTCCTCTACGCCGACGTGCATCACTTCTTCCACGAACTTGGCAAGCTCCCGGCCAACACCTGACCTAGCGAGCGATGTCTCGAATTCGTCGTAGGCGCTGCCTCGGGGTGGACGTCAAAGACGCGCTCGTCCTGGCGGAAGGCACGGAGATCTGAACGATAGGTGCTTCGCCTGCGACGTTGGGGGGCTCCAAGCCGCTCCGCTGGATCGCGCCCATTGCCGCCATCCAACCGTCAACGCTGGCAGCCCGAAAGCGGACACTCCCTCAGCGAATATTTTAGCATCCGGACTCATAGGTATGGCCAAGCGTTACTTCTTCGACTTCGTGTACAGCCGACGCATAAGGCCGGACGGCGTTGATGTCCTGCTGGGCGATCTCGGTGCGACCAAAAGGTATGGCACCCGATTGCTTGCCGAACACATCGTCGCGAACACGGGGGAACGCGATAAGCAGTTCACTATGATTGTGAGATATGCCAGTTGGGGGCATGCTGTTCCAGCTGAGCATGGAGATGCATATGGAGATGGCCGCCGCCGGTGGAATAGTCGCTCACTATAAAATGAACGCACACACTCGGAGATTACGTCCTATCGCAGGGCAACCACGGATTATAATCTATGTAAATTTTGAAAAAGTAGACAAAATATTACGAGCGAAAGGCGATTATAGGCAGGAACATCTCCTCGGTGACGCGGTTTGCCGTTCAAGATCCTCCCAAGGATCTCCGCGAATGACACGGGGAGTTTGAGATGAACGTCAGAAATTTTCGCATGCCTTTGATCGCTGTGGCTGTGCTTCTTGGAAGCGCTAGCTTTGCTCTCGCACAGGGCGGTGCGGCAGGTGGTGGAGCTGGTGGTGCAGGCACTGGTGGGGGCACCGGCATGAGCGGCGGCTCTATGGGAACAGGCGGTTCGATGGGTGCAGGTGGCGGATCCGGCACCAGCATGAGCACGGGCGGTCAGATGAACGACGGGACCGGCACGGGCGGCCGCATGGGGACGGGCAACTCCGGCTCAATGGGAACCGGCTCGGCCGGGAGTTCCGGCTCGATGGGCAACGGAACGGGTGGCTCTTCGGGCACCATGGGTCGCTGATAGTATCTCACCCCGCCATCCGTCGCAAAATGGGTGGCGGGGCTCCTCTGCCCTTCACAGCTTTGGCAATTAGCTATCGTCGACCCGTGCCTATCTCTTCCCACGTATAGAGTTTGTTCGCGTCACACCTAGCCCGATGCGATGCATAGCTCGTACCGAAACCCGCTGTTCGGTGGTCAGTTCTATTTCCGGGATGCTGTCAAGCAGCGCCCAATACCAGCCAGCTGAGGGGGCGTGCTCGCCTCGGGATATGAAACCATGCTTTGCAGAACCGTCGTACCGTTTCTTCTCGCCATAAGCATCGCGACACCGGTCCTGGCCGAACCCGGTGCTATGGGTGAGCCGAAAATGCTGATCCATGGCAATTACTGCGGCCCTGGCAACAACGCCCCATTTCCGCCAATTGACGCCCTTGACGCAGCCTGCGCCCGGCACGACGCCTGCACGCCGAACGGCAGGATGCCGTCTCGCGCTTGCAACGTTCGCCTGCAGCGAGAGACTGACGCGATCTCGCGTGATCCGAAGCAGCTTTCTGATGTGAGGGCGATGGCTGGTTTCATCGCGGCAGGGGCAGCCATGCTTCAGATTGCCGACGAACCCGGTCGCAACCTGACCATGATGCATCCAGGTGTCAGGCCCTAGCCTTCCGCCAGGCAGGGCGCCTGAATCCCCACGTACACCGCATGGGAACCGTCGCTGCCCAGCGGGCCTTCCCCGCCCGACATCACGACCGATCGGAGATACCGGCATGCCCTTCCTCGCGGCTAAGGATGGAGCGCAACTCTTCTACAAGGATTGGGGCAGCGGTCGGCCGGTCGTGCTGATCCACGGTTGGCCGCTCGATGCGGACATGTGGGAGTTTCAGCAGCCGGCGCTCACCGAGGCGGGATTGCGCACTATCGCCTACGACCGTCGCGGCTTCGGCCGTTCGGATCAGACCTGGGGTGGCTACGACTACGATACCTTCGCCGATGACCTGAAGGCGGTGCTTGACGCCCTCGACCTGCAGGACGTCGCTCTCATCGGCTTCTCGATGGGTGGAGGCGAGATCGCCCGCTACATGAGCCGACACGGCGGCGCCCGGGTCACCCGGGCGGCGCTGGTCTCGGCGGTGACGCCGTACATGCTCAAGACCGCCGACAATCCCAAGGGCGTGGATCCGTCTGTGTTCACGGGTATGATCGATGGATTGAAGAAGGACCGCCCGAGCTTCATGGCGACCTTCGCCAAGACCTTCTTCGGGGTCGGGATGCTCTCGTCGCCGGTCTCATCCGACCTGATCCAATGGACCGGCAACCTTGCGATGCTCGCTTCGCCAAAGGCGACGATCGCTAGCGTGACCGCCTTTGGAGAGACTGATTTCCGCGCCGACATGAGCGCGTTCCACGTGCCGACCCTCGTCATCCACGGCGACGCCGACCAGACCGTGCCGATCGACGTGTCGGGCAAGGCTAACGCAGCTGCGATCCCCAGCGCCAAGCTCGTGGTCTACGAAGGCGCCCCTCACGCGATCCCGTTTACCCATGCCGAGCGGCTGAACGGCGATCTCGTGGCATTCCTGAGGGGCTGACCCTCGGTCCGCTCGCCATCGCCATCATGATCCGAGGAGCCATCACATCGAGCCCGATCCTTCAGCTCGTCACCATCGGCGACCTGACCCTCTAGAACCGCATCGTGAAGGCGCTGCTGACCCGCAGTCGGTCTTCGACCGCAGGCGTGCCGCCGGACTTCGCCGCCGACTATTACGGTCAACGCGCCAGCGCCGGCCTGATCGTCTCCCTGGCAACCAACATCTCGCCCCAGGCCGTAGGCTACGCCTACACGCCGGGGATCTGGTCGGATGTATCAAGTCGAGGCCTGAACGCGCGTCGTCTCGACGGTCCACGCCAACGGCGGATGCATTTTCCTCCAGCTCTAGCACACCGGCCGGATATCCCATTCCGACCTTCAGGCGGGGAGCGGGCTCCCGGTTTCGGCCTCGGCGGTGAAGCCGGAGGGGACTGCCTTCACGATGGAGGGGATGAAGCTCCAAGTCACCCTACGGGCGTTAGAAACCGACGAGATCCCCGGCATCGTCAAGGATTGCCGACGCGCGGCCGTGAACGCCAGGCGCGCCGGCTTCGACGGGGTCGAGATCCACTCGGCCGACAACTACTTGCTGGAGTAGTTCGTACGAGACTCAACCAACAGGCGAACCGATCGTTACGGTTGCTCGCTCGCGAATCGTCTCCGCTTTCCGCTCGAAGTGGTCCGCGCGGTGACCGAGGCCTGAGACGGCGGGAACCGCGCCGGCATCCGGCTGTCGCTCGCATCGACCGAACGACTAGGGCGGTTAGAACTGCCAAACAGATTTTGCGCCCAAGAACGCGCATACGAGGTGTCGAACAATGCAAGGGAACCGGCGACTTTTCGAGGATGGGTTACATCTGCTCCACGGAGCGCATCGGCAGGGAGCGGCGCAGGCAAAGCGCAACGACAAGACGGCTACGCTGCCGAAGCTGAAACAGATGCTGGAGGCTGGATCGAAGCAGAACATCGTTCAGCTAAAGCGGTTGGATGAGGTCTTTGCCTCAATCGGCGTCAGGCCCGACCCCAGAAACGATCTCGCCATGCAGGGCATCTGCGATCTCAACGAAGCGGAAATAGCCAAGCACGGGAATGCCGCCGACCGCGACCTCATCAACATCGAGTACGGTCAAGTTGCGGCGCATTTCTACATCGCCCGGTATGGCACGCTGCGTAGCGCCGCACAGGCGCTCGGACACGCCAAAGCAGTCAAGCTCTTAGACCGCACGCTCGTTGAGACCCGCGCGATCGACCGCGCCTTCACGCAACTTTACGATCACCTGCTGGCACGCCGCACTTCGACCCGCTATCCGGGCGAGACCGCGCTCACCACCACGGCGGCCATGCACCCCGGCCTTACGCTCGGGCTGGCGTTTGGCGGTGTGCTGGCCGCGGTCGCACTCTTGGAAGCGGAGCGATCCAAGCGACGTTGAAAGGCGGGCGGACGAGGTGCAACTCCTACGCCGGGTCTGCCGTCGTCTGCTTATGGGGACGAACGAATGTGCCTCAAATGACTGAGACGGGCGCGAGGTCGAACGTCAACTTTATGGCTACCGGTCAACTTCCGTTCGCCACCCGGAGCCGGCCTTACCCAAGGGTCTGACGAACGGCTGCTTTGTGGAGGCGCAAAAAATCGTGGGCGGCCGAGTTGGGTCGGGTGCGGAACGGCGGCTCGGGGTGGAATGGAGCTGGTTCGCTCCTGGTGCACAAAGGTTGAAAGCGGACGCCATCCTCGCGCTCACCCGCGATCTCGAACGCTTACGAGAGCTGGGGCATGAACATCGCGGCGACAGTGTAGGGAGCCTCCGCTCCAAAGAACCAGGCAAGGTCCTCAGCAGATGCGTCGACGACGCGACAGGACGCGGCAGAAGCTCAGATGGATTACCGACCAAATCACCGCATCAGTGAGGGGCCGGTCGTTCCTCTGATCCATGTTGCAGCCGGCTTCCCAAAATGACGGGATAAGCATGCTGGATCGGATCATCCAGACCGCGCAAGGATTTACATGACGCCGACCCTGAAGCCTCTCGCCGAGCAGACCGTCGTCATCACTGGTGCCTCCTCCGGCATCGGCCTCGCAACCGCACGCATGGCCGCCGATCGCGGCGCTCGCGTCATCTTGGCTGCACGCAGCGACGGTGCGCTCCAGCAACTCGCTGACGAAATCAAAAGCAAGGGCGGACGGGCACACGTCGTGGTGGCCGATGTCTGTAAACCGGAGGATCTGACCCGTATCGCCGAAGAGGCGCGCACGACGTTTGGCGGCTTCGACACTTGGGTGAACAACGCCGGCATTGGCCTGTACGGACGCTTGGAGGAGGTCTCCCTTGCAGACATGCGCAAACTGTTCGAAACCAACTTCTGGGGCGAGGTCTATGGCTCGCTGGAGGCGGTAAAGCACCTCAAGAAGCACGGCGGTGCGCTGATCAACGTCGGCAGCGAGGTATCGGAACGGGCAGTGCCGCTTCAGGGGATGTACTCCGCATCGAAACACGCGGTGAAGGGTTTCACCGACGCGCTACGCATGGAGTTGCAGAATGAGGGCGCGCCGGTCTCGGTGACGCTGATCAAGCCCGGACAGATCGACACGCCGTTCACGGTCAATGCCAAGAACTACCTCGACAGCGAGCCGCACCATGTGCCGCCGGTCTACGCACCCGGTGTCGTGGCCGAGGCTATCCTCTCGGCTGCCGAGAAGCCGGTGCGCGACGTCTATGTCGGCGGCGGCGCCAAGGTGATGGCGGAGGTCGCGCATCTAGCGCCCAGCCTGACCGATCGAGGCATGAACGCGAAGATCATCCCGGATACGCCGAGTGGTCGTCCACTGCAGCGCAGCCGTGACCGCAGCGGACTGGATGAGGCGACCGAGATGTTAAGCGAGCGCGGCAATTATGAGGGTCGCGTTCTCGAGACGAGCCTTTACACCAAGGCGGCGCTCAACCCATTGCTGACGAGTGCAGCCGTCGTCGGCGCCGGCCTGGTGCTCGGGGCGATCGTAAAAGCGTTGCCGCACCGTCCAGTGAACATAACCGGATCGGCGGGGAGCACCACGGCCAAGGCGCTGCATATCCATCTCGAGGCCAAGGCCGGACATGAGGCGGATGTTGAGACCCTGCTCCGGGACATCCTCACTTGTGTCCGACGGGAGCGGGCGACCGCGCCGTGGTACGGTGTCCGGCTCAGCCACTCCACTTTCGGCATCTTCGAAGTCTTCCCCGACGAGGCCGGCCGCGAGGCGCACCTGATCGGTGAGGGAGCAGAGATCCTGATGAAACGTTCGAACGCTCTTCTCAAGGCGCCGGCGCGTCTCGACAAGCTCGACGTCCTGCTGAGCAAACCGGTTTGACCGACGTCATAACCCATCGGACTCTATTTTAGCATACCGTTATGTCCCTGCAGTTTGAACGCCAGGGCATGGGCCGGACCCTGCTGATGGTCCATGGGCTGGGGGCCAATCTGCGCACCTGGGATTCGCTCTTGACCGCCTTGCGAGGCTCGCGCGAACTGATCTTGGTTGACCTGCCGGGACATGGCCGATCGGCCCAACTCGCGGGCCCGCAGACAGTTGAGGCCCATGCGGACGCCCTCGCCAGCTTTGTGAAGTCGCAATGTCTGACGACAGCTGACCTTGTCGGTACTTCGGTGGGGGGGCCGGCTGGTGCTGGAGTTGGCGCGGCGGGGCATCGGTCGGCACTGCGTGGCGCTCGATCCCGGTGGTTTCTGGTGTGGGTGGGAAACACGCTGGTTTCACTGGACGCTCGCGGCGTCGATACGCCTGGTGCGGTTGCTCCGGCCATTCCATCCTGGCCTGTCGCACCACGCCGTCACCCGCACGCTGCTGCTAGCCCAACTGTCGGCCCGTCCGTGGGTGCTGCCACCGTAGCTTGTCGTAGAGGAGCTGCAGAGCCTAGCGGCCACACCGGTGTTCGATGCGATGCTGTGTGAGTTGGCACGCGGGCCGTTGCGGCAGGGCCAGCAGAGACCCTGGCCGGGTCACCTTAGGATGGGGCCGCCACGACCAGCTGCTGCTGCCGCGCCAGGCTGCCCACGCTCGGGTAGCTTTTCCGTCGGCTCGGCTGCACTGGTTCAATCGCTGCGGCCACTTCCCGCATTGGGATCAGCCTGTCGAAACGGCGCGCGTAATCCTTGAGACGGTCGGCGGGGATGCACCTTGAAAGTGCTTGTCGCAAACCTGAGCCGCGGTCATTTACACGTCGGTTACGGAACGTCCGCTTCACGGCGAAGGGTCAGCGTCCGCTCTTTAACTCCAGCCGAAGTTGCGCGACGGCTGACAAGCGACCGCTTTGGAGAAGCGCAATCAGCAGTCCCGGCGTCTTGGTTGGGTCGTAAGCAGCCACGAATGGCAGTCTGCTAAAGGCGCATCCATAGCGAACTGACAGCGCCGGTTCTCGATCGCATACCCAAATCGGACTGGCTGGACGGGGTGTTAAGGATGGGGAGCAGGCGTTCTAGAAGCGGCTCCACAAACACCCTCGGCGATAGAACCTGCCTCGTATCGGTGCCGGTGTGACAGGAACGCGCTTGTAAGGGCTACCCTTAATCGCGCACAGGCGTGGGTATGAGCCTGCGCAGGACCATCACCGTCTCGATCACCGAGGAACAGGACACCCTTTTGCGGGACTGTCTGCAATCGGGCCGATTTGGCAGCGTCAGCGAGGTCGTTCGCGCGGCCCTGCGGCTCCTTGATCGAGACGAAACACCGGCATTGGAAGCGCTTCGCGCCAAGCAGACCCGCGAAGAGACCCGGCGTGATTGATCCAACCGCTTCGACGATGTGGTTCCTGAATGGCGGCGGCGAGATGGGCGCGCGCATGCGTTCCCACGAGTGGTCGGCAACGACGCTCGGCCCTCCTGATACGTGGCCCGAGACCCTACGGACGATGGTGTCCGTCGTGCTGAACTCCGCACTGCTTGGCACCGTCCTTTGGGGGCCGGAACTGAGGCTTCTCTACAACGACGCTTATGCTCCCGCGCTGGCCGAGCGCCATCCGACAGCCCTTGGCCGCCCGATAGCCGATGTGTGGGGACCCGTTTGGGAGCAGATCGCGCCTCAATTTCTCCACGTCATGGAGGCTGGCGAGCCAATCTTTGAACGCAGCCTTCCGCTCATGATTGAGCGGAAAGGCCAGAACGAGTTGACGTACTGGAACTACAGCGTTTCACCGATCCGCGACCCAAAGGGGCGTATCGTGGGGCTATTCAACCAAGCTATCGAAGTCACCGGAGAAATCCGTGCGGAACAGGAGCGCGCCAAAGCGGAAGCGACGCTGCGAGAAGTGAATGAGACGCTTGCACAGCAGGTTACAAAGCGAACACAAGAGCGAGACCGGCTCTGGCAAAACACACAAGATTTACAATTGGTTATCGATCTAAATGGGGTAATTAAGGCGATCAATCCAGCGTTTACCGAGACGCTTGGCTGGACAGCCAATGATACTTTTGGGAAAAACGTCTTCGAGTTTATCGTTCCAGATGACAATGCCAGCCAAGGCGCGTTAGAGCACGTGCGCGGTCAAAAGCTGCCTACCTTTGAAAACCGTTACCACCACAAGGATGGAGGTTTTCGTTGGTTGTCCTGGGTCGCTACGCCCGAAGAAGAATTGATCTACGCGAGCGGGCGACACATCACGGCCGAGAAGGAGCAAGCTGAAGCTCTACGGCAGGCCGAAGAAGCCTTACGGCAATCCCAGAAAATGGAGGCGGTGGGCCAGTTGACCGGCGGCTTGGCCCACGATTTCAATAACCTGCTGGCGGGCATCTCCGGCTCGCTCGAACTCATGCAGACCCGTATGCAGCAGGGCCGCCTTACCGACGTGGACCGGTACATGACGGCGGCTCAGGGCGCTGCCAAACGCGCCGCCGCGCTCACGCACCGCCTGCTCGCGTTCTCGCGTCGCCAGACGCTCGATCCGAAGCCGACCAACGTGAACCGGCTCGCCGCGGACATGCAGGAGCTGATCCAGCGCACAGTGGGACCAGCCATCCTGATCGAGGTGGTGGGTACGATGGGCGTTTGGCCGGCACTGGTCGATCCCTCGCAGCTAGAGAACGCCCTACTTAACCTCTGCATCAACGCCCGCGACGCCATGCCGGACGGGGGGCGGATTATCATTGAGACCGCGAACAAGTGGATGGACGACCGGGCTGCCCGACAGCACGACATGCCGGAAGGGCAATACCTGTCGCTCTGTGTGACGGACACCGGCACCGGCATGACCCCGGAGGTGATCGCGCGGGTGTTCGAACCGTTCTTCACGACCAAACCCATTGGCGAGGGCACCGGGCTTGGCCTGTCGATGATCTACGGCTTCGCGCAGCAGTCGGGCGGACAGGTGCTGATCTACTCGGAGATCGGCCAGGGCACGACCGTATGCATCTACCTGCCGCGCCATTACGGGGAGGTCGCCGACGACGAGGGGGCAGCTCTCGTCACCAACCTGCCGCGCTCGGAGCAGGGTGAGACGGTGCTGATCGTGGACGACGAGCCGACTGTGCGGATGCTCGTCTCCGACATCCTGGAAGACCTCGGCTACACGGCGATCGAGGCTGGCGACAGCGCGGCGGGTCTGAAGATGCTGCAATCGGATGTGCGCATTGACCTGCTGATCACCGATGTTGGCCTGCCCGGTGGGATGAACGGGCGACAGATGGCGGATGCCGCGCGCGTGTCCCGCCCGGACCTACGCGTGCTGTTCATCACCGGCTACGCCGAGAACGCCATCCTCGGGAACGGGCATCTCTCGCCCGGCATGGCGGTGCTGACCAAGCCGTTCGCAATCGAGACCATGGCCGCGCGCATCCGTTCGATGATCGAAGCGGGACGGGACGTGAAGCGGCAACGCTTAGTCTGAAGGCCCTTAATCGGTCGTGAGCTGCCGCGGAATGCGGTCTGCTAAAGGCGCACCCATAGCGAACTGCCGCCGGTCGCTCCGATGGGCATACCCAAACCGTACCGGCTCGATGGGCTGCTTCGGGTGGATTTCTGCCGGTCCGCATTTGGTTGGTAAAAGGTAGAAGCAGACAGCATAGTTAAGCCTGCCTACAGCATGTCTATACCCCCGTAGGGTATGCCTCTAGCTGGAAGCGTTAAGCGTTCGAACGCAAAGGCGCGGTACCCACAACTTCGGCTCCCGCCTCAAAGAGCGATACCTCAACGTCCCACATCAGCCACTTCGGGGGGGACGCCATCGCTCGCCGCTCCCAATTTGCCACCCGCGCTAGGGCGCGCCGATCCAGGATCTCTATCCGCTTTCTATCGCTTCGAATGAAGCCTTCTCGCTGCAGGCGGCGGAACGTTCGGTTCGCGTGGACGGTGGTGATCCCAAGGATATCCGCGATCTGCTCCTGAAGAAGCATGAGGTTGAACCAAGTCGGCTCACAGAGACCAGACAAGCTTAGCCGCTCATGCAGGTCAAGCAGTAGCCACGCCATACGCTGGAAGGAGGACGCCCGTCCGATCTGGGTCAGCATGTCCATCAGGGCGATGCGCTCGCGCTGAGAGCTAAGGAACATCGCCATAGCGAAGCGCGGGGAGGCGGAGAACAAATGCGCGAACCGTTCCAGCGGTATCTGACCGATGACGACAGGAGTCAGCGCAGTTAGCGTATCAGCAGTCTCCTGCAGGCTCGCGCTAGGCATCCCCATGAGGTCGCCTGGTAGGTGCACCTTGGCGATTTGCTGGGTACCATTTTTCAGGTTGATCGACGCAGAGGCCCAACCCTCGATCAGTAGATAGATGCAGGTAGGCTCAATGCACTGCTCGCGGATGACCGCCCCAATCGGCAGCGCAACCGGCTTATGTGCCAACTGGCGGATCTTGTCGCGATCGTCTGGCGTAAGGACTGCAAACTCAGCGAAGCGGCGAAAGAGTCGCTCAGCATTGGCGTATGAGTGAGTCATAGAGCTAACCCATCCGAACAGCTTCGCTAGGAATGGCGATGCGTCTTTTCATGCCTCTTCGAGCGCGACTGCTGACGCGTCGACGCGCATTGAGCAGTATTATAGTGGCGTGACGAGGAGATATCGAATTTTGAGCAATTTATATTTTCTTAAATTTGAATAATGTATACAATGAGGGACAAGGGGTTGTACGAAACGTCGTTTATGATGCACATAGGCGACCTCTCTTTCCCTTCGTCAGCCGGAAATGTCTGCTTTCGAGAATACCCAGAAAAGGCCTTGGGCGGCTGGGTTGGGCCGGTAGCAGGCCGTCCGCTTTTCCGGCGGCACTTCTCCAAAGCAGCCATTCCGCTTTCGGCCAATCTCAGACAAGGCTGCTAAGCTGCTATTGTTGCTAGAAACCTTCGCTGTTTAGCAACAATAGCAGCCTAGCAAGAATGGGTTATCAGCTCGCGACGACCCGGAAGGTCCGCGGGCGCCGAGCAATCTCACTTACGAGATGATGCTCCACCAGTTGAGCTAGGGCAGCCTCAGCCTCTCTTTTCGTCCGGGTCCTTGCCGGCCCAAACTGCAGAATTTCGACGAACTCGGCCTTCGACTCCGGCCGCGCGGCTATCCAATCGAGAAGCGCTTTAGCTTGAGTCAGGACTGGATTGACGGGATGTGTATCCCGAAGACGTCGCGCCTCATTAACGTACCATACAACCAGCTCACTCGCAAAGTACATCTCCTCCTCCGCAATGTGAGAAGCGTTGTGGTCGCTTACGAGAGTCAGCACCCCAGCTATACGCGCAGCCTGCTCAGCAGCCTTCGCCGCAACATCTTTGACATCGAAAAACTCGCCATTCCGAGTCGACTGTAGTTCGACCCAATCACTGAGTTCTATCCATAAACTTTTAGCTTCTTGCGTCATCATTAGTTTGCGACGGCTTGCATCGACATCGGGACGGACATTGATAGTCGTCGCCTGCTGGAGAAGGTTCGACAAACGGTCAGTATACGCGGACAGGGATCGAGCGCTATTTTCTTGCGTAATCTTATGAAAGCGCGAGCCAATAATACTTTTTGGGGCGGCAATCAGCATGCGCGAGAAAAAACCTTGATTGATAAGGATCTCGTCATTAAGAAATCTAGCCGAAATCTGCGGCTGAACCATCAAATGAAGCGACAGCCGGCGTTCTTTCAAAACATGAAGGCCGTCAGATGCTCGAATTCGCTTATATGTCCCGCCATCCCAAAATAAACTAAGCCCTGCAGCAGTGTTAATTCTACTATCTCCCTTCATGCCATAGCCGCCGATAAACTGCCCCCCTTCTGTAGTAAACAGACCAATCGACCGCGGCAGTTTGTTCCACGCGTTTACCAGTCCCTCGAATGTTAGGTCATTGGGAATTAGCACTGGCTCGATAGGCTTCGCAGGCTCAGGACCTAAAGTGCGCAGCATTTCGATGCGGGTGGCTGCATCGATATCCCTATTGGTTCGAATTATGTTTTTTTCTATCTTCCATGATTCTCGACTGCGCACCCAAACATCGAGAGAGTTTTTGTAATTATTAAGGGCTTTCTCTTCATGTTCTTTTATTGCTTTGCAGGCAAAAGCATCAGTAGCCGACTTTCTGTCGCCGCTCTCTGCCAATGTCACAAAAAATAAGCTTAGCGGCTTGGCCATGCCATTAGGACCGATAGGCAAAAGAACGTCTGCAAAGTCTTGAACTATCAGTGCTGCCGCAGCTAAGACCGATTGTGCAGCAACTGCGATCGGAACTTGGACAATGTCCGCTATCGCAGAAGCGGCAGCACTCAAATGGGTACCCAGGGCGCGCACCGGATAATCCGCTGCCGCCTGCCATTCGGGCAGTAGGGGCAGGCTATCCGACGATGGGGCCCTACCGCCATCTTCTGCGGTCGCCTCGGCCCCAACCTGCTCTTCCGACAATGAAGCCTCCTAAATTGCGCTCGCGGCGACGTCGCGATGAAGCACATCAAGAAGGCATGGCAAAGCGCTCGGTCAACTAATAACCAAGCACAAAGTTAACAACCGTAAAGTCCTATTATAGATGCCCCCCCTTTATCGGCAAGTTCGACTCTAGGATAGGGTTAACGTTTCGTGAAACCACACGTTTTTCCTAGCGCCTTACCGTTAATCCATCTCGGCCGGCGCCATTCTGTTCGTGCGCCCGGAGGCCCATTAGTCGCCAGCTAAGCTCGACTTTGGCCAATTTTGACGGGCGGTCGAGGGTGTGAGGTGACGAAGCGGGTGTGATGGTTAGGCTGGTGATGTCCCCGCCAAGAGACACCGTCATGCTGCCTTTGCCCACCCGCTTCGCCGGGATCATCCTGGCGTTCGCGCCGCTGTTCGTCCACCGCTCGTGGCGCCATGCTCAGCTTCTGCTGATCGGCGCGATCCTGACGCCGGGCCGCCGCACGGTGACGAGCGTCCTGCGCATCCTGGGCCGCGCGCAGGAGCGACGGTTCGTGAACGTCCATCGCATCCTCAACCGGGCGGCGTGGTGCCCGCGCACCGGCAGCCGTATCCTGCTCAGGCTCCTCGTCGACGCGTTCGCGCAACGCGGTCCCGTGGTCCTGGGACTGGACGACACGATCGAGCGACGCCGCGGCAAGCGGATCGCCGCCAAGGGCATCTACCGCGACCCCGTGCGGTCCTCCGACAGCCACTTCGTTAAGGCGAGCGGGCTGCGCTGGATGAGCCTGATGCTGCTCGCCCCGATCCCCTGGGCGGGGCGCGTCTGGGCGCTGCCATTCCTGACCGCGCTGGTACCATCCGAGCGCGCCTGTCGCGAACGGGGCCGCCGCCACAAGCCGCTGCTCGACGTCGGACGCCAACTCGCTCTGCAGGCGCGGCGCTGGCTGCCGGGGCGCGACCTCATCCTGGTGGGCGATGGCGGCTTCTCGGCCCTCCAGTTCCTCGATGCGATGCGGCGCGGCGGCATCACGGCAATCACCCGCCTGCGGCTCGACGCAGCCCTCTATGATCCCGCACCGCCGCGACCGCTCGGCACGATCGGGCGTCCGCGTACCAAAGGCGCTCGGCTGCCCACGCTCGCCGCGCGCCTCGCGGCCAAGGACACGCTCTGGCGCAAGGTCGTGGTGCCCGGCTGGTACGGGGCGGGCGCGCGCGCGATCGAGATCGCCTCGGACACCGCGGTGTGGCGGCACGGTGGCTTGCCCGTCGTACCGATCCGTTGGGTCCTCATCCGCGATCCCGAGGCGCGCTTCCCGCCCCAGTCCCTGCTCTGCACGGATCCAACGCGCGAGCCCACGCAGATCGTCGGGTGGTTCGTGCGGCGCTGGACCGTCGAGGTCACCTTCCAGGAAGCGCGCGCCCATCTGGGCGTCGAGACGCAGCGGCAGTGGTCTGACACGGCGATCGCTCGCACTACACCCTGCCTGCTCGCCCTGTTCTCAATCGTCACGCTGCTGGCTGCACGGCTCCAGGCCCGCCAACGGCGACGCGTCGCGGCCGCCGCGTGGTACCCCAAACCGTGCCCGACCTTCGCCGATGCCCTGGCCGCCGTGCGCTGTGCGATCTGGCGCGAGCGGACTTTGGCAACATCACCGCGCCGATCCGCCCGAACAAAACCCCGATTCCGTTTGCCAGCCTCCTGGGTCTATGCCCTCTGCCACGCCGCATGAATGGCCAAAGTCGAGCTAAGAGCCTCTAACAAAACCATCGTTCGATGAAGCGCCAAACGAAGAGGGCGGCAGCCAGCGTCGAGAAGGCGAGATGGATGTCGGCCCGTCGCTCGTAGCGGATGGCGAGGCGACGAAACTGGGCGAACTACGCCAGCGTGCGCTCGACGACCCACCTGCGACGTCCCAGCCGTTGACTGCTCTCGATCCCGCGCCGGGCGATGCGGGGCTGGATGCGGCGGCGGGTCAGCGCTTGACGACAGCGGCGGTGGTCGTAGGCCTTGTCGGCGTGCAGCTTCGAGGGACGCTTGCGCGGCGGTCCCCAGCACGAGCGGATCGGCGGGATGGCATCCGCGACCGCCTTCAGCATTCGGCTGTCATGGACGTTCGCCCCCGTCAGCTTCAGAGCGAGAGGGATGCCCTTCGCATCGGTGACGATGTGGCGCTTCGCGCCCGGCTTGCCCCGGTCAGTCGGGTTCGGGCTCGTCGCCGGGCCCCCCTTTTGGCTGCAATCGAGGCGCTGTCCAGGGACGCTCGGCTGAAGTCGATGCCATTCTGGCGGCCGAGCCGGTCGAGCAGCTCATACTGCAGACGGTCCCACACTCCGGCCTTCTGCCAGTCCCGCAAGCGTCGCCAGCAGGTCATCCCCGAGCCGCAGCCCATCTCCCGGGGCAGCAACTCCCACGGCGTGTCTGAGCTCAGCACGAACAGGATCCCCGTCAGTGCCGCGCGGTCGGAGGTTGGAGGCCGACCGCCGTTGGGCTTGGCCCGTTCAGGCGGCAGCAGCGGTGTGATCTCGGCTAACAGGCCATCGGGGAGGAGCAGTATCGCCATCTCCGCTCAACGCGCCAAACCCGGTTTTGTTGAAGGCTCTAAAGCCGGCCGTTGCAAATCAGGAAACGTTTTGTCTTTATAAATCAATGCCTTGCGTCATTGCAATGCGCACACGCCTAATCTAAGATCGCGAAATGGTGGGGGAGTAAGGCGTGCATGTCCGCAAATCCGGACCTTTTCGAATTTATGCGCAAGGGTCTCGGAAAGCGCCTCCACGACCTACGCCATACTGGAGCCTTTGCCGACGAGCGAACCATTAAGGCGTTAGGCATGGAGGTCTTGGCTGAAGCTACCATCGCCGACCTATGCAGCGAGATATCCGACGACGACTGCGACAGCGTCGTATCGCGCGTTTGCGCCTATTTTTCCAGGCGTGGGAACACCAGTACCCGTCGGACAGCAACAAACTCAAACCAGAAGCTTTGGAACTACTTACTCCCATATTCCCGTCGGCTTGCGCTTACATCTGCACGGGGTAATGGCGGCGTTCCCGACCCCGTCTTTCTCAACCGCGAATTGCTTGCACTTGTTAAAGCTTACCGAGCCAAGCCAGGGTGTGCGGCGCTCGATGATGATGCGGACGGAGTCGTGGGTCGCCTGGTAGCGTACCGGGCAAAATGGCGACCGGGAGCTAAGGTTCTCAAGCCGCCAGCATCAAGACAAGGTGGAACAGCTGCAGCGAGACGCGCCCTTACACAGTCGGTTACGGACTTAGTGGATTATACCTCCGGGCCAGACCCAGCGCTCTACAGCAATCTACATAAAGACCGTCCCAGTTTAGCAATCTCGACTGGCAAACATGGACAGGTCGGAGGGAGGAGAACGCGCCTTATGCGACCCTCGTCAGGCGCGATCCACGACGTGATCGCCGAACGGGCCACTCGGCAGACGCAGCCGGCGCCGAGCCGCTCTGCAGTGGCAGCAGTGATAAGAAAGCGATATGGCGCGCCGGACCGTGACGCGCGCTTGCTTGCGTTACCCGCCTCAAGCCAGAGGGCTTACCGCATTCTTGCGGCATCACTTCCTGATAAGCGGATCAGCACGATCAATGCTATCGAATTGTCGGAGCAGATGTGGGGAGTAGCAACATGTGCGTCGACGCGCCGAAGTCACCGCAAGCGTTTACGTGACGCTCTCGCCATCCTTACAGGGGCACGGGTCGACCTGAACGCGGCCCTCATTGACGAACTCGTCGTAGTCGGTCGGGGGCGGAAGTTGCCCAATGGCCTAAATCGCGCGGCACTAGGAAAGCTACGTACGATTGATGCGGGTCGCGTTACCTATGAAAGCGGGATCTGGGCCACACGCGAAGGTGAAGTAGCAAAGGCGTTTCTGCGGCTCATCGCCCAGCAAGCGAAGGCAGACGATGTTGAGCGGTTAATGCGTTTTCAGGGAAGCGAGGCAACCGCATTCGCGCTTTCGATCCTGCGCCGTGAGCCGAAAGGACTTCAAAATCCGATCGCATATTTGGAAGAGGTCGTCCGCGCAGCGTCACACTCTATTTACCAGCCATCTGTCGCTCAATCGCTGCGCGGCATGAGGCCCGCGGTAGGTTGGCCGGAAGCAGTCTCCGCCGCAGAAGCTCTTCTAGCCGTCGTTGAGGCAGTCTCCGAAAAGGAGAGTTTGATCGTGGGATGGCGATTGCTCTGTGCGGCTTCCCGCGGGGATCCGGGTCGGATTGAAGCGCTCGGATGCATCATCACCCAGATCGAGGATCCGGAAACGCTCGACAGGTTTCTGACGCCCATACGCAGATAGGTGGGCAAAGCGCAGCGCAGCGCAGCGCAGCGCAGCGCAAAAGTTAGTGCTCGCATAAAGTCAACGCCGCCAGCTCGCTGAAGCTTTGTGCGTTTCATTACCATCCCCTCTTGGGGAGTGGCCTAAGCTTGTTCACGCGTTTGTGAACAAGCACAGGAACGACGTTTGAAGCCTCTCTGATTGGTCCAGCGTCATCAGCCGTGAAAAATGACCTCGGCACACCGGACCTAGCATACGCGACAGCTTGTGGTGCCTTCCTGAGGTCCATTCACGTCTTTGCTTGCTATTTTTGCAGCCCCTGCATCGGTTGAACAATTCAGACAAAGCTGCGTAGACAGATGGATCGAAAGTGCCATGATATTCCAAGTTCGAGACGACTTGGATGCATAGCATGCTCTTTGATACAGATGATATTCCGCTGATAGCGCGGCCCGCGGTGGAAACCGTCCGCGTTCAATCGCAACGAAAGAGGCCACCGAGGCCGCAGCAGCTTTGCCTATTTGACCTCGCTAACTCGAAATCTCCCAAGCTAAAATCTCAGAAGCGGAGTATGAGCTGATGCAGCCTTACATATGAAGCACATCAATCTAAAAATTCGTAAATCTAACTCGAGCGACAATTAATCAGATCTCGATTAGCTCATAGCACTTGCGCGTTTCTCAGCCAATCATATCGCAGCCAGCTTTCAGCAGCAGTCGTGGCTAGGCGGGCCCCGATCGAGTCGTCCCACTTCGACTACGAGGACTGCCCCACGATGGGAGGTAGGGGCAGCGAAGATCTGCAGCCCCCAATTTAAATGGGTATGCCAGCACCGGGAAAACCAAATGCAGCCGAGTATCATTTTCGAACGCGAGCGCCGCGACGCAGAGCGCGACCGTCGTATCGCCGAAGGCAGGGCCATCCGGGCCGCCGCGCCCGCTCGTGCCGAGGCGATCGTGTCAGAGGCCGGGCGCACGGGGAATGGGGGGCCGCCGACCCTGAAGCCCGCCGATGAGCTCCGGGCGATCGGCGAGCTGATGTACGGCCCCCGGTGGACAACGGACCTGGCGCGTGACATCGGCGAGGATCCCCGGCAGGTCCGGCGCTGGCTGAGTGGAGAGGCCACCATGCCCGCGCGGCCGCTGGCATGGGCGCGCGACGAGGCGAGGAAGCGCGCCCGGGCTCTGCTTGGGCTGGTCGGGGGCGAGGCTTAGAAGCCCACGAAGCCGGTCACGTTTTGCTCGTCCGGATTTGCGGACGAATGCTCCGAGACCGTCTTCGCCGATGGCTCGGCAGGCTGCGGGGACGCCGGGATCCGCAGCGGCTCCAGGGTCCTATAAAACCGCCCCTCTGTGCGAATCCAATTTGCGCCCCGCGCTATGATTGGCGACGTCGTCGCCGGCCCGTCCGGCACTACGGGATGCCCCATCACGTGGCCGACGAGGCACGGCAGCGACGTCCCGGGATACACGCTCTCGATCCACACATCGATCGTCGGCGCCGCATCCAGCGTCCTCGCATCAGGCTGCCATCCGCTCTGGAGAAGGTCGGCATCGCGGGCCCGGTCCGCCCGGCGCATCGCAATTTCCTTCAGGCTCAGGCGTCTCGTGCGGCGCATCGTTGGTCTCCCTGCGGGCATCGTCGGCTCGTGTCGAGAGAGGCACCAGGCCTCAGCTGTGTGGGCACGGGAGCGGGCCCGTCCACCGCCGGAAGAGCACCGAGCCGTGGACCATGCTGCCCGACGGGAGGATCAACAGGTCGGTCTCGTACGGTGCCTCGGAGTCCCCGTTCGCCCAGCACTTCGGCGACCGGACGCGCCCGCGGGACAGCGTGACGACGGGGCAGTCCAGCCCGTCGATGCCGAGACCGCCGTTCGGGCCCACAACGATGGCGTAGATGTCCTGCCCCTTTGCCGGGCAGTAGACGCCATCAGGGGGAAGCATCCAATTCTGGTCGGCGACAGCGGGCATGGCTAGAGATGCCACGCAGAGAGCGAGCACGAAGGTACGCATCACTAGATCTCCGATTAGCGGGCAGCCTTGCCCGAAGCGTGGACGTCACACCTGCACTTGGCCCACCCGCCGCGGCGGATGCGGCCCGGGCGGCCGCAGTCCTCGCAGATGAACGCCGACAGATTTTCGACTGTTGAGATGACGTTCTTGGTGTATTCGCAGCTTTCCTCGGCGCTCCAATACCAGCGCGCGCTTCCGAACTTCTCCTTAGTCTGCTGTGTCGTGAAGTTCCTCGGCACGCCGCGCTCGCGGAGCGCTACAGCCCCGGCTTCGAATAGCCAGCTCCAGCCCGGTCCGACGCACGGGTCCTCATCGCTGAAGAGCTTGGGGAACCTCTGCTGAAGGCTATTCCTCCAGTTCGCCGGGCAGCGCGGCGTGCCGTGGGCCCACCGGGCCGCGAGCGTTCTGCTCAGCAGGTCGAGCATCATCGGGCCACTAGGCGGTCCGAGAGAGACGAAGCCGCCCCCGGACAAGATGCGCTCGCGCTCAGCGGGCATGCCGGGCGCCTCCCAGCGAACGCGGGGGCCGATGGGCGACGGCTCGATGCCGTGGATCCGCAGGGTCTCCAGGCCTTCATAGCCGACGAGGGCGTAGCTGCAGACGGTCCGGAATTCGTCCTCGATCATGGCGCCCTCCCTCAGTTCGGCATGCGGCGGGCAAGGATGTCGCGTGAAGCGACGATCTTCTCGATCATGCGACGCAGGGGGCGAAGAGACCCGCCGCGCCACGCCGTCAGCGCGTCAAGCTCCTCGCCGTCGAGGTCCGGGCACCAAGTCGCGTCGAAGCCACGGTCTCGGCGCAGATCCGCGAGGAGCGCCGCAGCCACGATCGGGAGGTCCTCCGCACGAGGGGCCGGCCAGTGGATCGGGGGTGCCCTGTCGAGCAGGGGCGTCACGATCCCGGTGAGCGAATTCGCAGTGAGGATGTGGCTGACAGCGCTGAGATCCAGCGCGCATTCCAGCGCCGGGTCGTGGATCGCCCGGGCGGTCGTCTCCAAATATGGCAGGATCGTCTCGTCGAGGCGGCCCCACCTGCGGCTGTTGCCGGCCTTCTCGACCTCGTCCACGACCACGCCGTGGTTGGCCTGCCCGAAACGTAGGCAAGCTTGCGCCGGCACGGACAGCCGCCAGGATCCCCACTGCCTGCTTGTGCCGGCGTAGCTGCCGCCATCCATTTGTCCTGCCGCGCTGTAGACGGTGACGCCAAGGCCGGCCTCCTCAAGGATCGCCCGGGCGAAGGCGGTCTTGCCGAGGCCGGGACCGCCCACGAGGATCCGCGGCCGGAACCGCGCGAACGGCGCGCCGACGAGATCCATGGCGTACTGCTCGATCGCCTCGCTGGCCCACGGGAACCTGGCGCGCATCGCTGCTGCGAAGGCAGCCGGGTCGGGCGTCCGGACGAGCGGCATCGGCTTTTCCGCCCAAGGCTCGGCGAGCGCACGGGGGCTGTCGCCTCTGTCGATCGCGCCCGTCGACGGCTTGGGCAGATGCCGGAGCGATGGGATGACGACGAGCGTCTGCGCCGGCCGCGCCGCCTGGGACCCGGGCTTGTCCCAGTCTTCCGGCACGGGCGGGAGATCCACGAGCTGCGAGAGGTCGGACTTCATGCCCGCGCCGCCGCGCAGGATGTCGTCCTCGGCGGCAATGGCGTCCTCCGCCTTGGCGATGACCGCGAACGAGGCCAGCCAGAACCGCGCGCGCTGGTCGAATGCGGCGAGCCTCGAATAGAGCGGCCCCGGCTTGTACTCGACGTCTGTAGCGTCGGCCTGGGCGTCGCACGCCCACAGGCATGCGGCCCTGAATGCGAGGTGGCCCTTTTCGTAGCTGTCCGTGCCATCGCCGCTGCCGATGTGCATCACGGCGCTGTCGAGCGCGGCCGCGGCGCACTCAGCAGAGGCGGCGGGGCATCCCAGGGCCGCGATGTTGAAGACGAGCAGGTTGTCCGCGTCCCTGCAGGCAAACTCGGCACCCTGCGGAACATCGCGCCGCAGGGCCTGCCGCAAGCGGCGCAGCTTTCCGACAGTGGGCCGTTCGATCGCGCGGGCGATCTGCAGGGAGAGGTCGTCAGGCAGCTCGTAGGCTTGGAGACGCCTGAGGATCGCCTGAGCGTCCACCCGGGCGTCCCATTGCACGAACTCGCCGCCGCGCAGCCGGTCGCCCCGATCGATAGGCGCCATCGGCTCGCGCGGGCCGCAGTGAAGGACGGGATTGAGGATGACGGCGCGCAGGCGGGCCCACGCCGCGAGGCGCTTAGTATCGTCGGACATTGGGGGGTGCTCGCTGGAAACGGAGGACGCGCAGGCACGCCGAGCGGGTGGCTCAGGCGGCAGTGGCTATCTCTCGTTTCAAGTTGCGAGCGGCGGTCACGGCGGGGATCCCCGGTGGCTGAGTCCCCATAAAGACCTGGGCGCTCATCCGGGTCCAGCGGGTCAGCTCGGGAAGGTGTGCAGAACCCTAACGACATCCCAAAAGCGCGGGTGCGTCAACATGCCATACCCATGCGATCCAGCCTGAAACCGGCCTCCCCGTAGGAGAGCCCACTCTACGAATCAGGGCGCTCGCAAAAATTGGCTGGCGGCGTCCAGTGGCAGGCGCCCGCCCGTGGCAAGATTCCCTTGGGACGATTCGGAGCGGTGGAGCGGGCGGGATGGCAGCGTCGGCGGCGGAGAGTGTGGCAATCCCCGAGGATGTCCGGGCGCGCCTCCAGGCCAGGTTCCCCAAGGTGGCCCGATAATTCCCCGAGCCCATAGCCGGCCCCGCGCCGTGGGAGATCATCCGTGAGGCGCTCGCCCGCGGGCGCGCCAACAGCCTCGACGACGTCTAGCTCGCCGGGGGCATCTATGCCGTCCTGGTGTCCCATGGGCTCCTGCAGGAGGGCCGGGCGTGAGCGAGCGGGCCTTCTGGGAGACCCCGCGCGAGATCTCGCACGCCGAGGCGAAGGAGGCCGCGCGCCGCCTCGTGAACAGCCACTTCCGCAACGAGGACGGGGCCCGGGTCTCGATCCCGGCGAACCCGAACCGGGACGATGACATCGTCCTGCTCTCCTACATCGCACAGCGCGAGCGCGCCGGGGATCCGGACGCCGCCCGTGCGATGGGCGAGCTGCGGGCCTCGGCGGGGGACCGGGCGTGACGCGCCCGCTCTACACGATCGCGCCCGAGCGCCAGCGGAGGTTCCGGTCCTCGGTTGCCGCGGTCCGGGACGACCGGGCTGACGACGTCCTGCTCGACGCCTGGGGTGCCCTGGCGATCGAGCGCCGCGTCATCGACACGACCCGCGCCGTCGACCTCTACGCGCTAGCGGCCGAGCGGATCGCGGTCCTCCCGGCCGGTGAGCGCGCCGCCGTCGAGGCCGCCCTGCTCGGGGGGCCGGCATGCTGACGTCCGACCTCGTCATCCTCCTCTCCTCGGCGGTCCTCTGCCTGGCGATCATCCCTGTCTGGGTGCTGACCGTCATCGAGCATAGGCGGCCCCCGATCCGTGGGCGCCTGAAGGAGATCATCGCGGCGGCCGCCCGGCGGAAGAACGGGCCATGCCCATGAGCTGGCTCGCCGCACGGCTGGGGGTCTCGATCGTGTCGGGGCCCCTGATCGGGAAGGTCATCAAGCACCGGGCTCACCCGTCGAGGAGGGATGCACGATGACCCGACGCCTGACCGATGCCGAGTTCATGGACGCGCTGGATGACCTCATCGTCGAGGACATCCTCGCGATGTCGGGCGACGAGCTCCGCGCCGAGATCATCGCCGAGGGCGGGGATCCCGAAGCGATCGAGGCCGAGTGCCGAGCTGCCCTGGAGCGAGCGATCCGCGAGTGTGAGGGCCTCATGCCCATCGCTTGGTCGCTCGTTCCGATGTCGCCGCGCGTCGAGATCGAGAAGGCCACGGCGGCGAGTTCGCTGCCGGCGGTGGGGAGCTTCTGGTGAGGGAAGTGATCTAGAGCAGGGTGAAGTCGCGCGGGTTCTCAAGCCGCCAGAACCTTCCAGGCGGCTTCAGCTCGCCGTGGATCGACACCATGCGCCCGGTCTTGTGAGCATCGACGGCCTGCAGGTACTCCTCCGGAGGCAGCGAAACTCGCACTCGGATCATGCCATGCTCGTCGCTGTCCCACTCGACGATCACGTCCTGCGTGCCCGAGATGCTGAACAGGTCGGAGGGATTCTCGTTCGAGTGCAGCGTGCGGATCAGGCCAACGATCGTACGGCGCCGCTCGTCGTCGGAATGGCGAAGGGCCTTAGCCGCCTCCCGCATGATCTCGGCCGAAAGCGCATGCCGGATTTCAAACGTGGGGGCCGCCCCCACGTCATCGGGCACACCCCACTCGGGCGAGAAGACGATGTCGATGCGCACCTCGCCGGCGTGCGGAACCTCGACCAGGGCGGCGAGCTCCTCGCAGGCGTTGGCGTTGAGGCCTGCTTCGTAGCCCCGCACGATCTCCGCGGGGTCCTGGTGTGCGATAGCCCCCTCGATGAGACGCAGCCCGCGTGCAAGCCGATGCACTGTGCGGCGCTCTAATGGTGGCGCGGGCGGCGCCCCGTTACCCGGCTCCATCGTGTGCGGCCCAACCGGGCTCTCCACCGTGAAACCAAAGCTGCCACGGAAGGTGTGCCCGAATCGGCATTCGTCGGCATAGCGCTGAGCTACGCCGTCGACGCGGTTGAAGTAGGCGCTGGCGTGCAGCTCGGAATGGGCAGAGGCGGCGAGCAGGCGGGCCATGCGCCGGATGAACTCCTCGGCGGTGCCCAGCTTGATGGTGTCGTGCCGGATGACCGAGTCGGGGAGCCGCGACTTGATCAAGTCGTAGCTGATGGAGCGGATCGCCGCGATGACCGCGGCCATGTCGCGATCTTCGAGAGCGGTCAGCGCTCGAATGGCTTGGCCAACCCGCACAGGGGTATCCCTGGCCTTAGGCGTGCCGGGCAGGAGTATCTCTATCTCGTCTTCCCTAGGGCCGAGCGCGAACAGCTCCAGGCCGCTCCGCAGCGTCTGTCTGTGCCACCCGGCAGTCACCAGATAGCGCTTGAGGGAGCCGAGCGGGACGCGCTCGATATCGTCGGGCTCGCTAGTCATCGGCCTGCCAGGGCCTCCTCGCGGGCGAGCGTCATGATGCCCTGCAGGGCATCAGGTGTCAGCACATTCCCGCGCGGGATCCGGATGCGCCTTGACGAGACATTATCGGTGGGCGGATCGTCCGTACGGTACCAGTAGCAGCAGTGCCGCAGGTACATTTCGGTTTCGGATCCGGTCAGCCATTGGCTCTCATCGCGAGGCAGGCACAGCAGGATCAAGATAGTCATGACCTCACCGGGCTCGCGTTCAGCGATAGTCCGGTGCGCACGCGCCTCCAGGTCATAGACGACGTGCTCGTCCTCATGCTCCCAGTCCACGCTGGCCTTCATTTGGAATCTAACGGGATTGCCAGTCTCGACGCGCTCCCGGCCGCGCATCTTCACCCGATAGAAATAGCCGTCGATCCCGTAGTCGAAAATTGGTTTGGCAGCGATGTTCAACCCGGCTCGGCCGGCCAGAGCATGGACGTACGCGAGCGACAGGGCCTCCTGCGTATGCTCGCGGCTGATCAAATCCCCGCCCCAGCGAGACTGTCCTAGATCATCGGCATACCATGCAACCTTAAGGAGTCTAGCTGGGCGGCTGGTCGGAAGCGTCGACCTGAACAGCGCGCTCGACGGCCGCCGCCGCGGCCCGGGCTTCGTCCCCGTGCGACACCACCTCGTTCGCGACGGCGCGCCCCGTGACCGCGTCGACGACGATGACCGTGGACCGCTCGGTCCCCACCATGACGCGCACGGCCAGCTCGACGCGCGGGCCCGACGCCCCGGGGCCGTCCTCGCTCGGGTACCGGACCTCGTCGTCGGGAAGGTCGTCGAGTTCGTAGCCGGGTCCGCTCGGCCGGGATGCCATGATACCGAACATCTCCTCGTCCGTGAGGTCGTCCGCCCGCAGTGAGATCCGCCCGCCCGGCGGGATCGCCCGAGCGATGAGGCAGACGCGGTCAGGCCAAATCACGCCCTCGCAGCCGAGGCGCGCGACGCCCCACGGCTGCCGGGGATCCTGCTCTGCGCCGGCGTCGCGCCATAAGCCAACGGGTTCGGGGGCGAGCCCGTCGATTGAAGCCCACCAATGCTCGGGGCCCGTGCCGATCGTGACGCCCGGGTCCCGGTGTTGCAGGCCGGCGAGGACGCAGATGCTATCGGGCGGGTAGTCGTCGTCGGCCATCAGTGCCACGCCTCCACACGGTCCAGCCAAGCGCCGACCGCCCGCCGCTCGGAGGCGTCTAGCTCTCGGAGGATGCCGCCGACGTCGCGGTAGCCCCACGTCCGGCCGTCCGGGGCCGTGGCGCCATCCAGATAGTCGAGGGTCCCCACGTCGAGATGGAAGCGTACGCGCCAGCTGCCGATCCGCACGACCTGGATCCCGTCATGGGGGAGCGAGCCCCCGCCGAGCAGGCCGGCTTTCAGGGACACAGTCATCCCGGCGCGGATGACGCCGAGGAGGTCGGCTGCGATGGTCGGGGCATCCGTAGGCATCGAGGGATTCTCGCGCTGGGCGCGGCGGCGGGCAAGCCTGGACGGGTGCGGAGGCTACGCCCGCGCGACGGCTGCCTCGACGATCCGCTCGACTGAATGGCACACGAAACCGACGCCCACGCGGTACGGCTTCCACGCGTAGAGCAGGCGAGCAGCAGCTTGATCCGCCTGACGCGTTCGCGCGGCGTGTCCCTGTCGGTGAAGGGCTGGAGCAGGTCGTCATTATCGCGGGGGAATGGCCGCCCCGCGCACCGGTCGACGAGGAACTTGACCTCCTCGTCCGTGGCGCAGGGAAGCGCCTCGCGGATGAGGGTCTCGGGGACGCTGAGATCGATGACGCGCATGGGAAGGCTCCTGCCCGGCGCAGCGGCCGGCGCAATGGATGGGAGCCCTCAAGGGGATGCGAGAGGCCGACCGGCCGAAGCCGATCTCCTATGCCGAGATGATGGCCCTCGGGCTGGCGCCGGGCAAGGGCGGGGTGTGTGATCCGGGATCACACGTCGGGCTTGGCACTGCCAGCGGCGGGTGAAACGATCTGGACCTGGAGCGCGTCCGGGCGCTCGAATCCGTGCGGATCGGGCCGCCGCGAATATCGCGGGTCGCAGCCCGAGAACAGCCCGAGATGCGAAAAGCCCCGGACGGTCGGTCCAGGGCTCGGCGGCTAAGTGCATGTTTTGATGTAAGGTTTTTGGTAGCGAGGGAGGGATTTGAACCCCCGACACAAGGATTATGATTCCTCTGCTCTAACCAGCTGAGCTACCCCGCCCCAAACCGTGATCGCACTGCGGACGATCAGCGAGGGCGGTATAGGGAGGCGCGGCGCACGGTGTCAACGGCCTGTCGCGGCGAAATCGCGTCTGTACGGAGCCATTCGGGTCGTGCGGCGGGTGCGGGACTCAGCCTCACCGCCTGAGCTGCCCAGCGATGAAACCGGCGCGGCACCGGCCCTTCCTCCGACCGTGCCGGCGGCGGAGGGGGCGCTTCTCGCGCCATCTTTGACGCCATCAGCGATGTACCGGCCAACCTGTGGAGGAAAACTGGCGAGGTCACCGCAACCTTCGATCCGGCTACCAAGCGTCACAGCCGGGCGGAGAGCTACAGGGGACGGGCAGGCCTCATGACGGAGGCTCATGTCCACAATCCGGGCACGCCCGGCGTGACTGCCGGTGAGCACACCCTCCAGCCCTATTCGCGGCGAGACCGAGGCGGCGGATCGCGCGCTCAACCGGTTCGATTCCACCTTCAGCAGGGCGGCCGATCCGAAGGGGAACTCCGCGGTCAGGTCGTGAAGGCCCCCTGAGCCCCCCGCGACGCCTCGACGTGCGCGCGTAAGCCCGGTAGGCGGATCGTGCCCCCTGCCGGAGCTTTTCGATGAAGCAGACCGAGGCCATCATCGCCTGGACGCCCGTACGTTGGGCGGAGCTGAAGCCGGAGACGGCAGGACAGGTGGTCGTCCTGCCCGCACTCGACGGGGCCGGGGAGGCGCGCCGCTACATGATGCGCGCGGGTGCGAGTTCGTCAGCGTTGGCTGCTTTGTCGGAGGAGGAGCGCATCGCCCGCCTCTTCATCGAGTTTCAGACCCTGGTCGTTCGCGACGGCATCGATCCGCAGGTCGCCCACCGCGCGTTCCTGGCCATCGACGAGTACCGGTTCCGCATCGCGCCCGATACCGAGGGCGCCGAGTTCGAGGATCCACCCGAAGAGGATTAGCCGGGCATGCGCCCCGCTCCGGTCCCCCTCGGACATCCGATCGCGCAGGCGTGAGAATAAGGAATACACATCCGCGTGCGCGCGCCCTATCTCGGTTCGGCGCCCCGCTCCCCGGAGACCGGACATGCCCGTATCCCGTCGCGTCGTCATCGCGGCTGCGGCCCTTGCTCCGCTCGCCCAGCGCGTCAGCTACGCCGCCGAGCCGCTGATCCGCCGGCCGATACCGTCGAGCGGCGAGATGCTGCCGGCGATCGGGATCGGCACGTCCCGGCGCTACGAGGTGGAGCCGACACCCGACAGGATCGCGCCCCTGAAGGATGCGGTGGAAACCTTCGTGTCGCTCGGCGGCACGGTGATCGACACTGCGCCGAGCTACGGCAGTGCGGAGGACGTCCTCGGCGCGATCCTGGCTGAGACCGGCCTGCGCGAGAAGATCTTTCTCGCCAGCAAGGTCGACACCACCGGACGGGACGCGACGCTTGCGGAATTCGAGCGATCGCTGAAACGGATGCGGGTCGATAGGCTCGACCTCGTGGCGGTCCATAACCTGATCGACGTGCCCGAGAATCTCGCGGTGCTGCGCGATCTGAAGGGCGCCAAGCGGATCCGCTATGTCGGCGTCACGGTTTGGCGCGACAACCAGCTCGATGCCCTCGAAGCGGTCATGAAGCGCGAAGCCCTGGACTTCATTCAAGTCAATTATGCCATCGACAACCGCGCCGCCGCCGAGCGAGTGATCCCGCTGGCCGCCGACCGGGGCATGGCGGTGATGACCAACGTCCCCTTCGGCCGCGATCGCCTGTTCAAGGCGGTTCAGGGCAAAGAATTGCCCGCCGTGGCCAAGGATCTGGGCTGCACGAGCTGGCCGCAGCTCTTCCTCAAATACGTCCTGGGCAATCCGGCCGTGACCTGCCCAATCCCCGGCATGGCGAAGGCTGCCTATGTGGCGGACAACCTGGGCGCCGCCCGCGGACAACTCCCGGATCCGGCTCAGCGAAAGCAGATGGAGGCCTTCATCGATGCGGTCTGATCGTTTCACGCGCCGCACGGCGCTCGCCCTCGCGGTTGGCCTGTCCCTGGCATCCGCCGCCCCGGCCTTCGCTCAGGACGGCGCTACGAAGATCCGGATCGGCGTAATCGGCGCCGGCAACATCGGCGGTACCATCGGGGCCCTCTGGGTCAAGGATGGGCACGAAGTGATGTTCGCGTCGCGTCACCCCGAGACCCTGGCACCCCTGGTGTCGGAACTCGGACCCGGAGCCAAGGCCGGCACGCCCGAGGAGGCGATCAAGTTCGGCGACGCCGTATTCATCGCCGTGCCCTACAAGGCCTATCCGGACCTCTCGAAGGAGATCGGACCGTCCCTGAACGGCAAGATCGTCCTCGATGCCGGCAATGCCACACAGAAGCGTGACGGCGCCCTCTACGATGAGGTGCAGGCCAACGGCATCGGCGCGACCTCCGCCAAGTATTTCTCGGGTGCCAAGTTGGTGCGGGCCTTCAACGCGGCCAACTACAAGGTCTTCGCCAAGGAGGGCGCAGACGGCGGAAAGGACCGCGCCGGGGGCCGTATGGCAATCCCGATCGCCGGAGATGACCCGGACGCGCTGAAGGTCGCCGCCGGTCTCGTCCGCGATGCCGGCTTCGATCCGGTGGTGGTCGGCCCGATCAAGGATGCCGACAAGTTCGCCATGGGCTCGCCGGGCTTCGGCCACGACGTCACCGCGGCGGAACTGCGCGAGAAGCTCGGGCTGGCCAAGTGAGCCAACGGCGGAGCGGATGCCTGTTCTTGCCGGGGCGCGATCATGCCTGATCCCGTCCCGGCCCGCGGGTCGCTCGCACGCCTGATCGATGTTCAGCCCGGTGAGGGGCGGGCGCTCGCCTGGGCCTGGGCCTACATCTTCTCGATCCTCGCCGCCTATTACGTGCTCCGCCCGATCCGCGACCAGATGGGCGTCGCCGGCGGCATCGAGAACCTGCCCTGGCTGTTCACCGCGACGCTGGTGGGCATGCTGTGCCTGAACCTGCCGTTTGCCTACCTCGTGAAGCGGATGCCGCGGGCGCGCTTCGTGCCGATCACCTACCGGTTCTTCGCGGCCAACATCCTCGCCTTTGCGCTGACGCTGTATCTGGCGCCGCAGGACTGGGGGATCTGGATCGGTCGCGTGTTCTTCGTCTGGCTGTCGATCTTCAATCTTTTCGTCGTATCGATCTTCTGGGCGACGATCGTCGACGTGTTCTCCAACGAGCAGGGCCGGCGCCTCTTCGGCTTCATCGCGGCGGGTGCGACGCTCGGGGCCATCGCCGGCTCGGCCACCACGGCAATCCTCGCCAAAAACGCCCCGACCTGGGGCCTGATGCTCTGCGCCGTGGTGCTTCTGGAGATCGCGGTGTTCTGCATGCGCGGTCTGGCGGCCCTGTCGAGCCGGCTTTACGAAGTCCCTGGCGGCACATCGAGCGGCACGGGCGAACAGGATCGGACGATCGGCGGCAGCGTGCTCGCGGGCGTCACCCGCACGGTCGCGTCGCCCTACTTGCTCAACATTTCGTTGTTCCTTCTCCTGTTCTCGGTGACGTCCACGTTCCTCTATTTCGAGCAGGCGGGGATCGCGAAGCGCAGTTTTCCGGATCGCGGCGCGCAGACCGCCTTCTTCGCCAGCGTCGATCTGGCGGTCAACATTCTGACGCTCGGCGTTCAGCTGTTCCTGACCGGCCGGATCGTAAGCCGGCTCGGCGTCGCACTCACGCTCGCGATCCTCCCGGCCTTCAGCATCATGGGCTTCGCGGCCCTTGCGATCTGGCCAACGATCAGCGTCATCGTGGCCTTCCAGGTCCTGCGCCGGGCGGGCAATTTCGCCATCGCCCGCCCGGTCCGGGAGGTCTTGTTCACGGTCGTTCCGCGGGAGGATCGCTACAAGGCGAAGAGCTTCATCGATACGGTGGTCTATCGCCTGGGCGATCAGGTCGGCGCTTGGTCATTCACCGGCATCGAGGGGCTCGGCTTCGGCAGCACCGGAATCGCCGGCACCGCGATCCCGCTCTCCGCCGCGTGGCTCCTGAACAGCCTCTGGCTCGGACGCGCCCAGGAACGGCGTCGGACGGCGCAAGGGTCGGACGGTGCCGAGACGGCGGGGCTGCCGCTTGATCGGTCGGCGGAGACGCGCCGAAGCGCGTGACGTATCCTCGGCCTATCGGTTCCTCATCCAGTCCCAAACCAGAAAGGCCGGGAAGGGGAGCATGATGGCGAAGAAGATCCAGTCGAACATCTGAGGCATGGGGCAGTCCCTCTCCCAGTCCGCCCTTGAACCTACCAGCGCGGGCGCGCAATGTTCCCGTTGCCGACCGTCGCGGCATACCGCGCCTGCCAAGGGTCATCGTTAAGACGCGGTTTACCCTACCGCGTGAGGTATCGGGCTTGGTTCGGTCGGAAGGGATGCATGACCAGCCTCGCGTACGCTCCACGGGGGTACCTCAGCCGTCACATCCTGCTCGTGCTGGGTCCGCTCATGCTGGTACCCGCGACTGCCCGTGCCGAGGAGCCGCTTTTCATCCGGATCCGTCCGCTGTCGGATGCCGAAGCCGCGCATGTGGCCCGGGAGGCCTTGTGGGCACGGCGTCAGGCCCATGCCCGGACGGTAATCGAATCCGTCTGTACCGGGTGTCTCGGCGCCTGGAAGCCGACAGGCGATCCGGTCCCCGTGCAACCTGAGCCGGCTCCGGCCCCTGTGGCAGACCTCACCGTACGAATAGGGGTTGAACTCGACCCCGGCCCCGTTGCATCCGACCTCCCCGATCCACCGACCTCCGAGAGGCATCCATGACGCAAGCGCATCCGACCAGTGGCGCCGAGCCCGAAGTCGATTGCCCGGTGAGCCTCGAAGTCCTGGGCTCCGTCTACCGCGCCGACGAATTCGACCTGCCGCTGATCCTGGAGCAGATCCCGCCGCTGAAGCGCGCACAGCTTGCCACCTACCTTTACGGCAAGAGCCATATGCACAAGCTCGGCCTTAAGGTCGCCCGCGCGTGCGATCGCGAGGATCTGATTCGGGTGGCGGGCGAAATCGGCTCGGTGATCCACGGGCAGGCACATCTGAAGCCGTCCAAACCGGCTCCAACCGCCGCGCCCGAGTTGCGGGCCAAGACCCTGCCGGGCCAGAAGAAGGTGAGCCTCGCCGGCGCGCCGGCAAAGCCCGCGATCAGCCTGGGCGGCTCGGCGAAAGTCCGCAACTTCGATTGAGGACCCGACGATCCTGGCGCGTGCCTTGCGCGGCGATCCCCAGCCCGCATCGGGGGTGCGCGTTGCGTGCGCCCCGGGCTTCGGATAATCGCCCGCGATGAACACCGACCACGACAAGATCCTGATCGTCGATTTCGGCTCTCAGGTGACGCAGCTCATCGCCCGCCGGGTGCGGGAGGAGGGCGTCTACTGTGAGATCGTACCCTTCACGAAGGCCGAAGCCGCGTTCCGCGAGCAGAGGCCGAAGGGCGTGATCCTCTCGGGCGGGCCCGAATCGGTGACCGTCGATGCTTCGCCCCGGGCGCCGCAGCTCGTCTTCGATTCGGGGGTGCCGGTCTTCGGCATCTGCTACGGCCAGCAGACCATGGCGGCCCAGCTCGGCGGCGCCGTCGAGGGCGGACACCATGCGGAGTTCGGCCGGGCCGAAGTCGAGATCCTCGCTGATTGCCCCCTGTTCAAAGGCGTCTGGCACAAGGGCGAAACATATCCGGTCTGGATGAGCCATGGCGACCGGGTCACCAAGCTGCCCGACGGTTTCACCACCGTGGCGATCTCCAAGAACGCCCCCTTCGCGGCGGTGGCCGACGCGGCGCGCAACTACTACGCGGTGCAGTTCCACCCGGAGGTAGCGCACACCCCCCACGGAGCCCTGCTGATCCGCAACTTCGTGCGCGACATCGCCGGCTGCTCGGGCGACTGGACGATGGGCGCCTACCGCGAGGAGGCGATCGCCAAGATCCGCGAGCAGGTCGGCTCCGAGAAGGTGATCTGCGGCCTGTCGGGCGGCGTCGATTCCGCCGTGGCGGCGGTGCTGATCCACGAGGCGATCGGCGACCAGCTGACCTGCGTGTTCGTGGATCACGGGC
This sequence comes from Methylobacterium phyllostachyos, assembly GCF_900103445.1. GTDB lineage: Bacteria > Pseudomonadota > Alphaproteobacteria > Rhizobiales > Beijerinckiaceae > Methylobacterium > Methylobacterium phyllostachyos. The sequence goes on along the minus strand of NZ_FNHS01000002.1, from coordinate 343,013 downwards.
TGCTGCGCCTGGGCGAGGCCGAGCAGGTCGTGGCCTTGTTCCGGGACCACTACAACATCCCGCTGGTCCACGTGGAAGCATCGGGCATGTTCCTGGCGGCGCTCGAAGGCGTCTCCGATCCGGAAATCAAGCGGAAGACCATCGGACGCCTGTTCATCGACGTGTTCGAGGCCGAGTCGAAGAAGATCGGCGGCGCGAAGTTCCTGGCGCAAGGCACGCTCTACCCGGACGTGATCGAGAGCGTGTCGTTCACCGGCGGCCCCTCGGTGACGATCAAGAGCCACCACAATGTCGGCGGCCTGCCCGAGCGCATGGACATGAAGCTCGTGGAGCCGCTGCGCGAATTGTTCAAGGACGAAGTCCGGGTGCTTGGCAAGGAACTCGGGCTGCCTGAGGCCTTCGTCGGCCGGCATCCGTTCCCGGGTCCGGGCCTTGCGATCCGCTGCCCCGGCACGATTACGCCTGAGAAGCTGGAGGCTCTGCGCAAGGCCGACGCGATCTACCTCGATGAGATCCGGCAGGCGGGCCTCTACGACACGATCTGGCAGGCCTTCGCGGTGATCCTGCCGGTTAAGACAGTCGGCGTGATGGGTGACGGGCGCACCTACGACCATGTCTGCGCGCTGCGCGCCGTCACTTCGGTCGATGGCATGACGGCTGATTTCTACCCGTTCGACATGGCCTTCCTCGGCCGGGTCGCGACCCGGATCATCAACGAGGTCAAGGGTATCAACCGGGTGACCTACGACATCACCTCGAAGCCGCCCGGCACGATCGAATGGGAGTAGGCCCCTAGGGCCCGCACAAAGCCGGTTGGAGCGCCGCCAGCGCCGGGCGGTAGGCGGCAAGGTGCAAGCCGTCGCGCATGGCACCGGGCTTGGCGTAGCCGGTGTCACCGTCGCGCAGAGCCGCGAACGGGTCCGTGAAGGTGCAGCCCAGGCGTCCACACAGGCCACGCAGGCGCTGCGAGTAATCGGCCACCGCGGCGGCATCGACCAAAGCCGCCAGCTCGCGTCCTACCGGGGGGAGGGCGGTGACCACCACCCGCGGAGCGAGACTCTGCAGACGTCGCACGATCGTTTCCGCGGCGGCCTCGAACCGGGCTGCCGGCTCGGCCGAACGCGGCTTGTTCTTCAGCAGGATGTCGTTGGTTCCGATCGTCAACGCGGCGCGATGCGGGTGCACCGGAAAGGTCAGGTGCGCGAGGTGATCGGCGTAGGCGGCCGCGGTCGAACCGCTGACGCCGCCATTGACCAACGGCAAGCCGCAGACTGGCTGCCCCCCTGGCTGCAACTCGACCTGCGAATCGCCACCCCAGAACGCGTAATCCGGCGGGGCCTCATCCAGGCTCACTTGGATGGCGATGAGGCGCATCACCGCGTAGGCCCGCGCATCGGCCGCCGGCCGGTGCAGGCGCCAGCCCGCGAGGCCGCCGATGGCGAGCAGGATCAGACCGCCACCGATCGGAAGCGCGAGACGCCTCACGACGGCGCGCCGGCGCGATCGACCTGCGCCTCCGGCCGGGAATCCGTCGTAGCGTAATAGGGTTTGATGTCGAGGAGCGGCGTTCCATCGATGCAGTCGAGGCCGCGGACTCGCAGCACGCCACCCTCCCGCCCAAGCAGCTCTACCACCGACAGGGCGATCGGGTTCGGTCGCGCAGGCGAGCGCAGCGAGAAGGTGCCGCGTGGCCCGTCCGCATGGCGCGGTTGCTGGACCAAGAGCCCGCGGGTCGCCCGGTCCATCCAGTAGAGCACGATGAGATGGAAACAGCCCATGACGTTGCGCAGGCCGGGCACATAGGCGGCATCGACCTCCACGGTGCAGAGCGCATCGGTCTGCAGCCCGTTCTTTGGGCATTCGGAGCGTGAGCGCCAGGGCGTGCGCAGCCGGCCGATGAAGTGGAGGCCCGCATCGAAGGTTGCGGGCAGGCTCGCCATCTCCTCGCCGGGCCGGATCCCGAACTCGTCCGTGCTCATGCGACCTCGCTGTAATCCCGCCGGCTTCTCGTCCAAGCCCACGGCGCCCGCAAGCCCGCGTCTCGCTCGCCCGCGTTGGCGGGTGTAGAGCCAGCGCGAGGAACGGAGGCGACATGATCGAGCGCGAATTGCGGCCGATGCAGGCGGTGACGGATGCCGGAACCGCGATCGACCGGCTCGTGGAACTCTACGACGGCGCGGCTCGCGCCCTGCGAAGCGCTCTGGAGCGCTACCTCGCGGGCGGCCCGCCGCCGGACGCCACCGAACGCTTGGCCTTCCGCTACCCCGAGTTGCGGATCAGCTATCGCCCGGACGGGCCGCTGCCGCGGGTGCGCCGCGCCACCGCGAAGCTCCAGGCCGCCGGCACCTACGCGACGACAGTCACGCACCCCGCCTTCTTCCGTCACTACCTGACCCGGCAGCTTGAGCCGCTGATCGCCGATTACGGCATCGCCCTGGAAGTCGGCCTGAGCGCGCAGGAGATCCCCTATCCCTACGTCCTCGAAGCCGGGCTCGACGCACGCGGGCGGGCCGTCGACGGCGCGGATCTCGCCACCTACTTCCCGGTGCCGCTCCTGTCGCTCGTCGGCGACGAGATCGCGGACGGCACCTTCGATCAGGTCGCCGGCGAGCCGTTGCCCCTGGCGCTGTTCGACGCGGTGCGGGTCGATTACTCGCTGCGACGGCTCGTCCATTATACCGGCTGCGACTGGCGCGACGTCCAACCCTGGATCCTGCTGACCAACTATCACCGCTATGTGGATCAGTTCGTCCGCCACGGGCTGGAGCGGCTCGCCTCCGGCGCGGAGGGGTTCGAGCGTCTGGTACTGCCGGGCGGTGTCTCCGTGTCCCGCGCCGAGGCCGCGGAGGCCGACCCCGCCGCGGTCATCGCCGCCTCGCCGTGGCACCGGCACCAGATGCCCGCATACCATCTCGTGGCCCAGGGGGCCGACGGGACCCATCAGGGCACGACGCTCGTGAATATCGGCGTCGGTCCCTCGAACGCGAAGACGATCACCGATCACCTCGCGGTGCTCCGGCCGGATTGCTGGCTGATGGTCGGTCATTGCGGCGGCCTCCGGCAGTCCCAGACCATCGGGGATTACGTGCTGGCGCATGCCTACCTCCGCCGCGACCGGATCCTCGACGAATTGGTTCCGCCGGACGTGCCGGTCCCGGCTCTGGCCGAGGTGCAGGTCGCGCTCCAGAACGCGGCCGCCACCGTGACGGGCGAGCAGGCCGAGGATCTCAAGCGCCGCCTGCGGACCGGCACGGTCGTCACCTACGACGACCGCAATTGGGAATTGCGGTTCAGCCAGGAACGGCGACGGATCAATCAATCCCGGGCGGTCGCGGTCGATATGGAGAGCGGCACCGTCGCCGCGCAGGGTTTCCGCCTGCGCGTGCCCTATGGGGCGCTCCTCTGCGTGTCGGACAAACCGCTCCACGGTGAGATCAAGCTGCCTGGGGCCGCCAACGCCTTTTACGACCGGGCCGTATCCGAGCATCTTCAGGTCGGTCTCGCGGCCCTCGACGCCCTGCGCGCCGATCGGCACGGGTTGCACTCGCGCAAGCTGCGGAGCTTCGACGAGCCGCCGTTCCGTTGACCCCCGGCTCCCTGCCGAACCGTCTAGTTTTCATGCAAACGCGTGGCAGCGACGGACTGCCACGCACCCATCAATACTCAAGCTTGGATACGCAGGTCTCGAACGCGGTTGGACAGCCAGAGACTACTCATCAAATTGGATTGTCCTATGAAGCGTTTGGTATTGGCATCGACCGCCCTGCTCGCAGCGGTGGCATTCGCACCGGTCAGTGCGGACGCGCGCGGCTTCGGCGGCGGTGGTTTCCACGGGGGCGGCTTCGGCGGCGGCTTTCACGGTGGCGGCTTCGGTGGTGCGCGCGTGGGCGGGGTCGGCGGTTTCCGGGGCGCTGGCATCGGCAGCGGATTCCGCGGTGCGGGCCTCGGCGGGGCTGGCGTCGGTGGCCTTCGAACGGGTGGCTTCAACAATGCAGGCCGCCTCGGCGGGGTTGGAACCCATGGCGGGCTCGAAACCCATGGCGGGATTGGAACCCGCGGCGTCGTCGGGCGTGGCTTCGCAGGCCGTGGATACGGGCGCGGCTACGGGCGCGGTCTCGGCTACGGGCTTGCCGGCGTGGGCCTCGGCCTCGGCGTCGGTTACGGGCTCGGCGGTTTCGGCTACGACAACTGCACGAACGACTACGGCTACGGCGCCTACGACCAAGCCGGATGCGGCTATTACGGCTACGGCTACTAAGCCGTTCAAGCCAGCCTCAAGACAAAACCCTCGAAGCCCGGCTGCTCGGCAGCCGGGCTTTCGTGTTCGGCACACCCCCGTCGACGGCTGAACCGCCCGGATCGGGACGGACATCGTCGACCTGCCCGGCTTTCGTCTCCCGCGAAGGCACGGTCAAGGACATCCGAATTGCGAACCGTTCCACGGTGGCCACGATGGTGGCACGGTGAGATCGAGCGAGTTGGGGGATCGCGTGGGCGTGGTGGCAACGGTTCCGGCGACGGCGGCCCTGCTGATGCTCTGCATGGGTCTCTGGGCGACCGCCCTGCTTCCCGAGGTCGTAACAGCACTGAGCTTCTTCGGTTCGGCGATGCTCCTGCGGCTGGGAAGCGCCACAACGGTCTTCTCGGGCTTCTCGACCTCCGCCTTCTGGCTCGTCCTGTCCGGCATGGTGGTCGGTCAGGGCATGACACGGACGGGGCTCGGCGCCCGCATGGCAAATCTCCTGGCCCGGCGTCTGTCCGGTTCCTACGCGCAGCTCATCGCCGGGCTGGTGCTGCTGAGCTTTCTCATCGCCTTCGTGATGCCCTCCAACCTGGGACGAATCGCCTTGATGATCCCGGTGACCCTGGCACTCTGCGATGCGTTCGGCCTTGCCCCAGGCCGTCCCGGCCGCAGCGGTGCGATCCTGGCGGTTGGCGTCGCGACTCCGATCCTGTCCGCAGCGATCCTCCCCGCCAACGTTCCGAACCTCGTCATGGCCGGCTCGGCCGAGCGGCTGTTGGATCTGCACTTCTCCTACCTGTCGTACTTTCTCCTCCACGCGCCGGTGCTGGCCCTGGTCAAGGGCGCGATCCTGATCGCCCTGATCGTGTGGCTCTTCCCCGATCGCTTGGACTCGAGCACGCGGGCCTTGCCTGCACTGCCGCCGCTCTCCGCGCTTGAGCGGCGCCTCACGACGATCCTCGCCGCCACGCTTGCGCTCTGGATGACCGACAGCCTGCACGGGCTTGCGCCGGCCTGGGTCGGCCTCGCTGCCGCGGTGACCTGCCTGCTGCCGCGGATCGGCGTGCTGCCACCCGAGGCGTTCCAGCAGGTCAACCTGCGGACGTGCTTCTATATTGCGGCTCTGCTGGGTCTCGTGGCCCTGGTCAACGAGACGGGGCTGGGTGAGCGCCTCGGACACCTGCTTCTGGCGGTGGCGCCGCTGGAGCCCGGTGCGCCGGCGCAGAATTTCGCCGTGCTCACCGGCATGGCGACGATACTGACGCTCCTCGTCACCGCCAACGGCGCGCCTGCTCTATACACCGCCCTCGCGGGCGAGATGACGGGGGCGAGCGGTCTGTCACCGATGGCGGTCGTCTCGCTGCAGGTCATGGGTTACGCGACCGTGTTCTTTCCCTATCAGGCGCCGCCGATCGTCGTCGCCAGTGAACTCGGTGGTGTCCGTCTCCGGGACACGACGCGGCTCACCCTGAGCTTCGGCTTGGCCGGCCTCATCGTGGCAGCGCCCCTCGATTACGCGTGGTGGAGGCTGCTCGGTCAGCTGAAGTGACAGATTCGGTTTTGTGTTGCGCAAGCGGGCACATTGCGTCGCACCATGACGGATTGCAGCTTGCCCGCGCAGGCACTAGCGCTACCAGATTAGAGACGGTCCAGTCCGCAGCTGCGAGGCATCAATCCGATGGCACCCACCGCCCGCCCGACAGTGGCACAGCCGCTTTCGCCCCATCTCCAGATCTATCGCTGGACCTGGACCATGGCGATGTCGGTGTTTCACCGCATCACCGGCACGGCGCTCTACGGTGGGACTGCCCTCGTGGCGATCTGGCTGCTCGCCCTAGCTTCCGGACCGGTGGCCTATTCTTACGTGGCCGGATTTTTCGGCTCCATAATCGGACGCCTGATCCTGTTCGTCTACACGTGGATCTTGATGCACCACATGCTCGGTGGCCTGCGCCACTTCGCCTGGGATTTCGGCATTGGCTTCGATCGGGAGAAGCGCCTCGCCATGTCCCGGCTGACCCTGATCGGGTCGGTGGCGCTGACCCTCGTCATCTGGGCGGTCGCCCTTCTGGTCCGCTGAGGAGGGCGCAATGGCTCAGGAACAGATCCGCCAGGACACACGCGTCTCGATCCGCACCCCGCGGGCCCGCGTGCGCGGCCTCGGCGTCGCCCATCACGGCGTCAATCATTGGTGGCTCCAACGAATCACCGCAGTGACCAACACGGTGCTGATGCTGGCCTTCGTGGTCATCATCGCCAACATGGCCGGTCGCAGCTACGCGGACGCGGTGCATATCGTCGCGAACCCCTTCGTCTCGATCATCCTCATCCTGGCGCTCCTGTCGGTCACCCTCCACATGCGTATCGGCATGCAGGTGATCATCGAGGATTACGTCCACGCGCAGGCGACCAAGATCGCCGCCGTCTTCGCCAACAATGTCTACGCGGTCCTCGTGGCCGTGGCCTGCCTCTACGCGGTCCTGCGCATCGGCTTCGGTCAGCCGGCCTGAATCCCGCCACCACGCTTTTCGAGGAACCGACCATGGCCGCCAACGGCACCAACGGCAGCGGGCCTGCCTACACCATCCACGATCACGCCTTCGACGTGGTGATCGTCGGCGCAGGCGGCGCGGGCCTGCGGGCCACCGTCGGCTGCTCGGAAGCCGGCCTGCGTACCGCCTGCATCACCAAGGTGTTCCCGACCCGCTCGCACACCGTAGCGGCGCAGGGCGGCATCTCGGCCTCGCTCGGCAATATGGGCCCGGACGACTGGCGCTGGCACATGTACGACACCGTGAAGGGGTCGGACTGGCTCGGCGATCAGGACGCGATCGAGTACCTCGTGCGCAACGCGCCCGCGGCCGTCTACGAGCTGGAGCATTGGGGCGTGCCGTTCTCCCGCACGGAGGAAGGTAAGATCTACCAGCGTCCGTTCGGCGGCATGACCACCGATTACGGCAAGGGCACCGCCCAGCGCACCTGCGCGGCAGCCGACCGCACCGGCCATGCCATGCTGCACACCCTCTACGGGCAGGCGGTGAAGAACCGGACCGACTTCTTCATCGAGTACTTCGCCCTCGACCTCATCATGGACGAAGAAGGTCGCTGCCGCGGCGTCATCGCCCTCGATCAGGCCACCGGCGAGATCCACCGGTTCCGCGCCCAGACGACGATCCTGGCAACCGGCGGTTACGGGCGCGCCTACTTCTCGGCGACCTCCGCGCACACCTGCACGGGCGACGGCAACGCCATGGTGCTGCGCGCCGGCCTGCCGCTGCAGGACATGGAGTTCGTGCAGTTCCACCCGACTGGCATCTACGGCGCGGGCTGCCTGATCACCGAGGGCTCGCGCGGCGAGGGCGGTTATCTGACGAACTCCGAGGGCGAGCGCTTCATGGAGCGCTATGCGCCGTCCGCCAAGGATCTTGCATCACGCGACGTGGTCTCGCGCTCCATGACCATGGAGATCCGCGACGGCCGCGGCGTCGGCAAGAACAAGGATCACATCTACCTGCACCTCGACCACCTCGATCCGAAGATCCTGCACGAGCGCCTGCCCGGCATCTCGGAGAGCGCGAAAATCTTCGCGGGCGTCGATGTCACCAAGGAGCCAATCCCGGTCATCCCGACCGTGCACTACAACATGGGCGGCATCCCCACGAACTATCACGGCGAGGTGCTGACGCTGCGCGACGGCAACCCCGACACCGTGGTCCCGGGCCTGATGGCGATCGGCGAGGCGGCCTGCGTCTCCGTCCACGGCGCCAACCGTCTGGGCTCGAACTCGCTGATCGACCTCGTGGTGTTCGGCCGCGCCGCCGGCAAGCGCTGCGCCGAGATCGTCGAGCCGAACGGCCGCGCGATGGAACTGCCGAAGGGCGCCACCGACAAGGCGCTCGAGCGCCTCGACCGGTTCCGCTACGCCAACGGCTCGACGCCGACCGCGGAGCTGCGCGCCGAGATGCAGAAGACGATGCAGAACAACTGCGCCGTGTTCCGCACGGGTGAGGTTCTGGAGGAGGGCAAGGGCCTGATCCACAAGGTCTGGAACGCAGCCGCCGACGTGAAGGTCACCGACCGGTCCCTCGTGTGGAACACGGACCTGCTGGAGACCCTGGAGTTCGACAACCTGATCGGTCAGGCGGTGGTGACGATGGAATCAGCCGCCAACCGCACCGAGTCCCGCGGCGCCCACGCCCGCGAGGACTTCCCGGATCGCGACGACAAGGACTGGATGAAGCACACCCTGTCCTGGCTCGACGAGAGCCGGCATCAGGTGAACATCGATTATCGCCCGGTTCATACCTACACGATGTCGAACGAGATCCAGTACATCGAGCCGAAGGCGCGGGTGTACTGATCCTGAACTTTGCATCTTGCGTGGCGGCTCGGGCTTAAGTCCGAAGCCGCCGCACTCTGCTCTAGCGGAAGCCGTCGAGACCCATGGCTCAGTTCAACCTTCCGAAGAACTCTCAGATCACGCAGGGCAAGGCTTGGCCGGCCCCTCCGGGTGCCAAGAGCCTGCAGACCTTCAAGATCTACCGCTGGAACCCGGATGACGGGGCCAATCCGCGGATCGACACCTATCAGGTCGACCGTGAGGATTGCGGCCCGATGGTCCTCGACGCGCTGCTGTGGATCAAGAACAAGGTCGATTCGACGCTCGTCTTCCGCCGCTCCTGCCGCGAGGGCATCTGCGGCTCCTGCGCGATGAACATCGAGGGCCAGAACGCGCTCGCCTGCACGATGGGCATCGACGAGTGCAAGAACCCCGACAACGCCCTGCCGGTCATGACCCGGAAGGACAAGGACGGGGCGATCCGAATCTATCCGCTGCCGCATATGCCAGTCCTCAAGGATCTGGTGCCGGACCTCACCAACTTCTACGCCCAGCACGCGGCGATCGAGCCGTGGCTGCAGACCGAAACCCCGGCCCCCGAGAAGGAGTGGCGGCAGACCCCCGAGGACCGTTCTCGCCTCGACGGCCTTTATGAGTGCATCCTGTGCGCGTGCTGCAGCACGTCCTGCCCGAGCTACTGGTGGAACGGCGACAAGTTCCTCGGCCCGGCGGCGCTGCTCCAGGCCTATCGGTGGCTGATCGACTCGCGCGACGAGAATACCGGCGACCGGCTCGACAACCTGCACGATCCGTTCCGGCTCTATCGCTGCCACACGATCATGAACTGCGCCAACACCTGCCCGAAGAGCCTCAATCCGGCCAAGGCAATTGCCGAGATCAAGAAGATGATGGTCGAGCGCACCCTCTGATTGCAGGACTTGCGGCCTCGCGGCCACACTGTCGAGAAAAGGCGCCGTCGGCACGTGGGACTCACCGACGGTCGCCGGGGCCGCCTTGCAGTCAGCGCAATTGCCACCGAGTCAGGACGGAAGCGCCGCCGTGCGCCTTTTCAAACCTGACCCAAGTGGATCGATGCTGCGACCGAGCCTGCCGACGTTCGCCGTCCTCTGTCTGAGCGCCAGCCTCGGCGCCTGCGCATCCAGCCGGCTCGACGCGCCGCGCACCCGGGCCCCCCAGGCCGCCCTCGAGACGGTGCCGGCTCTACCCTCGGGGACTGTGACGGCAGCGCCCCTTGCTCCGCCGCCCGGCGTGGCGGCGAGCCCGGACGCGCCGCCCCCTCCGGGTCCGCAGGCGGCGCTGTCTCCAGCAACGCCGACAGTGATTCCCGAGCCGGTTACCCCTCCGGCGCCGCCTCCGCCCGTGGTCGCTACCGGCCGTGCCGCCGTGGTCGGGAGTTGGGACGCCCGCGATGCGACCGGGGCGAATTGCAAGGTCACGCTGTCGAGCGCCCCGGCCCTGGATCTCTATAAGGCCTCGGCCTCCGGCTGCCCCAACAAGGATCTGGCCCGGGTCTCGGCCTGGGATTTCCGGGACGGCGAGGTCTACCTCTACCAACCTGGCGGCACGGTCGCGGCGCGCCTGCGCCAGGGCGGCGCCGGCCTCGAAGGCGCGCTGACCAAGTCCGGTGCAGGCCTCGCCCTGAACCGCTGAGACGGTCGCGATTGCAGCTCTCCGCCGTGCGGATGCGGCGGGGTGCCACCATGGATGCTTGGCGTCGAGGCGGGTCACGATCAGCCTGCCGCGACCTCGGCGCACGGTTGGCGCCGGGCGCGCCACGCTTACATGAAGGGTTCCCGTAGCGTCACATCCCAGGCAGCATGTTCCTCGATTGGCTCGAGCGCCGCATCGATCCGTTCGCGTCCTTCGATGAATCGCAGATGCCGCCGCGCTCGGTCATCGGATTCGCGTGGTTCTATCTGCGCCCGATCCGCGCTGCGCTCGCGGCGCTGTTCGTCATCGCGGTGATTGCCGGCACGGTCGAGGCCTCGCTCTACCTCGTCATGCGGTGGTTCATCGACCTGCTCGGCACGGCCGATCGGGCGACCGTGTTGTCGGAGCACGCGACAGGCCTGGGGCTCGCGGTGCTCCTGATCGCTGCGATCAGGCCGCTCTCAATCTGGGCTCACGAGGTGCTGTCGAACCAGCTCGTCGTGCCGCAATCGACAAGCCAGATCCGTTGGCGCGCGCACCTCTACACCCTCGGCCACGCACTCTCGTATTTTCAGGGGGACTTCTCGGGACGCCTCGCCAACCGCGTCGTGCAGGTCGGCCCGGCGGTGCGGGAGTTGGCCGTCGTCTTCATCGACACGCTGCTCTACGTCGCGATCTACGCGGTGACCGCGGTCGGGTTATTCAGCTCGATCTCCCCATGGTTGGCCCTGCCGGTGCTGCTCTGGATCGGCGCCTATGCGTGGCTGACCGCGTGGTTCGTGCCCCGGGCCCGGGCTCGCTCGCACAAAACCGCCGATACGCGCTCCAAGCTGATCGGCCGCATCGTCGACAGCTACACCAACATCCTCACGGTGAAGCTCTTCGCCCGCGACCGGGAGGAACGGGCCGCGGTCCGCGACGCCGTGGAGGTCCATACCGACGCCTACCTGCACCAGTTCCGCCTGGTGACGCTCACCACATCGCTGCTGGGCGTCCTCAACAGCGCCCTGCTGATCGCCACCGGGGCGGCCTGCCTGATCCTCTGGCAGGGCGGCGGCATGACAACCGGCGAGGCCTCGGCGGGGCTCGCGCTGGTACTCCGGCTCATCGCGATGTCGGGCTGGGTGATGCAGACCGTCCGCGGCGTCTTCGAGAACGTGGGCGTCGTGCAGGAGAGCATGCAGACCATGGCGCGGCCACATGCCCTCAACGATGCGCCCGATGCCCGGACACTGACCGTCACTGGCGGTGAAGTGCGGTTCGAGAATGTCGGATTCCACTATGGGCGCGGCGACGCCACGGTGATCGAGAATTTCTCCCTGACGATCCGCCCCGGCGAGAAAGTCGGGCTCGTCGGCGTTAGCGGCGCCGGTAAATCCACCCTGGCAAGCCTGCTCCTGCGCCTCTATGACGTCGAAAGCGGACGCATCCTGGTTGATGGCCAGGATATCGCGACGGTGACGCAGCAATCCCTGCGCGAGGCCATCGCGATGGTCAGCCAGGACACCTCCCTTCTGCACCGCTCGATCCGGGACAACATTGCCTACGGGCGCCCCGATGCGGGCGACGAGGCGATCGCGCGCGCGGCCCGGTTGGCGCATGCGGACGGCTTCATCGCCGATCTGGTCGATCACAAGGGGCGCCGGGGCTACGATGCGCAGGTCGGCGAGCGCGGCGTCAAGCTCTCCGGCGGCCAGCGCCAGCGCATCGCGATCGCCCGCGTGATCCTGAAGGACGCGCCGATCCTCATCCTCGATGAAGCGACCTCGGCCCTCGACAGCCAGGTCGAGGCGGCGATTCAGGAATCCCTCGACACATTGATGGCCGGCAAGACCGTGCTGGCCATCGCCCACCGGTTGTCGACCATCGCGGCGCTCGATCGTCTGGTGGTGATCGACCATGGCCGAATCGTCGAGGAGGGGACGCATGCCGAACTCGTCGCTCGCGGCGGGGTTTATGCCGGCCTGTGGGCGCGCCAGTCGGGGGGGTTCCTGGCGGACGGGGCGAACCGTTACGACACGGCCGCAGCCTAAGGTCCTGCCGCCGACGATCTTTCGGTCAAGCCGGTCCCCCCGTGACGGCGTTCGCTCGCACCGGCCGTTCGGCGCCCGGGGCCGCACCCGGCAACATAAGCGGACAAAGTTGTCGCGGCCGTATCGATGCAGTGCAACCGGCCGCTTGACTCGGGGGCGGCAGACGGTCTCATTGCCCGCATTAGAACGATAATGCTTTGATTCAGGCGGTAGCCGGGAAACCAAGGCAGGGCGCCTGCGGCCCTCACGCCAACGCACGGAGTTCACAATCTTGGCGAACACATCAGCCGCCGCTCCCGCGGGCCACGGGCAAGAGACCCACGGGCACGAAGGTAGCCGTCGTGACTTCCTGTTCCTGGCCACGGGTGCCGGGCTGGCGGTCGGAGCAGCGGCTACGGCGTGGCCGTTGATCTCGTCCATGGCGCCTGACGCCGACACCATCGCGGCCGGCGCGCCGATCGAGGTCGATCTGACCCCGATTCAGGACGGGCAGATCGTCAACGTCTTCTGGCGCGGCAAGCTGATCTTCGTGCGCAAGCTCACCGCGAAGGAGGTGGGCGACATGAAGGCGGTGCCGCTCTCCGCGATGATCGACCCGGCCGCCTTCACGACACGGGTCAAGACCGGCCACGACCAGTGGCTTGTCGTCTATGGCAACTGCACGCATCTCGGCTGCGTCCCGATCGGTCACCAGGGCAATTTCGAGGGCTGGGCCTGCCCCTGCCACGGCTCGCAGTTCGACGCGGTCGGCCGCGTCCGCCACGGGCCGGCGCCGATCAATCTGCCGATCCCGCCCTACGCCTTCGAGACGGACGCCAAGATCCGGATCGGCGAGGGCGGCAAGGAAGCGGCCTGAGGAGGACGGAAGCATGAGCGGAACGGCCAGCACCTACGTCCCCAAGAGCCGCGTGGCCAAATGGTTCGAGGCGCGCCTGCCCATCGCAGGGTTGGTGCACTCGTCCTTCATCGCCTATCCGGTTCCGCGGAACCTCAACTACTTCTGGACCTTCGGCGCGATCCTGGCGGCCTTCCTGGGCATGCAGATCGTCACCGGCGTCTGGCTGGCGATGCACTACGAGCCTTCGGCGACGGGCGCCTTCAATTCCGTCGAGAAGATCATGCGCGACGTGAATTACGGCTGGCTGCTGCGCTACGCGCACGCCAACGGCGCATCGATGTTCTTCGTGGCGGTCTACGTCCACATGTTCCGCGCACTCTACTACGGGTCGTACAAGGCCCCGCGCGAGGTGCTCTACATCCTGGGCGTCGTCATCTACCTGCTGATGATGGCCACGGCGTTCCTGGGCTACACGCTGCCCTGGGGCCAGATGAGCTTCTGGGGTGCCACCGTCATCACCAACATCCTGGCGGCGATCCCGGTGGTCGGCGACACGATCCAGACGTTGCTCTGGGGCGGCTACTCGGTCGGCAACCCGACGGTGAACCGCTTCTTCTCGCTACACTACCTGCTGCCCTGGATGATCGCCGGCGTCGTCGTCCTGCACGTCTGGGCGCTGCACGTGACGGGTCAGAACAACCCGGCCGGCATTCCGATCAAGTCGGGCAAGGATGCGGTGCCGTTCACGCCCTACGCGACCATAAAGGACGTGTTCGCGACCTGCGTGTTCATGATCCTGTTCGCGTGGTTCCTGTTCTATCAGCCGAACTTCCTCGGCCATGCCGACAACTACATCCCGGCGAACCCCGCAGTGACGCCGGCGCACATCGTGCCGGAGTGGTACTTCCTGCCGTTCTACGCGATCCTGCGCGCGGTCCCGAGCAAGCTCGGCGGCGTGATCCTGATGTTCTCGGCGGTGATCATCCTGGCCTTCGCCCCCTGGCTCGACACGTCGCGGATCCGTTCGTGCAACTACCGGCCGATCTACCGCCAGTTCTTCTGGGTGTTCATCGGCGCGACCCTTCTGCTCGGCTGGCTCGGCTCGCAGCCGCCTGAAGGGGGCTACGTGCTCGCTGCGCAGGTCTGCACGGCCTACTACTTCGCCCACTTCCTGATCGTCATGCCGCTCTGCGGCCTGTTCGAGACGCCGAAGAAGCTGCCGGGCTCGATCCTCGAGAGCGTGACCGGGCCGGGTAAGCAGGTGAGCGGATCCGGCATGCCGGCAGGCGCCGCCGCCGCTCCGACCACCAAGGGCTGACGGGCTGACGACGGGACCATGATGATGACACGCGTCCTCTCGACCGCCGCCCTAGCGGCCCTGCTGCTCGGCGCCGCGCCGGCCTCTGCCCAGGAAGGGCATGGCGGACCGATCCCGGCCCGCGTGAACTGGAGCTTCGCCGGCACGTTCGGCCGCTTCGACACCGCGCAGCTCCAGCGGGGCTTCCAAGTCTACAAGGAAGTCTGCTCGGCCTGCCACTCGATGAAGCTGGTCGCCTTCCGCAACCTCGCGCAGGAGGGCGGGCCGGACTTCACGGCCGCCCAGGTCAAGGCGCTCGCAGCGACCTATCAGGTCAAGGACGGGCCGAACGATGCGGGCGATATGTTCGACCGCCCCGGCCGTCCCGCCGACACGTTCCCGCCGCCCTTCCCGAACGACCAGGCCGCGGCGGCGGCCAATGGCGGCAAGGCGCCGCCGGATTTCTCGGTGATCGCCAAGGCGCGGACCTTCTCCCGTGGTTCGCTCTACTTCCTGACCGACTGGCTGCCTTTGGTGGGCTACTCGGAGCAGGGGCCCGACTACATCCACGCGCTGATCAACGGCTACGAGGATCCGCCGAAGGATTTTACGGTCCCGGATGGCGGCCACTACAACAAGTACTATCCCGGCCATATCATCGCGATGCCGCCGCCGATCACCGACGGTCAGGTGACCTACGCGAAGGACGACAAGGGCCAGCCGGTGGTGCCCGAGACCGTCGATCAGTACGGCAAGGACGTCGCGGCCTTCCTGATGTGGGCAGCCGAGCCGCACATGATGGACCGCAAGGCCCTTGGCTTCCGGGTGATCCTGTTCCTGATCATCCTGTCGGGGCTGCTCTATTACGTGAAGAAGAAGATCTGGGCCGATGTCGGCGGCGAAGTGCACGGCCTCCAGCCGGAATTGCACAAGGCTTATTGAGGCCGGCCAAATTGCTGCCTTGGTTCGGATGGGCCTCCCTTGCGGAGGCCCATCTTTTTTGGGCTTGGGCTCCATGCTACCGCTCGGTCGCCGCGATGGTCGGCCTTCCGGCGACGTCTGTCCCGCTCACCACCTCATCCTGAGGTGTCCGCGACAGCGGACCTCGAGGAGGGCTTCAGGGATCGCTGCGCCATCTGGAGGGCTCCTTCGAGGCTTCTGCTGCGCTCGGGCACCTCAGGATGAGGTTGCGTATGGGACAGGCGGTTCTTCGAGGCGCCGCGCCACGACAGGGAATTTGGCATGACGGCAGCGGTTCTCGGGGTGATGGGTGGCTCGGGCGTCTACGATCTGCCTGGGCTTGAGGACGTGCGCGAGGAACGCATCGCCTCCCCCTGGGGCGAGCCCTCGGATGCCCTGCGTATCGGGCGGATCGGCGACACCCGGATCGTGTTCCTGGCCCGGCACGGGCGCGGCCACCGCTTCTCGCCCGCCGGCATCAACTACCGCGCCAATATCGACGCGATGAAACGCGCTGGCGTCACAGACCTCGTCTCTCTCTCCGCCTGCGGCTCGTTCCGCGAGGAGTTGCCGCCTGGCCTGTTCGTCCTGGTCGATCAGTTCGTCGATCGCACCCATGGGCGCGCCGCGTCCTTTTTCGGCGACGGCTGCGTGGCGCACGTTTCCCTCGCCCATCCGGTCGGTCCCGGGCTCCAGGCGCGGATCGCCGCGGCGGCGAAGTCCGAAGACATCCCGGTCCATCGCGGCGGCACCTATGTCTGCATGGACGGACCGCAATTCTCCTCGCTCGCCGAATCCAGGGCCTACAAGGCGCAGGGGTTCGACGTAATTGGCATGACCAACATGCCCGAGGCCAAGCTCGCCCGCGAAGCCGAGATCACCTACGCGACCATCGCGATGGTGACCGACTACGATTGCTGGCATCCGGGCCACGACGCCGTCGACGTGGCCGCCGTCGTGGCTGTTGCCCGCGCGAATGCCGACAAGGCGGCCCGGCTGGTGGCCCGGCTGGCGCGCGACTTCCCGGCCGAGCGCGAACCCTGCCCAGCCGGATCGCACCGGGCGCTGGACGGGGCGATCATGACGGCGCCTGCCGTTCGCGACCCCGCGCTGCTCGCCAAGCTCGACGCCGTAGCGGGTCGGGTGCTGAACGCATAGGCGGGCACCCTTTCCATTCCGGACGAAGTCCCTTTAGAAGGCGCGAGCGGCTGCCGCCGCTCCCGACGCAAAGCCCAGAACGAATGCGCAGCGCCACCATCACCCGGAAAACCGCGGAGACCGACATCGCGGTGACGGTCGCCCTCGACGGGACAGGGCGATCGACGATCGCTACCGGGATCGGCTTCCTCGATCACATGCTGGATCTGCTCGCCCGGCACGCCCTGTTCGACCTCGACGTGAAGGTGGACGGTGATCTGCACATCGACCAGCACCATTCGGCCGAGGATTGCGGCATCGCCCTCGGTCAAGCCTTCGCCAAGGCGCTGGGCGACAAGCGCGGGGTCACCCGCTACGCCGACATTCATTTGCCCATGGACGAGGCGCTGACCCGGGTCTGCGTCGATATCTCCGGCCGCCCGTTCCTGGTCTTCCGCACGACCTTCCGGGTCGAGAAGATCGGCCAGTTCGACACCGAACTCGTGCGGGAGTGGTTCCAGGCCTTCGCGATGAATGCCGGGCTGACGCTTCATGTGGAGACGCTCTACGGGGACAACGCCCACCACATCGCGGAGAGCTGCTTCAAGGGGCTGGCCCGTGCCTTGCGGAAGGCGGTCGCGATCGATCCGCGGGAGGAGGGACGCGTTCCCTCCACGAAGGGCTCCCTGTAGACCACCTCACCGTCCGTCCGGATCGCCCAGCGGCGATCGGAGGGTACTATCGCCGGAGTCCCGCGATGCGCATGCGCAGCTACACGCTCCACCTGCCGGAGGATGCGCGGCCGGGTGAAAGCCTCGGCCTGGATCGGGCGGTGCTCGTCCCCGACGGCTTCTCCTGGCCGGCCTTCGCCTTCACCGTTCTTTGGTTCCTGTTTCATCGCCTCTGGCTCGCCGCGCTGATCGTGCTCCTCGGCTTGATCGCACTCGCCGGCGGGGGGATTCTGCTCGGTCTGCCGACCGGCGCCGGCCTGATCGCCGCCCTGCTGGCCGCGTGGCTGATCGGGCTGGAAGCGTCGACCCTGCGCCGCTGGACGCTCGCCCGGCGCGACATGCCCATGCGCGACACGGTCATCGCGGCAAGTCCTGCGGAGGCTGAGACCCGTGCCTTCGAGCGTTGGCTCGGCAGCATGGCTTCGGCCTCGCGCCCGCCGTTCCCTGCTGGGCCGTCCCGCCGCGCGGAGCCGGTCATCGGCCTCTTCCCCGCTCGGGAAGGCGCCCGGTGATGCTCGCTCGATGCGCGTATGAGGTTCGAGGCATAAGTACCCCAACATGAGTACCGAGACAGTCGCGATCATCGATTACGGATCCGGCAACCTCCATTCCGCCGCCAAAGCCTTCGAGCGCGCCGCCCGCGAGAGTGGGTGCGACGCGCGGATCTGCCTTACCGCCGACCCCGACGTGGTCGCCAAGGCCGACCGCGTCGTTCTCCCCGGCGTCGGGGCCTATGCCGATTGCCGACGCGGGCTCGACGCCGTGCCCGGTATGATCGAGGCGATGACGCAGGCTGCCCACGGCGCGGGCCGTCCATTCCTGGGGATCTGCGTGGGCATGCAGCTCCTGGCGAGCCGTGGGCTGGAATACGCCATCACGCCCGGTCTCGGCTGGATCCCAGGCGATGTCGGGCCGATCCAGCCCGCCGATCCGGCGCTCAAGGTGCCCCATATGGGTTGGAACACCTTGCGGCCGGCGCGTGACCACGCTCTGCTGGCCGGCATTCCGACCGGCGAAGACGGCCTGCACGCCTATTTCGTCCACAGTTATGCGCTGATCCCCGAAAACCCCGACGACGTGGTGGCCCGGGCGTATTACGGCGGACCGGTCACCGCGCTCGTCGCCCGCGGCAACATCGCGGGCACGCAGTTTCACCCTGAGAAGAGCCAGCGCTTGGGCCTCGCGCTCATCGCGAATTTCCTGCATTGGCGGCCCTGAGGGCGCTCGTGCGACGGCAACAAGGACAAATACACCCGTGATCCTCTACCCGGCGATTGACCTCAAGGAGGGACGCTGCGTCCGCCTCGTCCAGGGCGACATGGCCCAAGCCAAGGTCTTCGGCGACGATCCGGCCGCGCAGGCCGCGATCTTCGAGGCGCAGGGTTTCCCCTGGCTGCACGTGGTCGATCTCGACGGCGCGTTCGCCGGCACCCCGCGCAACGCGGCGGCGGTGGACGCGATCCTTGAGACGGTGACGATCCCCGTTCAGCTCGGCGGCGGCATCCGCGAGATGAAGACGCTGGAAGGCTGGCTTGCGAAGGGCGTGGCCCGGGTGATCATCGGAACCGCGGCCGTGCGCGACCCCGGCTTCGTCCGCGAGGCCGCCCGTCAGCATCCCGGGAAGATCGCGGTCGGCATCGACGCCAAGGACGGCCGGGTGGCCGTCGAGGGTTGGGCGCAGACCTCCAGCATGACCGCCGAGGAACTGGGCCGCCGCTTCGAGGACGCGGGCGTGGCCGCCATCATCTACACCGACATCGCCCGCGACGGGATCCTGAAGGGCCTCAACGTCGAGATGACCCTGGCGCTGGCGCAGGCCGTGCGCATCCCGGTGATCGCCTCGGGCGGCCTCGCCTCGATCGACGACGTGCACCGGCTGCTCCAGCCAGATTGCGCGCTGATCGCGGGCGCCATCACGGGGCGGGCGCTCTATGACGGCCGCATCGATCCGCAGGCGGCCCTGGCGGCGATCGCTGCGGCGCGCGGCCCGGCTTCGTGATAGTTCAGCTGCGATAGAAGCGCCGACACGGGAGGCTTCGATGACGGCATTGAAGACCCGGGCCGCCGCCGCCGGAACGGCTGACGCGGATAGATTCTACAGCTGGACTCAGGAGCGGGGCGCGCGTTTGCGGACCGGGGACGACTCGGGGCTCGACCGCGAAAACCTGGCCGCGGAGATCGAGAGCACGGGCGGGAGCCAGTTCGCCAGTCTGGTGAGCGCCTCACGTGCCGTTCTGCTACACATGCTGAAGATCGACCACCAGCCCTCCGAGTGGGCACGGAGCTGGTCGATCTCGATTGCGACGCACCGCGTCCATATCGGCGACGCGTTGAAGGAGTGTCCGGGTTTGAAGAGCCGCCTCGTCGAGGCCATCGGCAAGGCATATCGCCTCGCGCGCCTAGAGGCGGCGCAAGAGACGGGGCTCGCGCTCGGAGGCTTCCCTCAGACCTGCCCTTACACCTATCAGGACATCATGGATCGCACCTTCGCGATCGATCCCGAACCCTGAACCGAACTGCCGAGACGCCGTGCTCAAGACCCGCATCATTCCCTGCCTCGACGTGAAGGACGGGCGCGTCGTGAAGGGCGTGCGCTTCGAGGGCTTGCGCGACGCCGGCGATCCCGTCGAGGCCGCCAAGGTCTACGATGCGGCCGGCGCCGACGAGCTGTGTTTCCTCGACATCACGGCAAGCCGCGAGGCCCGCGGTACTCTGCTGGACATCGTCAGCCGGACTGCCGAGGCCTGCTTCATGCCGCTGACCGTCGGCGGCGGGGTGCGCACCGTCGAGGATGTGCGAGCGCTGCTGCTGGCCGGGGCCGACAAGGTCGCGATCAACACCGCAGCCGTGAAGGATCCGGATCTGGTCGCCCGGGCCGCGGAGAAGTTCGGCGCCCAGTGCATCGTCGTCGCGATCGACGCCAAGCGCGTCTCGCCGCCCGGCACCCCGGCCGCCTGGGAGATCTTCACCCATGGCGGCCGCGATCCGACAGGGATCGACGCCGTCGCCTTCGCGCGCCTGGTAGCGGAAAAGGGGGCTGGCGAATTGCTCGTCACCTCCATGGACAAGGACGGTACGCGCTCCGGCTACGACCTCGCCCTCACGCGGGCGATCAGCGACGCCGTCACCGTGCCGGTGATTGCCTCCGGCGGCGTCGGCGGGCTCGACGACCTCGTGGCCGGCGTTGCCCAGGGTGGCGCGAGCGCCGTGCTGGCCGCCTCCATATTCCATTTCGGGCAGGCGACCATCGCCGAGGCCAAGGCCCATATGGCCGCCGCCGGCCTCGCCATGCGCCTCGATAGCCCGGCATCTTCGGCGAGAACGCCCCTGTGAGCAGCTACCTCCTGGCGAATGCCAACCTCCTCGATCCGGAGACGGGCCGCGAAACCGCCGGCACGGTCCTCGTCCAGGACGGCCGGATCGCCGATATTGCGAGCGGCGCCGCCCCCGGCGCGCCGGAAGATACGATCCGAATCGACTGTGCCGGCCGGGTGCTGACGCCCGGCCTCATCGACATGCGCGCCTTCGTGGGCGAGCCCGGAGCCGAGCATCGGGAGACCCTGGCCTCGGCCAGCGCGGCCGCCGCCGCGGGGGGCGTCACGACATTGGTCTGCATGCCGGATACAAACCCGGTGATCGACGGTCCGGCGATCGTCGATTTCGTGCTGCGCCGCGCCCGCGATACGGCCAGCGTCAACGTCCTGCCCGCCGCGGCCATCACCAAGGGCTTGGCCGGGCGCGAGATGACCGAGTTCGGCCTGCTCAAGGAGGCCGGGGCGGTTGCCTTCACGGACGGGCTGCACGCCGTCAAGAACGCTCAGGTCATGCGCCGCGCGCTGACCTACGCTCGGGATTTCGATGCCCTGGTCATGCAGCATGTCGAGGACGACGACCTCGTCGCCGAAGGTGTGATGAACGAGGGCGAGCTCGCCTCCCGCCTCGGCCTGATGGGCATCCCCCGCGAGGCCGAGACGGTGATGCTGGAGCGCGACATCCGCCTCGTGCGTCTTACCGGCGCCCGCTACCATGCGGCGATGATCTCCTGCGCCGATTCGGTCGAGATCGTCCGTCGGGCCAAGCAGGATGGGCTGCCCGTGACCTGCGGCGTCTCCGTCAACAACCTCGTGCTCAACGAGAACGACATCGGCCATTACCGCACCTTCTGCCGTCTCTCGCCGCCCCTGCGCGACGAAGCCGACCGCCAGGCGGTGGTGCGGGCCCTCGACGAAGGCGTGATCGACGTGGTCGTCTCCGACCACAACCCGCAGGATGTCGAGACCAAGCGCCTCCCGTTCGCGGAAGCTGCGGACGGCGCCCTCGGGATCGAGACCCTGCTCGGCGCGGCCCTGCGCCTCGTCCATACCGGCGATCTCGCCTTCCCCAAGCTCCTCGCTGCGCTGACGGTGAACCCGGCCCGGATCCTGGGTCGGGATGCCGGCCGGCTGGCAGTCGGCGCGCCCGCCGATCTCATCCTGATCGACCGCGACCTGCCCTACGTGCTCGACAAGCGCCGTTTGAAGTCGCGTTCCAAGAACTCGCCCTTCGACGAGGCCCGCCTCCAGGGCGCCGCGGTTCTGACGCTGGTCGCCGGCAGGGTCGTTCACGCAAGCGACGATTTGGCGGCAGCGGCCTGATGCCTCCGGACCTCGTCACTCTGGCGGCTCTCGTCGGCCTCGTCCTCGGCTACATTCTGGGCTCGATCCCGTTCGGTCTGATCCTGACGCGCTTCGCTGGCCTCGGCGACGTACGGGCGATCGGCTCCGGCAATATCGGCGCCACCAACGTGCTGCGCACCGGCCGGAAGGGCCTCGCCGCCGCGACGCTGCTGGGCGATGCCCTAAAGGGCACCGCAGCCGTCCTGGTCGCCAGAAACCTGAGCGAGGGGCCTGCGCTCGCCGCTGGGCTCGGTGCCTTCCTGGGCCATCTCTTCCCGGTCTGGCTCGGCTTCAAGGGCGGCAAGGGCGTCGCCACCTTCATCGGCGTGCTCCTCGCCTTCTCTCCGCCCGCTTTGGGCGCGTTCGCGGCGATCTGGCTCGGGCTCGCCTTCGCGCTCAAATATTCGTCGCTGGCGGCGCTCGCAGCCTCGGCGGCTACACCCCTGGTTCTGTGGGCGCTCGGGGCTCCGACGCAAGCTGTGCTGTTCCTCATCCTGGCGTCGCTGCTATGGTGGAAGCACGCGCCCAACATCCGCCGCCTCGCGTCCGGCACCGAGGGGCGCATCGGCCAGAAGGGCTGAGCGCACGCACGAGATGCGCGGTCCTTGGAGGATCGTATGCAGCTCACCGATGCACAACGTCTCGATTGGCTGCGTCTGATTCGCACCGAAGGTATCGGTCCACGCACCTTCCGCACTTTAATCAACCGCTTCGGTAGTGCGGCAGCCGCCCTCGACGCGCTGCCCGATCTCGGCCGCCGCCAGGGCAAGCGGCTGGAGCCCCCGAACCGTGCGCGGGCCGAGGACGAGATCGCGGCGCTGATCCGCCTCGGCGGCAGACTGATCGCCACCGGCGAGGCCGACTACCCACACCTCCTGCAACAGATCGATGCCGCACCGCCGCTCCTGGCCGTGCGCGG
Source organism: Methylobacterium phyllostachyos (assembly GCF_900103445.1). Classification (GTDB taxonomy): domain Bacteria; phylum Pseudomonadota; class Alphaproteobacteria; order Rhizobiales; family Beijerinckiaceae; genus Methylobacterium; species Methylobacterium phyllostachyos. The sequence goes on along the minus strand of NZ_FNHS01000002.1, from coordinate 320,190 downwards.
CGGCGCGATCCTCAACCGTCCCAGCGTGGCCCTCATCGGCTCGCGCAACGCCTCGACGGCGGGGCTCGCCTTCACGGAGCGGTTGGCGCATGGCCTGGGCCAAGCGGGCTTGGCGGTGGTCTCAGGTCTCGCCCGGGGCATCGATGCCCGGGCCCACAAGGCCTGCCTCCAGACCGGTACCGTGGCGGTGATGGCCGGCGGCCACGACCGGATCTACCCAGCGAACCACGCGTCTCTGGTCGATGCGATTCTAGGCGAGGGCGGTGCCGTCGTCGCCGAGATGCCGATGGGGTGGGAGCCCCGTGGTCGCGACTTCCCGCGGCGTAACCGCATCATCTCCGGCTTGTCCTACGGCACCGTCGTCATCGAGGCGGCGCGGCGCTCGGGCTCGCTCATCACGGCACGCTATGCCCTGGAGCAGAATCGTGAGGTGTTCGCCGTGCCGGGCTCACCCCTCGATCCCCGGGCCGAGGGCACCAACGACCTGATTCGCCAGGGCGCCACCCTCGTGTCCGAGGTCGCGCACGTCCTCGATGTGATCGGCCCGCTCATCGAGCGCGGCCCGGATGCGGACGGAGCACCGGCGCGCGGTCGGCCTGATCTCCGCGAGCAATTGAGCTTCTGGGACGAGATCGACCTGGACGCGCTGGATCCAACCGAACCGGCCGGGCAAACCCCCTTCGCGCGCACCTTACCGGCGCCCTGCGAGGATCTGGAGGATCCCTTCGAGCCCGACGACGACCGCACACGCATCGTCGCCCTGCTGAGCCCAAGCCCGATCGGGACCGATGAATTGGCGCGCAGCGCCGGCGTTGGCGTCCGAATCGTGCAGACCGTGCTCCTGGAACTCGAACTCGATGGCCGGATCGAGCGGCACGGCAGCGGCTCGGTCTCGCTGATCAGTCGTTGAACGGGTCGTCCTCCCGATCGGCGTCGGCCAAGTTGCGCATCACGTCCAGGCAGCCCTGGAGGATGTAGGCGGCAGCGAGCTTGTCGACGAGTTGGCCCCGCCGGACCCGGGACGCGTCGGCCTCGATCAGCGCCCGGGTCACGACCGCGGTGGAGAGGCGTTCGTCGAAGAAGACGTGGGGCAGGGGCAAGATAGGCGCGAGGTTGCGCATGAACGCCCGCGTGGATTGCACCCGCGGACCCTCGGTGCCGTCCATGTTCAGCGGCAGCCCGACCACGAGGCCGCCCACCGCGTGCTGACGGCACAGGGAAGCGAGACGCTGTGCGTCCGGAGTGAACTTGACCCGCCGGATCGTTTCCAGCGGCGTCGCGATCTGCCGCCCCAGATCCGACAGCGCGAGGCCGATCGTCTTTGTGCCGAGATCGACCCCGATGAGCCGGGCCCCGCCGCGCGAGGCTTCCGAGAAAGCGCGAATGGCGTCGAAATTCATGACTCCGCCTGAGCGCTGCGTGCCAAGGTTGCCTCGGTGACGCCCTCGAAGCGCGCGGGCAACGGCTCCGCGCCCGTGCCCAGCACCAGGAGCGCGGTCGGGGCGGTGACCGTCATGAAGAAGTCGCCAAGGGTCTCGCCGGCGAACCGGATCGTCTCCAGATCGGGCGCAAGCAGCCAGATATCGTATTCCCCGTCGCTCCCGGAGACGTCCCAGAACAGGAAGCTGCCATCCTCACCGTGGCCGAAGAAGCAGGCCCGCTCGACGATGCTCGGGTCGCCGTCCTCGATATCGAATCGGTGCGGCTCGGCGCCGTCCGCCAGCATCCCGATGGCTGATCCGACGCTGTGTGCGATGATGCCCGCCTGGGTGATCAGATCGCACGCCTCGAACGGCGCCGGCACCGCGATCCGGAACTGATCGCCCGCCAATCCGACACCACAGGTCGTGCAGAAGCTGCGATAAGAGGCGGGCAGGGGAAAGCCGAGTTCCGCCGCCGCGCGCTCGAGCGCCGCTTCATCCGGGATGAAGCCCGGCGACAGGCTGGTGAACACGCGCTCCCACATCGATCCCGCTTCCCTGTCCACAGCCTTGCAGCCCTCCGTAGATCGCACCGGATGTGCGCGCAGCCGTTCGTGTTAGGTAGGTAAACACATCGTTAAACCATTGTTCGGGTCCCCGCCTTGTCGACCATCGGCCAGCTCACCCGTTCCGCCCCGTCGCGGTCCGCCCTGCGGCGCAAGCACCGCCTCATGCTTCTGCTCGCGTTCGAGATCCTGGTGCTGGGTTTCACCCAAGCCATGATCGAGCCGGTGCAGCGGCCCGGCATCACCATCGAGATGTCGGTAACGCCGCACCACGTCGTGACCTGACGGCGGGACCGCCCTCGAGCGTCATGGGTCCGAGCCGCCATCCACTACCGCCGACGCCCTGCGTTGCGGCGCGTCGGACGCCGGTGCTATAGCCCGGCCGATCCCGGGGGGCCGCCCCCGGACAGGGGCGAACGGGACGGCATGTCGGTCGACGAGAAGACGGTTCGGCGCATCGCGCATCTGGCGCGCATCGCGGTCACCGACGACGAGGTCGGGCCGCTGCAGGGCGAGCTGAACGCGATCCTGGCCTTCGTGGAGCAACTCGGGACGGTCGACGTGTCCGGCGTCGAGCCCATGACCTCCGTCACCCCGATGGCGATGAAGAAGCGCGAGGACGTGGTCACCGAGGGCGGCCGCGCCGCCGACGTCGTGGCCAACGCGCCCGAGACCGAGGACAATTACTTCCTGGTTCCGAAGGTGGTCGAGTAGGCCGGTTCCGGCTCGACTCGTGCGGACCGGATTTCTGATGGGCGCGCCGCGGCGCGCGGGGACGGGAACAGCGTGAATCCGAACGAACTCACCCTGGCGGAGGCGCGCGACGCCCTCAAGGCGAAGCGGCTCTCGGCCCGCGAGCTGACGCAGGCGCATCTCGACGCGATGGAGAAGGCCCGCGCGCTGAACGCCTTCATCCGGGAGACGCCGGATCGCGCCCTGGCGATGGCGGACGCCTCAGACCAGAAGCTTGCGGCCGGTGAGGGCCGGCCGCTGGAGGGCATCCCGCTCGGCATCAAGGACCTGTTCTGCACCCACGGGGTGACCACGACGGCGGGCTCCAAGATCCTGCAGAATTTCGAGCCGCATTACGAATCGGCGGTCTCGGCCAATCTCTGGCGCAACGGTGCCGTGATGCTCGGCAAGCTGAACCTCGACGAGTTCGCCATGGGCTCGTCCAACGAGACCAGCGCCTTCGGCAACGTGGTCTCGCCCTGGCGGCGCAAGGGCTCGGACGCGGCGATCGTGCCCGGCGGCTCCTCGGGCGGGTCGGCCGCCGCGGTCGCGGCGCGCCTCTGCCTGGGCGCTACCGCCACCGATACCGGCGGCTCGATCCGCCAGCCCGCCGCCTTTACCGGCACGGTCGGGATCAAGCCGACCTACGGGCGTTGCTCGCGCTGGGGTACGGTGGCGTTCGCCTCGTCGCTGGATCAAGCCGGCCCGATCGCCCGCACGGTGCGCGATTGCGCGATCCTGCTGGGCTCCATGGCCGGGGCGGATGCCCGCGACACGACCTGCGCGGATCTTGCGGTGCCCGATTTTGAGGCGGCGGTCACCCGCGGCGTGAAGGGTCTGACCATCGGCATCCCGAAGGAGTACCGGGTCGACGGCATGCCGGCCGAGATCCAGAAGCTCTGGGATGAGGGCGCGGCGTGGCTGAAAGCGGCCGGCGCGACCATCAAGGAAATCTCGCTGCCGCACACCTCCTACGCGCTGCCGGCCTACTACATCGTGGCGCCGGCCGAGGCCTCCTCGAATCTCGCCCGCTACGACGGCGTGCGCTACGGCCTGCGGGTGCCCGGCAAGGATATCGCCGGGATGTACGAGAATACCCGCGCCGCCGGCTTCGGCCGCGAGGTGAAGCGTCGGATCATGATCGGCACCTACGTGCTCTCGGCCGGCTATTACGACGCCTATTACGTCCGCGCGCAGAAGATCCGCACGCTGATCAAGCGCGACTTCGAGGCTGCCTACGCGGACGGCGTCGACGCGATTCTCACGCCGGCCACCCCTTCGGCCGCCTTTGGCATCGGCGAGAAGGCCTCGGCCGACCCGGTGGAGATGTATCTCAACGACGTGTTCACCGTGACGGTGAATATGGCCGGCCTCCCGGGCATCGCGGTGCCGGCGGGGCTTGATGGTCAGGGGCTGCCGCTCGGCCTCCAGCTCATCGGCCGGCCCTTCGACGAGGAGACGCTGTTCGCGGTGGCCCAGGTGATTGAGGATTCGGCCGGACGGACCCAATTGCCCGAGCCGTGGTGGGCATGACCGTCCCGTATTACCCCTGGACGGTCTGGATCTGGGCTGGGTTCGACCCGGCGCTGATCGTGGTCGCGCTCTATCTCGGCTGGACTGCGAGCCAGTTCGGCAAGGTGTTCATCGCGGCGATCGCGGCCCTGGGCTTCTCGGTGCTGTTCTCCTACGCGGTGAGCGCGGCCGGCATCCCCTGGCCGGCCCCAGTGACCCATGACGGGCCGACCTTCTTCCCGGTCCGGGCCGTTGCGGCGTTGCTGTGGGCGATCGTCGGCTACGGCGCTCAGAAGGCGATCCGTCGCCGCGCTTGACCCTGCGGGTAGCGGCCTCCTAAGAAATCTTGTGCTCGACGCACGCGAAGGCTTTGCCGTCTTTGCGAGCGCAGCGAAGCAATCCAGTGACACCACGTCTGGAGGCCGCGCGCTTCCCTGGGTCGCTTCGCTGCGCTCGCGAAGACGGCGGGGCCTCGAATGCCAGCCGCCTCCGGACCGACCATGAACGCACCCGTCGACCCCAAGAAGCTGATCAAGGGCGGCCTCCACGATTGGGAGGTGATCGTCGGCATGGAGATCCATGCCCAGGTGTCGAGCCGGGCCAAGCTGTTCTCCGGCGCCTCCACCGAGTTCGGGGCCGAGCCGAACGATCACGTCTCGCTGGTCGATGCCGCGATGCCGGGCATGCTGCCGGTGATCAATGCCGAATGCGTCGCTCAAGCCGTGCGCACCGGCCTCGGCCTGAAGGCACAGATCAACCTGCGCTCGGTGTTCGACCGGAAAAACTACTTCTACCCGGATCTGCCGCAGGGCTACCAGATCTCGCAGTACAAAGACCCGATCGTCGGCGAGGGCGAGGTGCTGGTCGACATGGCCGACGGAACGTCGATCACCGTCGGCATCGAGCGCCTGCACCTGGAGCAGGATGCCGGCAAGTCCCTGCACGACCAGGACCCGACCCGCAGCTTCGTCGACCTCAACCGCTCGGGCGTGGCGCTGATGGAGATCGTCTCCCGGCCGGACCTGCGCTCGTCCGAGGAGGCGAAGGCCTACGTCACGAAGCTCCGCACGATCCTGCGCTACCTCGGCACCTGCGACGGTGACATGGAGAAGGGTAGCTTGCGCGCCGACGTGAACGTCTCGGTGCGCCGCCCCGGCGAGCCGCTCGGCACCCGCTGCGAGATCAAGAACGTCAATTCGATCCGCTTCATCGGGCAGGCGATCGAGACCGAGGCGCGGCGCCAGATCGCGATCCTGGAGGATGGCGGGACGATTGATCAGGAGACCCGCCTGTTCGACCCGACCAAGGGCGAGACGCGCTCGATGCGCTCCAAGGAGGAGGCGCACGATTACCGCTACTTCCCCGATCCGGACCTGCTGCCGCTCGAATTCGATCAGGCCTTCGTCGACTCGCTGGCCGAAGGGTTGCCGGAGCTGCCGGACGCCAAGAAGGCCCGGTTCGTGACCGATTACGGCCTGTCGCCCTACGATGCCGGCGTGCTGATCGCCGAGCGGGCCTCCGCCGACTATTACGAGGCGGTCGCCAAGGGCCGGGACGGCAAGGCCGCAGCCAACTGGGTGATCAACGAGCTGTTCGGCCGCCTCAACAAGGAAGGCCTGTCGATCGAGGCGAGCCCGGTCTCGGCGACCCAGCTCGGGGCGATCATCGACCTGATCGGCGAGGGCGTGATCTCGGGCAAGATCGCCAAGGACCTGTTCGAGATCGTCTGGACCGAGGGCGGCGATCCGCGCGCCCTGGTCGAGAGCCGCGGCATGAAGCAGGTGACGGATACCGGCGCCATCGAGAAGGCGGTGGACGAGATCATCGCCGCCAATCCCGACAAGGTCGCTCAGGCCAAGGAGAAGCCGACCCTGCTTGGCTGGTTCGTCGGCCAGACCATGAAGGCGACGGGCGGCAAGGCGAACCCGGCCGCGGTGAACGCACTGCTGAAGGCGAAGCTCGGGATCGAGTAACGGCGCATTCGCCCCTGAGGATCGGCATCGCCGTCCTCGCGGGCGCAGCGATGCAATGCCGTGACGCGCCACACCTGCCGGTGTCGTGCCGCCCTGGGTCGCTTGGCTGCGCGCGAGGACGGAACGGAGCGCTTCGGCGCGAGACTGTCATCGCGTGACGACAAAATCCCGCCGCGGCGCCGCCGGGCAGGTGCGAGCCTTCAGATCTTTCGAAAAGAAACCGCGGCGGAACGGCTCAAGTCGGGGCCTTTCGCGCATTCGAAGGCGTGCCGTGTCGGCCGCTTCTGCGCCCCTGGAGCCGCTTCCGTCCGGCTGTCCGTCTAATGCCGCTGAGCTACGGGCCGAACCGATCCCGGAACCGTCTAGGCGGCGTTTCGCTGCGGTGGAGTCATCCCTGTCTCCTCCAGCTTCGACCAATCGCAACCGTTGCGAAACCTGATCCTTTCAAGGTTTCCGGCCGATCCGTGCCTGCATTCGCGAAGCACAGGAGGAGACTGCGCCCGTCGCCACGAGCCGTCAACTGGCAATTTTCCGGCAAAAAGCTTTTTCGGGGCCGCCGGCGTCGCGGCGCGATGCAAAGTGAGATCGGTCAAACACTTGGATCGATCCTGCGGCACCGCGGAAACTTCACTGGCGCCCCAACGGATTGTCGCCCTCCCTATCGTCCTTGATCAGTAAGCGGATGCCCTGATCGGACGACGCGTCCGTGTCGCCGCACTGGTCGACGCTGTGAGCCGTCTCGGCGAGGGCCAACACGGCGAACCGGTCCAAAGTCACGTCGGGGGTGCGATCAGCGCCGGTCCGCCTCGATGGTGGGCGCGGTGGTCGCGTGCGTCAGGGCCGAGACGCGCGCGCGCAGGTCCATGAACCACGATGGGGCGGGGGCACGGCCGCCGTTGACCACCACGGTTGCCGTCATGCCGGCGATCAGCGGGATCTCCGGCGGAACATGATCGATGTGGATCCGGACGGGAACGCGCTGCGCCAGACGCACCCAGGTGTAGACCGGGTTGACGTCCGGCAGGCCCTGCGTGCTGGCCGCGGCGTTCGCCGTCGCGATACCGAGGGTAATGCTGGCCACTGTCCCGGTGAGGCGCGGATCGAATCCCATCAGCTTGACGTCGGCTCGATCGCCGACATGGATGTTGGGCATCTTGGTTTCCTCGAAGTAGCCGTCGATCCAGTACGAATCGGTATCGACCACGCTGATGTTCGAGGTTCCTGTCCGGGCGTAGTCGCCGACCCGCATCAGCAGGTTGGTGACGCGGCCGTTGACGGTGGATTTCACCTGCGTGCGTTCGAGGTTGATCTTGGCTTGGCGCAGCTGCGCCTGCGCACTCTCGAGGGCAGCCTGGGCGATCTTGGCCTGACCGGCATATTGCTGCTTCTCCTCGACCGAGGTCGAGACCGTGGTGAGCGCCTGCCGCCGAGCCGATTGAGCGTTCTTCACCTGCAGGTCGGCTTCCCGGTTCTTCACTTCGGCATCCGCCGACGTGACCGAGACCTCGAAATCGACCGGGTCGATGACGTAGAGCACGTCGCCCTTGCGGACGTTTTGGTTGTCGTGGACCCGCACCTCAACGATCTGGCCGGCGACCTGCGGCGCGATGTTGGCAACCTGCACCCGAACCGTCCCATCCCGCGTCCAGGGCGCTGCGACGTAGAATTCCCAGACATAGGCCGCCGCCCCGAAGGCGAGGAGCAAAATCACGCCGGTGGCGGCCAAGCGGACGATCTTGGCGCCCCGGCCGCGGCGCGGGACGAGCGGCAGGGGATCGGCGTGATCGGTCGTCCCGGCGCGCTGGGCGGTCTTGGGATCGTCCTCGTCGGCGGTCGTTTCGGGCATTCAGATCAACGCGATGAGGAGGGCAAGAACACAGACGTAGATCCCGGCCTCGGCTAGCGGGGCATTGGCGACGTAGCGGCTGAAGCGGATGCGGGCGAACACCCGGCGCAGCAGCAGGAGAATGACGAACGCGGCCAACGCGTACGCGACGAACGAAGAGATCAGAACTCCCCCGATATGAATGTCTTCGTACATAATCGCCTTGTGAAGACCTAACGTGGGGTACGGCTAACTTGAAGCGACGACGAGACGATGGAAGAATTTTCGGTGTCGGGCGAGGGTTCGCGACGCCGTGACGAGATCGCTGGCGGCCCGCGCCGTGATCAGGCGCACGGTGCGATCCCGCCCGGATGCCGCGCGGACAAGGTCCCGGGCAGCCGTTTCGAGGACGCGATCGTCGGCCGCTGCCAGCCCGCTCCGGGCCCGTCCAATCGCATCGCGCAGGGTCGTCACGGACCAGAGGCGGCGCAGTTCGGCATGGGCCCGGGCTGCAGCCGCCTCCAGCCGCGCGAGCGCGAAGGCGTGCGCGAGGCTGGCCCGTCGCACCGCGCCGCTTCCGGAGCTGTAGCTGGCGAATTGAAACAGCCGGTCGGCGTTCAGGCTGGTGCGCGTGGTCGCGTCACCGCCCTCGCCGACGAGCGCGTCCGCCAGGGCCCGGCGCGCGGAATCGAGGGCAAAGACACGCTGCTGCGCGGGCGTCACCGGGATCAGGACGCGGACGACGATCGACAGGATGATGGCGGAGACCACGACGAGGAATGCGTTCAGGAGGAAAGTTTGGGCATCGTAGGTCTGCGGATTCGCTGGGCCGAGCAACACCGGGAAAAACACGATCAGGATGAAGCCGATGCCGAAGGTTTTTGGGTTCAGCGACAGGAAGCAGCCGAAGAAGATCACCGGCGCCATCACCAGGGCGAGGATCGGGAAACCCTGAACCCCGATCAGGAACCCGTATCGGGCGATACAGGCGAAGCTTGCGGCCAAGCTCATCCCGATGACGACGCCGGTGGCGAATTTTTTGGGATCGGGCGTCGTCGAGGACAATGCCGCGGTCGCCGCCACCTGAACCAGGGCGAACGACGCCTGGGGTAGGCCCAGCGCCACGAAGATCGCGGCCGTCGCGGCGAAGCCCAGGGCCACCCGAAGGGCGCCGCGCAGGGCCACGGGGAAATCCCGGTGGGTCGGCAGAGTGGCGTCGCGCAACGGCGCATGGCCATCGGCGACCGCGTTGATTCCGTCCTGCGCGAAGGTCGCCGCGCAGACGAAATCGAGGGCGCGCTGAAGCACCACCACCTCGTCCAGGGGCCGGTGACCGTCCCGGATCGCCGCGTCCACGAGGTCGCGCAGACGCTCGTCATCGCGCTCGAGCGCGTCCGGGTCGGGCGCGTCGGATACCCGGCGACAGATCGCCATCGCCTCGGCGACCGCGGGGCTTGGATTCCGGAGATGGGCGGCGGCGGCCCCCACAGTCCGGATCGATGCCGCCATGACGTAGAGGGCGGCGATGCAGCTGCGTGCGCCCGCCGCGCGGAACGGGCCGTCATCGAGCTCCCCCGCGATGGCGCTGGCATCGGCCCGCATCGGTGCGATGGTCCGGATCAGCGCGGCGGTGCGGGTCGCGCCGAGATCGCCCTCCGCCAGGGTCTCGCGGGCATAGAGGCGCGTCCCGTCCCAAGCCTTACGGAGTTGCGGAAGCAGCGCCCGCCACGTGTCGGGAGAGGCGAGGGCGTCGTTGATGAAGGTGATCGCCACGATCCCGAGGACGATGACGGCGACGCGCGACACGGCCGCGTCGAAGGCGCCCTGCGGATCGTCGATCTGGCCCAGCGCGATGATGGCGACGGTGTAGCCCGAGAGCATGGCACCGTAGGCGCGGGTGTCCTGCAAGTATTGCGCAACGAAGACGCACAAGCCGAGCCAGACAGAGAAGGAGACGAACAGCAGGACACGGTCCTGCCCGAACAAGGCCACGACCAAGATCGACACCGCAGCGCCGATCAATGTGCCGAGCAGGCGGTAGACCGCCTTCGAGAGGGCCTGCCCGCGCTTCGGCTGGGCGAGGATCGCCACGCAGGTGGCGGCCGAGGAGGCGCTGTCGAGCTGCAACCAGAAGGCCGCGCCCAGCGCCAGCATCATTGCGGTCCAGATGCGCAGGGCGAACGCCCAGGCCGCCGGCTTGGGCACCCAGGCGTCGAGAAACCCGATCAGCCGGTCGGTGATTGAAGCCCGAGCCGGGTCCGGGTTGGCGGTGACCGCGCCGTCAGCCATGCCGAACCCGGCGGCGTGCGGCCCTCGCAGTCCTGGAGGCTCGCCCTCGCTCCATCCCCCGTGCCCCTGGTAATCCGCGATCCCGGCGATAGGAACAAACGAGACGCGTCGTAGTTCGCGGCGTCCTAGGCCTTGTCGCCGCCCTTCAGGCGCTTGTTGCACTTGCTCCAGTACTGGGGCCATTTCGGCCCCTGAGCGGTCTTCTGCGCGTCGGTGAGCGCACGCCACTCGGCGCCGCAGGTCTTCTGGCGGCTGCGTGCGGCAGTCTGGCCTGGGCTCAGTTCCTTCGCGGTCGGGGTGCTCGGCGCCGCGGCCGGCGCTTCGGGCGCGGTGGGTGCCTTGGCGAGCAAGTCCTTGGCGGGCAAGTCCTTGGCGAGGCCAAGCTGCACGGCGGACAGCTGCACGGCGAATAGCGGCACGGCCAGAGCCGCGATCCTGACAAACCGGTCGATCATCGCTCAAATCCCCCCGAGGCACAGCTGCGCCTCGGCTGGAGTTTCGCAGGCAGCCGGTGCGAGCGGCAAGGGCGTCGTGCGATCTGCCAACAGGCGCCGGGGCCAATCCCCGGATTCACGGGCCGCGCCTCGGCGTCGCCCTTGAGCGCGGCCAGGAAATCGTCTTCACTGCGGGGGTTGTCCGAACTCGGCGGAGGGGCACTGCGCCGCTGAGAGTTCGGTCGAGGAGCAGGCAGAGCATGGCAGCGGTGTCGGGGCGTCCGATCGACGTCCATACCTGGAGCACGCCGAACGGCTGGAAGATTCCGATCATGCTGGAGGAGTGCGGACTTCCCTACAGGATCGTTCCGGTGGACATCGCCAAGAACGAGCAGTTCGCCCCCGACTTCCTGGCCATCTCACCCAACAACAAGATCCCCGCCATCGTCGATCCCGACGGGCCAGACGGGCAACCGATCTCCGTGTTCGAGTCAGGCGCGATTCTGCAATATCTCGGGCGGAAGACCGGGCAGTTCTATCCGGAGGACGAACGGGCCCGCGTCCTCGTGGATCAATGGCTGTTCTGGCAAGTGGCGGGTTTCGGGCCGATGCTCGGGCAGACCCACCACTTCAAGATCTACGCCCCCGAGAAGGTCCCATACGCGATCGAGCGATTCACGACCGAGGCGAAGCGCCTGTACGGGGTATTGGAACGCCGCCTCGAAGGCCGCGCCTATCTCGCCGACACGTACTCCATCGCTGATATCGCGACGGTCACCTGGGCCAAACTCAACTTCAAGCAGGGCGTCGAGATCAACACCCTGCCGAATGTCGCGCGCTGGCTGGAGACGGTTCTAGCAAGGCCGGCTGTTCAGCGCGGCCTCGCGGCGATCTGACCGTTTCCTAGTTCTTGTTGGCAGCCTGCTGATTCACGTCCGGAACCCGCGTCCAGGTCTGAGAACCGCACAGCACCCGAAGCATGCAGCCGGAAACGCTCAGTTCCGCCTCGCTCTCGCGCTCGAGGCTGACCGTATAGATCTTGCCCTCCTCGATATTGTAGATCTCGCCCGTATACTTCTCCTCGTCGGGCTTCAACCCGTCGATCAGCTGAAGGCCCATGACCGGACGGGCACGCTTCTTCGGATCGGGGTTCTTGAGATCCGTGCGCGGCGTGCCGGACTCGGTGGTCGGCACCTTGAGCCACACGACCTTACCGCAGACCAGCTTCTGGCCGGGGCCGCATCGGTCGATCCGGATCTTGGCGCGGCCATCTCCGGTGAGCCAGGTGCCGGACGGATCCTTAGCCGTGTCGGCGGCGGCAGCCGAGACGCCGGCGAGAAGCAGAGCGGCGCTGAAAGCGAGGCGCATTGTTCGTCTCCGGGATAGGGGCATCGTAGATGCCCGGGGGTGGACGACGTCGATGGATCGGACTGAGCCGCCGCAATCGGGCGATTTTTCGGCGGTGTTGCGGCAGGGCCACGGCCGCGCTTGCCGCAACGGATCTCCCTCCGCGGCTTGAGACCCCGTAGGCCGGAAGCTATAAGCCCGGCGCTGAAGCGAAATTCTCGCTCACAAGGCGCGCCCGGCATCTTGGCGCGCCGCACGCCTTTTCCACAGACGGACCGGACGCATCATGGCCACCGAGCGCACCTTCTCGATCCTCAAGCCCGACGCCACGCGCCGGAACCTCACGGGCGCCGTCAACGCGGTGATCGAGGAGGCCGGCCTGCGCATCGTCGGCCAGCGCCGCATCCGCATGAGCCAGGCGCAGGCGGAAAAGTTCTACGAGGTGCACAAGGAGCGCCCGTTCTTCGGCGAGCTCGTCAGCTTCATGACCTCCGGCCCGGTGGTGGTCCAGGTTCTGGAGGGCGAGAACGCCGTGGCCAAGTACCGTGAGGTCATGGGCGCCACGAACCCGGCCCAGGCCGCCGAGGGCACGATCCGCAAGAAGTTCGCCGAGTCGGTCGGCGAGAACACCGTCCACGGCTCGGACAGCGCCGACAACGCCAAGATCGAGATCGCTCAGTTCTTCCAGGATTCCGACATCGTCGGCTGATGCGCGCAGCGGTGGCGGACCGGGCACACCGGGCCGCCATCGTTCCGTCGCGCGCTTGGCAGCGCGGTGAATGCCGCCCTGTGTGTCCGGCCCGCCATTGACGGACGGGAGCCCGGGAGCGTCCAACGGCCGAGCTTAGCCAACTTCAGCCCGGACACTGACCCCCATGACGATGCGCCGCCTGCCCCTGCTGATCGCGACCGGTCTCCTCGCCCTCGGCGCGACCGCCGCCCTCGCGGGCGGATCCCCGGCCCCGTTCCAGCAATACGAGCCGGATCCGGCGCTCAAGACCGCCACCAAGGCGAATCTCGAAGGCCGCGTGCGCCACGCCTGCACAATCGTCCAGGCGCGCATGACCAGCGCCACCGAGGCGTCCCTGGAGCGCCCCTGCGGCTGCTACGCCCGCCAGACCCTGCGCAGCCTCGACGAGTCCGAGATCGAGGCTTACCGCGCCACCGGTTATTTCAACGATTCCGCCCGCGCCAAGGCGCTCTCGGCGCTGGATAGCTGCAAGCTGCAGCGGCCGGTCTGAGGACGGCCTGAACGGCTACTGGGACCGCCACCGCGTCTTTGCGAGCGGAGCGAAGCAACCTAGGGCAGCGGAACATCGGTGAGTGTTGCGGAGCTGGATTGCTTCGCTCCGCTCGCAAAGACGTCGCCCGCCCGAGCTATCGCAGAGCCAGCTACAGGCTGAACAGCACGCCCTCCGGGGCCTGCTCGGTGATAACGACGCGCTCGCCCTCCAGGCGGGCGCGGCCGCCCGCCACGAGGGCGAGGACGGCCGGGTAGAGGCGCCGCTCCTGCACGATCACGCGATCCGCGAGGCTGTCGGGATCATCGTCCTGTCGGACCGGGATCGCGGCCTGCGCGACGATCGGGCCGGCATCGAGTTCCGGCACCACGAAGTGGACGGTGCAGCCGTGCAGGCGCACGCCCGCCTCAAGCGCCTGCCGGTGCGTATGCGTGCCCTTGAACAGGGGCAGCAGGGAGGGATGGATGTTGATCATCCGCCCCGCCCAGCCGGCGACGAATTCGGGCGTCAGAATCCGCATGAAGCCCGCGAGGCATACCAGCTCGACGGAAGCGGCTCGGAGTTCGGCGTCGAGAGCGGCGTCGAAGCTGGCGCGGTCCGGAAAGGCCGTGTGGTCGATGATCCGCGTCGGGATGCCAGCCTCCGCGGCCCGGGCGAGGCCCGCCGCGTCCGGCCGGTTCGACAGGACGAGCACGATCTCGGCCGGGTAGGCCGGGTCCCGCGCTGCCTCAAGCAGCGCCACCATGTTCGAGCCGCGCCCCGAGATCAGGATCGCGACCCGCATCTTCCCCGTGGCCGCCATCAGAGGGCGAGGCGCCCGCTGAAGGTCACAGGCTCAGAGCCCCGCTCTGTGATGCGGCCGAGGCGCACCGGTGTCTCGCCGGCCCGGGTCAGGGCCTCGTCGACGTCGTCCACCGCGTCGGCGGCGGCGATCACCACCATGCCGATTCCGCAATTGAAGGTGCGCAGCATCTCGGGCTCCGCGACGCCGCCCTCCCGGGCGAGCCAGCCGAACACCGGCGGCGGGGTCACGGCATCGAGGTCGATCGTGATGCCGACATCGTCCGGCAGGACCCGGGGCAGGTTGTCTGGGAAGCCGCCGCCGGTGATGTGGGCCAGCGCCCGGATGCCGTCCGTGGCGGCGAGCGCCGCCAGCAGGGGCTTCACGTAGATCCGGGTCGGCGTCAGCAGCGCCTCGCCGAGGCTCATCTCCGGCGCGAAGGGCGCGGGCGCATCCCAGCCGAGGCCGGTCTTGGCCACGATCCGGCGGACCAGCGAGAAGCCGTTCGAATGGACGCCGGAGGAGGGGAGGCCAAGCACCACGTCGCCCGGCCGGATTCCCGGGCGCGGCAGCAGGCTGCCCCGCTCGGCGGCGCCGACCGAGAATCCGGCCAGATCGTAATCCGATCCGTCGTAGAGGCCCGGCATCTCGGCGGTCTCGCCGCCGATCAGCGCGCAGCCGGCCTGCTGGCAGCCCTCCGCGATGCCGCGCACGATGTCGGCGCCGACGCCGGGCACCAGCTTGCCGGTCGCGTAATAGTCGAGGAAGAACAGCGGCTCGGCGCCCTGGACGATGATGTCGTTCACGCACATCGCCACGAGGTCGATGCCGATCGTGGCGTGCCGCCCGGTCTCGATGGCGATCTTGACCTTGGTGCCGACGCCGTCATTGGCCGCCACCAGGATCGGATCGCGGAACCCCGCGGCCTTCAGATCGAACAGGCCGCCGAAGCCGCCGATCTCGGCGTCGGCCCCGGGGCGCCGAGTCGAGCGCACCAGCGGCTTGATTGTCTCGACCATCGCGTTGCCGGCGTCGATATCGACACCCGCCGCCGCGTAGGTCAGCCCCGTCGTCGGCTCCTTGCCGTCCCTGGCCGTCATGCCCGCGCCACCTCGGTGATTGATGGGCTCGCTCTAGCGGCTAACCGCGCATTGCGCGAGTCGGCGCCGGATCGCTCCGACAGCGGATCGGGCCTTGACCTACGCCGATGCGGGGTGATCCTGAGTAACCATGCCCGAGAATGCGCCCCCCCGGCAGCTGGCCTTCGACCTGCCGCTCGATCCCCGCTACGGCCGCGAGGACTTCCTCGTGGGTCCGGCCAACGAGGCCGCTTACGCGCTGATCGAGGCGTGGCCGGACTGGCCCGACAGCGTGCTGGTGCTCACCGGCCCGCCCGGGAGCGGCAAGAGCCACCTCGCGGCGATCTGGGCCGAGCGCGCCCATGCCTGGACCGTCCCGGCCGCCGACATCAACGCCGACGCGGTTCAGCACCTCGTCTCGAACGGCGCGCTCGTGATCGAGGATATCGACCGCGCGCAGAGCCGGGACGAGGCGGCCCTGTTCCACCTTCTCAACCGAGCGCGCGAACTCGGCTGCCCGCTGCTTCTGACAAGCGGCACAGGCATCGACGCCCTCGGCCTGGCGACGCCTGACCTGCGCTCGCGCCTGCGCCTCGCCCCCGGGATCGCCATCGAGGCGCCGGACGATGCCTTGCTGCGGGCCGTGCTGGTGAAACTGTTCGTCGATCGCCAATTGGTGGTCGATCTGAGCGTCATCGATTCGCTGGCCCTTAGGATCGACCGCTCCCTGGGGCGTGCCCGGGACGTCGTGGCCGAACTCGACCGCGACGCGTTGGGTCGGCAGAGGCGGATCAGCCGGCCGCTCGCCCTCGCGGTCCTGCGCCGCATGGGCTTCGACGACGAGGGCGAGCCGAGCGGCTGATAGCTGAATCGCGCAGCGTCATGAAACTGTTGTGATGCCTCGCAGTGTACATTGTAGAACACGCCACGCAGCGACGAGGAGCAGGACCCCCGAATGGATTCGACGCAGAAGCCCGTGGAACGCGAAGCCGCCGATGAGGCCGCGGAGCCCCGTCGGCCTTCGGCGGCCAATCCCATCTCCCGGCGCGCTCCGGCCGCCCGGCGCTCGCCAGCCGCCACGGCGCCGGGCGCCACGTCGGATGCGGCCGCCGCACCGGTTGCACAGCCCAGGCCGGCCGTAACCCGCGCCCGGACCGCCGCGCCGCCGGCGGCGAACGGCCCCGCGGAGGCACCACCGACAGCCAGCGCGCCGGTTGCGCAGCCCAGGCCAAGTGGAAGCCGCGCCCGGACCGCAGCCGCCACCCAGACTGCCGCGGCGACCGGCCCCGCGGAAGCGCCGCCGACGGTCAGCGCGCCGGCGGCCACTGCAGCCGCCATCCCGGACACGACCGATGAATGGCCGGCCCTCGCCGAGCCCGAGGAGCCCCGGGCGGATGCGGCGCGGGAGACCGTGCTTGAAGCCGGGCGCGGCCTGCGGCACACGCCGGAGCGGTTCGTAAATCGCGAATTGTCCTGGCTGCAGTTCAACCGGCGCGTGCTGGAAGAGGCGTCGAACCCCAACCACCCGCTACTGGAACGCCTGCGCTTCCTCTCGATCTCGGCAAACAACCTCGACGAGTTCTTCATGGTCCGCGTGGCCGGCCTGATCGATCAGGTGCGTGCCGGCCTCACAGTCCCGTCCCAGGATGGCCTGTCGCCCTCCGAGCAGCTGGTGCGGATCGGTGCGGAGGTCTCTCGTCTCGCCGCCGACCAGCAGGCCCGCTGGCGCGAGCTGCGCGAGGAGCTGCACGCCTCCGATATCGACATTGTCGAGCCCGCCGCGCTCACCGCCGAGCAGGCGACGTGGCTGGAGGATTACTTCCTCACCCACATCTTCCCGGTGCTGACGCCGCTCGCGATCGATCCGGCCCACCCGTTCCCGTTCATCCCGAATCTCGGCACAACGATCGCGCTGACGCTCGTGCGGCCGAAGGACGGTCGGATTCTGCGCGCCCTGATTCGCCTGCCCGGCGTCATCGACCGGTTCGTCCGCCTGCCGGTGAGCGACAACGAGACGGCGGCGCACCTGATCCCGATCGAACAGGTCATCGGGATGTTCACGGGTCGCCTGTTCCCCGGCTATCTCGTGAAGAGCAGCGGTGCCTTCCGGGTCGTGCGCGATTCGGATCTCGAAATCGAGGAGGAGGCGGAGGATCTCGTTCTCCACTTCGAGACAGCGCTCAAGCAGCGCCGGCGCGGTGTCGTGATCCGCCTCGAGGTCGAGGCCGGGATGACGGAGGATCTGCGTGGTTTCGTGGCCGACGAGCTGGAGATCGCCCCGGACGCGATCTTCCTCGTGGAAGGCATGCTGGCCCTCAACGAGCTGTCCCAGGTGGTCGGGATCGACCGGCCGGACCTGAAGTTCAAGCCCTACAACCCGCGCTTCCCGGAGCGTATCCGCGAGAGCGGCGGCGACGTGTTCGCGGCGATCCGGCAGAAGGACTTCATCGTCCACCACCCCTACGAGTCCTTCGACTCCGTGGTGCAGTTCCTGGCCCAGGCGGCCCGCGATCCGAACGTGGTGGCGATCAAGCAGACGCTCTACCGCACCTCATCGAACTCGCCGATCGTGGCGGCCCTGGCGGAGGCGGCCGAGCTCGGCAAGTCGGTCACCGCGCTCGTGGAGCTGAAGGCCCGCTTCGACGAGGAGGCGAATATCCGCTGGGCGCGCAACCTGGAGAAGGCCGGCGCGCAGGTGGTGTTCGGATTCGTGGAGCTGAAGACCCACGCCAAGCTGTCACTGGTGGTCCGGCGCGAGGGCGACAAGCTCGTCACCTACTGCCATGTCGGCACCGGCAACTACCACCCGATCACGGCGCGCGTTTACACGGACCTGTCGTTCTTCACGGCGGATCCGGCGATCGCCCGGGACGTGTCGCGGATCTTCAACTTCATCACCGGCTACGCGGAGCCAGCCGAGCTGGAGCGCATGGCGGTCTCACCGCTGACGGCGAAGAACAAGCTCCTCGAGCACATCGAGGCCGAGGTCGCCCACGCGAAGGCCGGCCGCCCGGCGGCGATCTGGATCAAGTGCAATTCGCTGGTCGATGCCCAGATCATCGACGCGCTCTACGACGCCTCGGAGGCCGGCGTTCAGATCGATTGCGTGGTGCGCGGCATCTGCTGCCTGCGGCCCGGCATCCCGGGCCTGTCGGAGACGATCCGGGTGAAGTCGATCGTCGGGCGCTTCCTGGAGCACGGGCGCATCTACGCCTTCGGCAACGGCGTCGGGCTGCCCCATCCCAAGGCCACGGTCTACATCTCGTCGGCCGACCTGATGAGCCGGAACCTCGACCGGCGCGTCGAGGCGCTGCTGCCGATCACCAACCCGACGGTGCATCAGCAGGTGCTCGACCAGATCATGCTGGCCAACCTCCTCGACAATCGCCAGAGTTGGCGGCTGCTCGCCTCCGGTGGCTGCGAGCGGATCCAGCCGGCGGACGGAGAGGAACCGTTTAACGCGCACAAATATTTCATGACGAACCCGAGTCTCTCGGGCCGCGGCAAAGCCTCGAAGAAGTCGAGTCCCCGTGCGCTGAGCCGCCGGGCGCAGCGCGCCTAGATCTCCGACCAATGCGCCGGAGGCTCGACAGGTTTCGGACGGGCGCGCTGCGGTTCTGCGTGAGGAACTTGCGCACGCTCAAAGAACTGCGCAAAGGAAGCAGCCGTCCGCCGACGCAACGCCATGTGGTTTCCGCGTCGCCACCATGGCTACCCGTCCGGCAGCCGGGCAACGACATCCGGGATCTGGAGCCGATTTCGGTCGCCGCGCGACCGACCACGGCCCCGGATCGCACGGGCGCTGCGATCATCGAGCCCGCCACGCTCAACCAAGGACCTGGACGCTTGGGCAGTTCTCGCGCCAATCTCTTCCTCGCGCACCATGCGGAGCAGCCCGTGCACGCCGCGCAATCGCCGGTCGCCATCATCGACATCGGCTCGAATTCGGTCCGCCTCGTCGCCTACGACGGCCTGACCCGGGCGCCGACGCCGCTCTACAACGAGAAGGTCCTGTGCGGCCTGGGCCGCAACGTCCTGACCACGGGCCGGCTGAATGAGGAGGCGGTGGCGCGGGCTCTCACCGCGCTCGCCCGTTTCCGGGTGCTGTGCGAGACGATGCGGGTGGGGCGGGTCTTCGTGCTGGCCACCGCGGCAGCCCGCGACGCGGAGAACGGCCCCGACTTCCTGCGCGCCGCGGAGGCGGCCTGCGGCCAGGAGATCCAGCTGCTCTCGGGCCGGCGCGAGGCGGAACTCTCGGCGATGGGCGTCATCTCGGGTTTCCACGCGCCGGACGGCGTGGTGGGCGATATGGGCGGCGGGTCGCTCGAACTCGTCGATGTCCGCGGCACCGTGGTCGGCCAGGGCGTGACCATGCCGCTCGGCGGCCTTGCCCTCCAAGACCTCTCCGGCGGCTCGGTAAAGAAGGCCGCCAAGATCGCGCGCGAGCACATGCGCAAGGCCGTGCCGCAGCTCGAAACGCTGCGCGGGCGGACCTTCTACGCGGTCGGCGGCACGTGGCGGGCGCTGGCGCGGCTGCACATGGCCGCCCGCGGCTACCCGGTCCACGTGATGCACGGCTACACGGTTGAGCCGAACGACGAATTGACCTTCCTGCAACTCGTGGAGCAGACCGACGTCGCCCTGCTTCAGGACGTCGATGCGATCTCGGAAGCGCGGCGCCCGCTCCTCGCCTACGGCGCGGTGGTGCTGGAGGAGATCATCCGGGTCGGCCGCCCGCGCGAGGTCGCCATCTCGGCCTCCGGCGTCCGGGAGGGCCTGCTGTTCGAGCAGCTCGACCGCGACGCCCGGCTGATCGACCCGCTGCTCGCCTCGGCGGCGGAATTCAACACCCTGCGCTCCCGCTCGGCCCGGCACGGCGAGGAACTGATTGCCTGGACAGACCGGTTCGTGGCGACCCTCGACGGTCACGAGACCGCCGACGAGCGCCGCCTGCGCCACGCGGGCTGCCTGCTCTCGGATGTCGGCTGGCGGGCCCATCCCGATTACCGCGACGAGCAGAGCATCGCGGTGATCCAGAACGCGGCCTTCGTGGGCGTCGATCACCCGGGACGGGCGTATCTCGCCCTGGCAGTGTCGCTGCGGCACACGGGGCTCGCGCCCGAGAAGGCCAATCCGGTCCTGCGCGGCGTCGCGGGCCCGCGCCTGTTCGAGCGGGCGCGGCTCCTCGGGGGACTGCTGCGCATCGCCTTCCCGATCTCGGCTGGCATGGACGGGGCTCTCGGCCGTGCGCCGCTCACCGTCGAGGACGGGCGCGTCACCCTGCGGCTGCCGCGGGACTGGCAACCGCTTAGCGGCGACCGCTTGCTGAACCGCGTCCGCGGTCTCGGTCGGGTCGTCGGCCTCGACGGGCGAGTCGAGATCGGCTGAAGCCCGGTTCAGGCGGACCGATCCGGGAAGATCGCCTTCTTGACCACAGCGTGGACGCCCCAATTGCCGTCCACGACCTGCGTGATCCCGAAATCCACCGCCACCGACATCAGCGAGATCGCCTCGTCCTCGGTGAGCCCCTTCGCGTGCATCAGAAACTGGCGCATCTTGCGGAAAGCGTCACGCATGGCGAGGTCGATCGACGATTTCTCGAAGATCGCAGCCTGCGCGTCCGGGCCGAGGTCGCGCAGGTAGTTCGGGTAGCTGAAGCCCGATAGCACCCAATCATCCTTCGTCTCGATCATCGGGAAGTCGAGGGCTTCGAGCGGCGAGCCCGGCAGATCGGCCTTCTTGTGCAGGACGAACTGGAAGGTGCCGGTGAGCGAGCACTCGATCGCGGTGCCGCACAGCTCGGAATCACCCTGGCTGGCATGGGGATCGCCAACCGAGAACAACGCCCCCGGAACCGCGACGGGGAAGTACAGCGTCGCGCCCTTGCCGATCCGCCAGTTGTCGATGTTGCCACCGGTATAGCTCGGCGGGATCGTGTTGACGCGGTCGGCCTCGGCGGGCGCCAGACCGATCGTGCCGAAATGCGGGCGGATCGGGACGCGGATCCCCTTCAGCACGTCGAAGGTCTTCTGCGTCTTCGTGTGGTCGACCGGCAGACCGGGATAGTCGATGGTCGGATGCTCGACCCCGAACGGGTCGGTGACGCCGGGCCAGCGAAAGCTGTAGACCGCCCGCGCCCAATCGCGGGCACCGGTGGCATCGACCTCGTAGATGGTCACTACTTCCCGGGGTTTATCGCCGGTGATCAGGTCCTTGTAGTGGAAGCCCCACCATGCCGCCGCGTTGCTGCCGAAGGCGAGCCCCTTGTATTTCGGGTTGGCGCTGGGGCGGGGCGCCACGTCGAGGATGCGGACCTCCAACACGTCGCCGGGCTCGGCGCCCCGGACCGCCACCGGCCCGGTGCAGATGTGGACGCCGAGACCGCCGCCGGGGCCGATCTTGGCATCCATCGGACCGGCACCGCGGGGCGAGACGCCCATCTTGTCCTTGGTCCAGAGGTAGACGCTCTCGGCCCCCGGATCGCCCTGGATCATCCGCTCGGCATCGTCGCTCGCCTGATGGGTGAGCGTCTCGATGGTGACGAAGTCACCCGAGCCGATCTCGATTTGCGGCCTGAGACTGCGGCTGAAGAAGCCCCAATGCACCGTCTCGGCATTGGCCGGCACGTGATAATGCCCGGTCGCGGCAAACTTGGCGCACGAAGCCTGCGCCAAAGCTGGGCTGACCAGCGAGGGGCCTCCGGTCGCGAAGGCCGCTGCCGCAGCCCCCGTGGCGACGAAGCCACTCTTGAGGAAGGCGCGCCGTTCCGGCTCCAGCTCACGCCGGAACCGGCGCCGGTGTTCTTCGTAGGCGTGGCAGTTCGGGTCGTCGCCCTGGCACATGGTGTCTGCGTCCGGTGGTTGCGTTTCCCCGGACACAGCCAAGCAATTCGACGGCCACGCTCGCGGCCGCCGTGGGGGATCCTTACTCCGAGACCATCCCGACACCCGGCTCCTCGGCCTTCGGCGGCGCCTCGTCGGCCTGCGCCTCCACCACAGCGGCCGCCGTCACGTTGACGATGCCCCGGGCCGTCACCGACGGCGTGAGGATGTGTGCGGGCTTGGCCGGCCCGATCAGCAGGGGGCCGACCGGCAGGGCGTCCGCCATCACCTTCGCGAACTGGAACGCGATGTTGGCCGCATCGAGGTTCGGGAAGATCAGGACGTTCGCCGAGCCCTTCAGGCGAGAACCCGGCAGCACCCGGTCGCGGACCATCTCGGAGAGCGCCGAATCCGCCTGCATCTCACCGTCGACCATCAGGTCAGGGTCGCGCTTCTGCAAGAGCGCGAGGGCATCGCGCATCTTCATGGCGGAGGCCGAATCCGACTGGCCGAAGTCCGAGTGGCTCAAGAGCGCAATCTTCGGCGTCATCCCGAAGCGGCTGACATGGCCGGCGCAGGCCTGGGCCACGTCGGCGATCTCCTCCGCGGTGGGGTTCGGCCGGACATGGGTGTCGGCCAGGAAGTAGGCCCCCGTATGGGTCACCACGAGGCTCATGGCGGCGCATTGCTCGACGCCCGGCGCGAGCCCGATCACGTCGCGGATGATACGCAGCCGCGTCTCGAACCGGCCCTCCAGGCCGCAGATCAGCGCGTCGGCCTCGCCGCGGCGGACCGCAATGGCGCCGATCACCGTGCTGTTAGTGCGCACCAGCGTGCGCGCCGCGTCCGGCGTGATGCCGCGCCGGCCCGCGACATCGAGATAGGTCTGCACGTAGGCGCGGTAGCGCGGATCATCCTCGGGATCGATCAATTCGAAGTCGCGGCCGTGCTCGATCGACAGGCCGAAGCGCTTGAGCCTCGTCTCGACCACGCGCGGACGTCCGACCAGGATCGGGAACGCGACCTTGTCCTCGACGATCGCCTGAACGGCGCGCAGGACCCGCTCGTCCTCGCCCTCGGCGTAGATCACCCGCTTGGGCGCTTCCTTCGCCTTGGAGAAGAGCGGCTTCATGATCAGGCCGGACCGGTGCACGAACCGGTCGAGGCTCTCGACATAGGCGTCGAGATCCGTGAGCGGCCGGCCGGCGACGCCGGAATCCATCGCGGCCTGGGCGACCGCCGGGGCGATGCGCAGGATCAGCCGCGGATCGAACGGGCTCGGGATCAGCGATTTCGGTCCGAACGGCCGCGCCTCGCCGCCATAGGCGCGGGCGACGACGTCCGAGGTGGTCTCGTGGGCGAGGCCGGCGATCGCCTTCACGGCCGCCTTCTTCATCTCCTCGTTGATCTTGTGGGCGCCGACATCCAACGCGCCACGGAAGATGTAGGGGAAGCACAGGACGTTGTTGACCTGGTTCGGGAAGTCCGACCGGCCGGTACAGATCATCGCGTCCGGCCGCTCCTTCTCGGCCAGATCCGGCATGATCTCCGGATAGGGATTGGCGAGCGCCATGATCAGCGGCTTCTCGGCCATCTCCTTCAGGTACTCGGGCTTCAGCACGCCGCCGGCCGAGAGGCCGATGAACACGTCGGCACCGGGAATCACCTCGGCGAGGGTGCGCTTGTCGGTCTCCTGGGCGTAGACGTCCTTCCAGCGGTCCATCAGCTCCGGACGGCCCTTGTAGACCACGCCCTTGATGTCGGTGACCGTGATGTTCTCGCGGGTGGCGCCGAGCGACACGAGGAGGTTGAGGCAGGCGAGCGCCGCCGCACCGGCACCGGATGTGACGATCCGGACGTTGGACAGGTTCTTGCCGGCGAGTTCCAGCCCGTTGAGGACGGCCGCCGCCACGATGATCGCGGTGCCGTGCTGGTCGTCGTGGAAAACCGGGATGTTCATCCGGGCCCGGCACTGCTCCTCGACCTCGAAGCACTCGGGCGCCTTGATGTCCTCCAGGTTGATGCCGCCGAAGGTCGGCTCCAGGGCGCAGACGACATCGACGAGCTTCGACACGTCCTTCTGGTCGACCTCGATGTCAAAGACGTCGATGCCGGCGAATTTCTTGAACAGGACCGCCTTGCCCTCCATCACGGGCTTCGAGGCGAGCGGGCCGATATCGCCGAGGCCGAGCACGGCCGTGCCGTTGGTGAGCACCGCCACGAGGTTCTGGCGGATCGTGAGGTCGGCGGCCTGCTGCGGGTCGTCGTGGATCGCCATGCAGGCGGCGGCGACGCCGGGCGAGTAGGCCAACGCGAGGTCGCGCTGGTTCCCGAGCGGCTTCGTTGCCTGGATCTCGAGCTTTCCGGGCTTAGGCAGGCGGTGGTAGACGAGCGCCCCGGCCTTGAGGTCCTCGGACATGTTATCGGCCATCGCCCACGCTCCCGCTCACCTTTTTCACCGAGGACGACGCGATCGCGCATCGCGCGGGCTCGCGTCTTGATCGGTCTGTTGCACCGGCTACGCAGGGGGCGCAACCCGCACAACGAGACCCGGATCCATCTCGCCACGCTGGCGAGGGCCTACGGCTTCTCCATAGGCGCGTACTCGTACGGCCGTCCAAAGGTGCGGTTCCCCGAGAGCGGGCGGCGGCTGACGATCGGCCGCTATTGTTCCATCGCCGACAAGGTCGAGATCCTGCTCGGCGGCGACCACCGGCTGGACTGGGTGTCGACCTACCCGTTCGCCGCGATGCGCGGGCTGTTCCCGGATGCGCGGGCGCCGGAGGATTTCCACGCGTCCCGGGGCGACGTGGTGATCGGGCACGATGTCTGGCTGGGCTCGGGCTGCATGATCCTCTCGGGCGTCACGATCGGGCACGGGGCCGTGGTGGCGGCGCGCGCCGTGGTGACCCGCGATGTCCCGCCCTACGCGGTGGTGGCGGGCAACCCGGCCCGGGTGGTGCGGCACCGGTTCGACCCGGCGACCGTGGAGTCCCTGGTGGCGGCGGCGTGGTGGGACCTGCCGCATGCGGATGTGACGCGGCTCGTGCCGCTGCTGCAGAGCGCCGACGTGGCGGCCCTGATCGCGGCCGCCGTTGCGGCGGGACGGGGGATTGCGTAATCCGCGGCCCATCTTCGCCGCTCACGCCGAATCCGGAGCCCGACCATGTCCGACCTCGCGCTGCCCGACCGCCTCTCGGTCAACCCGGACAGCCCCTACTATGACGCGGCGCTGCTGGAGCGCGGCGTCGGCATCCGCTTTAAGGGCGTCGAGAAGACCAATGTCGAGGAGTATTGCGTGAGCGAGGGCTGGGTGCGCCTCTCGGCCGGCAAGACCCTCGACCGCGCCGGCAACCCGATGACGGTGAAGCTGAAGGGCCCGGTGGAGCCCTACCTGCGCGAACCCGATTCCGAGGCCTGATCGGCCTTTCGGGCGAGCGAGGCCCGGAAGTTGCGCACCGCATCTGCGACCAGCGCCTCGATCCGTTCCGCAGAGCGCGGCCCGTCGATGACGAGGCTCGCCAGGATGTCGGTGCGCCGGGCGCGCTGTTTGGCGGTGCGGGCGTGGTTCGACAGGCGGAGGTGCCACGGGCAGTCGGCCGGCCTGAGATAGAGGCTGTCGCCGCGCTCGTTGCGCGCGACGACCGTGAAGCCCTGGGCCTCCAGCAAGCGAGCGGCCAGGGCCAATGCCTTCGGCGGCGGCGGTGGCCCGTTTGCGCTCACGGCCCCGCCGGCTCGATCGTGCCCAGGCGTCGCCGTCCGAGCGCCCGCGCCTTGAGAGCCAGGGCCGGCCGCTCGATCCCGTACCAAGAGAGGGCTGCCACCGGCAGCGTCACCGCGAGGGCCGGGGCCAGCAGTGCGGGTCCGGACATCTGCGGCCACAGGGCGTGCAGACTCTGCTGTATCGGCCAGCCGTAGAGGTAGATCCCGTAGGACAGGTCCGCCGGCGGATCAAACAATCCGCGCCCCAACGGCCCGAGGGCGAGCCAGACCACGCCGTAGGCCTCCGCCAGGAACAGCAGGGCGGGGTAGGCCGGCGTCCGCGCGAGGACGAAGGCCGCGAAGGCGAGGCAGGCGAGGGCGGCGCCGGAGATCCGCAGACGCTCGCGCCAGAGATAGAGACACGCACCGGCCGCGAAGATTAGGGGCAGGCGTAGCGCGGTCTCGGTGCCCTTGGGCAGGTCGGAACCCCGCAGGCCGCCCACGATCGTGAGCGCCAGCGCGAGCCCCGCTACAATCACAAGGGCCGACCAGCGCCGCCGGAGAAAGCCGCACAGCGCGGCAACCAGGACGCCGAGATAGCACAGCACCTCGTATTTCAGCGTCCAGACCGTGCCGAGGGGCGCCCGGTAGGGGTTGGCCTCGAACACCCCGGGGAGGGCGGCGTTGCTCTTGAAGGTCGTCAGCGTCCCGCTGATGAACGACCACAAGCCCGGCTCGCGCAGATACTCGGAGACGGGCAGGCGGGTCATCGCCGCACCGAGACCCAGCGACACGACGAGGGTCGCGGCCACGAGCCCCGGTAGGATCCGCAAGGTTCGGGCAAGGGCGTAGTCCAGGATCCCGCGCCGGTCGCAGCTCATGGTCACGAGGAAGCCCGATACGGCGAAGAAGCCGTTCACCGCGTGCTCGCCCAGCGTGTAGCCGGTGAGCCGGGCCAGGGGCTCGTCGCCGGCGGCGCCGGTAGTCACGCTGAAGGCGTGGGACACCACCACGGCGAGCGCCAGGGCCAGCCGCAGGCCGGTGAAGCCGTTGCGTCCGCGACCGAGGGCGTCGGCGATGGTCGGGGCGCTCATCCGGGCAGGCCCTCGCGGGCGAGGGCGGTCCGGCCGCGCAGGAAGGCGAGGGCGCCGGCCGCCGAACCGCCGTAGCGCTCCAGCCCGCTCCGGCGCAGCACCAGGGCCGAGAGCAGCGCCTTCGGCAGGTTGGTCAGCAGGGTCGCAAGGCTCGGGTCCGGCAGGCCGTATTTGCGGCTGACATAGGCCCGCGACCACGCCTGATGCCAGCGGGTGCGGAACACGCGGCCCCGCTCGGGCGCCGAGGAGCGGCCGCGGCCGTGCAGCGCCTCGGCGGCGTGGACGTGGACCAACGCCCGGCCGGCATCGGCGACGCGCCGGCAGAGATCGTCATCCTCGTAGAACAGGAAGATGCGCTCGTCGAAGCCGCCGAGATCCAGGAACAGGCGGCGCGGCATCATCAGGCAGGCCCCGGAGAGGAACGGCGCGCAGGCATCGCCCTGCGGCAGCGCGAGGCGACCGCCGGGATTGGTCAGATAGGGTGCGAGCAGCGAGCGCGCCTGGAAGAAGAAGCGCCCGTCGGGCTCCACAATGCGCGGCGCCAGCAGGCCCGCATCCGGCCAGGACCGTGCCGCTGCCAGAAGGGCATCCACCGCACCCGGACCCAGGATCACGTCCGGGTTGACGATGAGGACGTGCTCCGCCGTCTCGGCGGCTTGGACGCCCCGGTTGTTGGCGCGGCCGTAGCCCTCGTTGCGGGCGTTGCGGATCACCCGCGCGCCGGCCGCCTCCGCCACGGCAGCGGAGGCATCCCGGCTGGCATTGTCCACGACGATCGCCGGCACGTGCTGACCGGCGAGCGCCGCGAGGCAGGCGGGCAGCACCTCGGCGCTGTCGTGCGCGACGACGATGGCGACGAGGCGTGGCACTGCGCGGCCGGGCTTAGGCCTTCTTCTCGGGCAGGTTGAGGCGGATGTGCAGCTCACGGAGCTGCTTGGGCGTCGCCTCGGCGGGCGCGCCCATCATCAGATCCTCGGCGCGCTGGTTCATCGGGAACAGCACCACCTCGCGGATGTTCGGCTCGTCGCACAGGAGCATGACGATGCGGTCGACACCCGGCGCGATGCCACCGTGCGGCGGGGCGCCCATGCGGAGCGCATTCAGCATGCCGCCGAACTTCTCCTCAAGCACCTCGCGGCCGTAGCCCGCGATGGCGAAGGCCTTCTCCATCACGTCGGGGCGGTGGTTCCGGATCGCGCCGGACGACAGCTCGATCCCGTTGCACACGATGTCGTACTGAAACGCCTTGATCCCGAGGATTTTCTTGGTGTTGGCGCCATTCTCGTCCTCGGAGGCCAGGGCCTCGAGGTCGAGCGCCAAAAATTCCTCGCGGTCGATGTTCGGCATCGAGAACGGGTTGTGGGAGAAGTCGATGCGCTTCTCCTCCTCGCTCCACTCGTACATCGGGAAGTCGGTGATCCAGCAGAAGGCGTACTGGTCCTTGTCGCACAGGCCCAGCTCGTCGCCGATGCGGATGCGCGCCTTGCCGGCGAGTCCGGCCGCCTTGCCTTCGACGCCGGCGGAGAAGAACACCGCGTCACCCGCCTTCGCCCCAGCGCGCTCGGCGATCAGCGCCTGGACCTCGGCCGGGATGAACTTGGCGATCGGCCCCTTGCCGGAGAGCTGGCCGTTCTCCTCTTCGAACACGACGTAGCCGAGGCCGGGCGCCCCCTCGGAGCGGGCCCAGTCGTTGAGCCTGTCGAAGAACGAGCGCGACTGCGCCGCCGCGCCAGTCGCCGGGATGGCACGGACGACGCCGCCGGAGGCGATCACGCCCTTGAACGCCTTGAACGCCACGTCCTCGCGGGCGAACAGGTCGGTGACGTCGGCGATGATCAGCGGGTTGCGCAGGTCCGGCTTGTCGACGCCGTACTTGAGCATCGAATCCGCATAGGTGATCCGCGGGAACTCCTTGGTGACGCGCTTGCCCGCGGCGAATTCCTCGAACACCCCGCGCAGGACCGGCTCCACCGCTTGGAACACGTCCTCCTGGGTGACGAAGCTCATCTCGATGTCGAGCTGGTAGAACTCGCCCGGCGAGCGGTCGGCGCGGGCGTCCTCGTCGCGGAAGCAGGGGGCGATCTGGAAGTAGCGGTCGAAGCCCGCGATCATCGTGAGCTGCTTGAACTGCTGCGGCGCCTGCGGCAGCGCGTAGAATTTGCCGGGATGGACGCGCGACGGCACGAGATAGTCGCGGGCGCCCTCGGGCGAGGAGGCCGTCAGAATGGGCGTCTGAAACTCGAAAAAGCCGCCCTCGCGCATCCGGCGGCGGAGCGAGTCGATGATCGCGCCGCGCTTCATGATGTTGGCGTGCAGCTTCTCCCGCCGCAGATCGAGGAAGCGGTAGCGCAGCCGCGTCTCCTCCGGATACTCCAAGTCGCCGAAGACGGGCAGCGGCAGCTCGCCCGCCGGACCCAGCACCTCCAGGTCATCGATATAGACCTCGACCGCGCCGGTCGGCAGCTCGGGGTTCTCGGTGCCGGCGGGGCGGGTGCGCACGCGGCCGTCGATCCGCACGACCCATTCCGAGCGGACGACCTCGGCGGCCTTGAAGGCCGGCGAGTCGGAATCGACCACGCATTGCGTGAGCCCGTAATGGTCGCGCAGATCGATGAAGAGCACGCCGCCATGGTCGCGGATGCGGTGACACCAGCCTGAGAGGCGGACGGACTGTCCGACATCGGACGGGCGGAGCGCCCCGCAGGTGTGGGAACGGTAACGGTGCATGACGGGCTTCTTCTATGGGAAGGCCGGCACCATTCACGCGAGGCCCCCCAAGTCAAGCGCGGTCCGCTCGGGCACCGGGTACCGAATGCCTCCGCAAACGGTGCTCACAAATGCCTCCGGACTACCGGATCGGACCGCCAATCCCCATATGATGCCCATGAGCGAAAAGGCTTTTTACCCCTCGGCAATGGGCGCCGTTGCGCCCCTGGATCGGCCAGCGAATGCGTGGCGGACGCTGCCGCTCGACGGTCATTTCGACCTCGTCTACGAGGATGCGACGGGCGTGTGGAGCAACCGCTCCTTGCAGGCCAGGGAACTCAAGCTCGGGCCTGGCCGGACGCTTCTCGGCGGCATCGATGCGCGGCGCGGCCTCTATCGTGGTTTCCGTGTCGACCGGATCCGCCGCCTCATCGACGGCGCCACCGGTGAGCGCATCGAGACCGGTATCCTTGATCAGCTGCTCGGACGCGCCGAAGCGCAGCGCCGGGCGAACGCCGTCCGGATCCGGCGACAGGCTCAGGCGCGCCGTAAGGCCGCGACCCGGCGCGCGACCGAAGCGTTTCAGTGACACAACACACGGGAAAAGTGCGGAGCCACGCCCGTTTCTCTCCCCAGCATCGCATCGGTTGCGTATAGCCGATCCATGGATCTGATTTCTTCGACCGACACGCTCCGGGACATCTGCACGCGTCTGGCCACGCAACCCTTCGTGACCGTGGACACGGAGTTTATGCGGGAGACGACCTACTACCCGAAGCTTTGCCTGATCCAGATGGCGGCTCCGGACGGGACAGCCGTTCTCGTGGACCCACTGGCGCCGGGGATCGATCTGCAGCCGTTTATCGACCTGATGGCGGATACGCGAACCGTGAAGGTTTTTCACTCCGCCCGCCAGGATCTCGAGATCGTCTGGCTGCTCGGTGGAATCCTGCCGCACCCGTTCTTCGACACACAGGTCGCCGCCATGGTGTGCGGCTACGGCGATTCCGTTTCCTACGAACAGCTCGTCAACGACGTTGCCAAGGCCAAGATCGACAAGTCGTCCCGGTTCACCGACTGGTCGCGGCGGCCTCTGTCGGAGGCGCAGCTCACCTACGCCCTGTCGGACGTGACACATCTCGTGACGGTCTATGAGGTTCTGGTCGCCGAGCTGCTACGAACGGATCGCGGCGCGTGGCTCGACGAGGAGATGGCGGTGCTGACATCGCCCGAGACCTACCAAGCCCATCCGTCCCAGGCGTGGCGGCGCCTTT
This sequence comes from Methylobacterium phyllostachyos, assembly GCF_900103445.1. Lineage (GTDB taxonomy): Bacteria > Pseudomonadota > Alphaproteobacteria > Rhizobiales > Beijerinckiaceae > Methylobacterium > Methylobacterium phyllostachyos. The sequence continues at coordinate 289,393 of NZ_FNHS01000002.1, read as the reverse complement.
CGGGCCGCATGCGCAAGCCCCGGGAAATCGCCGTCCTGATGGAGGTTGCCGCCTGGCGCGAAGGCGAAGCGCAGACGCGCAATGTCCCACGCGGACGAGTCCTGAAGGATGAGGCGGTGATCGACATCGCCTCGGCTGCGCCGCGAAATGCCGAATCGCTCGGCCGCCTGCGCACGATCCCGGCAGGCTTCGAGCGCTCGCGTACGGGCGCCGAGATCCTCGCTGCCGTGGAACGCGGCCTTTCACGCGACACGAGCGACATCCGCATGCCGGAGCGGCTGCGCCGCAGCGGCGGCAACGGCGCCATCGTCGAGTTGCTCAAGGTGTTGCTGAAAGCGGTATGCGAGGCCGAGGGGGTCGCCCCCAAAATTATTGCCACGGTCGACGATCTGGAAGCCGTCGCGGACGATGACACAGCCGAGGTTCCTGCGCTGGAAGGCTGGCGGCGAACCCTTTTCGGCGAGAAGGCCCTGGCGCTGAAGCAGGGCCGCTTGGCGCTATCCGTCGAGGCCGGCCGTATCGTGGTGCGGACGCTCGATCCGCAGGCGCCGAACCTCGAGACAACCGAGCGATAAGCCCGCCATACACCATCATCATGCAAGCCGGGGCGTGACTTGCCCAGTGCGCGGGATTAAGTGGCAATGAGGTTGCCAGTTAATCCCGTCCGTGCGTCCCGCGTATGTTCGAGCCGAACGAAGTCCTGAAGACGCTCACAGGCCGCGGACTCGTCTCGGCGGAAGGCTGCGCCTCGGTCCGGGTGCGCTACCGCATCGTCGTCGAGCGACGCGGGAATGATGTAGTCGCCTACGGAAACCTCCACGGCAGCTGTGCCAACCTGCGGCCGATCTGGCTTGAGCCGGATGCGGAACTTCGCTTGGCCAATGGTCGGCGCCTCAACATCTCGCTCACCGACCTGGTCGGCGACACCGCTGAGTTCGAGAGCACCGGACCCGTCGGACCGCTCTGACGGCGCGGCGCCGATCCGCACGTACGGTGTCGTGTCGAAAGTCCAGCACCGACTCAGACCCCAGCTATCCAAAGTCCGGGTGGCAGCCGGTTCAGAACGGCGTTTGGGACGATCTGGCAATTTGTCGCGCGTCATCGGCAGCCAGCTGGTAGTGCCTCACTCACAGCGGTGTGCGGCGACGGGGCGCACACCGATAAGATCGGAAATCAACTGGTTTTTACCCAGGATATCCATGCCGCGCTGCAATCCGAACGCGGGAACCCGTGGCGCGGCATCGAAACTTGGCGGTGGCTAAACCCGCACGAAGCGCATGAGATTCCCCAGCAACGCTTCCTCAATTGCAAGGTCTGCATGTGCTGGCCTCACGTTCCCGTGAGACACCCGCTTAACAAAGGCTGATCGATTGTGCACCGCACCATTTCATTTTGCGGCTCGATGACGATCAGCCGGCTTTTGTTACCTGCGAAGAAGCTTTCACCCTGTGTAGACAGCCGTCAAACGGCGAGTTGACGGCGCTCAAAAATCTCTTAAGGTCCCGGCAAGCCTCGGTTTCGAGGGGGCCACCTCAGGGATGGTGGTTCCTGGCTAAGGGATCTGAAGATCTTCTGAAGTCGATGAAGCCCGCTACCGAGGCGTCCATCCCTGTCGCAAACAGTCAGGTCGGAGTCCGCGCGACATCCTTCTCTCAGTGTGTCGCAAGAACGCTCAAAGACTTGTCGGAGGAACCCATGAAAGCGGTACATCTCCTTGCGCTTGGCGCGGGTGTCGCGGCCATCGCCGCGCCAGCGCTGGCCAACGAAAGCGTTCTGAAGGGCATCGCCAACCCGGCGGAGCAGGTGCTTCAGACGGTTGACTACGCCAACACCCGCTATTCGAAGCTCGACCAGATCAACGCGTCGAACGTGAAGAACCTCCAGGTTGCCTGGACCTTCTCGACCGGCGTTCTGCGTGGCCACGAGGGCTCCCCGCTCGTCGTCGGCAACGTCATGTACGTGCACACGCCGTTCCCGAACATCGTGTACGCCCTCGACCTCGACCACGAGGCGAAGATCATCTGGAAGTATGAGCCGAAGCAGGATCCGTCCGTGATCCCGGTCATGTGCTGTGACACGGTCAACCGTGGCCTGGCCTATGCCGACGGCGCCATCCTCCTGCACCAGGCCGACACCACCCTCGTGTCGCTCGACGCCAAGACCGGCAAGGTCAACTGGTCGGTCGTGAACGGCGACCCGAAGAAGGGCGAGACCAACACCGCGACGGTCATTCCGATCAAGGACAAGGTCATCGTCGGCATCTCGGGCGGCGAGTTCGGCGTGCAGTGCCACGTCACCGCCTACGACCTGAAGACCGGCAAGAAGGTGTGGCGCGGCTACTCCGAGGGCCCGGACGATCAGATGCTGATCGACCCGGAGAAGACCACCTACCTCGGCAAGCCCGTCGGCAAGGACTCTTCGCTGAAGACCTGGGAAGGCGATCAGTGGAAGACCGGCGGCGGCTGCACCTGGGGCTGGTTCTCCTACGATCCCAAGCTCGACCTGATGTACTACGGCTCGGGCAACCCCTCGACCTGGAATCCCAAGCAGCGTCCGGGCGACAACCGCTGGTCGATGACCATCTGGGCGCGTAACCCGGATACCGGCGTCGCCAAGTGGGTCTACCAGATGACCCCCCACGACGAGTGGGACTATGACGGCATCAACGAGATGATCCTCACGGATCAGAAGATCGACGGCAAGGAGCAGCCGCTCCTGACCCACTTCGACCGCAATGGCTTCGGCTACACGCTGAACCGCGCGGACGGCAGCCTCCTGGTCGCCGAGAAGTTCGATCCGGCCGTCAACTGGGCGACCAAGGTCGACATGGACAAGGGGTCGAAGACCTACGGCCGTCCGCTGGTCGTGTCCAAGTACTCGACCGAGCAGAACGGTGAGGACACCAACTCCAAGGGCATCTGCCCGGCGGCGCTTGGTACCAAGGATCAGCAGCCTGCGGCCTACTCGCCGAAGACCCAGCTGTTCTACGTGCCCACCAACCACGTCTGCATGGACTACGAGCCGTTCCGGGTGACCTACACCCCGGGCCAGCCCTATGTCGGTGCGACCCTCTCGATGTACCCGGCCCCGAACTCGCATGGCGGCATGGGCAACTTCATCGCTTGGGATGGCGTCAACGGCAAGATCAAGTGGTCCGACCCCGAGCAGTTCTCGGTGTGGTCCGGTGCTCTGGCCACCGCCGGCGACGTGGTGTTCTACGGAACGCTTGAGGGCTACCTGAAGGCGGTCGACGACAAGACCGGCAAGGAGCTGTTCAAGTTCAAGACCCCGTCGGGCATCATCGGCAACGTGATGACCTACCAGCACAAGGGCAAGCAGTACGTGGGCGTCCTCTCGGGCGTCGGCGGCTGGGCGGGTATCGGCCTTGCGGCCGGCCTGACCGACCCGAACGCCGGCCTCGGCGCGGTGGGTGGCTACGCGGCTCTGTCGCAGTACACCAACCTCGGTGGCCAGCTGACCGTCTTCGCCCTGCCGAACTAATCGGCCGCAGGTTTAGACGTGAAATGGTGCCGGCGCGGGCTTCCGCGCCGGCACTCTTGTAGTTAGACTTTCTCGCAAGAGGCTATCGGTCATAGGAAGACGAAAGGCCTCGGATCAGGGAGACAGATGCGTTGCTTAACCTCAGCAAGATCGTAACGCGGCCGGTTATCGCCGCCCTCGCCCTAGTGACCGTTTCTGCGGTTGCCGTACATGCTGAGGATGCCAAGCCCGCTGCCGACCCCAAGCTCGCCAATTCGTTGAACGCGAACGACAAGACCGCCGAGCAGGACCCCAAGCTGCTGGCCACGGATGCCGCCGTGAAAGTCGAAGACGGCAAGTACATGGATGCCGACGGTCACCCGACCTTCCACGTGACCCAGGACGGCAAGATGCTCGACTGGTATAGCTATTCGGGGTACCGCCGTTATCACGCCGAGTGTCACGTCTGCCACGGCCCCGACGGCATGGGCTCCACCTACGCCCCGGCCCTGAAGGATTCGCTGAAGCACCTCTCGTACGAGGAGTTCATCGGCATCCTGGTCGGCGGCAAGCAGGACGTGAACGCCGCCGAGCAGAAGGTCATGCCGGCTTTCGGCGACAACAAGAACGTCATGTGCTACTCGGACGACCTCTACGTCTATCTGAAGGCGCGTGCCGCCGGGGCGATCGGTCGTATCCGCCCCTCCGAGCACGAGGATAAGCCTGACGCGGCCAAGAAGGCCGAGAAGGAGTGCATGGGCTTCTGATGGCGCCCCTTGCCCGGATCCTCGCTCTCTGCGCCCTGTCCTTGACGACGGCGCAGGGAGCGCTCGCCCAGCATCTGCCGGATACAGTGACCACGGACGTCCTGCGCGTCTGTGGGGACCCGGGCAACATGCCGTTCTCCGAACGCAAGGAGGACGGCTTCGAGAACAAGATCGCGGCCATTATTGCCGACGAGCTGAAGATCAAGACTCGCTACTACTGGCTGACGCAAGGGCCGGGCTTCGTGCGCAACACGCTCGGGACCGGCCTTTGTGATCTGATCATGGGTCAGACCTTCGGCAGCGATCTCGTCCAGACCACCAATCCCTATTATCGCTCTGCCTACACCTTGGTGACCCGGGCGGGTGAACTCGATGGCGTGACCGCCCTCGACGATCCGCGTCTGAAGGGCAAGAGCATCGGCGTGATCGCCGGTACGCCGCCGGTCAACCGGATGGGCGAACTCGGCCTCGTGTCGACCATGAAAGCCTACGCCCCTTACCAGCTCGATCCGTCGCGCAAGTATCAGACGGTCGCGGCTGAGATCGTTGCGGCGCTCGCCGCCAAGGAGATCGACGCGGCCGTGCTCTGGGGGCCGGCAGCGGGTTGGCTCGCCAAGCAATCCAGTACGGCAATGAATGTCGTGCCCCTGCTCAAGGAGCCGGAGCGGCCGCCCATGGCCTACCGGATCGCCATGGGTGTGCGAATCGGCGAGAACGACTGGAAACGCACCCTCAATACCGTACTGCGCAAGCGCAAGGCGGATATCGACAAGGTCCTGCGCGACTACGACGTGCCGCTCCTCGACGAGGAAGAGAACAAGCTGGCGCCGACCGGAGAGCGTTGAGCGGGCTCAGGCCCGGGCAATCCCTGTCTGGTCGAGCTTGTTCAACGCATCGATGACCCGTTCGCCGCCGATAACGAGATCCGGCGCGATCTCGGCGAGCGGCACCAGCACGAAGGCGCGCTCCCGCACGTAACGGTGCGGAAGCACGAGCCGGGCATCTTCTACGGCTGCGCCCTCGTAAGCCAAGACGTCGATATCGATCACGCGCGGACCCCAACGCTCTTCGCGCACGCGGCCGAGATCCTGCTCAACCGTCAGGCAGGCATCCAGCAGGCCGTGAGGGTCGAGATCGGTATCCACCGCCACGGCACCGTTGAGAAACCAGGGCTGGTCGGTCTTGCCCCAGGGCGGCGTCCGATAGTCGGCTGAGCGTGCGAGCACCCGGATGCCTGGCGTAGCGGCAAGGCCCGCCACGGCCTCGCTGAGCATCGCCGCCATGTCGCCGATATTGCTGCCGATCCCCAGATAGGCCCTCACGCGCGCCCTCCACGACTGCGAACGATCTCGATGCTGACCCCTTCCAGAATCGCGGGGACGGGTGCGCTCGGCTTGTCGATCCGCACGGCGATCGCCTCCAGGCGGGCGAAGCGATCGAGGATCGCGGCCGCGATGGCCTCCGCTAGGGCCTCGATCAGCTTGAAGCGCCGCTCTGTCGCGATCTCGACCGCGATCTGCGTGAGGTCGGCGTAGCTCACCGTGCCGGCGACATCGTCGGACCGACCGGCTTCACTGAGATCAAGCCGCGCTTCGAGGGAAATATAGAAGCGCTGGCCGAGCACCGCCTCCTCGGGCAGCAACCCATGCCACCCGAAGACGGCAATCCGCGTCACCCGAATGAGATCGACCGCCATTCTCAGTGAACCTCTGGCCGCATCACGGCATCGACGACCCGCATGGCATCGACATGGGCGGCCACGTCGTGGACCCGCACGATGTCCGCGCCCAACGTCGCCGCGACGGCGTGGGCCGCCAGGGACCCGGTGAGCCGGTCGGCTGGCTTGGTCCCGCGGTCGTGCAGCCGCCCCAGGAGCGACTTGCGGGAAACACCGACCAGGACGGGGAAGCCCAGGGCCCGGATCTCCGGGAGCCGCCGCAGCACCTCCAGATGCTGCGCCCAGGTCTTGCCGAATCCGACGCCCGGATCGAGCACGATGTTGGAATCTGCGATGCCGGCGCGGTGTGCAATGCCGAGCGAGCGCTCGAAGAAGGCCAGCATGTCGGCGACGATGTCGATGTTGGCCTCGATCGTGTCGCGGTTGTGCATGACGATCACCGGGGCCCCGTGCCCGGCCGCCACGGCGGCGATATCGGGCTCGCGCTGCAGGCCCCAGACATCGTTGACGATCCGGGCTCCCGCCTCAAGGGCGAGGCGGGCCGTGGAGGCCTTGTAGGTATCGATCGAGATCGGCACGCTCAGCCGGGGCGCGACCGCCCGGATCACCGGAAGGACGCGCGCCTGCTCAACCTCGGCCGCCACAGGAACATGGCCGGGCCGGGTGGATTCGCCGCCGATGTCGAGGATCGCGGCTCCCTCCGCCACCAGCCGATCGGCCTGGGCGATGGCCTTGGCCTCCCCGGCGAACAAGCCGCCGTCGGAGAAGGAGTCGGGCGTGACGTTGAGAATGCCCATGACCAGCGTGCGCCCGCCAAGACCGGGCAGCAGGTTGGACAGACCGGGGGAGGGGGTCACGGTGCGGGTCCCGTACACGAGCGCGGTTCAGGAGCCGGTTTGCGCGAATCGCGAGGCCGGCGCAACGCCGGCCGCGCTGGGTTTCAGCCGTGGTAGCAGCGGATCTCGGCCTCGGCCTGGGCGCGCCGAAGCTCGGCGACCTTATCGTCGAAAATCTTGGTCGATTTGAACTCGTTGGCGCGGTTGCCGATACCCTGCCGCATGGACAGAACCGTGCTCGCCTGCACGTACTTGTCATAAGGCAGGATCGCGGCGAGCTGATCGAGCGAGCAGGAGCACTTCTGCAGGCTGTCGCGGGTCTGACCGTTGGCCGCCATGCAGCCGAACACGTAATCGACCCGTGCATCGGTCGGGTAGTCGTTCTCCTCGGCCGCCCAACCGGCCAGCCCCGACAGAGTCAGGGCGAGCACGGCCAGCGCGCCGGTTTTAGCCAGCCTTCTGGTCATAATTCAGCTTCTCCTCCAGTAACTCGCCACCGTCCTTGCTCTTCGAAGACGCCTCGATCGAGACGATCTCGCCGGGGACCGACGGGGCCGTGACGAAGGTATAGGTCATGTCGTCCATGCCGCGCATGCGCTGCGCCAACGCGTCACCCGCGAAAGGCTTCGTGACCACCTGCCAGCCATCGACCTCTTTGCCTCCGACGGTGACCTTCGTGGGCGTCACCACCGCCTTCTCACGAAGGCCCTTGCGGATCGCGAGCTTCAGGTAGCGCGGATTGGCCTCCAAGACCTTGGCCAAGCCCCGCAGATGGTTCTCCAGAAAGAGCGAGACCACCGGGTTTCCGACCATGTCCTCGAACGGACCCGCTGGCACGCGGTTCAGGCCGGAGAACATCGTGACGCTGATGTCCCGAGCGTCGGGGCTTTTGCCCGGCTCGACCTTCAAGGTCAGCGTGTCCTGCAACGGTGCCCCGAACGGGCCGCCCGAGATCCCGGAACGGCGCAGGTAATCGTAGGTGAGGGTCGATCCCGGTGCCGTATTCTTCATCTGCGGCTGGTCGAACAGCAGATCGGCCGCCGAGGGCGGCGCCGCCGCGTTGGCCTGGGTGACGGTCGCGGGTTTCGGTGCGTCCTCGGCAGAGGCGGGCAGCGCAGCCAGCACCAGCATGAGGGCGGTCGTGGTAACAACTCTCACGAGTGGACTTCCTCCTTGAACGGCGACCGGACGTTGCTGCCGATCGTCCGATAAACATAATCGGGCGGGTTCTCGGCCGCCTCCTCGACGGCGAGCGCCCGTACCTTGGCGTGGAGCGGCGAGAGCGAGCAGGCCGGATCAGTGGCCGCCGCATCGCCGGCCAGCGCCAGGGCCTGGCAGCGGCATCCACCCCAATCCTTCTCGCGCCGATCACAGGAGCGGCAGGGCTCCTTCATCCAATCGGTGCCGCGATAGGCCGTGAAGGCCGGCGAATCGCGCCAGATCTCACCGAGGGAGTGGTCGTTGACGTTCCAGAATTCGAGTCCCGGGATGGTTTCGGCGGCGTGGCAGGGCAGGACCTTGCCCTGCGGCGTCACGTTCAGCAGCTTCCGGCCCCAACCGCCCGCACAAGCCTTCGGGTATTTCGCGTAGTAATCCGGGACGACCAGATCGATGACGAGCTGGCCCTTCAGCCGCTCCCGGGCCGCCTCGACGATCCGGATCGATTCGTCCACCTGCGCCTTATCGGGCATCAGCGCGGCGCGGTTGACGTAGGCCCAGCCGTAGTACTGCGTGTGCGCCACCTCCAGGCGCTTGGCGCCCATCTTCACCGCGAGGTCGATGAAGCCCGCAACCTCGTGGATGTTGCCGCGGTGAATCACGGAGTTCAGCGTCAATGGCAGGCCGAGTTCCACCACCTTGGCAGCGAATTCGAATTTTTGAGGCTGCGCGTTCTTCAGGCCGCCGATCCTCTCGGCGTTCTGCGCATCGACCCCCTGGACCGAGAGCTGCACATGATCGAGCCCGACATCGTAGAGTGCCTGCAGCTTCGCGAGCGCGCCGCCGACGCCTGACGTGATCAGGTTCGAGTAGAGGCCGAGATCCGCGCAGGTCTTGGTGATCTCGACAATGTCGTTGCGCGCGGTGGGCTCGCCGCCCGACAGGTGCACATGGAGGACGCCGAGGCCCGCGGCCTCCTTGAGGACGCGCTGCCACGCCGCCGTATCGAGCTCGCCGGACCGGCGGTCGAGCTCCAGCGGGTTCGAGCAATAGGGGCAGCGCAGCGGACAACGGTGGGTCAGCTCGGCGAGCAGGCCCACCGGCGCCGGCGCCTCCAACCGGTTCGGCGTCAGGGCGTTCATCGCTCCAGAACCCGCTTCTCGGCGAGGCCATCGAGCATCGCCAGGATGTCAGCCTCGATGGCCCGCGGATCGGCCGCATAGGTCTTGCCGAGCTCGTCCGCGATGTCCGCGACAGTCCGGTTTCCATCCACCAGCTTGAGCACCGCCACGGCGTTGTCGTCGAGATCGAAGGTGCGCTCGGGGGCGAGGAGGACGTACTTTCCGCGGGTCTCGTCGTTACGCAGCCGAACGCCCCGGGGCAGGCGCGGACGGTCCCCAGCGGCCATCTTGCGGGTGCCACCTGCGGCTTGAACCGAGGCCGGCGCGGCGACCAGACCTTCGCCCGGACGCCAAGCATCCGGCGGGATCATCCCCGGGGCGACATAGGCGAAGTAAAGGGCGTCGAGCTGCGTCCAGAGAACGTTGCACTTGAACGTTAGGGCGGCCATGGCCTGGCGCTGCAGCTCCGGCGTCGTGGCGTGCTGCTTGACGTAATCGAGGGCGAAGTCGGCATCCCGTGGCGCCTGGGTGAGGCGCTTGTCGAAATAGGCCAGCGTGTCCTTCGTGATGAAATCGTAGTTCTTCAGCATCCCGGCGACGCGCTCCGAGATGATCGTCGGCGAGAACATCTCGGTGAGCGACGAGGCGATCGCCTCAAGCAGCGTCTTCTCGGAGACGAAGTGGACGTAGGCTTCCACCGAAAATTTGGTCGCCGAGAGGATGCCGCGGGTCGAGAGCACGTAGTCCCGGTCGAAACCGACGCCTTCGGCGAGCTTGAGCCAACGCTCGATCCCGCCATCGCCCTCGTGGTCGCCGTCATGATCGACGATGCGCTGACGCCAGATCCGCCGCAGGGACGCATCGGTCATCCGGGCGAGCACCGCCGCATCCTTCACGGGGATCATCGCCTGATAGTAGTAGCGGTTCAGCGCCCAGGCCCGGACCTGATCCTTCGACAGCTTGCCGTCGTGGAGCAGCCGGTGGAACGGATGCAGGTTGTGATAGCGCCGCGCACCGATGCCGCGGAGCGCAGCCTCCAGCTCCTCGGGACTCAGGAGACGCTCGCTCTCGGCGGCGTCGGGGGTCGGGAAGACTGCGTTCATGGCGTATCCGGCGTCCGTTTTCGGGTCGCGTTTCCTGTCTCGTCGTCCCGCCCTCAACGATCGGGCGAATAGCGCGGCGTAGAGACGATATAGTGCCGAGGTCCTGCGGGCCCAACCTTAGGCATCGGCCGGCCGACATGTCCGTCGCGCTGAGGCCTGCGGCAAAGGGCGCAGGCTCTAGAGCGACAGGTTGAGCCCGTCATGGGCCACCGTCCAGCCGGCCGCCTCGACATCCGCCCGCTCCGGCGAGCCCTCAACCAGCACCGGATTGGTGTTGTTGATGTGCACGAAGATGCGGTGCCCGATCTCGACGGCTGCGAGGGCATCGATCGAGCCGTTCTCACCGCGCATCGGCACGTGCCCCATGCGCCAGCCGGTCTTCGTGCCGACGCCCGCCCGGATCATGTCGTCATCGTGCAGGACGGTGCCGTCAAAGAGGAGCGCGTCCACGCCGGCGATCCGCCGACGCAATCCGTCGGTGACCCGGGCACACCCGGGAATATAGGCCAGGCGGCGACCGCCCGCCTCGATCAAAGCGCCGACCGTGGTCTCGGTCTCGGCGCCGATCTCCATCGTCTCGTCCTCGAGCCAGAGGGGGACCTTGCCGGGAACAGGGAACAGCGTCACCGTCAGCCCGGGCAGGGGCTCGAACGGCTCGTCCATCCCGATCGCCTGACGCTCGACCACGCCCTCGGCCATCACGTCGAAGACACGGTTGGCGTTCACCGAATCGAGGATGCCACGCGTGCCGTAGAGCGCGTAGGGCTGGCCCTCGCGCAGGGTCAGAAGGCCCGCAACGTGATCCACATCGCCATTTGTCAACAGGACGGCGCGGATCGGCGAGTGGCGCAGGCCCTCGCGCGGGTGCATCTGGGCGTTGTCGAAAAGCTGTTGCCGGATATCCGGCGAGGCGTTGATCAGCAGCCAATCCGACCCGTCCGCGGAAACCGCGATACTCGACTGGGTTCGTGGCCGCACCCGATCCGGCTCGGACCGCGCCAGGGTGCAGATGGGGCAGCGGCAATTCCACTGGGGAAGGCCGCCGCCGGCTGCGGAACCGAGGATCACGACGCGCATGGTGCGGCTCCCGAGATCCCCGGCCCGTCAGAAACTCAGTTGAAGGTGTCGATCTCGGCCGACTCGTAGCTCGTCACTTCCATGCCGACGCAGATCTCGGACACGACGGGGGCAGCCCACTTCATGGTGTTTCTCCTTGGCGGTATCCTCACCGAGCGTCCAGCGGATCCTAAGAAGACCCTAAGACACTGATGGCGCTCTGATTTCCGGCGCGCGATCGGTATCGACGATTCAGGCGCGGGCTTCAAGCACTAAGTTGCCGGATCCTCCCAAAATTTTCGTCAGAAACTTCATAAACACCGGGACACCAACGAGAAACGCGGCGCCTAAGACTTAAGTACACGCCTTCATTGCCGGAAATCGGGACCGCGCAACTCGAGCATGAACCCCTTGCCTCGCACGGTGACCAGTGTCGGACCACCGTAGCGCACGAAGTCGGCCATCTTGGTGCGAAGGTAGCCGATGTAGACATCGACCACGTTGAGCGACAGACCGCCCTGGCTCGCCCATAACCGGTCGAAGATCTCGGCCCGGGACACGGGCTTGCCGATGCTGGCCATCAGCATGGCGAGCAGTTCCGCCTCGCGCGGGGTGAGGCGGGCGGTGGCTTCGCCGCAGGCTGCCTGACGTGTGTCGAGATCGAGCATCAGCTTGCCGGCCGAGACGCGGGAGCGCGGTGCCTCGGCCTGCGCGCGTCGCATCAGGTGGGTGCGCAGACGAGCCACCAGTTCGTCGAATTCGAACGGCTTGACGATGTAATCGTCGGCGCCCAGCGCCAGACCCTCTGCGCGATCGCGAATCTCGTCCCGGGCAGAGAGGAACAGGATCGCACCGGGGAAGCCGCCCTCGCGCAGCGATCGGCAGACGTCGTGGCCCGATCCGTCAGGCAGGTTGATGTCGAGGAGCACAGCGCCGGGCGCCGGATCGTGCGCGGCCTTGAGCGCTTCATCGACACAGGCCGCCGTACCGACCTCGAATCCCTCGGCCTCCAACCCCCGGGCCAGGAGGCCGCGAATGTCGATGTCGTCCTCGACGATCAGGATCCGCGTCATGCGGCCGGCTCCCTCACCTGCAGGGTGTCGGCCGCGTCCCCGGCCGTACCCTCCTCCCATGCCGGATCGAGCGCCGGGATGTCCAGGGTGACGCGAGCGCCGCGTCCGTCCGGTCCGGTCCCGAGCCGAATCGTGCCGCCGTGCTGCTCGACGATCCAGCGCGCCAGGGCCAGGCCGATGCCGAAGCCGGTCTCGTCCGGGCCCGCACCCTTGCCGCGCCGGAAGCGCTCGAACAACTCGGCCTCGGTGGCGTTGAAGCCCGGTCCATCATCGGTCACGGTGATCCGGCCGATCAATCCCGGCCCTGCCTGCAGGCCGACGACCACGTGGGTGAGGCCGCTGGCGTGGCGCAGCGCGTTGTCCACGAGGCTCTCCACCGTCTGCCGCATCCACTCTCGGTCGGCGAGGCACTCGACGTCCCGGGGCCCCGGATCGAGACTGAGCGCGACGCGGCGGCGCGCGGCCTCCGAGGCCATGTTGTCCACCGCCTCCGAGAGCACCAGAGCGAGACCGAGCGGGCGCTTGTCGAAGGCAATCTGGCCCGTCTCCGACCGGGCGACGCGCAGCAGATCCTCGACGCGCAGCTTCAGCCGCTGCGCGCGCTTGCGAATGGTGGCGAAGACCGGTTCCGGATCGGCACCCCGGGAGGCACCACGTAGGGCGAGGTCGCATTCACCCAAGATCACCGTCAGCGGCGTGCGCAACTCGTGGCTGACATCCGCGAAAAACCGCCGCCGCGATTGATCGACCGCCTCCAGCCGGGCATTGGCGGCGCGTAGGTCAGAGGTCCGGGCAGCCACCGTGTCCTCAAGTGCCGCCCGGTCGGCCGCGACCCGCGATTCCCGCCGGGCGAGGCGCGCAGCCATGCGGTTCACGTTGGTCATCAGCAGTCCGAGTTCGTCCCGCGTCTCAACGGAGAGGCGGGTGTCCAGGGCGCCATGGCCGATCGCGCTCGCCGCACGGCGCACCTCCTCGATCCGCGCCAGGGTCGGCCGGGTCACGCCGCGGTAGAGAATCGCCAGCAGGACCAGGGCTGCCGCCACCGCCGCCGCGGCGGCCAGGCGCAGACGCACGGACAGGGCCCGGGCCTGCTCGGAGCCGAGCGCCATGCTGCGCCGCTCGGCCTCGATCAAGAACGAAAGCGGCTGGCCCGTCATGGCGCCGAACCCGTTGAGCGCCCCCTTGATCGCGTCCTGACGCCGCTCCGAGTCGGTCTGCCGGCTGATCAGCGCCACCTGCCGGTCGAGGATGACGCGTGCCGCGCGCAGCTGCGCCATCGGACGCGTGCGTGCCGCATATTGCATCCGGTCGGCGGGATCGTCGGTGGGCGGGAAGCTTCGCGCCAGGGCTTCATCGACGGTGGTCAGCGCGCGATCGGCGTTGTCGCGGGCGATCGCCATCGCCTCGGGCTGACCGTCGGGATTACCCACGGTCTCAACGGCCGCGAGCCCGAACTGCGTCAGGCGGCCGGACAATTCGGCGAGCAGTTCCAACCGTCGCTGCGCCTCGAGCGTCCGATCGACGGTTCGCTCGGCCGCGCCGATCGCCACCAGCGCCGCGGCGGCGGCCAGCACCACCACGATGGCGATGCTGCCGAGCAGCAGCGCGAACCGGACCTTCAGCGAGCGCATGGTGCCGCCCTCGATGCCGGGCTCAGCATCGCACTGCCCGGCTGTGGGGCCAAGACGCTGTCATAGGTCCTTGGGCACGCTGCCCTTCGCGGCGCAGCGCCAGCGCTCGACGTGCCATTCCGGATGGGAGGCCTGCCAGACCGCCAGCGCACTCTGGGAGTTGCGCAGGCAAACGAAGGGGCTCGACGCCCCGGAGGACATCTCGATCCGGTCCTCGCGGCACGTCGAGGGCTGGGCGACGAGGCAGATCGACAGCAGCAGCAGCATGGGCGCTTCCCGCAACGCCGGCCTCGTGCGGGCCGGCTTGAGAGAAGCATACGAGGCGCGCCGCGCCCTGCCCAGGCGGCGTCAGGCCGCGACCCAGATCTCGCCCTTGGCGATGGTGGCGAGGTCGCCGGAGTAGCGCCGCAGGGGCTTGGCGAGGAGGTCGGCGTGCTCCGGGCTGAGGCCGCGCAGGGCTTTTGACAGCAACCGCAGGAACACGAGATCGTGCGCGCCGGTCTCCACGAAGGTCGCCGCCATCCGGCCATGCGCGCCAAGGACAAGCGTCCCGCGGCGCATGCCAAGGCCCGGATGGTCGCCGACCGCGAGGGCCGCCAAAGTGCCGGCGATCATGCGCGAGCCCGCCATGGCGCCCGCGCGCCCAGCCAGGATCGTCCCGCGCCGCATCCGGTCGCCGAGATGGGCACCGGCATTGCCGCGGATGATCAGCGTCGCCCCGTCGAGCCCGACCTTGGCAGCGTAGACGGCACCGCCGGCATAATCGCCGGCATCGCCCGCGATGGTGATCGTGCCGCCGGTCGCGCCGGAGGCCGCGTAGGGGCCGGCATTCCCGGTGATCGTCAGGCTGCCGCCCGCCATGCCGGCGCCAAGGCGCTGGCCGACATCGCCGGTCACCCGGATCGCGCCCTCCGACAGGGAGGCACCGACCCGATCCAGGCGCTCGTGGCCCCCCTCGATGGTGAGGGTATCGGATTTGTCGAGGGATACGGAAAAGCAATCGCCCAGGCGCACGCCCGTCCGGGTGGTGCCGATCTCCAGGCGCTCAACTTCGCCCTGTGACAGGCGGCTCAGCGCCAGGGGATTGATGTTCAGAAAATCCAACCGCTCGGGCGGCGCTTGGCGCAGGGTGAGGGTGCTCACGGCTCAGCCCTCCAGCTTGGCGTCGTCGCGCGCGATCAGGTCGCGCAGGTGGTAGTGATGGCGGCCGAGATTGCCGCCGTAATTGCCGGCCGTGACGGCGATCAGGCCGTGCTTCCCGCCGATCTCGGTCGCCGCGTGCAGGCCGGCGCGCATCGAGTCGGACACGCCCTGCGAGGTGAGGGCGTCGATCACGATCTCCAGCACCACCCCGCACTCAGCCGGCAGAGCCGAGCCGGCGCGGCCCTTGAGGGTCGGGCAGTAGGCATCGTTGGTCGAGGCCATCATGCCCTTGGTCCGCCCGCCGACCTTCGAGCCGGAGCGCACGATGCCGCCCGGGAAGGGCAGGATCGCGCCCGGCACCGCCTTGGCGGCCTCCACCGCCACCTCGGCGACCTTCAGCGTCTCGGCATGGGTGCGCCCCAGGAACAGCAGGTTGCCGCCGCCGACCGCACCGTCCACGGCCCGGACCGAATCCTCGCACAGGAACTCGCCGTCCATCACCGGGATGCGCCAGTAGCGTCGCTCCTTGCCGGTGGCGTCGGGCAGGCGCTTGGCCACCGCGAACCCGTCGCCGAAATAGCGAATTGCGCCGCCGAGCTTGATCTTGGTCGGCCCCTCGACGCCCGCGTAGCAGGCCGTGCCCGGGCAGGTGAGGATGCACTGGCCGACCCGCTTGATCAGCTGCTCCTTGAGTCCGTTCGGCTCGAAGCCGAACAGCAGGATGCGCACGCCCGGCCGCCCGTCCGGAGTCTCCTCCGGCGACAGCTCGGCGTCGATCCCGGCCTCGGCGCCGCAGCCGATGACCGAGGTGGCGAAGCCCGTCATCGTGGTGGCGGCGATCATCGCCCATTTGGCCGTGTCGTTCGTGACGATAATGGCCGTGCCGGCCACGTCGAACGCCTCCGCGAAGGTGTCGACGACAGGAATGCCATTGAGGGACAGATCAGACATCGTTGTTCCCGCGGCTCGCCCCGCTGATCAGACCCGGCATGGCACCGCCTCGAAGTTCTCCTGGCCCTCGCCGAAGGCCGCATCGGGCACGGCGAAGCTGTCGAGGCCCTCGCCGAACCGCTCGGTCAGGTAGGCGTCGGCGCGCTTTGCCATGGCCTTGTCCGACTCGACCGAGAGCGAGAGCGTACGCCCGGAGCGCCATTCCACGACCTCGCCGTCCTCGACGATCGGCACACCGTCCTTGAGGACGAGCTTCGCGGCGGTGAACATGGCGGTGCGGTCGGTGTCGTCGCGATAGACGGCGACATCGGCCCGGGCGCCGGCCCGCAGATGGCCGCGGTCGGCGAGCCCCAGGAGCTTTGCCGGTCCGGACCGGGTCAGCTGCGCGATTTCCGAGAGCGTGTACTCGCGCTCCAGACCCGGCAAGCTCGAGCGCTCGCCGACGATCTTGGGCAGCGTCGCGATCTCGCGGTCGCGCTCCCCCTTGTCCATCAACAGGTGGATGATGCGCGGATACTGGGTGAACGGGCCGCCATTCGGGTGATCCGTCGTCAGGATCGTGCGTTCCGGATCGGTGGAGAGGAGCATGATCTCCAAGCCGATCGCCCATTGCAGCGAGCTGGTTGGGCCCTTGGGCCGGTACAGGAACGGCACCACGCCGCCGCCCTCGGCATCGCCCGCGTTCAGCACCCACTTCTTCGGGTTGGCGCCCTTCCGCCCCGCGAACTGGCGCAGGATGTCGAGGGACACCGTGACCGTTTGGCCGAACACCACCTGCCCGATATCCAGGGTGGCGTTCGGGTTGTCGGTGATGGCCTGGGCGATGCGTTCCGCGGCCGAACGGAACCCGCCGGTGCCGGGATTGGCCGGATCGACCGCGCCGTAGGCGTAGAACTGGGCGTGCGCGAAGTGGATGCGCCGACCCTCCGCCGCGTCGAGCGTCGCCATGAAGCTGTCGTCGGCGCCCGGCAGGCCCAGATTATTGCAGTGGACGTGCAGCGGGTGCGGGACGCCGATCTCCTCGACCGCGTCGAGGAGCGAGCCCATGATCTGCCGGGTCGAGAGGCCGTAGCAGGGAATCTCGTCGTCGAGCGACAGGCGCAGGGCCCCGTCCTTGAAGGCGGAGGCGCCGCCCGCGTTGATGCACTTCACCCCGAGGCCGCGCGATTCGGCGACCGACAGGGCCACGAGGTCGCGCACGGCGTTGCCGCCCTGACGCTCGCGCAGCAGCTGCAGGAGCTGGTCATCGTTGCCCATCACGGTCAGCGCGCCGCGGTCGAGCAGCGGGATGTCGGCGAGTTCGAGCTGCGTCGCGAGCGCGTGGGTCGGCGGCATCGCGGGCTCGACCGCGGTCGTGTAGCCCATCCGCGCGTAGGTCGAGCCGATCCAGGCCGCGGCCCCGCCGGCATGCGCGAAGGGATGCCCCTCGGGCGCCGCCTCACTCACGTAGAGATCCGGCAGGAGCAGCCGCGAGGTGATCACGTTGCCGCCCGCGATGTGCGAATGCACCTCGACGCCGCCCGCCATCACCACGCAGCCCGCGGCGTCGATCACCGCGTCGGGCTCGCGACCCGGCGGATCGATGACGCGGCCGTCTTCGATCCACACATCGCCCACGGAATCGCGGGACGCGGTCGGATCGACGACGCGCCCGCCCCGAATCACGCTCAGCATGCGGCTTCACTCCTCGGCGCAGCCTGACCCCGGACAAGGCGCTCCCGGAGGGCACCCAGCACCGACGCGGCGGATGGCAGGTCCGACGGCGCCGAGGCCGGCCAATAGGTCAGCGCGGCGCGCTGCTCGTTCCACAATACCCCGCCATGGTCGCGGCCGGGCTGGCCGACCCCGATCACCACCTCGGCGGCCTGCGCCTCGCCGTCCGCAACCAGCGCGACCGACGGAACGCGCGACAGCCAGTCCGGCCGCGCCACCGGGACGGCACCCAGCCATAGGACGGCGTCAACCTCGCCGGCGGCGACCTGCCGGGCGGCATCGAAGCGCCAGGGATCGTGCTCCGGTACCCGGCGTCCGAAGCCGCTGCGCGGCGCCTGACCGGTCAGCCAAGCCGAGACCGGGACCACGGCCCGGTCCTGGCCGACGCCGCCGACCGCAAGTGTGAAGCAACGCGTCACCTCGCTCAGCTCCATGGCGAGGCCTTGAAGCATCTCGATGCCAGCCTCGCCGAGTTCGGCGGGATCGTAGAGGAGCACGCCGTACTGGCCGGCTATGAGCCGAGCGGCGATCTGGCCCGGGATGTCATCACCGGCGAGATGGCCGCGGGCATAGGCCCGCACCACGCCGACCGCCTCCACCAGCCCGCCCTCCGCCGGCCAGGACAGAGACGCAGTCGCGTTGGCGCCGACCGCGAGAACGAGGCGGTCCGATCCGGCGGCGCGCCCGCGCGTCGGCTTAGCGTCGATCAAACGCTTCAGGAGCGGCGCCTGCCAGGGGGCGGCACCGACCACCAGCACCACATCGGCGCGCCCAACGGCCTCCGCAGGTGTCGAGGTCAACGCCCCGACCCGGCTGAGGGAGGCGAGATCCGCGTAAGTGCCGGCCGAGCCGGCAGTGTCGACGGAGGCGCCGATGCGCCCCGCGAGATCGTAAGCCGCGCGGATCGCAGCCACGTCGGCGCTGAGGCCGGCAATCACCGGCGCGCGCGCCCTGGCGAGCAGGGATGCGGCCGCCCCGATGGCGGTGCCCGCGTCCGTCGCGCCACCCTTCACCCAGGCTGCCATGCTCCCTCTCGCAACGTTCTTGCTTGGCTTCGGAGCGGGCGACGGCCGTAAGACCTGACGAAGCGGGGACGCTCACGAAGAGAGGTCCCCACCGAATCGGAATGGCTCATCCACCCAGCGAGTTCCGGGTGGGCGGCAAACTCGGCGCGCCGTCGCGGCGGTAGATTTGCCCTCATCCACGCACCGCGGCAAGGGGGTTCGACGGAGAAGCAGGTCGGGAGCCGGATCGGCGCGGTCATGTTGCCGCTTCACCGGTCCGCCCCCGCACCGATCGAACCGGACGCGATTGCCCCCGAACCCAGCCGTATGTGAAAAGCGCGCCGCGCCACCATTGGACGGGCAGGATCGGAGGGGATTGTTGTGGACGGAGTCCGCGAGCGGAACGAAGCGGCGGACGGCACCGTGCGGGTCGAGGCGCCAGCGCGGCTCCATTTCGGCTTCTTGGACCTCCATGGTGGCCTCGGCCGTCGATTCGGCAGCCTCGGCCTCGCGCTCGATGAACCCACCCTGGCCCTGACTGCCCGCCGCGCGCCGCAGCTCTCCGTTTCGGGACCCGAGGCCGAACGCGTCCGCGGCTATGTCCATGCAGCCGCCGCGCATCTGGGCGGCGGGGAAGCCGTATCGCTGCAAGTCGAGCGGACGATACCGGCCCATGCCGGTTTCGGCTCGGGCACCCAGCTCGCCCTCGCGGTAGCCGCCGCGATGGCCCGCCTGGAGGGCCAAACCTTCACGCCCGACGCCTTCGCGGCCAGCCTCGACCGGGGCAACCGCTCCGGCGTCGGCCTGCGCGCTTTCACGGAGGGTGGCCTGATCGTCGATGGCGGCCGCGGCCCGGACGGAGGCCCGCCGCCGGTCATCGCGCGGCTGCCCTATCCCGAGGCGTGGCGCGTCGTCCTCATCCTCGATCCCGGCATGGCGGGGGTCCACGGCGCCCGCGAGGTCGCGGCGTTCCGCGACCTTCCGCGCTTTCCCGAGGCCCAGGCCGCGGAGATCTGCCGGATCGTGCTGATGCAGATCCTTCCGGCCGTCGCTCTGGCCGAGCCCCAGGGCTTCGGCGCCGGCATCACGCGGATCCAGGATCTCATCGGCGACCACTTCGCGCCCCATCAGGGCGGTCGTTACGCGAGCGCCGCGGTGGCACAGGTGCTCGCCACCGTCGCGGCGCAGGGCGTGCCCGGCTACGGCCAATCTTCCTGGGGTCCCACCGGTTTCGTGCTCATGCCCACCGAATCGGACGCCCGCGCCCTCGTGGCGAGCCTCGATCGAGGCGGGCCGCTACAGTTCCGCATCGCCCGCGGTCGGAACAAGGGCGCTTCGGTGAGCTGTCGTGCGTAAGCCGGCCGCTCTGGGCTTGACCCGGAGCGCCGCTCTGGGTTTGGACACGCGGGAGGCGCATCGGTCGCGCCGAACGAGGATTCTATGGCCCGCTCGATCCTCCACATGCTGACGCCGCTCCGGCACATGAGCCCGTTCGACGTGAACATGGCCGTGGATGCCGGCTTCGAGACGGTGGTGACCTACACGGAGGTCAGCCTCGCCGACGTGGTCTCGCTGACCCAGGATTCGATTTTCTCCCGCGCTCCGGCCGACGGGACGCGCACGGGCATCTTCATCGGCGGCAAGAACGCCGAGGACGCCCTCGACATGGTCGACCGCGCCAAGAAGGCCTTCGTGCCGCCCTTCGTGAACCACGTCTTCGCCGATCCGGCGGGCTCGTTCACCACCGGCGCCGCCATGGTGGCTCAGGTCTCCCGCGCTCTGCGGCAGAAATTCAACACCGACCTCCAGGGCAAGCGCATCGTGATCTTCGGCGGCGCGGGCGTGGTCGCCTACGTGGCTGCGGTGATCGGCGCCCTGCAAGGCGCCACCACCGTCCTGGTCGGACATGACGGCGAGGAGCGCGTCTCGAAGATCGCCTTCACCATGAAGTGGCGCTTCGGGATCGAGGTTGGCGCCGTCGATGGCACGACGCCCGAGGATCGCCGCGTCGCCATCCGGGACGCAGACGTGATCCTCTCGGCTGGCCCGGCGGGCATCCCGATCCTCACCACCGAGGATCTGAAATCAGCGCCGAAGCTCCTTGTCGCGTCGGACGTCAACGCCGTTCCGCCCGCCGGCATCGCGGGGATCGACGTCAACGCCGTCGACGTGCCGCTGCCGTCCGGCAAGGGCGTCGGCATCGGCGCGCTGGCCGTGGGCAATGTCAAATATCAGACGCAGCGGCGCCTGTTCGATCGGATGCTCGCCTCCGACACGCCGCTCTGTCTCGACTTCCGCGACGCCTACGCGCTCGCCATGGAGATCGCCGGCTGATCATCCGCATCGGGACCGGCGCGCGATGGCGGATGCGGTCCTGATCGCCGCCCAGGCCGGACGCGCCCTGGCCGAGGCCGCGCGTCGGGCCGGGCTTCGCCCCTTCGTTGCCGACCTGTTCGGCGATGCCGACACGCGGGCTCTGGCGGAGGCCTACCGGCCGCTACCGGGACGGTTCGGCACGGCCCTCGCTTCCACCGCCACGCTGGCTGCGCTCGATGATCTCGCCGAGATGGCTGGGCGAGCAGTCGGCCTCGTCCTGGGCAGCGGCTTCGAGGACGCGCCCCGCCTGATCGGGCGCCTCGCCGCCCGGCACCGGCTGATCGGCGCCTCTGCCGACACCGTCGGCGCCCTCAAGGATCCCCTGGCCTTCGCGGCCCTGTGCGCGCGCCTCGGCGTGCCGCATCCTGCCGTGGCGACCGACCCGCCGCCGGATCCATCGGCTTGGCTGCTCAAGCGGGAAGGGGGCTCCGGCGGCAGCCACATCCGGCCTGCGACCCGGTCGCCTGCGCCGTCGGGTTATTATTTCCAGGCGCGTGTGCCAGGCCGGCCGCACGCCCTCAACATCCTCGCTGACGGACACAGGATTCGCGTCCTCGCGGTCACCGAGCAATGGTGCGCGCCATCGCCGATCCGACCCTTCCGCTATGCCGGGGCGCTCGCTCGCGGCGCCGAAGACGCCCCGGCGCTTCCCGCTCGGGTCGTTGAGGCCGTCGCCGCCGGGACTGAGCGAATCGTGGCCGCGACGGGCCTGCAGGGCCTCGCCAGCGCCGACTTGCTGGTCGACGGGACCGACTGGTGGCTCACCGAGATCAACCCGAGGCCCGGCGCGACGCTCGACATCCTCGACCGGCGCGGGACGCCACTCTTCGCGTCCCACATCGCCGCCTGTCTCGGCCCGATGCCGGATCCCGGTGCGCATCCGGCGGGTGCGGCCGCCGCGCAGATCTGTTACGCCGACCGTGAGCTTGCGCCTGTGCCGGACCTCGCTTGGCCGGACTGCGTGCGCGACCGCCCGTGCCCCGGCTCGGTGGTCCGCCGCGACGCGCCGCTCTGCACGGTGCTGGCCGAAGGCGCGGACCGGGCGGAGGTGCTCGCCCTGTTGGAGACGCGGACGGCACACCTGCGGGCCGTCTGCGCGGCGAAGAAACCACACCCCGAGGAAGCCCCGTCATGAGTGCCAGCCAGTCCTATCCCAGCATCAACGCACTTTCAGGCCCCCTGGTCGAGCGGCTTGTGGCCGACGCCGCGACGCTGCGGCTCTCCGTGTCGCAGGCCGCCGGCGGCGCCCGCATGGTCGATGCCGGCGCGCAGGCGCGGGGCTCGATCGAGGCCGGGCGGCGGATTGCCGAGATCTGCCTCGGAGGCCTGGGCACCGTCACCATCGCGCCGAGCGGGCCGATCGCGTCCTGGCCGTACTCGGTGATCGTGCATTCCGCCGACCCGGTGCTCGCCTGCCTGGGCAGCCAGTACGCCGGCTGGAGCCTCGCGGACGAGACCGGCGATTCCGGCTTCTTCGCCCTCGGCTCGGGCCCGGGCCGCGCGGTGGCGGCCGTCGAGGATCTGTACCAGGAGCTGGGCTTCCGCGATTCCGCCACCAGGACCGCCCTCGTGCTGGAGGCGGCGGGGGGCCCGCCCGACAGCGTCGTCGCCAAGGTTTCCGAGGCCTCCGGCGTGAGGCCTGAGGATCTGACCTTCATCTTCGCCCCGACCCAGAGCCTCGCCGGCTCCACCCAGGTCGTGGCCCGCGTGCTCGAGGTCGCCCTCCACAAGGCCCACACGGTCGGCTTCGATCTGCACGCCGTCGTGGACGGGATCGGCTCGGCGCCGCTGTCGCCGCCGCATCCGGACTTCATCAAGGCCATGGGTCGCACCAACGACGCGATCATCTATGGCGGGCGGGTCCAGCTCTTCGTGGATGCCGACGATGCCGACGCCAAGCAGCTCGCCGAGCAGCTGCCCTCCACCACGTCGAGCGACCATGGGGCGCCTTTCGCCGATATCTTCGCCCGGGTGAACGGCGACTTCTACAAGATCGACGGCGCCCTGTTCTCGCCAGCGGAGGCGATCGTCACCTCGGTGCGCTCCGGCGCGACCTATCGCGGCGGGCGCCTGGAGCCGACGCTGGTGGATGCGTCCTTCGCCTGAGGCGGCCACCCATCCACACGCCAGCGTTTGCGGGCGCGCGCGATTTCGCGCAACTTGCTCGTGAACACCGCCGCAGGATCGTGCGCCGGCTCACTCTTCCGCGCGGGAGCGGGAGCCGGTCGCGTTTCGGCGCGCACGTTGCAGTCCGCGACAGGATAACCATCGCGGCCGCTCCGAAGGCGGCCTGACCTGTCGCGTTCCATCATGCCCAAACCCGCGGATCAGCACCTCCGTGACGATCAGGACCCCCATGCGCATCGGGCTCGCGGCCGATAACGGCACCTGGCACAAGAACCGGCTGCTGACGGCCCTTCGGGCGCAGGGCGTCGAGCCGGTGCTGTTCTCCCTGGCCGACGTTGCCGTGGTGACCGGCGGCGGCGAGCCCCTGCGGGTACCGGGTTTTCCGGGCACCCTGCCGGACGGCGTGCTGATGCGGACCATCGCGGGCGGCACCTTCGAAGCCACCACGATGCGGCTAGGCGTGCTGCACGCCCTGGTGGCGGCGGGCGTCACCGTCTGGAACGCGCCGACCGCCATCGAGCGGTCGGTCGACAAGGCGGCGACCTCGCTGCTCATCGCCCGGGCCGGGCTGCCGACGCCGGCAACCTGGGTCTTTTCGAAACGGGAGGCCGCCGCCGCCCTGGTGGCGGTCGAGGCGCGGCCCGGTGCCCCCCTCGTGCTGAAGCCGCTGTTCGGCTCCCAGGGCGAAGGGCTCCTCCTGATCGAGCGGCCGGAGGATCTCCCCGACGAGGAGGCGGTGGCGCGGGTCTACTACCTCCAGCGCTACATGCCGCGCCAGGACGGGTTGTGGCGCGACTACCGGGTGTTCGTCTGCGACGGCCGAGCGATCGCCGGCATGATCCGCGAGGGCGACGGCTGGATCACCAATGTCCACCGGGGCGGCCGGCCGCTCCCCTGGGCGATGCCGCGCGGTGCCGCCGATCTCGCCGAAGCCGCCGCCGCCGCGGTCGGCGTCGATTATTCCGGGGTCGACCTGGTCGAGGACGGGGAGGGCGGCTTCTCGATCCTCGAAGTCAATTCCATGCCGGCCTGGTCCGGCCTCCAGACCGTGTGCGAGACAGACATCGCCGCCGCCGTGGTCCGCGGTTTCCTCGGCGCGGCCCGAGGGGCGAGCCGGCCGCGGCTGGTGGTGGCGTGAGGCGTGGCATGAGCGGGCTCGAGCCGGCGCAGATCGGCACGCTCTACCGGGCCGCCTGCCTCGCGGAACTCGATGCCCTCAAGCCCGGCAATGTCCACGCTTATGCGGCCGGCCACCGCATGGTGGTGGCGGATTTCCGCACCAGCGCCGACGTCTCGGCCCCGGCTTTGGCGCGGGCCGGGGTCGGAATCGGCACGCGGATCCGCGACGGCGTCGCAGCGACCCTGGCGGCGGTCGGCCAGAACACCAACCTCGGTATCCTGCTGCTCTGCGCGCCGCTCGCCGCCGCCGCCGAGCGCGGCGTGACCGTCGCGACGGTGCTCGACCACCTCGACCCGGCGGACTCGACAGCGGTCTTCGCAGCGATCCGCCTCGCCAATCCCGGCGGCCTCGGCCATGCCGACCGGCACGACGTCACCGCAGACGCCCCGGCTTCCCTCCGTGACGCGATGGCGGAGGCCGCCGACCGGGATCGCATCGCCCGCGCCTACGGGACCGGT
Source organism: Methylobacterium phyllostachyos (assembly GCF_900103445.1). Taxonomy (GTDB): domain Bacteria; phylum Pseudomonadota; class Alphaproteobacteria; order Rhizobiales; family Beijerinckiaceae; genus Methylobacterium; species Methylobacterium phyllostachyos. The sequence goes on along the minus strand of NZ_FNHS01000002.1, from coordinate 264,538 downwards.
TTCACCGACATCACGGCGATCGGTCTTCCAGCCCTTATGGACGCCAGGGCGCAGGGGCTTGATCCGACTTGGTGCACGACCGCGATCCACCTCGCCTATCTCCGATCGGTTCCGGACAGCCATGTCGCCCGGAAGATGGGTGCGGATATCGCCGAGGATCTTCGACGTGAAGTTGCAGCAGCCCTGCAGGATCTCGATCTGGCCGACAGGCCGGTCGAGCGGCTCCTCGCCCTCGACGCGTCGCTGAAGGCACGGGGCCTCAACCCGGGCACGAGCGCGGATTTCACGGTCGCGACCCTGTTCTGGGAGGCCCTGACGGAGGCGGGCGCCGCGCTCGCCTGAACACGCACCCCGGTTCCGAAGGTTCCCGGCCCGAAGGGTGAGAAATTCCTTCGCGGCAGGGCGTTGCGCGGGTTGTGAGCCGCAGGGCCCCGCTGTAGGGTCCGCCGCGCTGTCCGGCCCAACCGGCTCGACCCATCCGGCTCGGCCGGTGGTCGGGCGCCGATAACAAGGATGGCTTCCCGGCCGCGGCCTATGTATGCCCGGTGCTGCGGCTCTAGTTCGGAATCCAGGGAGAGACACCGAATGGCGAAGATCACCAAGGTTCAGGTCGGCGAGGCCCTCGTCGGCGACGGCAACGAGGTCGCCCACATCGATCTCATCATCGGACCGCGCGGCTCGCCCGCCGAGACGGCGTTCTGCAACGGCCTCGTGAACAACAAGCACGGCTTCACCAGCCTGCTCGCGGTCATCGCGCCGAACCTGCCGTGCAAGCCGAACACCCTGATGTTCAACAAGGTCACCATCAACGACGCCCGTCAGGCCGTCCAGATGTTCGGCCCGGCCCAGCACGGTGTTGCCAAGGCCGTGCAGGACGCGGTGGCCGAGGGCATCATCCCGGCGGACGAGGCCGACGACCTGTTCATCCTGGTCGGCGTGTTCATCCACTGGGAGGCGGCCGACGACGCCAAGATCCAGAAGTACAACTACGAGGCGACCAAGCTGTCGATCCAGCGCGCCGTTAACGGTGAGCCGAAGGCTTCGACGGTCACCGAGCAGCGCAACTCGGCGCAGCACCCCTTCGCCGCCAACGCTTAGATCGGGGACGGTCCTGGGCAGAGCGCGCCTCCGCCCGCACCGCGGGGCCTGCTCCAGCGACTGGCTTCGATCTTTCTCGGCCGATAGGTAGGCCCCGGACGGGACGGCGCGAGCCGTCCCGTTTTTCGTTCGGCCGCTGCGCCCACGAGCGCGGTTGGCTGAGCGCAATCGGCATTCAATGCCGGATAGGGACCGGATCCCCATCATCGCCTCCGCGCCTGCGACGCCGGGGGCAGGGCCCAAAAATGACATCCGCGGCATCGGGCAGGCATGGCCCGCGCCCGGCGGCCTGTTTCCCGTCGCCGAGTCACCGACAGTTCCCAACCTGCTAGGGGCTGTCTAACGGTCCCGGGCGAGGTGCACGCACCGCTGGAACCCGCACAGCCCTGTGCCGTTCAGCCGTCGTCCGCCGCGCAATGGGCAGGTCCGGAAATCGCTCGGGGTGAGCCCGAAGGTGGGCGGCGCGGGGGCCTTTCATCAGCCCCGCCGGGTGCTACCGGAGGATGGCTTCCTCCGTCCTATCGCTGACTGCAAGTTGCTGCCTTGCGTAATCTGATCCGTTATTGATCGCGATCGCCGGCGACAAGTTAAGCTGCCCGGTCTGCTGACCGATCGCGGTGCCGTTCAGGGACAGGAAAGGCGCCAACCGGTCCAGGACGTTGGCGTTTGCGGGTGTCGTCTTGGCTGCCGGCGCCTGCGCTGATCCTGCGGCAGCGATCAACAGCGTGATCGAGACCTTCTTTTGAAATTCCGTTGGACATCCCAGTCGCCGTGTCCCCCTTCGACGTAACGAGGGCCATCCGAAGAGCGCGGTTAGCCTAAGTTCATAGTCAGGTTTTAACTTTTGATCTCACGACCTGTTTTAGTCTGACAAGGCGATCGCAAATTATTTTATCTTGCAATCCCGTAACTAGTTAACGATCCGCCTTCCCCATTTTTGCAATCAGATAACTTAAATCTACTTAAGCCGCCGCGAAGTTTTCTTCGAAACAAAAAAGGGGCCGCCTCTCGGCGACCCCCTCCCTTCGTCTCAGCGGAAGGCTTGGACTTAGAAGTCCATGCCGCCCATGCCGCCGCCGCCCGGCATCGCGGGGGCGCCGCCGTCCTTCTTCGGCGCGTCGGCGACCATCGCCTCGGTGGTCACCAGCAGGCCGGCCACGGAGGCCGCGTCCTGCAGGGCGGTGCGCACCACCTTGGCCGGGTCGACGATGCCGGCCTGGATCATGTCGACGTACTCTTCGGTCTGGGCGTTGAAGCCGAAGGTCTCGGAGTCCGTCTTGTCGGTGATCTTGCCGACCACGATCGAACCCTCGACGCCCGCGTTCTGGGCGATCTGGCGGATCGGGGCCTCAAGGGCCTTCAGCACGATCTTGATGCCGGCCTGCACGTCCGGGATCTCGGACTTCAGCTCGGCGACCGCTTTCTTGGCGCGCAGCAGCGCGGTGCCGCCGCCGGGAACGATGCCTTCCTCGACCGCCGCGCGGGTGGCGTTGAGGGCGTCGTCGACGCGGTCCTTCTTCTCCTTCACCTCGACCTCGGTCGCGCCGCCGACGCGGATCACCGCGACGCCGCCCGCGAGCTTGGCCAGACGCTCCTGCAGCTTCTCACGGTCGTAGTCCGAGGTGGTCTCCTCGATCTGCGCCTTAATCTGCGAGATGCGGCCCTCGATGTCGGACTTCTCGCCGACGCCGTCGATGATCGTGGTGTTCTCCTTCTCGATGCGCACGCGCTTGGCGCGGCCGAGCATGGGGAGCGTCACGTTCTCGAGCTTGATGCCGAGATCCTCGGCGATCATCTGGCCCTTGGTCAGGATCGCGATGTCCTCGAGCATCGCCTTGCGGCGGTCACCGAAGCCCGGCGCCTTGACGGCCGCGACCTTCAGGCCGCCGCGGAGCTTGTTGACGACGAGCGTGGCCAGGGCCTCGCCCTCGATGTCCTCGGCGATGATCAGCAGCGGCTTGCCGGTCTGAACAACGGCCTCGAGCACCGGCAGCATGGCCTGGAGCGAGGAGAGCTTCTTCTCGTGGATGAGGATGTAGGGGTCCTCGAGCTCGGCGACCATCTTCTCCGCGTTCGTGATGAAGTACGGGGAGAGGTAGCCGCGGTCGAACTGCATGCCCTCGACGACGTCGAGCTCGGTCTCGGCGGTCTTCGCCTCCTCGACCGTAATCACGCCCTCGTTGCCCACCTTCTGCATGGCGTGGGCGATCATCTCGCCGATCTCCTTGTCGCCGTTGGCGGAGATCGTGCCGACCTGGGCGACCTCGTCGGAGGTCGAGACCTTCTTGGCGCGCGCGATGATGTCCTTCACGGCGGCCTGGGTGGCGAGGTCGATGCCGCGCTTCAGGTCCATCGGGTTGATGCCGGCGGCGACGTACTTGGCGCCCTCGCGGACGATGGCCTGGGCCAGCACGGTCGCGGTGGTGGTGCCGTCACCCGCGATGTCGTTGGTCTTCGAGGCCACTTCGCGCACCATCTGGGCGCCCATGTTCTCAAACTTGTCGGCGAGCTCGATCTCCTTGGCGACCGTCACACCGTCCTTGGTGATGCGGGGGGCGCCGAAGCTCTTCTCGATCACGACGTTGCGGCCCTTCGGGCCCAGCGTCACCTTCACCGCGTCGGCGAGGATGTCGACGCCGCGCAGCATCTTGTCACGGGCGTCGGCGGAGAAACGAACGTCTTTCGCTGCCATGGTATGCCTCTTAGCTAGTGGTTGAACCCCAAGGCCTCAGATGACCTCAAAGGGCGGGAAGGGGTGAGCCGATCAGAGGGCGACGACGCCCATGATGTCGGATTCCTTCATGATCAGGAGGTCCTGACCGTCGATCTTGACCTCGGTGCCGGACCACTTGCCGAACAGGACGCGGTCGCCGGCCTTGACGTCGAGCGCGTTGACGCGGCCCTGCTCGTCGCGGGCGCCGGGACCGACGGCGACGATCTCGCCCTCCTGCGGCTTCTCCTTGGCGGTGTCCGGAATGATGATGCCGCCCTTGGTCTTCTCCTCGCTCTCGATGCGACGGACGACCACGCGGTCGTGCAGCGGACGGAACTTCATGAGCTGCCCTCTTGCTTCAGGTCTGGAGTTGGCGTTGATGCGGCCGGCGGGACCGCCGCGAACTCGACTGTTAGCACTCTGTCTCGGCGAGTGCCAAAGACGGCCGCGAGATAGGCGCGGGGCCGTTCCGTGTCAAGGCTGTCGCACCACTGCGTGACGACGATCTTGCCCCCTGCCTGCCCTCTTCTTCCATGGATGACGCGCCGCGATGCTGAGCCTGCACGGCCCCGAGGGCCCGGTGGCGTCCGAGACCGCACGTCTGATCGCGCACAACGCCGTCTGGATCGACCTCAACGATCCAACCTCCGAGGAGGCGGCGGCAGTCGAGGCCGCGACCGGCCTGCGCGTGCCGTCCCGGGAGGCGCTGTCGGAAGTCGAGACGTCGAGCCGTCTGCGGCGGGTGAAGGGCGGCCTGTCGCTGTCCACGCCGATGATCACCTTCGAGCGCAGCGCCTCGCAGCTGAAGCCGCTGGGCTTCCTGCTGACCAAGGACCACCTCGTCACGGTGCGCTTCCATGATCTGCGTGCCTTCGATTCCTCCGCCAAGCGCATCGCGGAGGGCGACGGCAGCACAACGCCGAGCGAGGTCTTTCTCGTCGTCCTGGAGGAGCTGGTGGACAGCCTCGCGGACGCGCTGGAAGACATGGCGTCCGAGCTCGATTCCCTCTCCACCCGGATCTTCGATTTCGACGTGCGGGGCGTGGAACGCCGCCGGCTGGAAAGCCCACCGCCCCGGCGACGCGACCTCGCGCTGCGTCGGATCCTGCGCGGGATCAGCAACCGGGGTAAGGTGCTGGGCAAGATCCGGGCGAGCCTGCTCGGCCTGGAACGGATCGTGCCCTTCGTGGCGGCGGCCTGCGACGCCCTCGGCCTTCCGGAAGACGGACGGTTCGACACGATCCGCCGGGACATCGATTCCCTCGACGAGTTCGAGACGCGGCTGGCCGAAAACGTCCAGTTCCTCCTCGATGCGGCGCTGGGCCTGATCAACATCGAGCAGAACAACGTCTTCCGCGTACTGACCGTCGTGTCGGTGGTGGGCGTGCCCCCGACCCTGATCGCCTCCATGTACGGCATGAACTTCAAGCACATGCCGGAACTCGACTGGACCTACGGCTATCCCTACGCGCTGGCCCTCATCGTTCTGAGCGCGCTGGCACCGATTGTATATTTCCGTATTCGCGGCTGGTTTTGAGGCTTTGATATACGAGCGCACGCGCTGTATCTTTATATTCAAACTTAAATCACTACTCATATAACAAGATAGTTGGCAATATTCACCTTCAATAAGAACGGTATAACGACCGCATAAATTTCACGGTTGCAGGTCCCGATCACCATTTTAGCGAACGATTAACGCACTCATGTCTTATTTCGCCGCACGTGATAGCGGGTTCGGATATGTTCAAGCGATCCACATACAGCGAAGCCCAAGCCAAGATCGAGGCACTCGATCGATCGCTGGCGATCATCGAGTTTTCGCTGGACGGCGACATCCTGAGCGCCAACGAAAACTTCCTGAAGCTGATCAAGTACTCCCAGTCCGAGTTGATCGGCAAACATCACCGCATCTTTATTGAAGACGCGCACGCCCAATCGGCCGGCTATGCGGAATTCTGGGCCAAGCTGCGGAAGGGCCAGTTCGTGACCGGCGAATTCCTTCGGCTGGACAAGGACAAGAACCCCGTCTGGCTCGAAGCCACCTATAATCCGATCCTTGATGCTCGGGGCAACCCGGTGAAGGTGGTCAAGTTCGCCTCGGATATTTCGGCCAAGAAGAAGCAGATCGGTCGGCTGATGTCGATGATCGACAACATGCCGGTCGCGGTGATGACCGCGGATCCGAAGGACAACTTCCGGATCGACTACCTGAACGCGACATCGCGCAGAACCCTCGGGCCGCTCGAGCAGTATCTGCCGATCAAGGTCGACGAGATGATGAACAACTCGTTCGACGTGTTCCACAAGAACCCGCACCACCAGCGCTCGATGCTGGCCGATGCGAGCCGCCTTCCGCACCGGACCAAGATCAAGGTCGGCCCCGAGACGCTCGACCTTCAGGTCACGGCCGTCAACGACGAAAAGGGCAATTACATCGGGCCGATGCTGACCTGGGCCGTGGTCTCCGCGCAGGTTCAGATGGCCTCCGAGGTCACGCGGGTGGTCGACGCGGTCGGATCGGCGATCCAGGAAATGCAGCACTCCGCCGAAGGGCTCACCCAATCGGCCGATGCCGCGCGCGACCAGGCGGCCTCGGTCGCGGCGAGTTCGGAGCAGATGAACAACGCGATCCAGGAGATCTCCGGCCAGGTCGGGCGCGTCTCCGAGCGGGCGCAGCAGATCGCCACGCAAGCCGAAACCACCGACGCAACGATGCGCCAGCTGGCCGAGAACGCCCGGAAGGTCGATGCCGTCGTCGGGATGATCAAGTCGATTGCCGATCAGACGAATCTGCTCGCGCTGAACGCCACGATCGAGGCCGCCCGGGCGGGGACGGCCGGTCGCGGATTCGCGGTGGTTGCCAGCGAGGTCAAGGCGCTGGCCGAGCAGACCGCCAAGGCGACCGGCGAGATCACCCAGCAGGTCTCGGCCATCCAGAACGCGACCGGCGAGGCGGTCGGCGCCATCGAGATGATCACCGCGGCGGTCGGCGAACTCTCCAAGCTGACGCTGGCCATGGCCAGCGCCGTGGAGGAGCAGGCGGTCTCGACCCAGGAGATGTCGGGCAGCATCGGCGGGGTGTCGCAGGCTGCGACCGCGACGGGTCAGTTCGCCGTCGCGGTCCGCGGCATCGCCGGGAGCCTGGCGGACCATTCCTCGGGCCTATCGGAGAGCGTCAGCCGCTTCATGAAGGCAGGCTGATCCGGCGCAACGAGGCGCGAAGCTCCACTCCCGGCCTGCCGAGGATATCCGCACTCTACAGGCTGCGAGATTCTCTCCTCCCCCTTGTGGGGAGGCGTTGGAGGTGGGGGTGTTTCAGGATTGCGTGCAGCGGCTCCTTCTGCACCACCCCCACCCCTAGCCCCTCCCCACAAGGGGGAGGGGAATCACGCTTGGTCCTAAAACCGTTGGCGTTCAGCAGCGGAGCGGTCATCCGTAAACCCGCCCGCGGGGGCCGGGGAACCGCTCCACGCTTCCGCAGTGCGGGTGTCGGCCTTCAGTCCCGGGCGAGCTGCGCCCGGCCGATGGCGAAAACCCGCCCGTCTCCGAGGAGGTGGGCGGTGAAGCCCGTCGGAAACAGCCCTTCGATCGCCTTGTCGCGCACGTTCAGGCCGCCCGCATAGGCGCCGAAGGCCGGCATCACGAGGCGCGACCCGTCTGTGACGAAGCAGCGGCGGCGCACCGCCCGGCCGCGCATCGCGACCTTGCCGCAGGGATGGAGATGGCCGGCAATCTCACCCGGCGCCTCCCCGGGGCTCGGCTCGTGGCGCAGGAGGAGTCCGCCGAGCGTCAGCGCGTCGGCGTAGCGGCCGCCGATCCCTTCGGTCACCGCCGCGTCGTGGTTCCCGGCGATCCAGACCCAATCCCGGCCCTCCTGCAGTGCCGCCACCATGGCGCGGTCGCCGGGCTCCATGCGCTCCGGGCCCCGGGCATCGTGAAACGAATCGCCGAGCGCGACCACCCGGGCCGGGTCGTGCCGCACCACCGCCTCGTGCAGGCAAGCCAGCGTCTCGCGGGTGTCGTAGGGCGGCAGGAACTGGCCGGACCGGACCGCGTAGGACGAACCCTTTTCCAGGTGAAGATCGGACACGATCAGGGTCCGGTGCTCCGGCAGCCAGAGGCCGCCGCACAGGTCGAGCACCAGGGTCTCGCCCGCGAGCCTCAGGGTGGGGTGCTTGTGAGTCTTCTCGAGTCTCAGGCCGGCCGCCAAGATCGCATCCTCGTCGTCGGGGGAGGGCGGATCGATGGTCAGGACAAAGCCTCTTGAAGAAGCTCCGCCTCGGCCTCGGCCAGGATCTCGTCGGCGCCCTCGCCGTAGACCCGCTCGCGCCCGATCTCGAGCATCACGGATACGGAGAGCGGCGAGACCCGGTCGAGAGACCTGTGGATGATTCGCCCCTGGATGCGCTCTAGCATCATACCGAGGCGCCTCACGTCGAGGAGTCCGGTTGCCGCATCCTGCCGCGCGGCTCGCAGCAGCAGGTGGTCGGGCTGGTGCTTGCGCAGCACGTCGTAGATCAGGTCGGTCGAGATCGTGACCGCCCGGCCGGATTTCTTCAGGCCCGGGTGATGGCGCTCGATCAGGCCGGCGATCACCGCGCATTGGCGGAAGGTGCGCTTCATCATCGCCGATTCGTCGAGCCACGCCTCCAGATCGTCGCCCAGCATGTCGACCGCGAAGAGATCGCCGATGAAGTCCGGATCGAGGGCGGCACGCTCGGCGATATCGCGGGTCATCCAGATCGCGATGCCGTAATCGTTGGCCGCGAAGCCGAGCGGGCGAAGGCCGTCGCGCTCCAGGCGCCGGGTGAGCAGCATGCCGAGCGTCTGGTGGGCGAGGCGGCCCTCGAACGGGAAAGCCGTCAGGTAGTAGCGCTTCCCCCGCGGGAAGGTCTCGACCAGGAGGTCGCGCTCCCCCGGCAGGACCGAGCGGCGGCGCTGCTGGAGCAGGTACGCGCCGATCTGCTCGGGCAGCCGGTCCCACTCGAACGGGTCGGCGATCAGCGCTCGGACCCGCGCGGCCAGGAAGGTCGAGAGCGGGAATTTCGAGCCCGCGTAAGAGGGGATTGCCGGATCGGTATCGGGCGGGGCGCGGGTGACGAGGCACTCGTCCTCGGCGAGCCCCTCGAACCGCAGGGTCTCGCCCGCGAACAGGAAGGTGTCGCCGACGGTGAGCGTCTCGGCGAACTCATCCTCGATCTCGCCGAGCACGCGGCCGGTCTTGGGCAGGACCGTCCCGGGCTTGCCGCGCAGGGTCCGGCCGAGGCGGACCTTCACCCGGGCCGCCTCCACGATGGTGCCGACATTCATCCGATAGGCCTGGGCGGTGCGGGCATCGCGGACACGCCAGAGCCCATCCGGCCCGCGCAGGATCTTGGCGAAGCGCTCGTAGGCGCGCAGCGCGTAGCCCCCGGTGGCGACGTAATCGACCACCTGCTCGAAGGATTCCCAGGTGAGCCCAGCATAGGGCGCGGCCGAGACGATCTCGTCGTAGAGGTCGAGGGGATCGAAGGCGTCGGCGCAGGCCATGCCGAGGACGTGTTGGGCGAGCACGTCGAGGGCGCCCAGCCGGGCATCGGGGGTGTCCTGGGCGGCCTCCTCGACGGCGTCCAGCGCCGCTTGGCACTCCAGCATCTCGAAGCGGTTGCCGGGGACGAGATAGGCTTTCGAGGGTTCGTCCATCCGGTGGTTGGCCCGGCCGATCCGCTGCATGATCCGGCTCGCCCCCTTGGGCGCGCCGACATTGACCACGAGGTCGACGTCGCCCCAGTCGATGCCGAGGTCGAGGGTCGCGGTGCAGACGATCGCCCGGAGCTGGCCCGCCGCCATCGCGGCCTCGACGCGGCGGCGCTGCTGCGCGTCGAGCGAGCCGTGATGGATCGCGATCGGCAGCGCATCCTCGTTGAGCCGCCACAACTCCTGGAAGGTGTATTCGGCCTGGAGGCGGGTGTTCACGAAGACCAGCGTGGTCCGGTGCTCCTTGATGAGCTCGTAGATCGCCGGCATCGAGTGCCACGCGGTGTGGCCGGAAATCGGCAGCGCCCGGCCGAGATCGAGCATGCGCAGATCCGCCTTCGCGCCGCCGGCCACGGTGACGAGATCGGCCATGGGGGGCGCGTTTTCCCCTCCCCCCTGCGGGGAGGGGCAGGGGTGAGGGTCCATCAGGATCAAGCGTTCCGGTGCCTCCTGAACCACCCCCACCTCCAGCTCCTCCCCACAAGGGGGAGGAGAGAGGTGCGCGCTCGCAACACGCTGCGGCACCAGATACTTCCGCAATTCATCCGGCTCGCGCACCGTCGCCGATAGCCCGATCGCCACGAGCCCCGGGCTCAGCCGGTGCAGCCGGGCCATCGCCAGCGACAGCAGATCACCCCGCTTCGACGTCACCAACGCGTGCAACTCGTCCAGCACCACGCACCGCAAGCCCGAAAAGAAATCTGTCGCCTCGCGGTGGGCGATCAGCAGCGCCAGCTGTTCGGGCGTGGTCAGCAGGATGTCGGGCGGGCGCGAGATCTGCCGGGTGCGCTTGTGGGCCGGCGTGTCGCCGGTGCGGGTCTCGACGCGCACCGGCAGATCCATCTCGGCGATCGGCGCGTCGAGGTTGCGGGCGATGTCCACCGCCAGCGCCTTCAGGGGCGAGACGTAGAGCGTGTGGAGCCCCGTCGGCTTCAGCTTCTGCGGGCCGCGCTCCGCGAGGGCGACGAGGCTCGGCAGGAAGCCGGCCAGCGTCTTGCCGGCCCCGGTCGGCGCCACAAGCAGCGCCGAGCGGCCGGCCCCGGCGATCCGCAGCAGATCGAGTTGGTGCGGCCGGGGCGCCCAGCCCCGCGCGGCGAACCAAGCCCGGAACCGCTCCGGCAGGATCTCCGCAGGATCGCTCAGGCGAGGGCCATCAGGAAGCGGTCAATCAGCTCCAAGGCTTGCTCGCTGATCGCGCTCGGATAGCGAGCGAAGACGTGGCAGCCGCCGGGATAGATCGCGGTATGGCCGCCATTGCCCGCCGCCGCCCAGCGCGCCGACATGTAGAGCGTGTCGTCCAGCAGCGGATCCATGGTGCCGATCGTGAACAGGGCGGGCGGGAGACCCTTCAGCTCCGCGTAGATCGGCGACACGTCCGGCCGACGCCGGTCGATCCCCTCGCGGACATAGTCATCGGCGAACCTCGTCAGGTCGCCGGTGTTCACCACCAAGCGCTCGTCACCCCAGTTGCGCACCGATGGGGTGAGACCCAGGTCGAAGAACCCGGCATTGAGGTTGGCGCCGCGGAAGGCCCGCGGCTGGTTGTGCTTGTCCCGCAGCCGCAGCAGCACCATCACGGCGAGGTGGGCGCCCACCGACTCCCCGCCGATGGTCAGGGCGTGGATGCCGAATTCGGCCTTGCCGGGACCGGCCAGCCAGAGCGCGGCCGCCTCGCAATCGAGGAGGGCGGCCGGATAGGGATGCTCCGGGGCCAGCCGATATTCCACCGACAGGGCGACGAAGCCGCAAGCATCGGCGATCCGCTCCAGCCAGGGATCCTGCTCGTCGGCCGCGCCCCAGACCCAGCCGCCCCGGTGGATGTGCAGGTAGGCCCCGCGTAGCTTGGTACCCGCCTTGGGCTTGATCACACGGAGCTTGAGCGGGCCGCCGGGCCCGTCGATCGTCAGCCACTCGGCTCGGGCGCTGTGCGGCATCGCGGGCGCCGCCTTCGTACCCGCCCGACGGCGCGCGCGCACCTCCGCGATCGACAGAGACCAGGGATCGGGCAAAGCCGCGTGGGCGGCCACGATCGCGGCGTTCAGCCGGGTGGTCTCGGGATCGATCGTCGCCGGGTCGAACAGGGCGTGGTCGATCATCGTGCGTTGGGTCCCGTCGGCACTTCGTTTCCTCAGACAACGTCCGGCCCCGGGATATCCCCCTTTGGCCTGCGCGGCGAGCCGGGCCTGTCCCGGCGGCGGCTCCCGCTCCGCCGGACATCTTGGCGAGAACATCGCCGGTTGCCATCTCGGGTGCGCGGGAGAAACCAGCCAACGCTCGATCGCCCATCGGGTTTCGATGCGGTGTGATGTACCGGCCACGGTTCCGCCCGCTTCATCGCCGATCGAACGGCGCGGGGTTTCACGAGGACACGATGCTCGTCGATCATCAGCGGCACCGGCGGGACGACACGCAGCACACGGTGCCACCGGGTGCCTACGGGCCGGATTCCTATCGCCCGCGGGACTCGGCGCTGCGGCGCTTCCTGGGCGGCTCGCCCGCCGGCGTGCTGTTGCGCCTGCTGTTCCTGTCGATCCTGGTCGGCGCCTTCATGTCGATGCTCGGGCTGACGCCGGGGCGCCTGTTCTGGCACATCTACGACTCGGCCCGGGCGCTGCTGGAACTCGGCTTGACCTCGCTGCACGATTTCGGCGGCTGGATCGTCGCCGGGGCGATCGTGGTCGTGCCGCTGTGGTTCATCGCGCGCCTGTTCGCCGTCTCGCGCTAATCGGCGGCCCGCGAGGGTTCACGAATCGTTCGCGACCGCTAAGGTCGCGACATGACACCCGCGACCACGCAACTCGACCGGCCCACGCATCGCCGGGTGCTGACCCTCGCCCTGCCGATGACGCTCGCCAACGTCACGACGCCGATGCTCGGCTTCGTGGGCGCGGCGGTGATCGGCCGGCTGGGCGATGCGGCCCTGCTCGGCGCCGTCGCGCTCGGCGCGGTGATCTTCGACGCGATCTTTTGGTCCTTCGGCACCCTGCGCATGGCGACCGCGGGGCTCACCGCGCAGGCGGCCGGCGCGCGCGACGACCGTGAGGTCGACCGCATCCTGGCCCGGACGCTCGCCGCAGGCGCCCTGATCGGCCTCGTCCTCGTGGCGCTGCAAGGCCTGATCGGCCCGATCGCCTTCGCGATCAGCGGAGCGAGCGACGCCGTGCGTACCGGGCTCGCCACCTACTTCCACATCCGCATCCTGTCCGCCCCATTCGTGCTGGCGAATTACGGTGTGCTCGGCTCGGTCCTGGGACGCGGGCGGACCGATCTCGGCCTGCTGCTGCAGGTGGCGATCAACCTGATGAATATCGGGCTGACTCTTGCCCTGGTCCTCGGTTTCGGCCTGGGGCTGGCCGGCGCGGCGCTGGCGACCGTCGGCGCGGAGGCGCTGGGGCTGGGACTTGGGCTGGTGGTCCTAGTGCGGCTCGGCTCACACCCGTTCCGCGTGCCCCTGCGCGACCTGCGCGACGCGGTGGCCCTGCGCCGGACCTTGAGCGTCAACCTCGACGTGATCCTGCGGACGCTCGCGCTGATCACCGGGATCGTCCTGTTCTCGGCGCTCGGCGCCCGGCAGGGCGACGTGGTGCTGGCCGCCAATTCGGTGCTGTGGAATCTCTTCCTGATCGGCGGTTTCTTCCTCGACGGCTTCGCCACGGCGGCCGAGACCTTGTGCGGCCGTGCGGTGGGCGCCCGGGATGCGGAGGCGTTCCGAATCGCCGCCGCCCTGAGCCTGCGCTGGTGCCTCGGCTTCGGACTCGGCGTCAGCCTGCTGGCCTTCGCGGGGGGCCAGACCTTCATCGATTTCGTGACGACGAACGGACCGGTGCGCGAGGCCGCCCGGACCTACCTCGTCCTGGCCGCTTTGGCGCCGCTCGCCGCCGCTGCGCCGTTCGCCTATGACGGCATCTATATCGGCGCAACCTGGACACGGGCGATGCGCAATCTGATGCTCTGCGCGCTGGCCGTCTATGGCGCGGCACTCGCGCTGGTGCAGGTCTTCGGCCTCGGCAATGCCGGCCTATGGCTCGCCTTCGTGGTGTTTCTGGGCGCCCGGGGAATCGGCCAAGCGATCGCCTATCCAGCACTCGCCCGCGCCACCTTCACGCGTGTCGCCCCGCCCGCCCTTCGGACAGCAGCCTGAGGCGCCGATCGCGGCTCAGGTCGACCGCCTCGGTGCCGCTCAATGCGGGTCCTTCCACGTGGACACGCCAGGGGCAGGCGCCTGCGCCGCTGCCGATTGATCCACAGGGCTCACCGCTCGCGGCATCGCGGCCTCCGCCCGCCGCGGGAGAGGCCGCCGCGGGGCCGCAGAACCGTAGCGGCGGCCGCGCCGTACCCGATGGCGCCGCCGCTCCGTCGAATTACCGACGAGGCCGCCGACCACGGCCCCCGCCACGGCACCGATCGGTCCGCCGACCAGCGCGCCCGCGACGGCGCCGGACCCGACCCCGAGTGTCGTCCGACTCTGCGCCTGGGCCGCCCCGGGCGCAGCCAGCGCGCCGACGAGGACGAGGGCGACCAGAACTTTACGCATGACAGGGATTCCACAGTCCGAGATCTGAATACGGGCTGCCTTTAATCGCCGGAACATGACCAAACCGCGGCTTCCACGCACGAAGATTACGGTCGGTATCAAACCGCAGCGGAACTCACGAAACCGCACCTTTGGGGTGTGGCATGCCCTGCGGCGTGCTTTAGGGTGCACCGCAACGACGACGGGCCGCCCGGCGGCCGCACGAGGGAGAAGCCCATGGCCCTGACGACCGACCTGCGCCTGCGCCGGAGCGTGCTCTACATGCCCGGCTCGAATCAGCGGGCGCTCGACAAGGCGAAGACCCTGCCGGTGGACAGCATCATCCTCGATCTGGAGGACGCGGTCGGCCCCGAGGAGAAGGAGATCGCCCGCGCGCAGGTCTGCGCGGCGGTCAAGGGCGGGGAATACGGCAGCCGCGAGCTGGTGATCCGGGTCAACGCCCCGCAGACGCCCTGGGGCGAAGCGGATCTCCACGCTGCTATCGAGGCCAAGCCCGACGCGATCCTGATGCCCAAGGTGTCGTCCCCGGCCGTGCTGGAGAGCATCGCCGACCGGCTCGAATCCCTCGACGCCCCGGAGGACATCGCGATCTGGGCGATGATCGAGACGCCGGCCTCGATCCTCAACATCCAGGAGATCGCCCGGGCCAAGCGCGATCCGCGCAACCGCCTGACCTGCCTCGTGCTCGGCACCAACGACCTTGCCAAGGACACCTGGGCCAAGATCGTACCGGGCCGGGTGCCGATGCTGCCCTGGATGATGATGGCGCTGGCCGCCGCCCGGGCCGAGGGTCTGGCGATCCTCGACGGCGTCTACAACGACATCGCCGACACGGAAGGCTGCCGCGCGGAGTGCCGGCAGGCGCGCGACCTCGGGTTCGATGGCAAGACCCTGATCCACCCGACGCAGCTGGAGCCCGCCAACACCTCGTTCGCGCCGACCGAGGAGGAGGTGCGCCGGGCCAAGCTGGTGATCGAAGCGTTCGAGCGGCCGGAATACGCCAAGCGCGGCGCGATCAAGCTGGAGGGCCGGCTCTACGAGCGCCAGCATCTCGGGGTGAACCGCCGGGCCGTCACCTGGGCGGAGGCCATCAAGGCGAAGGGGTTCTGAAGGAAGGGGCGGACGATCGCTCGGCCGTCTATGCGAGCGGAGCGAAGCAATCCAGAAGCGCCACGCCCGACGGCGTCGCGCTGCCCTGGGTCACTTCGCTACGCTCGTGATGACGGCAGCGCCGATGGCGTACAGGGTCTCGAACCGGCCCCCGCAAACCGCGTCCGCTGCGTCCGCGCATCCCGAGCCGTGACGGCGATGTGGCCCTGCTCCTCCAGCCCGGCCAGCGCCCGGAGCACGAGCGCGTGCTCCACCCCAAAGGTCCGGGCGAAGGCGCGGCTGTCGCCCGGCAAGCCGACCTCCAGCGCCGCCAGAAGGCCGGCCTCGAGAGGCGGCAGCGCCGGATGGGCCGCCGACACCCGGTCGAGGGCTGCAACGAACGCCGCTTCCTCGGGCGTCGCGCTCACGCCGCCGCGCGCGCCTCGAGTGTGACCAGCACCGACTTGGAGGTCGGGGTGTCGCTCTTCTCGCCGTAGGTCGAGAGCGGCACCAGCACGTTCAGCTCCGGGTAGTAGCCCGCCAGCGCGCCGCGGGGCATGTCGAACGGCACGAGGCGGAAATCCTCGGCCCGCCGGGTGATGCCGTCTTCATGCGTCCCGACGATGTCCACGCGCTCGCCCAGCCGGTCACGGATCTCCGCGAGGTCGTCCGGATGGGCGAAGACGACGCGGCGCTCGCCGTACACGCCGCGATAGCGATCATCGAGACCGTAGATCGTGGTGTTGTATTGATCGTGACTGCGGAAGGTCTGCAGCACGAAGGTATCCTTGGACTTCCCCGCGATCTGGTGCTCCGTCTCAGCCGGCAGCGCCTCGGCGGAGAAATTGGCCCGGTTCGTCGCGGTCTCGAAGACCCGCTCGGCGGCGAGGTTGCGAAGCATGAAGCCGCGCGGCTTGCGCACCCGGGTGTTGTAGCCAGAGAACCCCGGAATCGTGGCGGCGATTGCCTCGCGGATCCGGTCGTAATCGGCGGCAAACCCGGCCCAGTCGATGGCGGAGGAGCCGACCGTCGCCGCCGCAATCCCCGCGATGATCGCGATCTCCGAGCGCAGCTCCTTGGAGGCCGGCTTGTTGATGCCGCCCGAGCCGTGGACCATGCTCATCGAATCCTCGACGGTCACGATCTGGACCTTGCCCTCCGCGTTCCGGTCGATCTCGGTGCGGCCGAGGCAGGGCAGCAGGTAGCCGACCGCGCCGGGCACGAGATGGGCGTGGTTGAGCTTCGTGGCGATGTGCACGGTGAGCCGGCAGGAGGCCAGCGCCTGCGCCACCACCGGCGTATCGGGCGTTGCCCGCAAGAAGTTGCCGCCGAGTCCGATGAAGGCCCTGGACGTGCCGTCCCGCATGGCTCGGATCGCCGCCAGCACGTTGTGGCCGTGCCGGCGCGGCATGCTGATCCCGAAATGGCGCTCCAGCGCGTCGAGGAAGGCGGCGGGCGGGCGCTCGTTGATGCCGACCGTCCGGTCGCCCTGCACGTTGGAATGGCCGCGCACCGGGCACAACCCCGCGCCCGGCCGGCCGATATGGCCGCGCAGGAACAGGAGGTTGGCGATCTCGCGGATCGTCGCCACGGAGTGCCGGTGCTGGGTTACGCCCATCGCCCAGGTGGCGATCACGCGCTGCGCCCCGAGATAGACGTCCGCCATCGCGGTGATCGCGTCCATCGTCAGGCCCGACTGATCGAGAATCGCCTCCCAGGAGGTGGACTCGACGGCGGCGCGATAGGCGTCGAGCCCCGCGGTGTGATGCTCCAGGAAGGCGCGGTCGAGAAGCGAGGGCCGGCCGGCCGCGAGCGCCTCGGCGTCGCGGGCGAACACGATCTTGGCGATGCCCCGGAAGGCCGCCATGTCGCCGCCGGAGCGCGGCTGCAGGTAGTGGCTGGCGATCGGGCGGCTCGAACCGCGCAGCATCTCGACGGTGTTCTGCGGGTCGGCGAAGCGCTCCAGACCGCGTTCGCGCACCGGGTTCAGTACAACGACCTCGGCGCCGCGCTCGGCCGCCCGGCGCAGGTCGCCGAGCATGCGCGGATGGTTGGTGCCGGGGTTCTGGCCGACGCAGAAGATCGCGTCCGCCTTCTCGAAATCCTCCAGCAGCACCGTGCCCTTGCCAATGCCGATCGCATCGATGAGGGCCACGCCGCTCGCCTCGTGACACATGTTCGAGCAGTCGGGGAAGTTGTTGGTGCCGTAGGCCCGGGCGAAGAGCTGATAGATATACGCGGCCTCGTTCGAGGCGCGGCCCGAGGTGTAGAACTCGGCTTGGTCCGGATGTTCGAGCGCGCGCAGTTCCGCGCCGATCTCCGCGAAGGCCGCGTCCCAGCTCACCGGCAGGTAACGGTCGCTCGCCGCGTCGTAGCGCAGCGGGTGCGTAAGACGGCCCTCACCCTCCAGGGCGTAGTCGCTCCAGGTCCGCAGCTCGGTCAGCGTGTGCTTGGCGAAGAAGGCGGGCGGCGTGCGCTTGTCGGTCGCCTCCCAGGAGACGGCCTTCACACCGTTCTCGCAGAACTCGAACGACGAGCCGTGTTCCGGATCGCCCCAGGCGCAGCCCGGGCAGTCGAATCCGTCGGGCTGGTTCGCCTTCAGCAGGGCGCGGGCGCCCGTGAGCGGGGCGCGGCTGCCAAGCAGATGCTTGCCGCAGCTCTTCAGAGCGCCCCAGCCGCCGGCGGCGGACGAGCGCTTGGTGGACCCTTCAGACTGGGCCATGAACCGTCCTGGAATTGATGACGCGAGTGGTCTCGCAACCGCGAGATAAGCGCCATCACGCTGCGCTCACAATGGCGTGCGCGCGCAGGCCCCTCATGCACGGGGCACAGGCTAAACGCCCGCTGCGCAAAGTTTTTCTAAGGAACAGTCAAATCTATTCACGCCGCGCGAGCGAGGTCTTCCGCATCGCGGCCGACCAGCGCATCGAGCCGCGTCACGCCCGCCCGGTCCATCCGCTCCAACAGGCCTGACTTGATACGACCGACAAGCCCCGGCCCGTCATACACGAGAGCCGAGTAGAGCTGGACGAGGCTCGCGCCGGCCAGGATCTTGGTCCAGGCGGCCTCGGCTGAATCGACGCCGCCGACGCCGATCAGCGGGAAATCGCTGCCGAGGCGCAGCCGCGCCTGGGCCAGCATCCGTGTCGCCGGCCCGAACAGCGGCCGGCCGGAGAGCCCTCCGGTCTCCCGGGCGAGCCCTTGCTCGACGAGGCTCGCCGGCCGCGCCACCGTGGTGTTCGACACGACCAGCGCCTGGACGCCCCGCCGCCGGGCGGTGGCACAGACGGCATCGAGACCGTCGAGACTCATGTCGGGCGCGATCTTCAGCAGGATCGCCGTCGCGGCGTTGGCCGCATCCCGCGCTTCGACGGTACGGGCGAGGAGTTCGTCGAGGAACGCCTCGCCCTGAAGGTCGCGCAGGCCCGGTGTGTTCGGAGAGGAGACGTTGACGGTGACGAAATCGACGAGCGGCGCCAGGGCCGCCGTGCAGGCGGCGTAGTCGGCGAGCCGGTCGGAAGAATCCTTGTTGGCCCCGATGTTGACGCCGACGATGCCGGGCCGGCCGGCTCGAGCGCGCAGCCGGGCGGCCACCACCACCAGCCCCTCGCTGTTCAGGCCGTAGCGGTTGATCACCGCCCGATCGGCCGCGAGGCGAAACACCCGCGGCTGAGGGTTGCCCGACTGTGGTTGCGGAACCACGCCGCCGACCTCCACGAAGCCGAAGCCGAGCCCGAGCAACGCATCCGGGACCCGTGCGCCCTTGTCGAAGCCTGCCGCGAGACCGACCGGATTGGGGAAGCGGCGGCCGAGAAGTTCAACCGTGAGTCGCGGATCGTCCGCCGGCAGCCGGGCGGTCGGCATCAGGGCGAGGGCGCGCAGGGTCAGGTCGTGCGCCCGCTCCGCGTCGAGGCGGTGCAGCACCGGTCGCACCAACGGGAATGCGGCGCCGATCATGCCGGCAGGAGCCCGGCCGGGAAGACGTGGCGCCCGCTCGAGTCGAGCGGCAGCGGATTGACCGCCGTCACGGCGTCGAGCGACAGCGGCCCGTAGAGGTGGGGGAACAGATCGCCGCCCCGGGAAGGCTCGAAGCGCAGGGCATCCCCGAGCGCGTCGGCCTCGACAGCGATCAGGAGGAGGTCGGTCTGCCCGGCGAAATGGCGGGACGCCGTCTCGGCAACCTGCGCGATCGTGGAGAAGTGAATGAACCCGTCCTGGTGATCGATCGGTGAACCGGTGAACCGGCCTGCCTCCTCGGCCTCGCGCCAAAGGGCGCGCGGACAGATTTTATAGATGCGCGCCATCGAAGCTCCTCGGGCCCGTCGCGTGGATAGAGGCGTCGCCGGCCCGCGGCAACAACGGAGCGCTGGTTGATTCGAGGAGCGATTGCATTCTGCAGCTTGTAGTTCTACTTTCCTACGACTAGGCCCCGCGTCATAGAGCAACGTCCGCGCCGGGAGATCTGCGCCCGACCGAGTAAGGTCTGATATTTCCGTGCGTACCCGCAGGGTGTCGACCGTACCTGGCGGGGCAACGTTTTCGTGCTCCCACGACGGCCGATTCCCGGCTGGCGGGATGGGGGCGCCGGCCGGTCAGGGTTAAGTCTTCGAGCCCGCTATGCTGTCGCACGAGCAGATCTGGAACGCCATCGACCGGCTCGCCGAGCGCCACGGCTACTCGGCCTCCGGCCTCGCCCGTCGCGCCGGGTTGGACGCGACGAGCTTCAACCGTTCGAAGCGCGTGGGTGCGGACGGGCGCAAGCGCTGGCCCTCCACGGAATCGGTGTCCAAGGTCCTGGCGGCGACCGGGTCCAGCCTGGACGAGTTCCTCCGCCTGATCGAGGCCCGGGAAATCCCGGCCCGCACCATGGTCCCGCTGATCGGCCTGACCCAGGCCGGCGCTGGCCGTCTGTTCACCGACGAGGGCATGCCCACCGGCGGCGCCGGCTGGGAGGAGATCGAGTTTCCGGATCTCGGCGAGGAGCGCGCCTTCGCGCTGGAGATCCAGGGCGATTCAATGCTGCCCCTGTTCCGTGACGGCGACGTGCTGATCGTCTCGCCCACCGCCAGCGTGCGCAAGGGCGACCGTGTCGTGGTCCGCCTGCACGGGGGCGAGGTTCTCGCCAAGGAGTTGAGACGCCGCACCGCCCGAACCGTGGAACTCGCCTCCCTCAATCCGGAGCACGAGGACAGGATCCTGAACCTCGGCGAGGTGGCCTGGATGGCCCGGGTGATGTGGGTGCGTCAGTAGCCGGCCCCCTGAACGGATCTTGGTACCGGCGGGCCTTGGCCCCGACGCGTCTTGGCCCCGGCGGCATTCGTCGCTATCGCTGACCCGTCGCGGGTCTCCCGCATCCGCTGAGCGCGAATCCCGTATGGTGCAGCCCGGGACGGATCGAGATGGGGAGACGCCGGCACCGCTGACGCCCGAGGCCCTGGCGCTTTTCGACGCCCTGCCCACGGCCAGCCTCCTGCTGGACGCGCAAGGCGACATTCGCCATGTCAATCCTGCCTTCGAAAGCCTGACGGGCCATCCGGCGGCAGCATTTCGCGCGCAGGGTTTCGCGCTTATCCAGGCGCCGCACGCCCCCGCGCCCGATCCGAAGCGCGACGGTGCGCAGGTGTTTCAGGCTTTGCATGCGGACGGGGTGAGCTTCTGGGCTTGCATGACCCTGGCGCCGTTGCCCGGCACCTCGGGACGGATCGGCCAAGTGATCGACATCACGACGCACCGCGAGGCCGAGGGGGCGCTGGCCCTCTCCCGGCAGCGCGAGGCGCTGGGCCTGCTGACCAACAGCGTCGCGCACGAGTTCAACAACTTCCTTCAGATCCTGATCGGCTACATCGACGGTCTGAAGCGCCGGCTCGGGGACCGCCAGGAGCCGTTCATCCAGCGGGCGATCTCCCGTTCGGCCGACGCCACCGAGCGCGCGGCCATTCTGACGCGCCAGCTCCTGGCTTATTCCCGCCGCATCGCACCGGACGTACGCCCCGTGGATCTCGACGCCATCGTGGCGGATCTGGCGGAGCGCATCGGACCCGATCTGCCCCCCGGGATCCGGCTGACCGTGACGTCGACCCCCGGCTTGCCGCGGGCAATCAGCAACCCGACGCAGATCGAGTTCGCCGTGCGCCACCTCGTCGCCAACGCCTGCGAGGCGATGCCGTCCGGCGGCACGCTGACCCTGTCGACGTTTCGGGTCGATCCCGGCGACCGGGGGATGCAGCAGCCCGGCGCGGGAAGCGTCGGCATCCTCGTGGCTGATACCGGCCACGGCATGTCGCCCGAGATGCTGGCCCGGGCGCTGGCGCCGTTCCAGACCAGCCGCGAGGCCGGGCGCGGAGCGGGCCTTGCGATCGTCCACGGCTTGATGAAGCGTCAGAACGGGACCATCACCCTCGACAGCCGGACCGGGGAGGGGACTCAGGTGCGGCTGTCGTTCCCGGCGGCACCGGATCGGACGCTGCATTGACGGGCCGTGCGCCCTCCAGCGACGGCAAACGTCACCGCGCCGTCGCTGGTGCAGGACTAAAACGCGGCCTCAGCCGTTCCCATATTGTTGATGGCGCTCCGCGCCGTTCGGTTCTCGTCCCCAGGGGCCTGTTCATGTTGACTCAGATTTCGCGCCGTCGGCGTGTGGCCGCCCTCCTGGCGCTGGCCACAGCACTGACCGTCGCGGCGCCCGTCGTCGAGGCCCGTCCGGGCGGCGGCGGCTCCATGGGCTCGCGCGGCTCGCGCACCTTCAACGCGCCCTCCGCCACGCCGACCGCGCCCGGCGGCGGCATGACGATGCAGCGCTCGCAGACCGCGCCGTCCCCCGGCATGGGCAGCCCCGGCATGCAGGCGCCCGCGCAGGGGCGCCGGTTCGGCGGCGGCTTCTTCGCGGGCCTTCTCGGCGCCGGCCTGATCGGCGCCCTGCTCGGCGGCGGCTTCTTCGGGGGCCTCGGCGGACTCGCCTCGATGATCGGCCTGCTGTTCCAAGTCGGGCTGGTCGTGTTCGTGGTGATGCTCGCTCTGCGCTTCTTCCGCCGCCGGAACGAGCCGGCCGGCGCGGGCGCGCTTTATGCGCGCTCGTCGCTCGACGGACAGCAGGGTCCGGCCGGCCCGATGGGCGGCGCGCCCGGCGGGGCCGGAATGTTCGGCGGCCAGCGTCCGCCGCAGACCCGTCCGGTGCAGATCGGGCCGAACGACTATCAGGCGTTCGAGCGCCTGCTCGGCGACATCCAGGAGGCCTATTCCCGCGAGGATCGCGTGACGCTGGCCAACCTCTCGACGCCCGAGATGGTCAGCTACTTCGATGAGGAGCTGCGCAACAACGCATCCCGCGGCGTGGTGAATAAGATCTCGGACGTGAAGCTCCTGCAGGGCGACCTCGCGGAGGCCTGGGCCGAGGATCGGACCGAATACGCCACCGTGGCGATGCGCTACGCCCTCAAGGACGTGATGGTCGAGCGGGCGAGCGGCCGCATCGTGCAGACCGACTCGTCGGAGGCCACCGAGCTGTGGACCTTCCAGCGCCAGCCCGGCCGCGGCTGGGTCCTTTCGGCGATCCAGCAGACTCGCTGATCGCGGCGCGCCCCGGCCGGAGCCGAAGCTACGTCTCTCAAGCCGGTGCCGCCAACGCGGTGCCGGCTTTTCTATGCGCGTCCCACAGGTTGGCGAGATCCACGAATCCCGCCACCGGGATCTCTTCCGCCCGCGCCGTCTCGGCGAGGCCGGCTTCCTCCAGCAGGCGGGCGGCCTCCGGCGTAAGCGCCTTCAGGCTCTGGCGGAGCATCTTGCGGCGCTGGCCGAAGGCCGCCCGGGTCACGGCCTCCAGGGCGCCGGCCCGGCAGGGCAAGGGCGCGGCCCGCGGCACCAGCCGGACCACGCTCGACGTGACCTTCGGCGGCGGTACGAAGGCCGAGGGGCTGACGTCGAACAGGATCTCGGCCTCGGTGCGCCAGCCGCACAGCACGCCGAGCCGGCCGTAATCGGCCCGCTCCTCCGGACTGGCGACGATCCGCTCCGCCACCTCGCGCTGGAACATCAGCACGGCCTGATCCCACCAGGGCGGCCAGGCCTCGCCGTCGAGCCAGCCGGTGAGCAGGGCCGTGCCGACATTGTAGGGCAGGTTGGCGACGATCCGTGCCGGCCCGGAGCCGATCAGCGGCCGCGGATCGAAGGCCAGCGCATCGGCGTCCACCACCTCCAGCCGTCCGGGGTAATGCGCGGCGATCTCGGCGAGCGCCGGCAGGGCGCGGGGATCGCGCTCGATCGCCACCACGCGGGCGGCGCCTTCGGCGAGCAGCGCGCGGGTCAGCCCGCCCGGACCCGGGCCGACCTCCACCACCGTCACACCCTCAAGGGGGCCCGCGGACCGAGCGATCCGACCGGTGAGGTTGAGATCATACAAAAAGTTCTGGCCGAGGGCCTTCCGCGGTTCCAGCCCGTGCCGGGCGACGACCTCGCGGAGCGGGGGCAGACCGTCCCCGGCGCTCACAACTCGTCCTCGGGGTCGAAGTGTCGGGCACCTGCGGGCCTGGGCCGTCCGGCATAGACGCTGAACGGCACGACCTCGCCGCCCAGTGTTTCGGCGCGATCGGCCGCGTTGGCGGCGAGCCGGGCCGCAAGGCGCAGGGCCGCCACGAGGCTGTCGGGCCGGGCGATCCCCTGTCCGGCGATGTCGAAGGCGGTGCCGTGATCGGGCGAGGTGCGCACGAACGGCAGGCCCAGGGTGACGTTCACGCCGTCGTCGAACGCGATGGTCTTGATCGGGATCAGGGCCTGATCGTGGGTCGGCGCCAGGGCGACGTCGTAGGTCGCGCGGGCGCGGGCGTGAAACAAGGTATCAGCCGGAAGCGGTCCGCGGATGTCGATGCCCGCCGCGCGCAGCCGCGCCACCGCGGGCGCGAGCACGTCGCGATCCTCGTGACCGATCGTGCCGGCCTCGCCCGCATGGGGATTCAGGCCGGCGAGCACGAGGCGGGGCTCGGGCAGGCCGAATTTTTCCCGCAGGTCCCGGGCCACGATGGTGGCGGTCTCTTCGACCAGTTCCTGGGTCAGAAGCTCGGGGACGTCCTTCAACGGCACGTGGATCGTCACCGGGACCACCGACAGCCCCTCGCTCCAGATCATCATCACCGGCCGCGGCGGCGTGCGGCCGGGGGGCACGGCGAGGGCCGCCAGGAACTCGGTGTGGCCGGGATGGGCGAAGCCGGTCCGGGTCAGCACGAATTTGGCGATCGGGTTGGTGACGACGGCGCTGGCGCGCCCGGCCTTCACGAACGCGACCGCGGCCGTGATCGACTCGATCGTTGCGCCGGCATTGGCCGTGTCCGGCACGCCGGGCGCGGCCGCTACAAGCGCCCCGCTCGGCAGCGGCACCACTGGCAGCGCGCGGGGAAACACCTCCGCGGCGGTCTCGGGATCGACCTCGGCCACCGGGACGAGTCGGCCAAGGCGGTTTGCGAGGCGCTCGATGAAGGCCGGATCGCCCACCAGGAAGAAGGGCGGCAGCGGGTCGGCACCGCCGCGCCCGAGCCAGGCGCTGAGCGCCAGTTCTGGACCGATCCCGGCGGGGTCTCCAAGGGTGAGGGCGAGGGGCGGCATGAAGGGTCTATAGCGCCGGCCGGGCGCGGGCGCACCCGTCCCGCTGCGCTTACCGCACCGACGCGATGCCGTCCGCCGTGGTGGCCGTGCCGACGTTCTGGCGCAGGTCCGCCTCACCCAGCGTCTTCAGCTCGACGCGGAGCAGCACCGTCTGATTGCGCTCGCGCACGCCCGTCGCGGTGGCGATCGGCGAGTTGATATAGTTCAGCGAGACCGTCGTGCACTCGTCCTGATAGCCGCCGCCGAAGCTCGCCCCCGACAGGTAGAACCGGCCCGGATTCTGATAGACCGGCACGGTCCCGATCGGGTTCGCGAGATAACTGGTCAGCGCGTCCTGATAGGTGTTGCGCACGTCGAGGAAGTGCGTGAGGTCGACCAGCAGCGAGCCCGTTACGAACCAGTTCGGCGTGATGTTGTAGGTCGCGGTGGCGGTGATGCCCTCGCGGTAGTGGCTGTAACCCAGGAGCGGCTGCGCCTCGTAGTACGAGTAGAAAGCCGAGAGCGTCAGCGGCAGGAACGGCGCGAACCGGGCCGTCGCGCCGGTCTCCAGGCGCGCGACGTGGAAGTCGGATTGGTTGAACCGCGCCCGGGTGATGAACGTGATGTTCTGGTTCGGCGAGACCTGGAACCGGCCGACGAAGTCCGAGCGCCGCGTCTCAAGCCCGGAATCGAGGCCGACATCGGCGATGTCGCCGCGGCGGAACGAGTTCACGCCCGCGAGCTGGACCGACTCGCCGAACAGCACGTTCGCGTACCAGCCCGACGGCGTCACCACCGAGTACTGGCCGCCGAGATTGGTGCGCACGCCGCCCTCGACCCGGTCGTAGCCCGAGAACTTGTCCCATTCGAACAGCGATGTGTCGTCGAAGACGAGGCTCTGCGCGTCCTCGTTCGGCAGGCGGCCGATCCGCGTCTCGGAGGGGCGCGCGATGATCTGGCCGATCGGCTCTAGGGTGTGGACGCCCAGCGCGCCGAAATTGGCGACGAACGGGTAGCGGTAGTCGAGGCCGATCGCCGGCATGACCCGGCCGGCCAATCCCTGGTCGACATGGGCGACCTGGGGGACGAGGTCGTTCTGGTAGCCCGAGAAGCTCGTGCTGGTGAAGAACGCGTCGGTGCGCAGATAGGCGAAGGGCGTGAACTTCTGGCCGATGTCGTCGATGAAGCTGCGCCGCCAGGACAGCTCCGCGGAGGCGCGGGTGTTGTTGCCGGCAAGCCCCTGGATCGCGCAGGTGCCGCGCTGGAACACCGTGCAGGTCTGATACAGCGGGAAGCTGACGCCATTCACGCTCGGCGAGAACAGGTAGCTCGAAGTCCGCGGCAGGCCCTGGTACTGCGTCGTCTCGCGGTTCAGGCTGGTGATGTTGGCTTGAAAGCGCACCTCGCCGCCGATCTCGGCCGGGCCGTTGATGCGCTTGTCGTAGTCGATCACCGGCGCGACGATCGGCTGCTGCTTCTGCCAGTCGAAGCTCGACAGGCCCTTGAAGTAGTAGCCACGCGCCTCGAACCACGAGCGATCGCCCTGGCCGATCAAGTAGGCGGTGGAAGTCGCCTCCCGGAAATAATCCGTGGTGATGTTCTGGTTGCGGATCCGGTAATTGTCGAGGAACCACTTGTCGGTCACGCCGACGAGGTCCCAGCCGGTGCGCCAGCGCGGGTTGATGTAGAACCGGCCCTCGGATTCCACCGAGCCACGGAAGTCCCGCTCGCCCGCGCCGAGCGGGCTCGGCAGGAAGGCCGAGGGCGTCGTCTGCGAGATGCCTGACAGGCGCAGGTTGTAGAAGCCGTTATCGACCCGCTGGCGGAACTCGCCCTGCGCCAGGAGGCCCTGGCGGCTAAGCACGGTCGGCGTCAGGGTCAGGTCGTAGTTCGGCGCGAGATCCACGAAATAGGGGAGCGACACGCCGGTGCCAAGCGCCGTCGTGCTGACGAAGCGCGGCGTCAGGAAGCCGGTCTTGCGCTTCACCGTCGGGTCGGGCGCCTCGAAATACGGCAGGTAGGCGACCGGGATCCCGGCGAGTTCGAGCGTCGATTCGTCGAAGTAGACCGTGTGGGTCTGGTTGTCGTGGATAATTTTCTTCGCCTTGATCTGCCAGAGCGGCGGCGTCTCCGGGTGGTCCTTACAGGGCTCGCAGGCCGTGTAGCTGCCGGAATCGAAGCTCGTCTGCTCGCCGTTCAGGCGCTCGGCGCGGGGCGCCGAGAAGCGGGTGCGCACGGTCTCGAACTTGCGCTGCACCGTCTGCTGGCCGCGGAAGGCGTCGACGAAGCCGGTCTTGAAGTCGTCGGTGAGCTCCATGCGCTCGCCGGTCACGACGCCGCCATCGGCCTCGGTGAGGCGGACATTGCCTTCGGCGAAGACGCGGCCGGTGTTCCGGTCGTAGCGCACCCGGTCGGCCTGCAGCGTCCGGGGGCCGTAATGCAGCTCGGCATTGCCGCGCGCGGTCACGGTGCTGTGGTCGTTGTCGTAGATCAGCTCGTCGGCCTCGACGAGGAGCTTGTCGCCGGGCTTGCCGGTCCGGAGTTCGGGCAGGCCCTGGGCGTGCGCCGACAGCCCACCCGCCAGCGGCGCGCTAAGCGCCAGCATGGCCAGGAGGCCCGCCTTCCGCAGGATGTCGGCGACCTTACGCAACGCGTGTCCCAACCCCTGTGACGTTGACCGCCACCAACCCCACCACCGGTCTCCCTGCCCGCGACGGATCGCGGGCGTCAGCCGTCTTCCTGGTACAGAAGCGTGAGCGTACCGAGAAGACTGCCTACCACGGCGGGGAACCAGGCCGCCACCGGTGCAGCGACGAGTCCGGACGCTCCGAGCCCCTCCATGACCTGTCGGATCACGTAGAGGGTGAAGCCGGCCGCGACGCCTCCGAGGACGAGTTTGCCGACACCACCAAAGCGGAAGAACCGTAAGGAAACGGTTGCGGCGACTAGAACCATCGCCACGAATAGAACCGGCCTTGCCCACAGGACATCGTACTGGAGGCGGTATCGGGTGGCGTCCAAACCGGCCCGCTCGGTGCGTGCGATCGTTGTGGGAAGTTGCCAGAAAGGCACAGATTCCGGGGGGGTGAAGCGCTGCCGGACCTGCCCGGGGTCGAGGTTTGAGGCGATCAGGTACGTGTCGAACGACTCAGGCGGCGCGTCCGGTGTGAGAACGCGCACATCGGAGAGTTCCCAGTAGCCGTCGTGGAGGGTGGCCTGGGCGGCCACGAGCTGGTCCACGAACTTGCCGGCCGCGTCGAAGGCGAAGACCGAGACGCCCGACAGGGTCGTGGTGCCCTCGATCGCGGTCTCGGCGCGCAGGATCGCCTCGCCGTCGATGCCCTTCTGGCGGATCCAGAGATCCTTGCCGGAACCGGCCTTGGTGGCCTTGGCGAAGATCTTCGCCTCGATCTCGGTCGAGCGCTGCTTCAGCAGCGCCGAGACCGGGTTGTAGATCCCGACCGCCAGAGCGCCCAGCGCCAGGGCCACGAAGATCCCGGGCTGCAGGAACTGCCACGCCGAGATCCCGGCCGCGCGGGCGACCACCAGCTCCAGCTTGCGCGACAGCTGAAGCAGGGTCGCCATCGAGCCGAAGAGCACCGCGAAGGGCAGCACGCCCTCGGCCACCGCGGGGGTGCGATAGAGGGAGAGCTGCGCCATCAGACCGGTAGAAGCGCCCTGGCTCTCGCCGGCGCGGCGCAGCAGCTCCACGAAGTCCAGGGTGTAGACCAGCGCGAAGACGGTGATGAACACGCCCAGCACCGTGCGGGCGAAGCGGGCGGCGAAGTACCGCCCCAGGGTCGGTCCGATGAACATGGCCGGCTCAGGACGCCGGGGCGAGGCGACGGCCGGGCACGAGGCTGCGCAGCCCCCGCGCCACCGCGCCGTTGAAGGCCCGCACCTGCGGCCCCCAGAAAATCAGCAGACAGGACAGGACGATGGCGAGCAGCGGCACGCCGTAGACCGCGGCCACCGCGGCTTGGCTCCGCGCAGCAGCGCTGACCGCCGCAAAACCCGCGATCCGTAAGGCCACCACCGCGAGGATCGCCCCGGCAATGGCGAGACCCCGCCCCTGGCGGGTGGTGCGGGGGTCCCCCAAAGCCGCGAAGGCGATGAAGGCGAGCGCCAGCGGGTACAGGCAGGCGGAGAGCCGATCGTGCAGCTCGGCCCGGAACCGGCCCTTCTGCAGCTTGTAATAGCCCTCGCTCGTATCGGGGAACAGAAGCTGCGTCGTCGAGCGCTCGCGCGGCTTGTAGATCGTGTCGGCATCCGGCGGCGCGAAGGCCGCGAGGTCGATCGTGTAGCGCTCGAAGGTCAGGATCGAGGAATCGCGCGAGTCCTTCTGCTGCTGATGGACGCTGCCGTTCTCCAAGATCAGGTAGCTCTGCCCGTCGATGTCGACGGCGTTGCCGCGATCGGCGAGGTAGACCTTGGTCTTGCCGGCCTCGCGGCGGTCCTGGATGAACAGGCCCTTGAGGGTGCCGCCCGGGCCGCGCTCGCGGAAATGGAAGGTGATGCCGTTGTCGAGCTGGGTAAACTGCCCCTCCTTGACGACGTTCGCGATGAAGTCGCCGCGCACCCGGGTGATGACGTCGCGCAACTCCTGGAAGCTCGCCGGCATCACCACCACCACGAGGAAGCCCACGAGGAAGCTGACGATCACCGCCAGCCTGCGGAACGGGCGCAGCAACGCGCGGGGCGGCATGCCGGCCGCCGACATCACGATCAGCTCGGAATCGCCGTTGAGCTTGTTGAGGGCGTAGATCGTGCCGATGAACAGGGCCACCGGTGCGATCACCACGATCAGCGTCGGCAGTGACAATCCCGTGACGAACAGGAAGACGAGCAGCGTCTGCCCCTTGGCGGTCACGAGGTCGAGCTCGCGCAGGGCCTGCGTCAGCCAGATGGTGCCGGTCAGCCCGATCAGGCAGGCCAGGGTGGCGCCCAGGGCGATCCGGAAGATGTAGCGCTCGATCAGCCTCATCGGCCCGGCAGTCCCGCCCGTCCCATCGCGCCCCCGGCGCGGCAGGGACCCGACAAAAGGGGCAATTCCAGGGCTGTCGCGCCGCGTTGCGTTCTTCGCCTCAGCGGCTACACAGGGCGGATGGCCTGCGCGGCTCAGCGCGGCCTCGGTGTGCGACGGCGGCAGGGATGGCGGCGGGTATGGCGGACGGTATCGAGATCGGTTTCGGTCCCCTGGAGAAGAGCGGGCAGGGCCCGAGTGGATCCGGCGATCTCGTGGTGTTCGTGGGCGACGACCTGGCCCTCGGCTCGGCGGCCCGGGAGATCCTGGGCGGATCGGGGGCGGACCTCGTGGCCCGCGCGGCCGCCTCGGAGAAATTCAAGGGCCGCTCGCTCAGCGCCCTGAGCCTGCCAGCGCCCGCGGGCATCGCGGCGGACCGCCTCGTGGTGGTGGGTCTCGGCTCCGACAAGGACCGCGCCAAGACCGACTGGCCGGCGCTGGGCGGCTTCACGGCCGGCAAGGTCTCGGGCCGCACGGCCCGGGTGGTGCTCGACTGGCCGGGGGCAGTGGTCTCCGCCCGGGAAGCCGGCCAGTTCGCCCTCGGCGCGCGCCTGCGGACCTACAGCTTCGACCGCTACAAGACCAAGAAGAAGCCCGATGCCGACGAAAAGGCCGGCACCACGCTGACCCTGCTGCTGCCCGACCACGAAGCGGCCGCCCGCGAGGGAGAGGGCGCCCGGACGCTCGCCGACAGCGTGATCCTGGCCCGCAACCTCGTGAACGAGCCGCCGAACGTGCTCTTTCCGGAGGAGTTCGCCAAGCGCGCCTCGGAACTCGGCAAGCTCGGTGTCGAGATCGAGGTGCTGGAGCCCGCCCGGATGCGGGAGCTCGGCATGGGCGCACTGCTCGCCGTGGCGCAGGGCTCCGTCCGCGAGCCGCGGGTCGTGATCATGCGCTGGAACGGCGGCCCCGCCGGCGAGGCGCCCGTAGCGCTGATCGGCAAGGGCGTGATCTTCGATTCCGGCGGCATCTCGATCAAGCCGGGCGGCGGCATGGAGGACATGAAGGGCGACATGGGCGGCGCGGCCGCCGTGGTCGGAGCGCTGCACGCGCTGGCGTCGCGGAAGGCGCGCTGCAACGTGGTCGGCGCCATCGGCATCGTCGAGAACATGCCGGATGGCGGCGCGTACCGCCCCTCCGACATCGTGACGTCGATGTCGGGCCAGACGATCGAGGTGATCAACACCGACGCCGAGGGCCGCCTCGTGCTGGCCGACGTGATCACCCACGTGATCCGCAGCTTCAAGCCGAAGGCGATGGTGGACCTCGCGACGCTCACCGGCGCGATCATCGTGGCCCTCGGCCAGGACATCGCCGGGATGTTCTCGAACGACGATACGCTGGCCGGCAACATCCACGCGGCGGGCGAGGCCACCGGCGAGAAGGTCTGGCGGATGCCGCTGATCCCCGCCTACGACAAGGCGATCGATTCCAAGTTCGCCGACATGAAGAACACCGGCGGCCGCCACGGCGGCGCGGCGACGGCGGCCTCTTTCATCAAGCGCTACGTCGAGGAGGTGCCGTGGGCGCATCTCGACATCGCGGGCGTGGCGATGTCGTCGAATGCCAGCGAGATCAACCGCAGCTGGGGCGCCGGCTGGGGCGTGCGCCTCCTCGACCGTCTCGTGCGGGATCACTACGAGGCGAAGTAGGGGCGGGCTGCTTCGCTGAGCATGTCGGCAGGCCGGGTCAATCTGGTGGCATGGCTCTGTTCCCGCCTCCGGACTGGGACAGCCGGATTCGCTCGGTTCCCTCTCCCCTCTGCGGGGGAGGGTGACTCGCGAGACAGGTCGAGGGATGGAAACCCGGCATCCGGATGGCACGCGACCTTTATGAAGGCCGTCGCTCCATTGCGCACCGTCGCACCCCTTGACCGACCCTCGCCGAGACGGGAGCCCCCCTCTCCGGCCGAGGGGGAACGGCAGGCGCGCGGCAAATTCGAGCTGCCCATCCCCAACCGTGCCACACGGTGCGCCCCATGATGCCCCAGCAGCCCCATGCGACGGCGACAGGGTGGCGGACGTCCCTCGGCGCAGCGGTTCCAATCCTCGCCATGCTGGCGGCACTGATCCTCGTCTTCGTCGCCGGCTTCAGCCAGCGCTCGGCCATGCCTGAAGCTGTCGAGCCACTCGTCTTCGGTTACTTTGCTGGGCGCTACCCGCTCTTCGCCTTCGCGCTCGTCTACGGGCTCGCCCATCTCGCCCGCGAGGCTGCGGCGCCCGGCCCCGCCTCCGGGCCACGCCGCATTCTCTTCGGCGTCGTGGGGGCGGTGCTGCTGCTTCTGGCCGGGCTCTATCCGACCTTCGGCGGGGTGATCCTGCGTGCGGGCTTCGCAACCGGTGGGATGGCGTTCCTGACTTACCAGCCGCTCTGGCTAGGCTACGGGCTCGGAGCCGGGGTGGCGGTAGCCTTGTTCGGCGGCATCGTGGGACTTGCCGTCATTACGGCCAACCGTTCCCTGCGGCCGCGGCTGAAGCGGCTTGGCGCCGGGGCGCTCGCCTTCCTGGCCCTTTGGCTCGGCGCGATCGTGCTGGGTCTCGCAGGTCCCTTGGGACTCGGCCCCTGGCCGCGCCGCGCCCTCCATCCTGACGAGGCGGGCCTTGCGGCCGTCATCCTGGTCGCCGCCGCCCTTCCGCACGCGGCACTGACGACATTGCGCCGGCTTCGTCCAGTGGTCTGAGCGTGCCGGCTTGCCGGGCGCCCGCGGTTCCCGCAGAATCCCCGCGTCCTGCGTGGGGGGACTCGGCCGGTCAGAGCCGAGCCTGAGGGAGGCTTCGTGATGCATGAGGCGAGCGTGATCGAGCACGGCGCTCAGGCGGCGACAGACGAGCGGACGCGGAATCCCCAGGTCGATCCGGCCTCGCGCCGCCCCTGGCTCGCCGCGTATCCCCCCGGAGTCCCCGCGGAGATCGACGTCCCGCGCCTCGGCACTCTGGTCGATCT
This sequence comes from Methylobacterium phyllostachyos, assembly GCF_900103445.1. Taxonomy (GTDB): domain Bacteria; phylum Pseudomonadota; class Alphaproteobacteria; order Rhizobiales; family Beijerinckiaceae; genus Methylobacterium; species Methylobacterium phyllostachyos. The sequence continues at coordinate 231,829 of NZ_FNHS01000002.1, read as the reverse complement.
GTTCACGAACAGCGTGACCACGTTCGCAGACCGGCCGGCGATGCTGTGCTTCGGCTCGACCCTGACCTACGCCGCGCTCGGCCAGCAGGCGCGCGCCCTCGCGGCCTGGCTCCAGGCCGAGGGGTTGGCCAAGGGCGACCGCGTTGCGATCATGCTGCCGAACGTACCCGCCTACGCGGTGGCGATCTTCGGCGTGCTGATCGCAGGCGGCACCGTGGTCAACACCAATCCCCTCTACACCCCACGGGAATGCACCCAGCAGATCAACGATTCCGGTGCCCGGTTCCTGATCGTGCTGGAGAATTTCGGCGCGACCGTCGCGGCCTCGCTGCCGGACGTCGCCCTCGACCGCGTCGTCCTCGTCGGGCCCGGCGACGGGCTTGGCCTCAAGGGGCGCGTGATCAATCTGGCGAGCCGGCACGTGCGTAAGGCGGTACCGCCGTTCCGGCTGCCGGAGGGGCTCGCGGTCCCGTTCGCGGCGGTTCTACGCCTTGGAAGCCGCAGGGCTCTGGCCCCGGTGCGGATCGAGCCGGAGGACCTCGCCTTCCTGCAATACACTGGCGGCACCACCGGTATCGCGAAGGCGGCGATGCTGAGCCATCGCAACATCATGGCGAATGTCGAGCAGTCGCAGATCTGGTTCGACTCGAAGGACCCGAGCGTCGAGCGCTGCGCCGTGACGGCGCTGCCGCTCTACCACATCTTCGCGCTGACCGCGTGCTTCTTCCAGTTCATGCGCAGCGGCGGCTCGTGCCTGCTGATCCCCAACCCGCGCGACTGTGACGGGATGGTCAAGACCCTCAGCCGCTATCGCTTCACCTGCCTGATGGGTGTCAACACGCTGTTCAACGTGCTGATCAACCATCCGAAGATCGGCACGGTGGATTTCTCGCACCTCGATTTCGTGGTCGGTGGCGGCACGGCGGTCCAACGGGCGGTGGCCGAGCGTTGGAAGGCGCTCACCGGCAACACGATTATCGAGGGCTACGGCCTGTCGGAGACCTCACCGGTGGTCTGCGTCAACCCGCGCGGGATGCGGGACTTCTCCGGCACGATCGGCTTCCCGCTGCCATCCACGGAGGTCTCGATCCGCGATGCGTCCGGCCAGCCGGTGCCGCCCGGGGAGCCCGGCGAGATCTGCGTGCGCGGGCCTCAGGTGATGCGCGGCTACTGGAACCGGCCGGAGGAAACCGCCCGGGCGATGACGGCGGACGGGTTCTTTCGTACCGGCGACGTCGCCGTGATGCTGCCCGACGGGCAGTTCAAGATCGTCGACCGGATGAAGGACATGATCCTCGTCTCCGGGTTCAACGTCTATCCGAACGAGGTGGAGGACGTGCTCGCCACTCATCCCGGCGTGCTCGAATGCGCGGTCGTCGGAGCGCCGAACGAGGAGACCGGCGAGATGGTGGTGGCCCATGTCGTCCTAAAGGATACGACGGTCTCGCCGGACGCGATCCGGGCGCATGCGCGCACGCAGCTCACCGGCTACAAGGTGCCGCGGCGGGTGGTGATGCACGACACGCTGCCCAAGACCAATGTCGGCAAGGTGCTCCGGCGTATGCTGCGGGATGAGCTGCCCGACGCGTGACCCTCGGCCCTGTGCCGCGACGCCTGGACGCGCCCGCTCCGCGTAACCGCCCGGCAGTGCTCGCCGAAAGGTGAGGCTGCGGCGCTTGCACCCTCACCGGCCCGAGCCGATCTGTGAGACGTTCGCGCGGAAAACTTGAGGAGCCGGCCATGTTGATCAAGCGCACGCGCGGATGGGAGATTCCGGAGCACCTCGCGACGCCGGAGGCTGTGTTCCTGAATCGCCGGACGCTTCTCGGCGGTGCGGCCGGTATCGCCGCTGGCTCGCTCCTGAGTGGCCGGGCCGCCTTCGCGGCCGCGGGCGACCCATCGCTCTATCCGGCGCCGCAAAATCCCGCCTACACCCTCGATCGGCCGATCACGCCGGAGAAGTTCAGCGCGGATTACAACAACTTTTACGAGTTCGGCACGTCGAAGACCGTGCTGCCGGCCGCGAATGCGCTCAAGACCCAGCCCTGGACCCTGAAGATCGACGGGCTCGTGGAGAAGCCGTTCGAGATCGGGGTCGATGACCTGATCCGAAAAATTGGCCTAGAGGAGCGACTGTATCGCCACCGCTGTGTCGAGGCGTGGTCGATGGCCGTGCCCTGGACCGGCTTCCCCCTCGCAAAGCTCGTGGCGCTCGCCAAGCCGAGTTCCGGAGCGAAATATATCCGCTTCGAGACCTTCATGGACAAGGCGATGGCGCCGGGCCAGCGCGCGTTCTTCTACCCCTGGCCCTACACGGAAGGTCTGACGCTCGCCGAGGCCAACAACGATCTCGCCTTCGTGGCCACCGGCATCTACGGCAAGCCGTTGCTCAACCAATTCGGCGCGCCGATCCGAATCGCCGTACCGTGGAAATACGGCTTCAAATCCGCGAAGTCCCTGGTGAAGGTGTCGTTCACCGCAGACCGGCCGAAGACGTTCTGGGAGGGCCTGCAGGCTTCCGAATACGGCTTCTGGGCCAACGTGAACCCAGCCGTGCCCCATCCGCGCTGGAGCCAGGCGACCGAGCGTGTACTCGGGACCGACCAGCGGGTGCCGACGCTGATCTACAACGGCTACGGCGAGCAGGTCGCGGGGCTTTATAAGGGGCTGGAGGGCGAGCGGCTGTTCGTGTGATCCGCCTGCCCGCCGCTCAATAGGTCCAGCGCTGCGCCTTCGAGACCAGGAAGTCACGGAACGCCTGAACCCGGGCGACTGAGCGCATCTCCTCGGCGTAGACGAGATAGCTTTCCAGGCTCGGCATCTCGGTCTCGCGCAGCACCTGGACGAGCTGCTGGCCGCCATCCACCGCGTAGTCGGGCAGGATGCCGATGCCGGCACCGGCCTCCATGGCCCGCTGTAGCGCGCCGATATTGTTCACCGTCAGGTGGACCTGCCGCCGCTCGCGCCCCTCGCGGCCGGCATCGGCCAGCCAGTGGGCGGCAAGCAGGTACGAAGGCTCGTTGCCGCCGAACGAGACCAAGCGATGATCGTCGAGTTCCTCGATCGTCTTGGGCTCGCCGAAGCGCTTCACGTAATCGGGGCTTGCGAAGGCATGGTAATGGACCGTGAAGAGGCGCCGCTGGATCAGATCCGGCTGCGCAGGCCGACGCATGCGGATCGCCACATCCGCCTCGCGCATGGCGAGGTCGAGTTCCTCGTTGGTGAGGATCAGCTCGATGCGCACATCCGGGTAGAGATCGAGGAATTCGCCCACCCGCTGTGACAGCCAGGAGGTGCCAAGACCCACGGTGGTGGTCACCTTGAGGTCGCCGGTCGGCCGTTCCGAGGTCTCGACCAAGCGGGCTCGGGTATTCTCCAGACGCAGCTTCATGTCCCGGGCAGCCCGGAACAGCAGGTCGCCCTGCTCGGTCAGCAGGAGGCCCCGGGCGTGGCGATGGAACAGCGGGGCCTTCAGCTCGCGCTCCAGCGCGCTGATCTGCCGGCTCACGGCCGACTGGCTGAGGCCGATGTCGTCACCCGCCTTTGTGAAGCTGCCCGCCTCCGCGACGTTCAGGAAGATCCGGATCTTATCCCAATCCAAGGCCAGAACCCCTACCAGCGCGAGCCCACTTACAGCGCCCGTATGAAGCGGACGCGTGGCACAGCGGGCGGATCACCGGGCGACGAGCGCGGCACCGGCCGTGGGGCAAACCACGGGGTACCGCGCGGGTATGCGTGAGAAGCATCCCGGCGCAGTCGATACCCCTATGCACATGGTGCATGGTCCGGCGCAAGCACACCGATCCGGAATTCGGTGCACTAGGTGCCCGCCGACTGGCACATGCTTACCGGGGATGCAATGCCCCCGCCCTAAGCAACCTCACTCGGCTGCTGCCTGGACCGGGGTCTCGCCGATATCCAGATTGGCGAGGAACTTCTCGGCTTCCAGGGCGGCCATGCAGCCCATGCCCGCAGCCGTGATCGCCTGACGATAAACGTCATCGGTCACGTCGCCCGCCGCTTCTCTTAACCAAGGCGTGACGCGATATGTATCATCACCCTGAGTGATCGCATAGCGTCGCGCGCCGTACGCCCAGGCAATGACTTCGGGGTGGGTCTTGATTCGCCGCGGCCAACGCGGGGCCCAGGCATATACAAGGTGGGCGATGGCCCTAAAGCATCTCACGCGGCTGACCATCACACGCCCCTCGGGCATCCGGGAGGACGTCTTCATCAATGACGCGGGGTTCGAGGTCGACGCGCTCGTTCGCTTTGCGCGTCACCTCGATACCAAGGGCTATCGCGCCACCACCGCGAAGCGCTACGTCGAGGCAGCGGCGCGCTTCGTCGATTTCCTCATCGAGTGCCAGGTCTTCGGCAGGCCTGCCCGCCAGGACATCATCGCCGGCGCGCTCGACGTCTACCCGCTCTTCCTCAGAGATGGGGTTGAAGTCGAAGGGCCCGCCTTTCCGGACCTGTCGGACTATGCAGAGGACATCGGGCTGCGCCACGGCCTCGCCCGAAACAGCTTTGCACCCGTCCTTGCTGCGACGAACCTGTTCCTCCGCCTTGGCCGCGCCGAGGCCGAGAACGCGATGTCCATCCTCCGGGACCAGGGACTGGTCGCCGACCTGCAGGACTTGGCGGTCACCTTCGCCGCCATTGATGGCGTGGAGGCGTGGTCGGGCCTCGAACGGGAGCGGCTCAAGCAGCACACGCTGATCGGGGGCTGCGTTCGCATCAGGGGCCAACTCGAAAGGCCACGCGGTTTGCGAAGCCCCCTCCGCGGCGGCAGCCAAGTCGATCTGGAGAACAAGGACTTCCCGCTCGAACACCTATCTGACCTCCTCGATGCGGCGAGGTCGCACCGGGACAGGGCCCTTTACGCGCTCCTCGCCGGGGGAGGGCTCCGCCTTCACGAAGCCCTCAACCTGCGCCTGTCGGACATCGACGCGACGACGGGGGAGGTCTGGGTCGTGGACCCGGACAATCGACGCTTCGGGCGGGAGATGCCGAAGCGGGACCGGCTGCGCTTCAAGGGCCGCGCGATGAGCCGTGTTTATCTCTACGAGCCCCTGCTGTCGCGCTTCTGGGACGAGATGCGCGCCTATCTCCGTTCCGAGTATGTCGGCACCGCCGACGACGAGCAGTTCCTGTTCAAGAAGCTCGACGGCCAGGGGCGCGGCGAAGCCCTGAACGACGCCAGCGACACCGCGTTGCAGAAGCAGTTCAAGGCTGCCGTTCTCAGGGCGGGCGTCGAGGGGCCACGCGAGGCGCCCGACCACGTATGGACGCTGCATTCCCTGCGGCACAGCTACGGCGTCTACATGCTCAACTTCATTCCTGTGCCCGGGGGGGCGGGGCTCAAGCTGACGGAGGTCCAGATGCTGATGGGCCACGCCTCACCCGAGAGCACGCAGGTCTATGCCCGGCACGACAGGTTGCTGACTGAAGCGCGGGTCGCCGCCGCCAACGAGTTCTTAGACATCGGGGAACCGGGGGCGGCCGAGGCGAGGATGGACTTCCTCCCCGCGAGCATCGCTGCCCGGCTGCGCCAGACCGCCGACCGCATCGACCGGGCCGCGGGCTAGCTCGCTTCCGGACCGGTCACCGACCGCATCGCGGTTCTGTGGACAACGCCGAAGTCGTCGCCGCAAGCCTTGCCTCCTCGCGACTGCCTTGCGATCGTCCCGGGACCCTGGGGAACCGACGCATGATACCGACGACCGCCGCACCGACCCGCTAATCGCCGGAGTGCCGCGTCGCGTGCCGAGCCTCCGCGTTCGGAGGCTTCCATGCCGAGATCTTCCAGCCCAACACGCCATCCGCCCTTTCGTCACCGATACCGGTCCGCCGAACAGGGTCCGAACGCGTGCCCCAACTTATCTCCGGTACCCCGCCGCGCCGCCTCGTACGGCGACCAGGCAGGACGCTCGGCTGGTCGGCCGATGCGCCGCGTCGGTTGCCGGACCGCCCGTGACCCCGGGGTCTTCGGGGCTTTTCTCAAAGCATATGCAGATTTCCAAAAAAAAATCGTGTCGCCCCGGACGGCGTAAAAGGCGCCGCTGAGCGGTCCCGGGGCCCAATGTGAATCCGCTATACTTCCGGCCGGACAAGGACCGGATTTGACTCGGATTCCCGCCTTAAGCCTTTGAGCGCAGCTGGTCCGACCAAACGGCCGGCCAGGTTGGGAGTGGAGTCAAACCAGACCGCGTGCAAGGATTAGATCGACAATCCTTGAGCTGGAAATCCTTTGCCCATCAGGGCCTTGAGCCCGCCCGCGGCGGCGTCGAGGGGCTTGCCGGCACCCTGGCCCGGTGCCAAGTTCATCGTGGTCGAGGCGGCCATAAGCATCTCGGCAAGCGGCCGGCAGGCCCACGGTCAGGGACGCAGATAGGCCCTGACTGACCAGCCAAACGAAAGACCCCCGACAGGAAGCCTGCCGAGGGTCTGATCATACCATCGAACCTGACAAGGCTGGGTCCCTACCAAGAACGGCCTTGTCGTGAACGCCAACCTAGCCGGCACGCCTGCGAAGCGGTGCCGGCCAGTTTAGGGATTGAAATTTCTACCGCCATGACGAAGCGAAAGCAATGCCCCGGGGCTCCCGTGGGTGAAGGCTCCCCCATGCCCGGGCACGTGCCGGACCCGGCAACCAGCCCGTCCTCGCTCGAAGGGCCAGACGGTCACCCCGGCGAGCTCGCGTTGAGCGGCCCCTTCAATACCGGGTCGGACCTGTTGGTCATCACGCCGGTGGAGCGGTTGCGCGTGCTGTTCGCCAAGTACGTCGCCGAAGCGAGCGAGTTCGACCTGTCGCGACGGGCCTCGCGCGTGACCTCGACGCGCAACTTGACCCTCGCCCGCTTCCTTGAGCGACGGTTGGAGACCCTCGACGAGATGACGGTCCGCGATTTCGTGGTCGCTTTCAGGATCTTCCGCGCCTACCCCCGTGAGAGCCGGGACGAGGCCACGCTGAAGGATGTCAGGGAGGCCTTGTGCCTCGACAGGGAGCGCATCACCGGTATCATCATCGCGCAACGATGGCTCAAGTACGTTTTCTCCAGGCTGTGGAATGACGGTGCGGTCCTCTTCCCGCTGCATTTCAGGTTCGGCTCGTCGTTGGTGACCAAGGAATCGGTTTCGTTCCTTCCACGCCTTGCCACCTGCAATCTCGACACGCTGGACGGTACGGTCTCCTGCATTGGTCTCGCAGTCATCCTTGCGAGCAGATGGCGGGACTTCTCCGACATCGACCTCGACGATTACGCGAGGTTGATCAGGACCATTTGTGACGATGTTAGGAAGCTTGACGAAATCGGCATGCGGCGACGCCATCCTCAAAGGCCGTTCACCCAAGCCTTGAGGGTTTGGGCGAGGATTGGGCGGTCCGAGGGTTTTCGTTACTCGGCGTCCGACATCGAGATCTACCGCTATTGGATCGTGCGCCTCAGGGAAGGCGCCACGGACATGTCCTTCCTCGACTTCAGCCGGAATTCGGCCGAGCGGCGCCGGAACTCGGCGTTGGAAGCACATGCACGGTCTGAGAGGCGAACCGCGGCGGCGCAGTTGACCCTTTACGAGGGGGCCGACCAAGACGAGCACGTACAGGCGGTGATCGAAGGACAGAAGTCCGTAATGGGGATCCGTCTGGAGATGATGGCGTCGAACGTGGCGTCCCCTTCGGACGTGCTGGACTACGTACGCTTACTTCGCACCAAGGGTTTCCGGCATGACAGCCGCATGCGGTATCCTGGTAGGATGCACGCGGTTCCGACGGACTTATGGGTGGTCTGGAATAACGTCTTCGAGGAGTTTTTCGCCTATAGGTCCCGGCGCGGCTACGAGGAGAGCGCGGGCTGGCACTCGTTGCGGTACGTCTATCAGGATTACCTATGCTGTTACCTGCCTTGGTGGCGGGACCTGGTACCCGACCTACCCTTCGCGGTTCCCGTTGACCCGTCCGAGTTCAACCGGTCGAGCCACTGGACGGGCTACGCCGAGGATGGCGCGCCCTTATCGCTCCTGCGGTTCTTCGACCAGACCAGGGGCGGCCAATCCCTGGCCCACTACACTTGGTTCGTCTCGGCGTCGAAGATGTTCTTCGACTATTGCCGATCCGAGGCGCCGCGGCTCCGCCTCTCGACGCCGGGGTTCATCAACCCCGTGGTGCGGCAACTCGATCAGAAGGTGAACCGAAGGCCCCAAAAGACCAATAAGAACCCCATCGCGACCTCAGTCCTCCCATACCTGCTTCGGTATGCCTACGCCTGCGAGGCGTTCTTCGAGACCCTGGCCCAGCAATCGCTCGAAGGCACGCTGGGCCGCGAACGGCGCAAGGCGCTGGGCTCGGCCGTCCGAAACGCCAATCCCTTCGACACGAAGGCACTGGGAGTGGATGTCGGTTTCGACTTCGAGGGCGCGCGCTACGTCATCGACAGCGTGCCGCACCTGGCGCCCATGGAGGACCGTTTCGTCAGGCTGCCGGGAAAGGAGGCCGCGATGGTTTACCTCCCCCACCTTTCCGGGCTGAGGATGAACATCGCAGCCCTGGAGATCGGTATCCGGTTCCAGGGCATCCAATGGCTATGCCGTAAGACATACCGGTCGCGGGTGGCCGAAGGCATGGATGACGCCGAGCTCGTACCGCTGGTGGTGAACACCGACAAGGTTCGGGACCGCCCATGGACCACGCTCGTCGTCAGGCGCGTCTACGAGATGCTGCTGCGAGAGGAGCGGTACCAGGATCTTATGGCCGACGCACAGGTGGAACGCCTCGTCCAGTACGAGCGGCGACCGAGCACACGCTTCGACCCGGTGCTGCCCCTGTTCCGGGGGCCGCAGTCGGAATATCCAGCGGGGGACAAGAGCTACGCCACCGTGTGGGAGCGCCTGTTGATCGGCTTCTCGCTCTGGTACCGCGCGGCGGTCAAGGGAGCGGCGCCGCTCGACATGTTCGGCTACGAGCCGGAGATCGAGCCCCAGACGAAGGCTCCCCGGGTCCTCGTCCTGGTCGACGGCGAGGACCGTCGCCAGTATTGCCCGCTGAAGGTCAAGCTGAAGCACACCCCACACGCTGCCCGGGCGACGTTCATCTCCGCGCGGTCGGGCATCCTGCCCATCGAGATCACGGGCTGGCTCGTCGGTCACACGAACAAGACCACGACCTACTACTACACCGTCGAGAGCGAGGCCGACCTGAGCGCCCGCCTTCTGGCGGCCTCCGAAGGCATCTGGTCCCCCGACCGATCCAACCCGGTCGACATCAGGGCCGACGAGGTCAACAGCGCGCTGCGCCGCAGCTTCAAGTCCGACCGAGCGGGCACCGAGATCGCGTTCGGGATGCAGACGCTGTCGCTGCTCAATGACGACGCGCCGGACATCGACGGGGTGACGCTTCTCCGCTCGACGCCGATGGGGCACGTGGCATTCAGGGAGACGCACATCTGCCCGGTCGGGGAGGTGTGTCCGGCGAACGTCATGGACGTGATCGTCGAGCCGCGGCGGTGCGGCGTCTGCCCACTCGCCGTCAAGTCCGTCGACCACCTTCCGTCCATCGCCGCGAAGATGCGCCACCTCCTGGAACAAGCCCGCGAGGGAAGTCGCCTGGTCGACCGGATGCGGGCGCGGAGCGAGCCCGAGAAGACCATCGAGGAGGTACGGTACCGCCGCCGGCTCAACGTGATGGAGTACGAGGGGTGGCGCAGCTCCCTCCTCGCCCTGACGCGCAGCCTGGCGGAGTTGGGGGAGGCCTCGGCCGACCTGTTCCACACGGGCATGCCCGACGCCGTCAGGCTGCACCTCAAGCTGGTTACGTGCGACGCAGGGCAGGCCGAGTTCGTCATGCGCCGCATCTGCGACAGCGACGCCCACGCCGCGTTCGAGACGCCGACGGTGCGGGCGCAGGCCACGCAACTGCGCCAGCGCCTCCTGGCCAAGCCGGAAGCCCTGGATAACGAGATCGGGCTTTACGACGACGATCCGGTCCGCTCGTTCGTCTCGGGCCTGCGGCTCCTGCTGGAGGCGCACGGGATCGCGCCGACGTTCCAGGCCGCCCTCGAAGCGGTCAGGAAGAGCCTCGCCCCGCCGCGCGGCGCGGCCAGGCCGGCCCTGCCCAAGCCGCGGGAGGCCTAGCCGTGGGCGCGCGCAAGGGGCAGAACAACTTCGCCTCCCACCACGAGCGGTTGGTCGCCACCAACCTCCTGAAGGTGCGCCGCGCGCTCGGCGCCCTGTCGCGGCGCACCCGGTACGCGGACTTCCCGACGCTGTCGCGGGCGGTCGCGCTGGCGGCCGGCATCCACCCGACGACGCTGGCACGGAACCGGCGCTACCTCAAGGAGGTCTGGGCCCACGTCCAGGCCAACCCCGGCATCATCGTCGGACTCCTCGACGAGAAGGCGCCCGTCCCGGCGCTGAAGGTGAAGACGGTCGAGGCCGAGATCGAGGCGGCGTCCCTGCGTCGGCACAACGCCAGGCTCAGGAAGGCCATCGAGATGTACGGGGCCCAGCACGGGCCCGTCGCCGCCCCGGCGGCCGCGCATGCCGACCCCGACGCGCGAGAGCGCGACTTCGCCAAGACCGCGACGGTGCTGGCGCGGCTGCTCAACAGGCTCGCCGACAAGGAACTCGGCATCGTCCTCGACGCGAGGCGCGGGGCGATCCTGGACACCGCCGAGGACGGCGACGCGGCGGTGGTCGCCGGCCGCCCCGACACGACGCCCTTCCTCGACTGGATGCAGCGTCAAAAGGCGGCCAGGCGGATCACGCACGGGGAGGATTCCTGATGGCCCGTCCCGCCACCACTCCCGCGCTGCTCGCCGAGCTGCGGACCTACCTCGATCAGAAGGGGGCCGAGTGGGAGCAGGCCGGGGGCGTCGACCCGACCCTTCCGGCCACGCGCGGCGGCAAGGTCAACGTTCGTGCCCTGATGCGCGGGTTCCGCGAGTGGGGCGGGGACCGGGGCGTCGCGGTGCCGGAGAGCGCGTGGCAGTACGTCTACGCCGACCCCGCATGGGCGAGGGACATCGACGCCGCAGCACGGGCCCAGGGACTGCAGCCGACGGGTTCGACCGAGTCCGCCAAGGCCGACGACGCGGCCCAATCGAAGATCGGGAGGCTGGCCAAGGCCGCCAAGGAACAAGAGGAGGGTCACGCGCTGGCGCGCGTCAGGCTGGTCCACCTCGAACGCCGGCTGGCGGAGACGGAGGCCGAGAACCGTCGCCTGCGCGAGCGGTTCGCGCTTATGCAGCGGACGGGTTCACTGGTCCGAACCGGGGACGTCACCGAATGAGCGGCCCGGGTTCGCACCTGACCGCCCAGGTCGCGTCCGTCCTCTGGGTCGGGGAGACCGCGGCGGTCTTCTCCGGCATCACGCCCGAGGGAGCCAGGTTGCGGGTCGTCGCCGGGGGGCGCGGCTTCGAGCCCGCCATCGGAGACGTGTACCGGATGGAGGGGGACTGGCGCGACAGCGAGCGCCACGGACCCCAGTTCCACGCGCCGGCGGACCGGTTCCACCGGCTCGCACCTTGGGGACGGCTCGTCGTCCCGTGGCTGCAGCGCATCCCCGGGCTGGGGCCGGATCGCGCCAGGCGGATCGTCCGCGCGTTCCCCGGCAGGCTCGACAGGCTGTTCGACGGCCAGGTCCCCCTGGAGCGGCTCGCCGAGGTCATCGACCCGGGCCGCCCCAACCTCGCGGCGCAGGTGGCCGCGGCCGTCGCCATGGAGTGGCGCGACCTGAAGGGCGAATACGCGACGATCCACTGGCTGGAGGAGCGCGGCGTAGAGAACGTCGCCGTCGCCAGGAAGGTGGCCCGTCTCCTCGGTCCCGAAGCCGTGGAGGTCCTCCGGACGAACCCCTACGTGCTCGCGGGGGTGCTGCCCTGGACCCAGGTGGACGCGCTGGGCATGGCCGTCCTGGGCGGCGACGGCGCGGACCCGAGCGCCGGCGCCCGTCGGATCGTCGGCGCCATCGACGTCGTCCTTCAGGCCGCCGTGTCACGTGGCGACACGGCGGTGAGGAAGGGGGACTTCCACGAGCACGTGGCGGCGAGGCTCGGCCTCGAACCGACGGAGGAACTCCACGCGCGCATCGTCCGCGTCGGCTTGGCCAACGGCGCCATGGTCGACGGGGGAGACCGATGGCGCTCGCCCGGCTGCGCGATCATGGAGGAGGAGATCCTGTCGCGATTCCGGGGCATGTCGTCCGGGGCAGAGCGCGGCGGCCTGGCGGTCCCGACCGGTTCCGACCTGCGCCGTGTCCTGGCTATGGTGGAGAACCGCGGGCGCCCGCTTCATCCCGAACAGCGCGAGGCGGTGCTCGCTGCCGTCTCCCGACCCGTAGGCTGTCTCACCGGTGGAGCCGGGACCGGGAAGACGACCACCTGCCGCGCCCTGGTGGACCTGTGGGAGGCGCTGGGGGGCGAGGTGCAGATGGCGGCCCTCTCTGGGAAGGCGGCGCTGCGCCTGAGCGAGGGGACCGGGCGCGTCGGGCCGGGCGCGAAGCAGGCCGTGACGGTCCACAGGTTGCTCCTCGGCCTCCGCAAGAGGTCCGAGGGAAAGGTCCACTGGGGCGGGCTCAAGGGGCAGGGCGGCGCCGGCGCGGAGGAGCTGCCCATCCTGACGGCCGGGACGCTCCTCGTGATCGACGAGGCGTCGATGGTCGACCTGGGTCAGATGCATCAGATCGTGGACGCGATGCCCGCGGGCGCCCGCCTGCTCATGGTCGGCGACCCGTTCCAGCTCGCGCCGGTCGGGTTCGGGCTGGTCTTCCACCGGCTGGCGGCGCAGCCGGCCGTGACCTCGCACCTGGAAACCGTCCATCGGCAGGAGGACGCCAGCGGCATCCCGCACGTCTCCCGGCAGGTCCGTTCGCGGCGGGAGCCCGACCTTCCCGCCTACCGGCCCGGGCGATCCGGGGTCTCGTTCCTGGAGGCCGAGGACGGCGGGATCGGCGACGCGGTCGAGCGGGTGGTCGGTGACCTCCGCGGCCGAGCGGACGGTACGGGCGCGCCGATGGTCGTCTCGGCGGTGAACCGCAGGGCCGGTCGCCCGGACGGGACGGTGCAGGACCTGAACCGTCGCCTGCACGCCGCCCACCGGGACGCCCGGGCGGCCGCCGGCATGCCCGTCGAGGTCGCCATGGGCTATTTCGGGAACGCGTTCTGCGTCGGTGACCCGGTCACGTTCAGGCGAAACGACTACGAGCTCGGGCTCAGGAACGGCAGCCTCGGCAGGGTCCTGGCCGTGGACCCGGAAGGAGGCCGCGTGACCTGCGCGTTCGACGGACGCGAATTCGTCTTCGCGGACCGCGACCTCGTCGACCTGGCGCTGGCCCACGCCATCATCTGCCACCGGGCGCAGGGCAGCCAGGCGAGGGCGGTGGTGGTCGCGGTGCTCGAAGCGCCCAACGTGGAGTCGACGTGGATCTACACGGCGATGACCCGGGCCGAGGACACCGTGGTGTTCGTCGGGTGCCGGGACGGCCTGGCCCGTATGCTGGCCCGCGTCCCGGCGCACGACGCGCGGGTCGTCGGTTGCGACTTCGACCTCTCGCGATGACCGTCGGGCCGGGAAGCCCGAACATGGCCGTGCGGAGGCTCCGCCGTCGTCCCCGGGACCGTAGCCCTACCACCGCCGTCCGCTCGCGAGGATGTCCGCCACGCTCCGTTCAGGGAGCCGCTTCATCCGAGGCCCGACCGGGCCAAACCCGCGGGTGACCATCCACGGCAGGTCCGGCCCGCACGGTCTCAGACCAGACGCTTGGAGTTGGTCACGTAGTTCCGGCCCTGGAGCGGCGAACGGTAGTAGTCCTCGTCGAGGAACTTAAGAAGCGCCTTCAGCTCGGCCTTCACCCCGGGGAGCGTCACCGCTTCCCGGCCGTTCGCCTGGACCGTTTGGACCTCGATCCCGAATTCGAGTGCGGCCCTCTGGATCTCGGCCGAACTGACGGCCGCGAGGATTCCGTTCCGGCCGATCAGCGTCACCTTCTTCCGGACCCAGGTATCCGCCATCGCGACGAAGGCTTCCTCGTCGGCGACGTGGATGCCTTCGGTGCGCGCGAAGGCACGCAACTCGGGTACGGTCGCCTCGGCGAAGTAGGCGCTGAGGTCGAGCACCTGTCGGATGGCGTGGAAGCTGAGGAACCTCAGGCTGGTCCCGACGAGCATCGCGGCGAGCCGGTCGTCGAGGGTCAGGCCGACCTCGTCGACCCTCCGGTAGGTGTCGGCCGAATGCAGCAGGGTGAAGCCGGTCGGGGATGCGGCTGCACAGCCCGCCAGATGGCCTACCGGGACCCCCGATACAGCTTCATGCGCCGGAAGCCGAGCATTGGAAGCAGGACACGCGCATCCGGTCCTAAGTCCGCGCTCGAAGGTCGCGAACCACTGCGTTAGGTCTCAGTTACCGATGGGTACTCATTCGGGTCGATGCCTGGGTGGCAAGTGGCCATTGGATGGGGCCCAGCTCCAGCCATGCCTATGACCCTTTTGGCTGACCCGCGGGAAAATCGGTCACTGCCTCGCACCAGCCTTGCATCCACACGGCGATATACGAATTGTCCCTGCCGGGACCACCGAACGGACCTTGATGCGTATCCTCCTGATCTCCGATATCCACTTCGAGAGCCCGAAATGCCTCGACCGCCACTCAGACCCTGACTGGTATTACCGGAACCAGCTCGTCTACGAGCTCAGCGGCAGGGTGGCCGAACTTGGGACCTTCGATGCGATACTGATCGGCGGCGACATCGCGTTCAAGGGCGTCGCCGAAGAGTACGCGGAGGCCCTCCGGTGGATCGACGAACTCGTCGCGGCCTGCGGATGCGAGCGTTCCCAAGTCTTCGTCATCCCCGGGAACCACGATATCGACAGGAATCGCATCAGGCGCTCTGCCGCAGTGAGGAACGCACAGGGGGCGGTCCTCGCCTCACCCCAGGGGCGGAGGAGCCGTGAGTTCAATGACCAGTGGACATCGCCGGACACCGGACGACATCTGACGGAATCCCTTGAGGCGTACAACGAGTTCGCGAAATTGTTTGGTTGCCAGATCTACGCCCCGGACCGGTTGATGTGGCGGCAGGACATCGACCTGACTGACGGCGTCAAGCTCCGCATCCATGGCATGACATCCGCCTTGTTCTGCGCGGCCGGCGTGATGCAGAATAGGGAGGAAAGGCCTGGGGACCTGTACCTGGATGCGTCCCAGTATGTCCTAGCGAGGGAGCCGGACGTCGCGAACCTCGTGTTCTGCCACCATCCGCCGAACTGGTTCAGCGACCACCGCGAATTCGAGGACGCCGTTAACGGCCGCGCCGCAATCCAGGTTTTCGGTCATGAGCATCGGAGGCGTCACTTCCCCCTGCCGACCTCTATCCGGTTCGCATGCCCCGCCGTCACGCCCCCTAAAAGCGAACAGAACTGGCAACCGGGCTTCACCGTGCTGGAACTGGACGTCCGAGGCGTTGGCACTGACCGGATGCTCCACGTCGAAGCCGAGATCATGGTCTGGCAGGAGAACCCTGATTGCTACCGACCCGTCCGCATGGAAAACGGCACGGATCGGCATGTTCAGGACATCCCGCTGCCGGCTCGCCGGTACCCAGCCCCGAGGCCGGTCGCCCAAGCCATAGCGCCGGGTACGGTGGCACCCCCGGCCGACGACCCTGTCCAGGTGGAGGCTGCCATGGGCAATCCGAACGTGAGGCATCTCATCGAACGGTTCTGGAGGCTGCCCGGCAGCATGCGACGGGAGATATCGCTCGAACTCAAGCTGATCTTGAGCGACGAGGTCTCGTTGCCGGAGCCCGAGCGTTATGGCCGAGCGCTCCTGCGGGCGGCCGAGCGGAAGCAACTCAGCGCCCTGGACGCCGCCATGGCAGCCAAGGAGGCCGTACATGGCTAAGGCCGAGCCGATGGACCCCGAGTTTCCGGGCTGGATGAGCGAGTTCGAGATCGAGCCGGACCCGAAGGTCCAGGCCGCCCGGTGGAAAGCCCTCCAAGCGGTTACGGTCAACACGCCGACGACGCAGACGGAGTGCTGGGTCAGGCTCGCCTTCGAGATGCAGCGGCTCAAGCCGGAAGACCGGGCACGTGCGGATTTCGCGGAAGCCTTCAGGAAGGCGGACCCTGCATTCGACCCCAGGCTTGAGAGGCAGCTGCAGATCCTCGCCTGCATTGGCCTCGCCCTCCGTCTTAAGACGAAGGGCGACCACGCGAACGAAGCTGCCCTCGCGATCCTAAGCGCGTGCGTCAACGGCGCACGCAATGAGATCGGGGCCCTGCATCTCGTGGAGCGCGCTAAGGAGCATCTCGAACGGGAGATACGGCGGCGGGGAGACGCCATCGCGGTCGCCAACCTCTTCGAGACGGGGGCCGGCGACCTGAACCTCACACCGACCCTGGCCAAGCTGACCCAGCCGAGTGACCCCGCTGCCGTTGCCACCACGTTGAAGGAGGTTGCCAACGCGATCCAATCCCATTTCACGCGGCTGCAGGCGGCGAGCCTCCGAGCCGCGGAAGCCGTGGATGCGGTGCTTGCCCGTCAGGAGCAGGAACTCGGGATGCACTGGTGGCTCACGGGTGGTCGAAGCACGCACCTGAAAACGCCGTTCGCGGCCATGGACGACAGGACGCGGCCGCTCGTGCTCGCTAACGAGCTGAGCGGCATGACGCAGGACCGCCTGGGTCCGGCCAGCGTCGATGCCCTTCTTTCCAGGGCGGGAGTGAGCGCGACGCGTGAAACGAACATCCCGGACGCCGTGATGGCGTGCGACCTCGAACTCCTCGACTGGCTTGAAGGGCGCAATCCATCTCCCATGACGACGCCGGTCCATTTCGCCATCTCGCGCCAAAAGGAGATGGGACAGGGCAACGAGTGGGTGGCGCCTTGGTCTAGGGTCACCGAGATTGAGGCGGAGTGCGCGATGTCGGAAATCGACCTCGCCATGCAGTTTTATCGCGAGAAACGTCTTCTCGGCTTGGCTGATAGGCAATGACCGCGGTTGCCGTCCATTCCTGCAGCAACGCCGAGTGCAACGTCCGCATCGACGGATCGTGCGCGGAGGGCCGTAGCCTTCAGGAGTGCCCCTATTACGAAACCGCCCACGATGTACAGGAGGCCGGTGCCTCCGGTGGGGCGGTCCTCGCCGAGGAGGACGACCTGGAGGCCATCGAGGAGGCGGTCCGGCTCGCGTCCGCCGAGGCGGCGGCCCATCTCCGGGAGTTCGAGGCCAGCGTCGTCGCCATCGTAGGTCCCAGCGCCGCCGGCAAGACGAGCCTTATCGCGGGCCTGTACGAGCTGTTCCTGCAGGGCCCGGTCGGCCCCTTCGAGTTCGCCGGCTCGAAGACGCTGCATGCCTTCGAGGAGGTCTGTCATGGCGCCCGGCTGGAAAGCGGCCTGGATGAGCCCGACAGCGAGCGGACGCTGTCCGGTCCCGCCAAGTTCTTCGAACTGACGCTAGGCACACCGTACCGGCTTGGAAAAAGGAAGGTGCTGATCGCCGACCGTTGGGGGGAGGATTACAAGGGCGTCGTCGACACCCACCCGCGCCCGGAGGAGTTCTTCGAGGTCGCCAGGGCGGACGTGCTGACCATGCTCGTCGACGGCCAACGCATTGTGAACCCGAGCAGCCGATACGAAGTCCCCGAGGAAGTCATCGCAACCCTCCAGGTTTTCGCGGAGGTCGGCCTGCTCGCGCGGAAGCCACACCTCGCCCTCGTCCTGACCAAGCTCGACGCCGTCATGGACGGCGGGAACGCTACGCGTGCGCTTGCAGATTTCGACCGCTTGGTCGCCCGCGTACACGACCATTTCTCAATGCATGTGGCAGGCGTTTCCCCCTACAGAACAGCCGCCTCGCCCAAGGTCGCGGGCGTAAGGCAGGGCGAGGGGTTGCCCGATTTACTCGAATGCTGGGCTAGGGGCAGGCGACCCGCCCCATACATCCGCAGGCGTTACGCTCCCCGACGCTTGATTGATGTCCTCCTGCCGTACGAGGAGGCGTAGATGCCTGAAAGCGCGGTCACCATCATCGGGTTGCCCGGCTCGGGGAAAACCACCTACTTGGCGGCTCTCTGGGCCATCCTGAACGAGCGGCCGCGGGACGCCGCCCTCCGCTTTCGGGAGCTGGGGGCCGGTGACCGCTCGTATCTTACGGAGATCGCCAGGCGCTGGCGGTCCGCCCACGAGCAGGAGCGGACACTGCCGGGCATCCGGGTGGTCACGCTTCATATGTCGGGGCCGGCGGACGAACCGGTATCCGTGACCTTCCCGGATCTCGCCGGCGAGACCTTCGTCCGCATGTGGGTGGACCGGACCTGCAGTAAGGATGTGTACGGGCACCTCGCATCGTCCGGGCTCCTGCTGTTCGTCAACGCCGACAAAATCGCGCAGGTCGCCTACATCCGCGACGCCGCGAACCTAGCTAGGCTTGTCGGCGAAACGCTGACCGCGGGCGAGCCGGTTGCTTGGGACGCCGAAACCGCGCCGACCCAGGTGCAACTCGTGGGACTTTTGGACGCGCTCCGCTCGCAGCCGTTCGAGGAGAAGCACAGGCGCGTGGCCATCGTTGTCTCGGCCTGGGACCGCGCCGAAGAGGAAGGTACGAGCCCAGAGGAATTTCTCGCCGGGCGGATGCCGCTGCTCGCGCAGTACATGCGGCAGAACCTCGCAGGCTGGGACTGGCGCGTCTACGGAGTGAGCGCGCAAGGAGGCGAGTTCGATCCTGCCGACGACCGCAAGCCCCGCGCCCCGAACGTCGACCGGCTGCGGGAGCTTTCTACCTTGGCCGAGCGGATCAAGGTGGTCGGCTCCGACGGGCAGTCCAACGACCTCACGGAGCCCTTGGCCTGGGTCCTCGGCTGATGCGTGACGGTGCTGAGATCCATCAGGCGATCCATGGCTACGCCGAGGGGCATACCCTCCTGGCCTCGTCGATCCGCCTCGACAAGCGGGACGCTCGGACGATGCTCGTCCTGAGCGACCTTGCTGGGTCGGGGGGGATAATCGGCGAGGAGGGCTACATCACCGGATATCCCCTGCCGGTGAGCGGGTATTATGTCCTGGCGAAAACATGGCTCGCCCCGGAGATGCGCAGGCCGGGATGCGTATGGACGCACTCTCTCATCATCAAGGCGGACCGACTCGACGCTATTGCGCGCCATGCCTTCCCGGACGAGCTCTTCGCCCGGCCCGAGGCTGGCTTCTACGAGCCCTATAAGGTGCCGCTGTCCCGGAGGCTGCACGGTAAGGCCGTCACCCCCATACGACCGGCTCAGGAGGCGCTCGTCAGGTCAATCCTCTCGGCCCTCTACGCCCACCCGACGAAAGGGGTCTTTTTCACGGACGCGGATCAGTCGGCCACGGCCATCGTCACGGGCGTATGGTCCCAGCAATGGACGGCGCTGAAGGCCCGCTTCCGATTCTGCACGTCGGTCGCGGCGGACCGCTCCGCGGATGGTTTACAGTTCGATCTCCAGGTGACGCGCAAGGGCCTCAGGAACCCCGCCTCGGTGCTCAAGTCGTCGCTCGACGTGCGAAAGCTGAGGATCACCCAGGCTCCTTGGCTCGACCCGGCGGTCGACGACCTCATCGGCTCGTCATCGGAGCTCTCGACGTTCTTCGACGAATGCGGACCGGTGCTGGTTGAGGGACGCGAGGCGTTCGTGCCTTTGGCGACCCTGTTCTGCTTCCTGCGGGGCGCACCGTCCGTCCCCCAGGACGAGGCGATGGAGACGCTGGAACACCCTGCCGTCGGTTCCTTGCCCGACCGGATTAGGCTCGGCGTGATCAGGCGCGCCGTCCTCGCCGCGGACGACGCGTCCTCCCGGGCAGTCGCGGCCTTCCTGGACCGGCTGGACCTCTTCGATAGCGCCGAGCGGAAAGAGGCCGCGCGGCGACTGGGACACCGTCTGGTCCGGACGGAACGCGGCCGGCTGCTGGCCATGGCCGAAGGCACGCCGGGCGAGATGGACTTCGCTTCGCAGGTCATCGACCTCGCGAGCACGAGGAATCTCGTTGAGGCAGCGATTGACGATGCCTCGTTCGCCCGCACGCTCCTAGACCGTCGCCGTGACTTGTTGGCGGACAGCCGCTTCGTGTCGAACTACCCGGACGTGGGTGCGCTCCTGTCTCTGGCGGGACAACTGGACGATGCTGGTAAGGAGGTCGTGATAGGGGCCTTGCTGCGGTCCGGTCGGAGCGACGTCGACGTACGTCGGTTGCGCAGGGTCGACGGGCGCGCGTTCTGGAAGGTCCTCAAAGACCTAGCGCGAGGCGGCGAGCTGCCCGACAGGTTGTATGCTTCCAACCTCGTGCGCCAACTCTGCGACGATATCGGCCTGATCACGTCGGATCTGTCCGCCGGCCTCGTCACGTCCGCGCCGGCGCTGGAAGCCATCTGCCATGCCACGTGGCCGGACCAGATCTTCAACGACTACGGCGCGGACCCATGGCTGGCCGCCTTGGAGGGGCTGCCGAAGGATGAAACCTTCGGCGACAAAACCTTCGTCATGGCTTTCAGCTTTTGCAGGGCACTGGGCTGGCGGACGAGACAACCTATCGAACTCGCGGCGCTCGCCCTTCCTGGCATCTACGAAGTGGCCAAGCGCGGTGCCCTCCCGCCGGCGGCTCGCTCCATGTTGGACAACAAGCTTCCGGGCTCCTACGTTCACAGATGGGATATGTGTAAACGCCTGCGGCGTGCCGTGTCCGACCTTTTCATCGATAAACGCGGCTCGCCATCGGTCTACCTGCACCTGCTGGAGGATGACGGCGACTTCGTTGCGCTCGTCGAAGAGACCGCAGACCGGTACGGTGGACGAACTTTTCTCAAGGATGTTAGGCGACATCTCAAGTGCGTCGACCGGCCGGAGAAGCTGAAACTTAAGATTGTTGAGCTTGCCCTCGACTGAACCCGGGGCATCCGGTCTCCGGTCAGATGGCGGCTCCCGCCGTCGCGCCGGGCTGACCATCGTGGCCTGTGCACCCCCCCAAGCGTCCCAAGGCATCCTCACGTATCCACTGCAGTCAGTGAAGATGCGCCGCGGGACTGCATTGATCAAAAAATAGCATGCGATGCTAGGTATTGATTGGGCCAATGGTAAGAAAAAGTTTTGCGCTTCGCTGGTCAGGAGCAAGCGAAAGCTTTGGTCATTATGGATACTGGTCCGCGCTATCACGCTCGGCATAGGGGAGTCCCGCCTCGTTTCCGGCCTTGAGTTAAGGTTTGCGGCACGCGAGAATGGGTGTGGGAACAGCGGAAATTGGCGACCAAACAGATGGCAAAAGCCCCAACCAAGAGGGACCCAGCGAAGACAGCCCGCAACAAGATGATTGCGACAATGTCAAAGCAACTACAGGATCTTCTACCATCAGTCTTAGCGCAGACTAAATTTCCACACCTGCAGTCGTTAAACGCGACGATTGGTCACCGTACCGACGAATTTATTGATCTAAAGAATGAGATAATAAACAGTCCAGAGCATTACACCCTTCTATGGATGGATGGTTTCGACAAAGCCCGGTCTAAGGGCATATTTGAAAATTCGCACGATCAACTTTTCAATATCATCAAATCATCACCAGCTATGCAGGAGTATCTGGATATATTTTTGAGGCGCTCCTACTTAAAACACTACGACGAGCTACATAAGCGTCGCCCAACTGTCGATGAAGCAGAAATCTGGATCGGCCAAAACCACGCTGACTACGGCCTTCTAGTTTCGCCTAGATTTGTAAATGGCCATTGGGAGAACGATAAGAGCGAAATCAGGAGTTTCAAGCCGAAATACTGGACTATTGGGCACGTTTTGCAAACAGGACTTGTCATTCCGGACAAAGATAAGCGGATCACGTTCACAACTGCAAATGACTATCTAAACTTCTTCGAGCATAGCATGGTTCGAGGAACTGCCTCGCCTCATCAAAGGGCAATTGCCGAACTCTACGTCGAATATGTGAAGGCGGCCGATGCCCCAAAGGATGTCCCACTTTTATTACCGGAATTGCGTTACGATGGACGAGTGCCAAAACATAAGTATCGCTTGGACTTCGCCGTAATCGATCCGGCCACCATGGACAAAGTTGGCTTCGAATTGTCGCCGTGGTCAACCCATGGGAAATTGACCGGGGTCAAAACAAAAACCCAGAAAGAAGTCAACGAAGAGGCATCTGCCAACTTTGACAAGGAAATGTCAAAACATAAGGACTTCTTCCGTAAGCATGGCGTTTTTGCGCTTATATATACGGACGTTGACTTGAAGTCGCCGGAAGTTATATTTGGCGATATTGAGAAATATCTTGCGAAGAAATCCGGCGCGAAGCAGCTTAGCTTCAAGTTTGTCAAAGACTATTTTAAATGATGAAAAGTATCGCCGCATGGCGGTATTGGCGGCTTCTTAATAATTTTATAGTAAAATATGTCGATAGTTAAAGTGCGGGACGCAACGGCGGCAAAACCCTGGACCAGATCGTCGATCACATGGCCCACGACGACCTTGTGGGCTGGGGCTGGAAAACCGACAAGGGGCGCAAGCCCGTCCCCGGGACCCACGCCGGCTTCGGCGACCTCATCAAAGCTTGAGCGGAGAGCGGAGCCGCTTGTCCGGCGACCTAGGGGTTCGGATGTGGATCCATCGGGTCTGGGGTTGCGCCGACGCCACGGACCCGACACGGTAGGCGTTCCTTTGGAGTGACTTTCATGAAACACGCGAGCCAGCACCCGACCGATTGATCGCCGGAGTGCCGCCGTCCGCGTGGCGAGCCTCCGCAACCCGCGAGGCTCACGTGTCACGTCACCTCTTCGTTTCCGATACGCATTTCGGCCACCGAGCCATCCTCTCACCCAGGATGCAGTCCCCCCGTACGTTCGCTTCCATCGAGGCGCACGACGAGACGTTGATCGCGCGGTGGAACGCCGCCGTTCGGCCGGAGGACACCGTCTGGCACCTCGGCGACTTCTCCTACCGCTGCAGCGAGGACTACGCACGCTCCGTTTTCGGTCGTCTCAGGGGGAGATACCGCTTCCTCGTCCGGGGCAACCATGACCGCATCTCGGTACGCCTGCCCTGGGACGGGATCTTCGATGTCGCTCGGGTGGCGGTGCCCGACCCCGCGACCGGCACCACCGTCGGGCTGTTCCTTTTTCACTACGCCTGCCGGGTCTGGCCTCGCATGCACCGCGGTGACCTGCACATCTACGGCCATTCCCATGGGACGCTGCCGGGTACCGCCACCAGCACCGACGTCGGCGTCGATTGCTTCGGCTTCCGGCCCGTTACCCTCGACGAGATCCGCGTCCGTCTGCACGAGAACGCCCGCTCGTTGGAGGATGGGCCATGACCACTCGCAGGCTCTGGGTCTTCAGCGACCTGCACCAGGACTGCCCGGAGAACGCTTGGGACCCGGCCGCCCACGAGCCGCCGGACGGCTTCGACGTGGCGGTGGTCGCCGGCGACGTGCACATGCCGCTAGCACGCGCGCTCGATTGGCTCGGCGAGCGCCTGCCCGGCGTGCCGGTCGTCTACGTCCCGGGAAACCACGACTTCTGGTGGGACCGCGGGGAAGAGCGCTACACCATCCACGATCAGGTCGCCCGGGGACGGGACCGGGCCGCCGCGCTCGGCATCCATCTGCTGATCGACGATGCCGTACTGCTCGACGGCATCCGCTTCCTGGGCGGCACCCTGTGGACCGACTTCCGGCTCGGCTCCTTCTCGCTGACACACGCCTTCCGCACCGCCCAGGGCCGCGACGGCATGGTGGACTACCGCCGCATCCGCACCGGGCATCGCTCGCGCGACCGGATCGAGCCCGAGGAGGTCCTCGCCATGCACCGGGCGACCCGCGCCTTCCTCGGCGCCGAGCTCGCCCGTCCGCACGACGGCCCGACCGTGGTGGTGACCCACCACGCCCCACACCCGGACAGCTTGGCGGACCCGCACGCCCACCTCGCTTGGTGCTATGCCTCCGACCTAACGGGGCTGATCGAGGAGCGCGGCCCGAACCTGTGGGTCCATGGGCACGCGCACCGGCACATCGACTATTGGATTGGTCGTACCCGCGTCGTCTGCAACGCGCGCGGCCGCGTCGAGGGGCGGACAGACTTCGTGCCAGGCTACGTTGTGGATGCCGTCTTTTCCTGACCGCGACACGGGTCCAAGACAACGTCAGTGAACCTTCGCTCGGTCGGCTGCGAAATGGCCCACACCGGCTTCCTGCGCACGTCTGTTCGGGCACCATGCAGCCGCGGCGCTAGGCTTCGCGATAGGTCAGGGGCCACGCCGGTTCGTTAAAGCCGCCTTCATCCCCAGCAGTGCTTGGCCACGGACGCGAACGAAAGGTGGACGGCTCGTCGTAAGTCCTTGAAATGCCGAGCACCGACTTGCATGCTCGACGATGGGGCCGTCCCGGGGGATTCACCTCTTCGCAACGCCAGCGATTCCAGGTCGCCGAGGGGGCGGCACAGGATGCTCGATCTTTTCGCGCATGATGTCGAGGGTCGTCTTCCCGCGGAGTACATCCGGCACGGCCGGGTGGTCGGCAACTTGGTCTCACAGTTGCGGGCCCCACCCTTCGCCTGCTCGATGCGCTGCGTCGAGAGACAGG
Source organism: Methylobacterium phyllostachyos (assembly GCF_900103445.1). GTDB lineage: Bacteria > Pseudomonadota > Alphaproteobacteria > Rhizobiales > Beijerinckiaceae > Methylobacterium > Methylobacterium phyllostachyos. The sequence goes on along the minus strand of NZ_FNHS01000002.1, from coordinate 207,232 downwards.
TACGAGGGCGGCGCATGTACGTCGGCGACGCGTCGAATGGGCAGAGGATAGCCCTTCTTCCACGGTCGCTGCAGAAGCCGAAGGACTGTGCCAAGGGGGTCGTCGTCGGCGATATCGCGGGATACGGCGAGATAGAGGGCGCCCTTCGGCGTGCTGGGACGAGGTGGCATGGCGCCCGTCCGCAGGACCCCGGCAAGGACACCACGGCCGCGTGCTCCGACGTCCACCGCGAGATCCGCGAGACCTGGGTCGACGCGTTGCGCCTCGTCCCTGAGAAATACGATGGCGATGAACTGGTCTCGCCCGGTTTCAGGCCTCCCCAGATTGGGGCCGTCCATGCGGTCAAGGCACACTGGATCGTCTCGAACGAACCCGCGACGCTGGTCATGCCAACCGGCAGCGGAAAGACCGAGACCATGTTGGCCTTGCTCGTCTCTGAGCCGATTGAGAGACTGCTGGTGGTGGTCCCGACCGACGCCCTGCGGACCCAGGTCGCCGGCAAGTTCGCGGATTTCGGGGTACTCAAACGGACCGGCTGCTTGAGCGCGGACGCCGCGTATCCGGTGGTCGCCGTCATGAAGAAGGCACCGACGACGATCGCCGACGCCGAGGCGCTGTTCCTGCGGGCCCAGGTGGTCGTCACGACCATGGCATCCATGTCGCGCCTGGACGCGGACATCCAGGTCAGGGTCGCCGAACTCGTCACCCACCTATTCGTTGACGAGGCGCATCACATCGGGGCGGACACCTGGAAGGCGCTCAAGGGCCGGTTCACCCAGAAGAAGCGCAGCATCCTTCAATTCACGGCCACGCCCTATCGGAACGACAATCGCCGCGTCGACGGCAAGTTCATCTTCGCCTACCCCCTGCGCCGGGCCCAGGAGGACAGGCTGTTCACGAAGGTGAACTACGAGCCCATCTTCGAAAACCGGCAGGACCGAGCCGACCTCGCTATCGTCGGGCACGTCGGGGCGGCGCTGGCCCGTGACGATGCGGAAGGGTTCGTCCACCTGGCGATGGCCCGCACGGATACCATCGCCCGGGCCCAAGCCCTCCTCGAACTCTACAGGGAGCGGCTGCCCGAGTATCCCTCGGCCCTCGTTCACAGCAAGATGCGCCCGAACGAGCGCGCCGCCGTCCTGGAAGACCTGCGGGAGCGAAGGATCAGGATCGTCGTGTGCGTCGATATGCTCGGCGAGGGCTTCGACCTGCCCCGGCTCAAGATCGCCGGCCTCCACGACCGGCAAGCCAGCGAAACCATCACCCTCCAGTTCATCGGGAGGTTCACGCGAAGCCAGAAGGGCCTTGGCGAGGCGACCGTGATCGCCGCAGTCTCCCTGAAGGACCCGAGGGAATGGCTCAACGCCCTCTACCGGGAGGACGCCGACTGGAACCATCTGCTGCAGTTGCGCAGCGCCTACAAGACGGAGCGCCAGAGGCGGAGGGAGGCCTTCTACATCGGCCTGGACAACAGGTTCGACCACATCCCCGAGGAGGCGATAGCCCCGCGGCTGAGCACGTTCGTCTTCCGGACGAAATGCGACCGATGGGAGCCGCACGCCCTGACCAAGCTCGAACGCGGGAGGGTCCTCGTCGTCGAGGAGCCCGTCGTCCAACCCGAGTTGTCGCTGGTGATGATGGTGACGCGGCACGAGGACAAGTTGCGATGGGCGCGGGTCATCAGCCCGACGAACGTCGTCTACAACCTCATCATGGCGCACTGGGATGCCGACCGGGGCCTCCTCTACGTCCATAGTTCGACCGTGGAGGGCATCCAGCACGAGATCGCCAAGCTCCTGGCCGGCCCGGACGTTGTGCCGCTAGGGGGCGAAGACGTCTTCCGCGTCCTCCACGGCTTCCGGCGGGTGATGCTGACGAACCTGGGGGTCAAGGAGACCGACGCGAAGCCCGTGCGGTTCCAGCTCTCGGCGGGCATCGACATCACCGAGCAGTTGGAGAGGATGACCGACAACCGGACCAGGGTAAAGACCAACCTCTTCGGCACCGGTTTCCTGGACGAACCCGTATTCCCGGACGAGGACGACGACCTGGTCGAGCCCGCCAAGAGGAGCATCGGATGCTCCACAAAGGGTAAGGTCTGGTCTCAGGACGCCACGGTGCACCCCGGCGAATGGGTCGACTGGTGCCGTCAGGTCGGCCCCAAGATCGTCGACGAGACCATCACCACCGAGATGGTGCTCCGGAACGTGCTGCGGCCGAGGCGGCAACAGGTCCGCCCGGACGGCAAGGTCCCGATCTCGGTCGAATGGCCGGAAAGCGTCCTCCAGGGCGACGAGGAGCGAGTGGAGCTCCTGTTCGACGGTCATGCCGTTCCGCTGGCGGATTGCGACATCGAGTTGACCGGTCACGAACCCACCGGACCCATCGCCTTCCGAGTTGCCACCGAGGCGCGCGAGGCTCGCTTCACCCTCGACATCCGCGAGGGTTCGGCGGTGTTCGGCCAGGTCGGCCAACCCGTCCGGGTCAGGCGCGGCGAACGGGAAAGGTCGATCACGGACCTGTTTCGTGAGGACCCGGTCACGGTGAGGTTCACGGACGGGGCCACGCTTATCGGGGCGGACCTGGCGGAGTCCCCCGGTGACGACGTCCCGTTCTTCGACCTCGCGCTCATGAAGGCGCTCGACTGGACCGGAGTGGACCTGCAAAAGGAATCGCAAGGGCCTGGCCGGGACCCGACCAGCATCCAGCACGCCGTCATCGAGCGTCTGAAGGCGAGCCCGGTGCCCTACGAGCTGATCTTCGATGGGGACGGATCGGGCGAGGTCGCCGACGTCGTCGCGGTCAGGCGCCAGGGGCGGACGCTCGACGTCGAATTGTACCACTGCAAGTATTCGATGAAGCCTACGGCGGGAGCCCGGGTGGACGACCTCTACCCGGTTTGCGGCCAAGCGATGAAGTCGGTTCGCTGGGCCGACCCGCGCAGCAGGTTCCTGCACCAGATACGGCGGCAGGAGGAAAACCGCCGCGCGAGCGGCGGAACCCGCATCGAAATCGGCGGTCGCGCCCTGATCGACGATTGGCTGACCAACAGGCGCGACTTCACCACGCGCTTCAAGGTCGTCGTGGTGCAGCCTGGGTACCGGAGATCGAAGGCCGACGTGAAGCACCTTCCGATCCTCGGAGCCGTGAGCGGCTACCTGATGTCGACCTATCGGATCGGCTTCGAGTTCTGGGCCAACGAATAGCTCCCCGGTCGCGACGACCGCCGGCCGTGGCATCAACGACGACGGCCATCCACAAGCACCCGCCTCGGACAGGCGTGAATGTTGCTGTGTTGGGCCTATCGGCTTGACGCCGCCGGTATCGGTTGCCAGTTTGTTTCATCCCTGGACAGACCCCGTCCGAGCGCGAGACCATAGTGTCCCATCCCCTGCGCCTCATACGGATAGCGCCGCCGGCAGCCCGCCGGACCACGCTTTCCCTTCACGCCCAGCAGGGGGCCTAACCGACGCGTGTCGTCCGGCGGCCCCGATGGAGGCCGCCTTGTCAGACATCGTCGACGCCGACGCCGCGCCAGCCCGCACGCCTTCCCAGTCCTTCGCCGCGCCTCCGCCGGACACCGAGGACCCCGCCCGCCAAATCGGGGAAATCTTCAAGCGGCTTAGTGGCTGCCATGCCGTCTATGGCGAAACGGGCTTCACGCGCATCGTCGCAGCCGTGCTCGTCGCCCTCGGCAGGGCCGCCATGGAGGAGTCCGAGCGGCAGGCCCTGCGCCTGCGGGAGCGGACCACCCCGGCAGGCCCCGGCATCAGGGTCTCGGCAACGGCCCGTCGCGTCGACTTCGACGGGTGGGACCCCGGCGAGCGCGACTGAACCCGCAGCCCTGACATCTAAGGAGCACCCCATGCCCGACCGCCTGAAAGGCATATCGCGCACCGCCGGCCGCCTCCCGGGGCCGCCGGCCATGCCCTGCCTCACCCGATCCGAGAAACCCCGAGGGGCCTGACCGGCGCGCCATGGATGCGCGCGGCGGCCCCGTTCCGGAGGCCGCCATGACCAGTTCCAGGAAGAATTCCTCCTTCTCGCTTCTCGACCATGCCCTCCGTGTCGCCCGCCAGGCCGATGAGGGCCGGTTCCCCGACGAACCCGGTTTTCGCGTCGAGGAAGTCGACCTCTCATCGAAGGCCGACGACCACGCCGCCTTCCTTAACGCCAACTCCGTCCCGCGCATGCTCGCGACCGCCCTGCTGATGGAGGCCCTGTCGGATCGCGACCTGGCAGCCATCCAGGCGCGCAACGGCCTCGCGGTGGTGGTCGAGGTCGCCCATTCCGAAATGGTCGCGCCGGTCGCCGACGCACTCCGTGCCGCCGGGGTCTTCTCCGATATTTTCCAGCGCTGGGGCGGGAGCAAGAGCCAGGACAGACCAGATAACGGTGGAGACAAGGTCGCCGGCATCCTGGGAAGCGGCGGCAACGTGGCCGGCGTCTCACCGGCACCGGCCCGCTACCTGCCCTCGAACCTCAACGCCGGCGCGGACATCCGCCTGACCCTGGGCGCGCCTACGCCGGCCGCGGTCAGGACGGTCATCGCGCTGGTCACCGGTAGTCGCGCCAGGAAGCTCCCGCCCCTGGCCGGCTTGGGCTTCCTCGACGTCTGCTCGGCGATCCGCCGCAACTCGACCGCCGGGGCTTGCGCGAGGCGGCTCGCCGCGATGGTGGAGGCCAAGCGGGCCGTGGTTGCGACGAGCGACGCCCCGCCCTTGGCGCTGACGCACGGCTACGGCGAGGCCAAGGAATGGGGTTTGGCCCTCGCGGCCGCGGTCGAGGACTGGCGCTCAAAGGGCATTCCCTGGTCGGACGCCGTCAAGGGTGACCGCGCGGTCGTGTTGGGTGGCCCGCCCGGCACTGGCAAGAGCAGTTTCGCGGTCAGTTTAGCCAAGAGTTTGAAGCTTAACTTGCACGTTACCAGCGCATCGGCTTGGTTCGTGAACGGCTCAGGTTATCTGGGCGACGTAGTAAAGGCTATCACTTCTACGTTCCAGGAGGCATCTGCAAACGGTCCTGCAGTGCTCTTCATTGACGAAATCGACGGCGTTCCGTCGCGTGATAGCGTAGACCCGAGATATAGGGATTTTTGGAGCCCCGTGATCGGGTGCTTGTTGCAGGAAATTCAGTCTGCGGCTTCCTCAAGCGCGAACCTGATCCTGGTGGCCGCGACGAACTACCCCGAGAGGCTCGACCCGGCACTTGTGCGTCCGGGCCGTCTCAACCGCGTGCTCCGGATCGGGCTGCCGGACGCGGAGGCCATCGTCGGGATCCTCGGTCAGCATCTCGGAGACGATGCGCCCGCCGGCGCCGACATGACGCCGCTCGGCATCCTTGGCGTCGGCGCTACCGGGGCCGACGTCGCCGGGTGGGTCGGGGCTGCCCGGGCGGCCGCCCAGGCCGCGTGCCGCCCGGTCACGATGGACGACCTCATCCGGCAGGTCTGCCCGCCGGAAACGCGCCCGCCCGAGATCGTCCGGGCGATTTCCCGCCACGAGGCCAGCCATGCCGTGCTCGGGGAAGTCACCGCATCCTCGACGGTGGATGTCGTGACCATCGTCGAACGCGGGTCGTTTGCCGGTAGCGCGACCTTACGGCTCCGCCATCCCACAATGATGACGCTGGCCCAGATCGACGCCCTGGCGTTGACGCAACTCGCCGGCAGGGCGGCCGACGAGCTCTGGGGCGAGCCGACGTCCGGTTCCGGGGGCGGGCAGTCCAGCGACCTCGCGGCCGCAACCAACCTGCTGGCGTCCAAGAGGGCTTCGTGGGGGCTGGCGGGTTCCCTCCTGTACCGCGGGGACCGTACGGAGGTGCAGGCGCTGCTCCGGACCGACGTCGTTTTCCGGGACGAGGTCCGGCGCGATCTCGACCGGGTCTATGCCCTGACCGTCCGTCTGGTCCGTGAAAACATGGGAAGGATCGAACGCGTCGCCGACCGCCTCGTCGAGCGCCGCGTCCTCGGCGGGAACGAGGTCCGCGCGATCATCGCGGAAACCCCGGCATCGCCCGTGGACGACGCGACGACCGCCGAGGGAGTCCCCCATGCATGAGGATGTCGATGCTCGCATCGCCGAGGTCATCGTGGGGTTGGTCCGCTTGTCCCGGCTGCTCCCGCCCGAAGACCTGGACAATCTCCTCGGGGCCGTCGCCGTCGAGGTCGAGACCGGGATGGAACTCGTCGAGGAACGCCGCCTGACACGCCGGGTGGACGGGAACGTCGTGACCTTCCCGGGAACGCGCGGCTGATCGGCGGGCACGCTTTACCGGCCCTTGATCGGCCCACCGACCTGCGTCGCGACAGCGCAATGGCCGGGAGCCGGTGACGTCGCACGACGGAAAGCGATTGGCACGTGGAGGCAGGGGTGCTGTCCCAGCACCCCTGCCTGTCCGGCGAGGACGGGGGTAGCAAGTGCCAGGGCGAGGGGGCGGGAGGGGGATCGCCCGGCCTGCACAAGCCATAGGCGCGGAAGGCCGGGGATACCCGCCCCCTCGGCGGCGAAGCCGCGGACCCTGGCGCGCGCGAGGGGCGAAGCCCCTTAGCCTCCCGCAGGCTGGGGCGGTGCGACGTCGTGGGCATTGCGCGGTGGCGAGCCTGTCACTCCTGTTCGGGATTGGGATAGGCGATGGGCGCGTCCCGCCTGGACGCCCTTGGGAACACGGCCTCGAACCACGCCGTGTCCAGGGCGGCGTCGATCTCACGCCGGTCATCATCGTCCATCATCGCGCACAGGGACTCGGGCGGGCAGCACGTCCACTCGCCGACGTCGCGCTCGCACCGTATCGCCACGAGCGACCGGCCGATGGGGTCGGGGAAGACACCGAAGGCGTCGACCAGGGCCCGGTCCGGCCGCTCGACGCACCAGTGGACCGGCCAAGTTCCCTTGCGCCCGAGTTGGAGCACCCGCCAACCGGTCCACTCGTGCATCCGTGCCGCGAGGGCGGCGCACTCGCCCTCGCCCCATTTTCGCGCGAGGGCCTCGACCTCCACGGGGTCGAAGCCGAGTGCCGCGACCCCGGCGAAGTCGCGCTTACGGATGCGCGGCTGGCTCATCCCGCCGCTCAGTCGTAGGCGCCGATCATCTCGGGCTCGCGCAACTCCTCGGTCCGCACCTTCGGGTCCGGCGAGTGCTCGGCGAGGAACTTCTCGGCCTCAAGCGCGGCCATGCAGCCCATACCGGCGGCCACCACCGCCTGGCGATAGACGAATTCGGCGCAATCGCCCGCCGCGTAGACACCCTCCACGTTCGTGCGCGTCGTGCCCGGCACGATCTTGATGTAGCCACCCTCCAGCAGTTCGAGCTGCCCGGTGAAGAGCTTCGTGGCGGGGTCGTGCCCGATGGCGACGAAGAGGCCGTCGGCCTTGACCTCCCGCGTCCCGCCGCCCGCGACGTCCCGGAGCCTGACGCCGGTCATCGACTTGACGGGCTCGCGCTTGCCGAGGATCTCGTCCACCGAATGGTTCCAGATGACCTCGATCTTGGGGTTGGCGAACAGGCGGTCCTGCAGGATCGGCTCCGCGCGGAAGCGGTCGCGCCGGTGCACGACGGTGACCTTCGAGGCGAGGTTGGCCAGGTACAGGGCCTCCTCGACCGCGGTGTTGCCGCCGCCGACGACGACGACCTCCTTGCCCCGGTAGAAGAAGCCGTCGCAGGTCGCGCAGGCGGAGACGCCGGCCCCGTTGAATTCCATCTCGGACGGTAGGCCGAGCCAGCGGGCCTGGGCTCCCGTGGCGGCGATCAGGGTATCCGCGACGTAGGTGTCGCCGCCGTCGCCCTGCGCGACGAAGGGGCGCTTCGACAGATCGACCGACACGATGGTGTCGAGGATGATCTGCGTGCCGACGTGCTCGGCCTGGGCCCGCATCTGCTCCATCAGGTCGGGTCCTTGGACCGCCGTCGCGAAGCCCGGGTAGTTCTCGACGTCCGTGGTGATGGTCAGTTGGCCGCCGGGCTGGATGCCCGTGACGAGGATGGGCTTCATGTTGGCGCGCGCGGCATAGATGCCCGCGGTGTAGCCGGCCGGCCCGGCCCCGATGATGAGGACCTTCGTCTTGTGCGTGGTCATGGCGAACTCGGAGTTGGGGGAGACGGTGATGCCTTGAAGGTGCTCTAAGCTGCAGCTTCTAGGGCAGCCGTCGGGAGGTCGTCGTTCGCAGCCGGGGCATTCGAATACACACGCATCCGGGGCTCCCCTGGTTCAGAGAACACCTCGAAGACCCCCGGGATGTCGGTCTCGGTGGTACCGGGCTTCACGCTGAGGTAGCCACCGTGGCGCATGGGAAGCTGACCCTCGAAGATCGCCGTAGCTGGCTGGTGTCCGATCGCGACGAACACGCCGTCAGCCTTCACCTCACTGATCGCGCCGGAGCGGGGATCCTTGAGCCGGACATGGGTGACGGTCGGGGCGGGCTTCTGCACGCCGCAGATCTCCGCGATTTCCCGGTGCCACAGAACCTCGACATTCGGGTGCTTGAACAGGCGCTCCTGCAGGATCCGCTCGGCCCGGAACGCGTCCCGGCGGTGGACGACGGTCACCTTGCTGGCGATGTTGGCGAGGTACAGGGCCTCCTCGACAGCAGTGTTGCCGCCGCCGACCACCACGACCTCCTTGCCGCGGAAGAAGAACCCGTCGCAGGTCGCGCAGGCCGAGACACCGCCACCCTGGAAGGTCGCCTCGGAGGGGATCCCGAGCCACTTGGCCTGGGCGCCGGTGGCGATGATCAGCGCGTCGCAGGAATAGGTCTCGCCCGAATCGGCCTCCAGCCGGAACGGCCGCTGCTTGAGATCGACCTTCGTGATGTACTCGGAGACGATCCGGGTGCCGACATGCTCGGCCTGGAGTCGCATCTGCTCCATCAACCAGGGCCCCTGGATCGCCTCGGCGAAGCCCGCATAGTTCTCGACATCCGTGGTGATCATGAGCTGGCCGCCCGGCTGGAAGCCCGAGATCAGCAGCGGCTCCACCATGGCACGGGCCGCGTAGATCGCCGCCGTGTAACCGGCGGGCCCCGAGCCGATGATCACCAGCTTCGCGTGGGTGTGGGCCATCTCTGGGTCTCCTCAGGCGCGGTCGGCCGTGCGGTGCGCAGCATAAGCGTTCGCGAGCGCCCCGGCGATCACCGGCGTCGCATCGATGGGCTTGTACGACAGGTCTACCAACTGACCCGTAAAGGGCCGGAGCGCTCCGGCGATCGCCAACCCGGCGAACATCCGCCGATGCCGGATATAGGTACGCGGCAGATCGAACAGCAGGACCGGCGCGCCGGTGGCGACGGCCTCGCTCACCATGTTGGCCGAGTCCGAGGTGACCACGATCGCCTCGGCCAGCGCCAGCATGCCCACATAGGGATTCTCTCCGCTCCCGTCCCAGAGAAAGCCGCCGGTCTCGGAGGTCAGCGCCCTCACGGCGTTTCGGAGCGGATCGGGGGTCCGGCGGGAAATCGTCACCATGAGCCGGCAGCCCTGCTCCACCAGGTTCCGCAGGTCGCCGACGAGGCGGATCATATCGGTCTTGCGGTAGCTCAGATGCCGGCTGTCGCCGCCGACGAGCACGGCCACACGCGGCCCGTCGAGGCGGGCGAGGCGCGGATCGGGCCGGGCGCGGGCCGCCGCGAGGCGCGCCGCGGTCACGAGATGGGGCGCCGTCAGCGTCGTGAACACGTTGGGCCCACGCAGGTCGTCGTAATCCGGCACCCAGATGAAGTCGGCGCTGTCCTCGCCGGTACGCGGATCCTTGAGAAAGGCCGTGAAGGTGCGGCCGCCGGTGGCGCGCCGCACGGCCCGCAGATAGGGCACGGACCGGCGTCCCGAGGCGATCAGGATGTCGGGATAGGGTCCGGACAGGGCGCCGGCGCGGCGCCGTGGGCCCTCGCGCGGGTCGATCGGTCCCCAGGGCGCCATCCAGCCGAACGGCCCGGAGGCTGGCACCTGCCGGATCTCGAAAGCGAGGCCCAGCGTCTCGGCGATGCCGACGCACTGGTTCTCGTCGCCAGCCTTGCCGTCCGTGACGATCCAGGCGCGGGCGTGGGCGAGTTCGGGGAGGGGTTCGGATCGCGCGTCCGGGCGGTTGCGCAGGGCGGGTTTCGCCGCCGTCACGTCGATACTTTCCATGCTCCTCACCGGAAACGCTTCGCCGCGGGCTGACTTCCGACCGCGGCAGATAGCCTGCTGTCGCGGTCGCGGGCCGAAGGCGGCTGGGGGCGCATCAATCCCGCGGCAGATCCCGCGCGAGCCACTGAGCGTAGATGTCGGCGATCGCCGCCAGCCGGCGCCCCTCGAATTGCGGATCGTACCACGCGCCACCGTAGCTTGACGGCGTCGCGGTCATCTGCGGGTGCCGGCCGAGGATCTGGCCCTTGGCCCCGACGAGCAGCGCCTCGCCTTCCAGGTAATCGGTCTGGAAATTACCGCCCAGGCCGGGCCGCGCGCCGCTGCCGGCATAGGGCCGCAGCGAGAGGCCGCTCACCACGACGATGAGGCGTGGCCCGCGTCCGCCGATCCGATCCGAGAAGTTCTTGCGCAGGGCCTCGGTCAAATCGGCCGCCAGCGCCTCCGCCTGCAGGCCGGCGCCCTTGTCGCGCAGGGGTCGCACATCGACGCGGATGTCGGAGAACTGCGCCGTCGGCGGAAAATCATCCGCCGCCGCGGACCCCGCGGCGGCGAGCAGGATCAGCCCGGCAAGCCGGCCCGAGAAGCGCAAACGCATACCCTCAGCCACCATACCGGACGGCGACGACCTCGTAGGACTTGCCGCCGCCCGGCGTCGTCACCTCGACGGTGTCGCCGACTCCCTTGCCGATCAGCGCGCGGGCGATCGGGGAGGTGATCGAGACCCGGCCCGAGCGCACATCGGCCTCCGGCTCGCCCACGATCTGGTAAGTCTTCTCCTCCTCCGTGTCCTCATCGACGAGTTTCACGGTGGCGCCGAACTTGATCTTGCTGCCCGAGAGCTTGGTGACGTCGATGATCTCGGCGCGCGCGATCATGCTCTCCAATTCCATGACGCGGCCCTCGTTGTGGGACTGCGCCTCTTTGGCGGCATGGTACTCGGCGTTCTCCGACAGGTCGCCCAGCGCCCGCGCCTCGGCGATCGCCTGGATGATGCGCTGACGCTCCACCTGCTGGCGGTGTTTCAGCTCCTCTTCGAGGGCTGCGAAGCCGCGCACCGTGATCGGAACCTTGTCTATCGCCATCGTCTCGCGCCACAATGAAGAGGCCCGGCCGAGAGTGTAGCACTCCCTCCGGGCCACGAAATGAAGTCAGCGGAACCCTGAGGCTCAGGCCGCGAAGTATTCCTGCAACGCGCGGACCTTGAGATCGCCTTCTAAGTAGGCCTTGATCCCCTCGGCCGCGGCCACTGCGCCGGCTAGAGTGGTGTAATAAGGCACCTTATGCAAGAGGGCGGCGCGCCGAAGCGAACGCGAGTCCGAAAGAGCCCCCGCACCCTCAGTCGTGTTGAGGACGAGGTGGATGCCGCCGTTCTTGATGGCATCGACCACGTGCGGCCGGCCCTCGAGAACCTTGTTGATCCGCTCGGCCGGGACACCGTTCTCGACGAGGTAGCGCTGGGTGCCGCCGGTCGCCAGGATGGTGAAGCCGAGATCGGACAGCAGCTTCATGGTCGGCAGGATGCGCGCCTTGTCGGCATCCCGCACCGAGACGAACACGCTGCCGGCCTTCGGCACCTGCGTCCCTGAGCCGAGCTGGCTCTTGGCGAAGGCGACGCCGAAGCTCGCATCGAGCCCGATCACCTCGCCGGTGGAGCGCATCTCCGGCCCGAGCAGCACGTCGACGCCGGGGAAGCGCGCGAAGGGGAACACCGCTTCCTTCACCGCGATGTGCGGCAGGATCTTCGGCTTCAGGCCGAAGGTCGCCAGCGGCTCGCCCGCCATGACCCGCGCGGCGATCTTGGCGATCGGCTCGCCGATGACCTTGGCGACGAACGGCACCGTGCGTGAGGCGCGGGGGTTCACCTCCAGCACGTAGATGAGGCCATCCTTGATGGCGTACTGCACGTTCATCAGGCCGACGACATTGAGCGCCAGCGCCATCGCCTTCGTCTGCCGCTCCAGTTCGGCCATGGTCTCGGGCGAGAGCGAGCGCGGCGGCAGCGAGCAGGCCGAGTCGCCGGAATGGATGCCGGCCTCCTCGATGTGCTCCATGATGCCGGCGATGAACACGTCCTTGCCGTCGCAGACCGCGTCGACATCGACCTCGACCGCGTCCGACAGGTAGCGGTCGAACAGGAGCGGGTTCTTGCCCAGAACCGTGTTGATCTGGCCGGTCTTGTCGTTCGGGTAGCGGGCCTTGACCTCGGAGGGAATCAGGCTCGGCAGCGTGTCGAGCAGGTAGTCGGCGAATTGCGTCTCGTCGCGGATGATCGCCATGGCGCGGCCGCCGAGCACGTAGCTCGGCCGCACCACGAAGGGCAGGCCGAGATCGGCCGCGACCAGCCGGCTCTGCTCAACCGAATAGGCGATGCCGTTCTTCGGCTGCTTCATCCCGAGCTTGTCGAGGAGGCGCTTGAACTGGTCGCGATCCTCGGCGAGGTCGATCGCGTCGGGCGAGGTGCCGAGGATCGGCACGCCGGCGGATTCGAGCGCCCGGGCGAGCTTCAGCGGAGTCTGGCCGCCGAACTGCACGATCACCCCGTGCAGGGTGCCGGCCTGCCGCTCGGTCTCGATGATCTCCAGCACGTCCTCGGCGGTCAGCGGCTCGAAATAGAGCCGGTCCGAGGTGTCGTAGTCGGTCGAGACCGTCTCCGGGTTGCAGTTGACCATGATGGTCTCGTAGCCAGCATCCGACAGCGCGAAGCAGGCGTGGCAGCAGCAATAGTCGAACTCGATGCCCTGGCCGATCCGGTTCGGGCCACCGCCGAGGATCACGACCTTCTTGCGATCCGAGGGCTCTGCCTCGTCCACGACCGTACCGGCGTAGGGGGCCACATAGGTCGAGTACATGTAGGCCGTGGGCGACTTGAACTCGGCCGCGCAGGTGTCGATCCGCTTGAACACCGGCCGCACCGAGAGCGCCCGGCGCTTAGCCCGCACCTCGGCCTCCTCAAGGCCGGCCAGAACCGCGAGGCGCGCATCCGAGAAGCCGGCGGCCTTGAGCTGGCGGAAGGCGCCCGGCGTGCCCGGCAGGCCATGGGCCTTCACGCGGTTCTCCAGATCGATGATCGCCTGAAGCTGCTCCAGGAACCACGGATCGATCTTGCAGGAGGCGTAGACCTGCTCGTGGCTGACGCCCAGCCGCAGGGCCTGCGCAACCTTCAGGAGCCGGTCCGGGGTTGGGGTGCCGATCGCCGCCTTGATGGCGTTGTGGTCGTCGCCCTTGCCGAGCCCCTCGATCTCGATGTCGTCGAGCCCAGTGAGGCCGGTCTCCAGCGAGCGGAGCGCCTTCTGCAGCGATTCCGCGAAGCAGCGGCCGATCGCCATGGCCTCGCCCACCGACTTCATGGCGGTGGTCAGCGTCGGCTCGGCGCCCGGGAACTTTTCGAAGGCGAAGCGCGGGATCTTGGTGACGACGTAGTCGATCGTCGGCTCGAACGAGGCCGGGGTCGCGCCGCCGGTGATGTCGTTGGCGATCTCGTCGAGCGTGTAGCCGACCGCGAGCTTGGCGGCGACCTTGGCGATCGGGAAGCCGGTGGCCTTCGAGGCGAGCGCCGAGGAGCGCGAGACGCGCGGGTTCATCTCGATCACGATCATCCGCCCGTTCTCGGGGTTGATCGCGAACTGCACGTTCGAGCCGCCGGTCTCGACGCCGATCTCGCGGAGCACCGCCAGCGATGCATCGCGCATCACCTGATACTCCTTGTCGGTGAGCGTCAGCGCCGGGGCGACGGTGATCGAGTCACCGGTATGGACGCCCATCGGGTCGATGTTCTCGATGGAGCAGACGATGATGCAGTTGTCGTTCTTATCGCGAACGACCTCCATCTCGTACTCCTTCCAGCCGAGCACGCTCTCCTCGATCAGCACCTCGTTGGTCGGCGAGGCGTCGATGCCGCGCTCGACGATGTCGAGGAATTCCTCGCGGTTGTAGGCGATGCCGCCGCCGGTGCCGCCCATGGTGAAGGAGGGGCGGATGATCGCCGGCAGGCCGACCTCGGCCAGCGCGATCAGAGCCTGCCCGATGGCGTGCTCGCCGTAGCGCTTCCGCCGCTCGCTCTCGCCGGCCATCCAGCTCTTCTCGAAGGCGGCCAGCGCAACCCGGCGCGCCTCAGGATCCGCGTTGGCGGCCTCGATGCGTGCGACCTCGGCAAGGTATTTCTCGCGATCCGCCTTCTTGGCCGCGGAGGCGTTGGCCAGGGCCGATTTCGGGGTATCGAGCCCGATCTTGGTCATGGCGTCGCGGAACAGGCTGCGATCTTCGGCCTTGTCGATCGCCTCGGCGGTGGCGCCGATCATCTGCACGCCGTACTGGGCGAGCACGCCCATCTTCTGCAGCGAGAGCGCGCAGTTCAGCGCCGTCTGGCCGCCCATGGTCGGCAGGATCGCGTCCGGGCGCTCCTTCTCGATGATCTTGGCGACGATCTCCGGCGTGATCGGCTCGACATAGGTCGCATCCGCCATGTCCGGATCGGTCATGATCGTGGCGGGGTTCGAATTGACCAGGACGATCCGGTAGCCCTCCTCCCGGAGCGCCTTGCAAGCCTGGGTTCCGGAATAATCGAACTCGCAGGCCTGTCCGATGATGATCGGACCCGCACCGATGATCAGGATCGAGGAGATGTCGGTGCGTTTGGGCATCTTCGGCCTTGTCAGGCCAAGCGCGCCCGATCGGGCAGGGCCAGTACCCTGCGCCCGGACGCGCGTGGCGGGATTATCGTTGAGCCCCGCGTTTACACGGGCCTTCCGCGCTTTGGAAGGCCGGGCACAGGCGCAACGCCCGCGCGCACAGGACGGGCATCGCCGCCATCCGCAGGTAGTTCTAGAGATTTTCTAAGTTTATCCGCAAATCAACTGAACGCTTGCCGGCCTTAGATGCGATCCATAAGGCTAAAACGATCGTCACTTCCGTCGATCGATATGACAATAATTCGAGACTGACGATGATCTGGGGAAGCATGGGAGCCGCGGCGCTGCTGATCGGCTCGATCTTGGGGGCGAACGCCGCGGAGACCGTCGTGAAGACGTTGAACAGCGGCCCCGGCGGGATGATGGTCTTCGATCCCGCCTTCGTGAAGATTCAGCCGGGCGACACGATCCGGTTCGTCCCGGCTGACAAGGGCCACAACGCGGAACTCATCAAGGGCATGGCCCCCGAGGGGGCACCGGCCTTCAAGACCGTGGTGGGCAAGGAGGAGACCGTGACCTTCGACAAGCCCGGCCTCTACGGCTTCAAATGCGCGCCGCACTACATCATGGGCATGGTCGGGCTGATCCAAGTCGGCGACAAGCCGGCGAACCTAGAGGCCGCCAGGGCGGTCCAGCACGGCAAACTCGCTGCCAAGCGCTTCGAGCCGCTGTTCGAGAAAGTACAGTAGCCCATTCGGGGCGGCAGACGCCGCCCCGGTTCAGAAGCTCGCGTAGAGCGCCGCCACGGCCCGGTCGATCGATAGGTAGAACACCCCGAAGGCCACCAGGGCTGCGGCGGCGAACTCGACGGCGACGTTCGAGAGCGTCTGCGCGCGGCGCAGGGCCTCGCGGCCGAAATACACGGACACCCAGGCCAGGGCGAGGACGGCCGGCAGGGCGAAGAGGTAGGAGACCGTGCTCTCGACACGGTCGAGGCCGGCGGACGGGTCGATCAGCGCGCGGATGTTGCGCACCCACGGCGCGTAAAACGCGGCGGTGAGGGCGGTCAGCCAGGACAGGCCCACGGCAACGCCGAGATGGAACGTGAAGGTGCGGTGCAGGCGGGAGAAGTCGTCGCGCGCCTCGTCGATGGTCATCCGGCATTCCCCTTCGACGGAGCCGGTGGCGGCGGGCGCGGATGCGCCGCCGCTCATGGCCGTCATGGATCTCTTAAAGCCGGCAGATTCAGCAGTTTTTATGGCCCCAGCGGGGCCCGATTGGGATCGCGCCGGGAACCGATCAGGCTTTCGCCGCTTGCTCCGGCTCACCCGAGCGCATCAGCGTCACGAACCGCTCGAACAGGTAGTGGCTGTCGCGCGGGCCCGGCGAGGCCTCCGGGTGGTGCTGCACCGAGAAGGCCGGCCGGTCGATGAGCGTCAGGCCGCAATTCGAACCGTCGAACAGCGAGACGTGGGTTTCGACTGCGGTCTCCGGCAGGCTCGCCGGATCCACCGCGAAGCCGTGGTTCATCGAGACGATCTCGACCTTGCCGGTGGTCTTGTCCTTCACCGGGTGGTTCGCGCCGTGGTGGCCCTGGCCCATCTTCACGGTCCGGCCGCCCAGCGCCAAGCCCATGAGCTGGTGCCCCAGGCAGATGCCGAAGGTCGGCACCTTCGCGTCGAGCAGCTTGCGGATTACCGGGACCGCGTAGGCGCCGGTCGCAGCCGGATCGCCAGGTCCGTTCGACAGGAACACACCGTCCGGCTTCAGCGCCAGGATGTCCTCGGCCGTCGTGGTGGCCGGCACCACGGTGACGTCGCAGCCGGCCTGGGCCAGCAGCCGCAGGATGTTGCGCTTCACGCCGTAATCGATCGCCACGACCTTCAGGCCCTTGCCGGAGGCGCGCTTGCCGTAGCCGTTGCCCAGCGCCCAGACGGTCTCCGACCATTCGGACGTTGCCCGGCTGGTCACCGGCGGCACGAGGTCGAGCCCTTCCATCGGCGCCAGCGCTGCCGCCCGGGCCTTCAGGGCCGCGCGGTCGAATTTGCCGTCGGGATCGTTGGCGATCACGGCGTTCGGCATGCCCTGGTCGCGGATCCGGGCGGTGAGCGCCCGAGTGTCGACGCCCGTGATGCCCACGATGCCGCGGGCCTTAAGCCAGCCGTCGAGGTGGGAGGAGGAGCGCCAGTTCGAGGGCTTCGTCACCGCCGAGGCGATCACGGTGCCGCGCACGCCCGAGGCGGGGGCCGCCTCGAGGCTCTCCAGATCCTCGTCGTTGGTGCCGACATTGCCGATATGCGGGAAGGTGAAGGTGACGATCTGCCCGGCGTAGGACGGGTCGGTCAGGATCTCCTGATAGCCGGTCATCGCCGTGTTGAAGCAGACTTCGCCGTCGGCGATGCCGGTCTGGCCGATGCCAAAACCCTCCAGGATCGTGCCGTCGGCCAGGACCAGCAGGGCCGTGGCGACGGGCTCGGCCCACGGCTCGGGCGCCGTGGCGTCGGGGGCGGGCGCGGCGGCGTCTTGCAGCATGGGGCGAGTCTCGCTTATGTCCGGCCGAAGGCGGGCGCCGGGTTGCGGCGCTCTCGGCTTGCGGCATGATCGTGTGCGGCGCTCTTAGCGAGCGGCCCGCGATGGGGTCAATGTGGCTCCGCCCTCCGCAGGGCTCAACGTCTGCTTATCACAAGGCAGATCCGCAAATCGCAGGCCAGCCTCACCGTTTCGACCGAAAGAAGGTTCATCCCCATGCTGCGCGCGCGCCTCACCACCGAGATGAAGGAGGCCATGAAGGCCGGCGACAAGGAGCGGCTCGCGACCGTCCGGATGATCCAGGCCGCCCTCAAGGACCGGGACATCGAGGCCCGCGGCAACGGCAAGGACCCGATCTCCGAGGACGAGATCCTGTCGTTGCTCCAGAAGATGATCAAGCAGCGCACCGAATCGGCCAACGTCTACGAGCAGGGCGGTCGCCCGGAACTCGCCGCCAACGAGCGCGCCGAGATCGCCATCATCGAGAGCTTCCTGCCGAAGCAGATGGACGAGGCCGAGACGCAGGCGGCGATCGACGCGGCGATCGCCGAGACCGGCGCCGCCGGCCCGAAGGACATGGGCAAGGTGATCGCCGCCCTGAAGGGCGCCTATGCCGGCCGGATGGATTTCGGCAAGGCGAGCGGGCTGGTGAAGGCGGCGCTCGCCGCGAAGGGCTGAGCGAACGCGGTCACGCTGTCCCCGCAATCCCCGATCCGGGATGCGGCGGGGACAACGATCAGGACTCTGTGGTGTTCGGCGCGCTATAATCGGCGGCCCCGCAAACCCTCCCAGGCCCCGTGCGCTATCCGCCCCACATTCTGGAAGAGATCCGTGCCCGGCTGCCGGCCTCCTCCGTGGTCGGGCGGCGGGTCCAGCTCAAGAAGGCCGGCCGGGAGTGGCGCGGCCTGTCGCCGTTCAACGCCGAGAAGACCCCGTCCTTTTATGTGAACGACCAGAAGCAGTTCTATCACTGCTTCTCCTCCTCCAAGCACGGCGACATCTTCACCTTCCTGATGGAGACGGAGGGCCTGAGCTTCCCCGAGGCAGTCGAGCGGCTGGCCAGTGAGGCGGGCGTCAGCCTGCCCGCGCCCACCGAGGACAACCGGGCCAGCGAACAGAAGCGCGCGGGCGCGATCGAGGTCATGGAGATGGCCGCACGCTGGTTCGAGGAGCGGCTGCTGTCGAACCAGGGCAGCGAAGCCCGTGCCTATCTCGAGCGGCGGGCGCTGACCCGCCAGACCCAGCAGGCCTTCCGCCTGGGCTACGCCCCGAACGATCGCTACGCCCTGCGCGATCATCTGGCCGGGCAGGGCGTCGACAAGGATCTGATGATCGAGATGGGTCTGCTGGCGGCCGGGGAGGGCGTCTCGGTCCCGTACGATTATTTTCGCGACCGGGTGATGTTCCCGATCACCGACACCCGCGGCCGGGTCGTGGCCTTCGGCGGGCGGGCGCTCTCGAAGGACGTGCGCGCCAAGTACCTGAACTCACCCGAAACGCCGCTCTTCCACAAGGGTCGGACGCTCTACAACCTGCACGGCGCCCGGAAGGCCGCGCATGATCGCGGCTCGATCATCGCGGTCGAGGGCTATGTCGATGTCATCGCCATGACGCTCGCCGGCCATCCCGAGACCGTGGCGCCGCTCGGCACCGCCCTCACCGAGGACCAGCTCGGCCTGCTCTGGCGTCATGCCGACGAGCCGATCCTCTGCTTCGACGGCGATAAGGCCGGCCAGCGAGCGGCCTTCCGGGCGCTCGACATCGCGCTGCCGCTCCTCGAACCTGGTCGGTCCCTGCGGATCGCGCTGCTGCCCGGCGGGCAGGATCCCGACGACCTGCTGCGATCCGGCGGCCCCGGGGCGATCGATCAGGTGCTCGAGGCGGCGCTGCCGCTCTCGGAATTGCTGTGGCGACGGGCCATCGAGGCGGGGCCGGTCGATACGCCCGAACGGCGCGCCGGCCTGACCCAGACCCTGCGCACCACCGTCGCCACGATCCGCGACGAAACCGTGCGACGCTATTACCGGGACGACATCGAAGAGCGGCTGCGCAGCCTGTCGCCACGCGCCGGACGACCCGCGGGACCGGTCGCGGCGCGCGGCCGATCCCGATTCGTCAGGCCCGGCGAGCCGGTCTCGCCCCGCATCACCGGCGGTCCGAGCGCGTCGGTGACCGCTTCGGTGGGCTTCACCGGCGCCGCACCGGTGCGCGAGGCGGTGATCGTCGGCACGCTGCTGGTGCAGCCCGAGATGCTCGCCGAGTTCGCCGAAGAGATCGCCGAGCTGGACTTCGAGGATCCGGATGCCAAGGCGCTCCTGTCGATCCTGCTGGCCTGCGCGGCCGAGGATGAGCGCACAGATCCGGAGGTGTTGCACAATCGCATCACCCGCGCCGGACTGAAGCCCGCCGCAGAGCGCATCCTCGCGTTGGCCCGCTCGCGGGACCGCAATACCGTCGCGCCGCATGCCGATCCGGCGCAGCGCGCAGACGCGCTCAGACAGGCGATGATCTTGCACCGGCAGGCAGGAGCGCTACATAGCGAACTTCGCGAAGCACGGCAGGCGTTTGAGAACGATCCGACCGATGCCGGATGGGCATGGCTCTGCG
This sequence comes from Methylobacterium phyllostachyos, assembly GCF_900103445.1. GTDB lineage: Bacteria > Pseudomonadota > Alphaproteobacteria > Rhizobiales > Beijerinckiaceae > Methylobacterium > Methylobacterium phyllostachyos. Next base: position 187,350 of record NZ_FNHS01000002.1, on the reverse strand, counting down.
AAGTGAAGGCGAGGCTGGAGACCGTCATCGCCGCCGAGGCTGAAGCCGAACAGCCGGTGTCGAGCGACTCGACGGCCGCCTGACGGCTGTGTCATGGCGGTGTGGGCTGGCGGTGGCGATGGGGGGCAGCCCGCCATAGTTAACAATCGGTCAAGCCTCAGGCTTGCATACGGAACCCGACGACTCAAGGCGACGAAGCGATTCGGCGCCTATCCGATACCGCGGCGCCGATGGCGTGGAGCGGCCCCTCCCGGGCCTCCGCAGCGCGCCGCCCACGAAACAATAGGCTGATCATGGCGACGAAGGCAACGGAACGGGACGAGACGGACGCTGCCCCCGAGCAGCAGACCGACGGGCCGCTCCTCGACCTGACGGATGCTTCGGTCAAGCGGATGGTGAAGCTCGCCAAGAAGCGCGGCTATGTGACCTATGAGGAGGTCAACGAGGTTCTGCCCGAGGGCCAGTCCGATCCGGACCAGCTCGAGGACGTGCTGTCGCAGCTCTCCGAGATGGGCATCAACGTCGTGGAGGCCGAGGAGACCGACGAGGCCGCCGCCGGCGAGAAGGCGGCCGAGGGCGAGGAGGAGGAGGCCGAGGGCGGCGAGGTCGCTGAGGTCGCGCCGACGCGCGCAGTCGCGGTCGCTACCACCACCAAGGAGCCGACCGACCGCACCGACGATCCGGTGCGCATGTACCTGCGCGAGATGGGCTCGGTGGAGCTGCTGTCGCGCGAGGGCGAGATCGCGATCGCCAAGCGCATCGAGGCCGGCCGCGAGGCGATGATCGCGGGCCTCTGCGAGAGTCCGCTGACCTTCCAGGCGATCATCATCTGGCGGGACGAGCTCGTCGAGGGCAAGGTCCTCCTGCGCGACATCATCGATCTTGAGGCGACCTACGCCGGCCCGGACGGCAAGAACGCGCCGCAACTCGCCGAGGGCGAGGAATCCGAAGACGGCGAGCCGCCGGCGCCTCCGGAGGGCGGCGACGACGAGGATGATCTCGAGAACAACGTGTCGCTGGCCGCCATGGAGGCGGAGATCAAGCCGCGGGTCCTGGAGACCTTCGACGCGATCGCCGCGAATTACCGGAAGCTGCGCAAGTTCCAGACAGAGGGGACCGAGCGTAAGGCCGCAGGCGGGCAGAACACCCCGGCTCAGGACCAGAAGCAAGCCGAGTTGAAGGACATCGTCGTCGCCGATGTGAAGTCCCTCTCGCTCAACAACAACCGTATCGAGGCGCTGGTCGGCCAGCTCTACTCGATCAACAAGCAGCTGATCGGCCACGAGGGCCGGCTGATGCGCTTCGCCGAGAGCCACGGGGTCGCCCGCGACGAGTTCCTGCGTCACTACCAGGGCTACGAGCTTGATCCGAACTGGATGGCGCGGGTCGGCACGCTGGGCGGCAAGGGCTGGAAGAACCTGGTTGAGAAGGGCTCGAAGCAGGTGACGGAGCTGCGCGCGCAGATCCTGGACCTCGCCTCCGAGACGGGCCTGGAGATCGGCGAGTACCGCCGCATCGTCAACATGGTCCAGAAGGGCGAGCGCGAGGCTCGGCAGGCCAAGAAGGAGATGATCGAGGCGAACCTGCGCCTCGTGATCTCGATCGCCAAGAAGTACACGAACCGCGGCCTGCAGTTCCTGGACTTGATCCAGGAGGGCAACATCGGCCTGATGAAGGCCGTGGACAAGTTCGAGTACCGGCGCGGCTACAAGTTCTCGACTTACGCCACGTGGTGGATCCGGCAGGCGATCACCCGCTCGATCGCCGATCAGGCGCGCACGATCCGCATCCCGGTGCACATGATCGAGACGATCAACAAGATCGTCCGCACGTCGCGCCAGATGCTGCACGAGATCGGCCGCGAGCCGACCCCGGAGGAGCTGGCCGAGAAGCTGGCCATGCCGCTGGAGAAGGTCCGCAAGGTCCTGAAGATCGCCAAGGAGCCGATCTCCCTCGAGACGCCGATCGGCGACGAGGAGGACAGCCACCTCGGCGATTTCATCGAGGACAAGAACGTCGTCCTGCCGATCGACGCGGCGATCCAGTCGAACCTGCGTGAGACCACCACGCGGGTGCTGGCCTCGCTCACGCCCCGCGAGGAACGCGTGCTGCGCATGCGCTTCGGCATCGGCATGAACACCGACCACACCCTCGAGGAGGTCGGCCAACAGTTCTCGGTGACCCGCGAGCGCATCCGCCAGATCGAGGCGAAAGCTCTGCGCAAGCTGAAGCACCCCTCGCGCAGCCGGAAGCTCAGGAGCTTCCTGGACAACTAAGCCCCCGCCGCGGCACGGGCCGCGGCGCCTGCCCTTCGACCGCGCCGCCGCGCGGCATGACACTGGCGCCATGCTCGAACGCCGCTCGCAAACGCCCGGAGCGCCGACGGCCTTCGCGGACGGCTCCGAAGCCGATGACGTCCCGTTCGGGTCGATCCAGCCCTCTGTCGGCATCCGCGACTGGCTGCTCGGCGAGGCGGCGCGGATGCCGAACGCCGAGGACATGCTCGCCGGCTTGGCCGAGCGGCTGATCGCCGTCGGCGTGCCGGTGGACCGCGCCTCGACGGCGATTGACACCCTGCATTCCGAATATGCCGGGGTTGGCCGGATCTGGACCCGGGACGGCGGCACCACCGTGCGCCTGTTCCCGCACGGCGCCCGGTCGACGGATGCCTATCTCAACAGCCCGTTCCACACGGTCCACGAGACCGGAGAATGGCTGATCCTCGACTTGGCCGAGACCCCGGACGATGCGTACGCGATCATCCCGGACCTGAAAGCCGGTGGCTACACCGCCTATGTCGTGGCGCCCCTGTTCTTCACCAACGGCACCAAGAACGGCATCACCTTCGCGACCCGGGCCCCGGAGGGGTTTCGCGACGACGACATCGCGATCCTGCGTTTCGTCATGCCGGCGCTCGCGGCCGTGATGGAGATGCGTGTCCTCAACAAGCAGCTCGACCACGTGCTGCGGCTCTATGTCGGCGACGAGCCACACCGGGCGATCCTGGCCGGTGATATTCGCCGTGGACAGGTGACGCGAATCCGCTCGGCGATCCTGTTCGCCGATATGCGCGACTACACCCGCACCTCGGCCGACATGACGCCCGAGGAGGTGGTGGGCCTGCTCAACGTGTTCTTCGATTGCCTGGTGCCGCCGATCGAGCGGGAGGGCGGCGAGGTGCTGAAGTATCTGGGCGACGGCCTGCTGGCGATCTTCCGCGAGTCCGGCGACGATCTCGGCGGCGCCGCCAAGGGTGCGCTGACGGCGGCACAGCTCGCCCTGGCGGCCCTCGACGAGGCCAACGCGCTGCATCAATTCCCGGTGCCGGTGGCGGCCGGCATCGCGCTCCACCACGGCGAGGCAGCTTACGGCAATGTGGGCTCGGGCTCCCGGCTCGACTTCACGGTGATCGGGCGGGACGTGAACCTCGCCAGCCGGCTGGCGCAGCTCAATCGGACCCTCGGCGAGCCGCTGTTGATGTCGAAGCCATTCGTCGACTTCCTGTGGGGCGACCCGATCCCGCTGGGCGAGCATGCACTCGACGGTTTCCGTGAGCCCATGGCGGTGTTCCGGCCGAAATTCCTGCGGCCGCGCGCGTCAACCTGAGCCGTCCTGCCGATCTGTCGCAGATCACGCCGTTGATCCCCATGCGACGGCGCACGCATCCCGTCGGCTCCGCACCGCTCTCCGACGAGCCCCGGTGGTTCTCGTCATTCCGGCGCAGCTACTCCAGGGTTAACGCGGCGCTGTAGGCGGATTGCTGGCATCCCCAGACCGGGTCGATCAGTTTGGCGAGCGCGGATCGGGCCAAGTCGCTGGACGGCCGATTCATTCTTGACTATCATCGATAAAACAGATCGTTTGACCATAGTTATTCATTACATTGACCACCTCTTCACGTGCGACGGAGCAGAACCTATTCTTCAATCTCGCTAAAGACGCTTACCACAATTATGGGACGGGAGCAGAACAGGGATGTTCAGCCGTGTTTTTTGGGAATTCACCTCATATTACGGCATATGACAGCGACGTGTTTGTTGAACGGGATTCTTGGATAATATCAACAATAGAACAATGAGTAGTTTGCCGAGCGGGATGTGTCTCGTCGAGAGGTGCGTTGGCCGTGGGGCCACGAACAATCCTGCGTCCGCGATCAGCGAGCCCGAGGACGTCAGCCTGATCGCTATAAGAATGGGCGCGGCCGTCGGATCGGCGCTGTATGCGGCGGATCGGGGCCCTCAGCCCCGCAAGGTCATCGTGCCGCCGCTGACACTGAAATCGCGCAGGCGCTTCAGAAACGACATGCCGAGCAGGCTCGTGGCGAGCCGTCCGCGCGGGATCACCACCGCCTCGACATCGCGCACGGTGATCGAGCCGACCTGCATCACGGCGACTCGGATCGGAGCAACCGGGACCGTCCCGTTGGCCGTATTCCAGACGCGCGTGAAGTCGCGCGGCTCCAGCCGGATCCCGATCCGCTCGGCATCCTCTTCGGAAAAGGCGCAGGAACTTGCGCCGGTATCGACCATCATCGGCAGCATGCGGCCGTCCATCAGCGCACGCACGAAGAAGTGGCCATTGCGGCCGGCCTGCAGCGCGACCCCCACCACGGCACCGTCAACGGCAGGGCCAGCGGCCACAGGGGCGGCGGGCGGTACCGGATCGGAGTGTGCCCGCTCCCTGAGCTTCTGAAACGCCGTAGCGGACAGAAAGCCGATCGTGCAGACAACCACGAATGAGCGCACGGCTCCTGCTCCATCGAGACGATAGAGCCGGTGTGAGGTGCGATCCATGAAGGGTCGGTGCCCGCCGATCCGCCGCCGCAGATCGACACCCGGTATTCGCATGGCTTGGTATCCGAGCGGTGACTGCAACCGGCGAATGTCGGTTCCACCGACGCCGCCGACCAGGATCGGGGTTGACCGGCACGGCGCGGGTGACCAAATCTCATCCTGTTCCAGGGAGATCCCCGGCAAGGGGCTGAGAAACCGCTGGCACGTCCGTCAGGACCTGCGGCGCGGAAATCCTTCGAACCTGATCCGGCTCATACCGGCGTAGGGATTGGACCGCGGCCGCCCGCAGGGTAGGCCACAGCTTCTCGTCGAAGCTTCCGGACCGATCTCCACGTTGGAACCCTGTGGAGAGACGCGTGTCCCTGGACCGCCCCCTATCACCGATCGGACGACGCCGCGGCCCCACGGTCGCGATCGAGCAGGCCCGCCTACCTGACGCGACCGACGTCGCGATCGTCGGTGGCGGGTTGATCGGGCTGTCGATCGCGTGGCGGCTCGCCCGCGCAGGCCGCTCCATCACCGTACTGGAGCGGGAAACAATCGGCGCGGGGGCGAGCCTCGCGGCCACCGGCATGCTGGCGCCGGCCGCCGAGCACGAGCCGGGCTCCGACCCGCTGCTGCCGCTCGCCCTGGATTCGCTCCGGCGCTGGCCGGCCTTCCGCGATGCGCTGGAGGCCGAGTCCGGCCTGTCGATCGATTACCGGGCGGACGGCACGCTGGTCCTGGCCATCGGACGCGACGAAGTCGAGCGCCTGCGCTTCCGCTACAATCTCCAGCGCCGTTCCGGGCTCGACGCGACCTGGCTGCCCGGCAGCGAGGTCCGGCGCCTGGAGCCGGGGCTGCGCCCGTCCGTCACCGCCGGAATCCAGTGCCCGCTGGATCATCAGGTCGATCCGTGCCGCGTGATGGCCGCCCTGGCGGAGGCCTGCCGGCGCGCCGGAGTCACGTTGATCGAGCACGCCCCGGTGAGCGCCATCGACTGGGCGGGGGATCGCGTCACGGGTCTACGCGTCGGCGAGCACCGCGTGCAGGCCGGGGCCGTGATCCTGGCCTCCGGCGCCTGGAGCGGGGAGGGCGGCCTGCTGCCGGATACCCTATCGCTGCCCGTGCGGCCCCTGAAGGGCCAGTCGCTCGCCCTGCGCACCACCGCCCGGACCGGCACGCTCGCCCGGATGGTCTGGACCGAGCAGGTCCATATGGCCCCGAAGAGCGACGGCCAGCTCATCATCGGCGCCACCGTCGAGGATTGCGGCTTCCGCCCTGGCGTGACCGCGGGCGGCCTCTACGCGCTGCTGGAAGGTGCGCGCCGGGTACTGCCCGGGATCGAGGAGATGGAGGTGGCTTCCGTCTGGAGCGGCTACCGGCCGACCTCCGACGACGATGCGCCGATCATCGACACGCTGGCGCCTGGGCTCGTCGCCGCCACGGGCCATCACCGCAACGGCTATCTGCTCGCCCCCGTCACCGCGGATGCGGTGGCCGAGCTGGTGACGGAGGGCGCGCTACCCGAGGTCGCCCGTCCCTTCACCCGGGCGCGGTTCGCGCAGGTCCAGCCCCGGAGGGCCTCGGCATGAAGCTCTTCATCAACGGCGAACCGCGCGAACGCGACGCCGAGACCGTGGACGCTCTGTTCCGCCAGGAAGCGGAAGAGACCGGCATCGAGAGCCCGCAGGGCGTCGCCATCGCGCTGAACGGCCGGGTGCTGCGCCGCCGGGACTGGGATGAGACCCCGGTCAACGAGGGCGACCGCATCGAGATCGTCCGCGCCATGCAGGGAGGTTGAGTATGGATCATACCGTCACGCCGCTGCGCCCCGAAACTGGGGACGACAGCTTCACCATCGCAGGAGTGAACCTGTCGTCCCGGCTGTTCATCGGCACCGCCGGCTATCCGACACAGGCGATCATGCGCGACGCCGTCGCGGCGAGCGGGGCCGAGGTGGTGACCGCCTCGATCCGCCGGGTCTCGCTCCAGGGCCACGGGTCCGACACGGTGACGCTGCTGAAGGGCAAGCGCTTCCTGCCGAACACCGCCGGCTGCGAGACAGCCCGCGACGCGATCATGACCGCCGAGCTCGCCCGCGAGGCGCTGGACACCAACTGGATCAAGGTCGAGGTGATCGGCGACCGCGAGACGCTCTACCCGGACGTGACGGAGTTGATCGAGGCCTGCCGCCACCTCGTGGACGACGGCTTCGTGGTCCTGCCCTATTGCAACGACGACCCGATCATCTGCCAGCGCCTAGAGGATCTCGGCTGCGCCGCGGTGATGCCGATGGGTTCGCTGATCGGCTCCGGGATGGGGGTGGCGAACCCGGCCAACCTCGAGCTGATCTGCCGGCGGGCGAAGGTACCGGTCGTGGTCGATGCCGGGATCGGCACTGCGTCGGATGCGGTGATCGCCATGGAGCTCGGCGCCTCGGCCTGCCTGATCAACACGGCCGTCGCCAAGGCCGACGACCCGGTGCGCATGGCGCGCGCCATGGGCCGGGCGGTAGAGGCCGGCCGCGATGCCTATCTCGCCGGGCGCATCCCGCGGCGCGGCCGGGCCGAGCCTTCGAGTCCGCAACTCGGCCTCGTCGGCTCGTGAGGGCGCTGCCGTCGCCGCTGCTCGCGGTGACGGACCGGCACGGCCATACGCGCCCCCTCGCCGAGACCGTGCAGGCGATCCTGGACGGCGGCGGGCGCTGGATCTGGTTCCGCGACCGCGACCTAGAGCCGGAGGCGCGGCTTCGCCTGGGTGAGGCCGTGGCCGGACGCGTGCGGATGGCTGGTGGATTCCTGACGGTCGGGGGCGATGTCGCCCTGGCCCGGGCGCTCGGCGCCGACGGGGTGCATCTCGGCGGCGGATCGGGGCCGGAGGCGATCGCGGCGGCGCGGGACGCGATGGGGGCGGGGGCGCTGATCGGCGTCTCAGCCCATGCGCCGCAGGAGATCGCGCAGGCCGCGGCGGCCGGCGCCGATTACGTGACCCTTAGTCCGATTTTTCCGACGGCGAGCAAGCCGGGCTACGGGCCGGCCCTCGGTCCCGAGGGCATCGCCGCCGCGCGGAGGGCGGGCCTGCCGGTGGTGGCACTCGGCGGAGTGGGATCCGACTCGGTCGCAGAGTGCCGGAGGGCCGGGGCCGCGGCCGTCGCCATCATGGGCGGGTTGATGCGGGCCAGTGATCCGGCCATGGCGACGAAGGCCTTACTGAAGGCTTGGCCTACAGCGCAAGTCGTCTCCGAGTAACAGCCTCGATGCCATCGTCGTTGCGAGCGCAGCGAAGCAATCCAGGGAAGCGCCGCGCTGTCCAGATTGCCGCGTTACCCTGGGTCGCTTCGCTGCGCTCGCGATGACGGGGGGGCGACGCCAGTGCCTACTTCTCCGAAGGCCCATAGGGCGGGCGCGGGATCGCCCGGTGCGCGGCCCGGAGCGCCGCCGACCAGCGCTCGCGCAGATCATGGAAATAGCCCTCGCCGGCCTCGATCCGATGGTTCACCTCCAGCGTCAGCGCGTTCCGGCGCGCCACCGCGATGTCGATCGGCAGGCCCACGCCCAGATTCGAACGCATGGTCGAATCCATCGAGACGAGGCTCACCTTCAGGGCGTCGTACAGATCGGTCCGGTAGGTCACCGCCCGATCGAGGATCGGCTTGCCGTATTTATGCTCGCCGATCTGGAGGAACGGCGCGTCCATGCTGCACTCGATGAAGTTGCCGGCCGAATATATCAGGTACAGCCGCATCTCGCCGGTACCGATCTGGCCGCCGAACAACAGCGAGATCGAGAACCGGATGTTGGCCGCCTCGAACCCGTCCTTCTCGATCGTCCGGACCCGGCGAATCGCCCGGCCGATGAGCTGCGCCGCCTGGAACATGGTCGGCGCCTCGACGAGCTTCTGAGTCGGCTCATCGCCCTCGCCGGGGACGCCCTCCTGCAGCAGGCTCAGCACCGATTGGGTGATCGACAGGTTGCCGGCCGAGGCCAGCATCATCACCCGCTCGCCCGGCACGGTGAAGTGATGCAGCTTGCGATAGGTCGAGATGTCGTCGAGCCCCGCATTGGTGCGGGTGTCGGCGACCATCACGAGCCCCTCTTCGACAAGGACACCGACGCAGTAGGTCATCGTCTTCGGGCTCTCGTGCGGCCGGGGCCGGTGTCGCGGGAATCAGGACTGGATCGCGGCCCTGCCTTGCTCGACGCGGAGCTTCACGTCCAGTGTCTCGGTGCCGCCGCCGGTGCGGCTGCCGCGGATCGGCGCCGCGCCGAGGTAGTCGAGCCCCGTGGCGACGCGGATGTAGCTGTCGGACGGGCTCATCCCGAAGCACGGATCGAACGCGACCCAGCCGAGATTCGGCACCAGCGCCTCGGCCCAGCCATGCGGCGCCTCGACCGCGGCCTCGCCGTCGTCCCGGGCGCGATAGCCCGCCACGTAGCGCGCCGGGATGCCGATATGCCGCGCCGCCGCGATGAAGACGTGGGTCAGGTCCTGGCAAATGCCCCGCCCCGCCTCGAAGGCCTTCCCGGCCGGGACTGCATTTGCGGCGGGACCGGGCTCGAACGCCACGGCCTCGGGGACGGCATGCATCAGACGATGCAGCAGGGCGAGCGGCGCACCATCGCCCTCCGTGGCGATGCGCTCGGCGAAGATGTGCAGGTCGGGGTTCGCCGCGCAGAGATCCGTGTCGCGCAGATAGAAGGGATCCGGCAGGCGCTCGACCGTGCCGCGCACGACGCCCTGCGTGTCCTCGGTGTCGACCGTGCCGGTGACCCGGATGGTCAGGGCTTCGGCTGGTTCGTCCGGCGTGAACCAGTGGACGAGGTTCCCGAACCCGTCCTCCCGGGCGGTCAGCCGCCCGTCGACCGTGGTGTCGATCCGCCAGGACCGCACATACTGGCCGTCATGGTCCCGGGGCGTCATGCGCAGGACCTGCACGAGCCCGCGGGCGGGCTGCTCATAGGTGTAGATGGTCTCGTGGACCACGCGGATGCGCATGCGCCGTCCCGTCTGTCTCGTTCAGCCGACCAGATACTGCTTGACGATGGCCTCGCCCACCCCGTTGTTCTCGGCGATGAAGGCCTCGACGAATTCGTGCAGGCCCGAGGCGAAGACCCGGTTAATATCCTCGCCCTCGAGCTTGGCCAGCATGTTGCCCGCGAGCCGCTGGCTCGGTCCCCGGCGGCCGTAGGCGTCGGCGATCAGGTCGAGATACTCGACGATCACGCCGTAGCAGTTCGCGAAGGAGCGCGGCATCTGCTTGTTCAGCATCAGCAGGTCGGCCACAAGCACCGGTTTGATGCTCTCGCGATAGACCCAGTGATAGGCGTTGAAGGCCGAGACCTCGCGCAGGATCGTAGTCCACTGGAAGTAGTCGAGGCTGCCGCCGACCTTCTCGTCGTGGGGGAGCAGGATCTGGTACTTCACGTCGAGGATGCGGGCGGTGTTGTCGGCCCGCTCGATCGCGGTGCCAAGGCGCGTGAACCAGAACGCATCGTTGCGCAGCATCGTGCGGAAGGCCGAGCCGTCGAATGTCAGCGAGACGGTCTTCACCCAGTCGAGGAAGCGGCCGAACTCGTCGCGGTTCAGGTCCTTGCCGGCGTAGTTGCGCAGCTCCAGCCACGCACCGTTGATCGCGTCCCACATCTCGGTGGTGAGCGCCGTGCGCACCGAGCGGGCATTCTCCCGGGCCGCCTCGATGCAGGAGCGGATCGAGGACGGGTTGTGCGGGCTGAAGGCCAGAAAGTCGCAGACCGTGTCGGCATTGATGGCGCTGTAATGCGTCTTGAACGCCTCCGGGTCACCGGCCGAGGCGAGGGCGGATTCCCACTCGTTGCCCTCGCCGCCGCCGTAGCTCGTCGGCAGCGACGCGAAGCGATGCGCCGCGTCGAGGATGCGGGCGACGAAATCGGCGCGCTCGACGTAGCGCGAGAGCCAGAAGAGGTTGTCGGCAGTCCTGGACAGCATGTCGTTTCAGCCCCGTCGGGCGGCCACAGGGTGCCGCACCGCATATCTCACGGATCTCAGGCGTCGAGCACCCAGGTGTCCTTCGTGCCGCCGCCCTGGCTGGAATTGACCACCAGGGAGCCCTCTTTGAGCGCCACCCGCGTCAGGCCGCCCGGCACGATGCGGATCTGATCGGCGCCGCACAGCACGAACGGCCGCAGGTCCACGTGGCGGGGCGCGACGCCCGAGGCCACGAAGGTCGGGCAGGTCGAGAGCGAGAGGGTCGGCTGGGCGATGAAGCCGTCCGGGGCGTGCTTGAGCTTCCGGGCGAAATCGTCGATCTCCCGCTTGCTCGCATGCGGCCCGACCAGCATGCCGTAGCCGCCCGAGCCGTTGACCTCCTTCACCACCAGCTCGGACAGGTTGTCCATCACGTACGCGAAGGCCTCCTTCTCGCGGCAGCGGTAGGTCGGCACGTTGTGCAGGATCGGCTCCTCGCCGGTGAAGAATTTCACGATCTCCGGCATGTAGCTGTAGACGGCCTTGTCGTCCGAGATGCCGGTGCCGACCGCGTTGGCCAATGTCACGGAGCCCCGCTCGTAGGCGTTCATCAGGCCCGGAACGCCGAGGACCGAGTCCGGCCGGAAGACCAGCGGATCCAAGAAGTCGTCGTCGAGGCGGCGGTAGATCACGTCGACCTTCCGCGGTCCCTCGGTGGTGCGCATGTAGACCACGTCGTCGCGGGTGAAGAGGTCGGAGGCCTCCACCAGCTCGACGCCGAGCTTGTCGGCCAGGAACGAGTGCTCGTAGAAAGCCGAGTTGTACCGGCCGGGGGTCAGCAGCACGACCGTGGGATCCCGCGTGGCCGAGCCCGGCGCGAGGCTGCGCAGGGTGGCCAGCAGGGCGTCGGGATAGTTCTCCACCGGGGCGACCCGGTGCTTGGAGAACAGGTCCGGGAACAGGCGCAGCATCACCTCCCGGTTCTCCAGCATGTAAGACACGCCGGACGGGATGCGGGCATTGTCTTCCAGCACGAAGAAATCGTTCTCGCCGGTGCGCACGATGTCGATGCCCGCGATGTGGACGTAGAGGTCGTGCGGCACCCGGAACGAGCGCATCTCCATCCGGTAATGGGCGTTCCGGTAAACGAGGTCGGCCGGGATGATGCCGGCCTTGATGCATTCCTGCGCGCCGTAGATGTCCTTCAGGAACAGGTTGATGGCGGTGACCCGCTGCTTCAGCCCGCGCTCGAGGAACGACCATTCCGGCTTGGTGATCACCCGGGGGATGATGTCGAACGGGATCAGGCGCTCGGTCGATTCATTGTCGCCGTAGACCGCGAAGGTGATGCCGATCCGGCGGAACAGCAATTCGGCCTGGCTGCGGCGGGTGTTGAAGTGTTCCGGCGGCGTCGCGTCGAGCCATGCCTTGAGCTGGCCATAGGCGTCGCGGACGGCGGCCGAATCGGAAACCCCGATCCCGTTCATCTCGTCGAAGGCCGTCACCGCCATCTCGCTCCTCCCGTACGCTCCCGCTCTTGAGGCAAGAGGCGCGCCATTTCGTCATGGCTATAGGCCTGCGCGACAACGCTCAAGGTGGCCGAAGGATCAGATTAACTTGAGGCCTTTCAAGCTGGCATGTCCGTTTCGCCCGAGGATGACGTGATCGTGCACGACGATCTGCAGCGGCGTCAGGACCGTCATGATTTCCCGGGTCATCGCCACGTCGGCGGAGGAGGGGGTCGGATCGCCGGACGGGTGGTTGTGCGCGAGGATGATCGCAGTGGCCGAGAGCTCCAGCGCCCGCCGGGCGACCTCACGGGGATAGACCGGGGTATGATCGACGGTGCCGTGTCCCTGCACCTCGTCGGCGATAAGGTGGTTGCGCTTGTCCAGAAACAGGATGCGGAACTCTTCGCGGGGCGCGAAGGCCATGGTGGCGCGCAGATATTCGAGCAGCGCGCTCCACGATCCCAGCAATGCGCGCTCGCGGATCGCACCCTTGGCTAGACGCCTTCCGGCGGCTTCGATCACCTTGAGGTCCGAGGCTACGCCGGCACTGACGCCGGGCACCTCCATCAGCCGGGCCGGCTCGGCACTCAGGACTTCAGCAAAGCTGCCGAACCGGGCAACCAGCGCCTTCGCCAGCGGCTTCACGTCCCGCCGCGGTATCGCGCGGAACAGGATAAGTTCGAGCAGCTCGTAATCCGGCAGGGCGTTGCCCCCCGCCGCCGCGAACTTGTCTCGCAGCCGGTCGCGATGGCCGTGATAATGCGGCGTCTCCCCCGCGAGCGAGGCCGTCTCGGCGCTGTCAGCGAACAGCCCCGGCTGGGCGTGCTCCGGCAGCGACGCCATGGGGGATCAGGCGGCGGTGTTGACGGGTTGATGCAGCCCCTTCGGCGAGACCGTGAAGATTTCCACGCCCGTCTCGGTGACCGCCACGGTATGCTCGAACTGCGCCGAGAGCGACCGGTCGCGGGTCACCGCGGTCCAGCCGTCGCCCAGGACCTTCACGGCGGGGCGGCCGAGATTGATCATCGGCTCGACCGTGAAGAACTGGCCCGGCTTGAACGGCACGTCGTAGCTCGCCTCGACATAGTGCAGGATGGTCGGCGCGTCGTGATAGGTGCGCCCGAGCCCGTGGCCGCAGAAATCCCGCACCACCGAGCAGCGCTCGCTCTCCGCGTAGGCCTGGATCGCCCGGCCGATATCGTTGGTGGAGCCGCCGGGCTTCACCGCCGCGACGCCGCGCATCAGCGCCTCGTAGGTGATCTCGCACAGGCGCTGCGCCTTGCGCGGCACCTCGCCGACATAGGCCATCCGGCTCGAATCGCCGTGCCAGCCGTCGAGAATCAGGCAGATGTCGAGGTTGACGATGTCGCCCTCGCGCAGCGGCTTGTCGTTGGGGATGCCGTGGCAGACCACGTGGTTGATCGAGGTGCAGATCGACTTCGGATAGCCGCGGTACAGCAGCGAGGCCGGGTAGGCGCCGTTGTCCATGGCGAACTCGTAGGCGAGCTTGTCGAGTGCCTCGGTGGTGACGCCGGGCTGCGTCGCCTCCATGAGTAGATCGAGGGCCTCGGCCGTGAGGCGCCCCGCGCGGCGCATGCCTTCAAAGCCCTCCGGGCCGTGGATCGGGGGCTCGGGGGCGCGGCGCGTCCCCTGCGCGGTGGCCTGTTCCTGCTGCATCTCGAGACTTTTCGCGGCGTCATCAATCGGGCGTGCGCCCTATGTACGGTGCGCGGCGCGGCAGGCCAAGCGGCGTCCCGACGGTTGCGGGGCGAGGCTTGCGCCCGCCGCGGGGCTGGCGGCATAAGCGGCCGTGAGGCGCCCGGGGGCGCGCTGGCAGATTCGCCGCGCGGTCGGTTGCGGGTCAGGCGAGGGCCGGATGGCAGGCAAGGCGGTACCCCACTTCCACAACGAGCCCGGCGTGCCGGTGGTCGCCGTGGGGGTGAAGGAGTTCATGTGCATCGGCGCGCTGCCGCCGTTCGACCATCCGCACGTCTTCCTCGACATGGGCGCCGACACCGAGATCATCTGCCAGTACTGCTCGACGCTGTACCGCTACCGTGCCGGCCTCAAGGCTGACGAGGCTGATCCGCAGGCCTGCGTTTGGCACGACGACGCCAAGCTCGCCGCGGAGTAGGCGCGCTTCGGCGATGTCGTCCGACAGTCAGGACTTGCGGCTCGGGCAGCCTTCGCGGATCGGGCAGCCTTCGCGGATCGGGCCGCCCTTGCGGATCGGTATCGTCGGGGCCGGGATCGGCGGCCTCACGGCGGCTTTGGCGCTGTCGGATGGCGGCCATGCCGTCACGGTGATCGAGCGCCGCACCGGCTTCAGCGAAGTCGGGGCCGGGATCCAGATTTCCCCCAATGCCAGCCGGGTGCTGGCTAGCCTCGGCCTCGCGGCATCCCTGCGCCGGGCCGCGAGCGAGCCACCGGGCGTCGAGGTACGCACCCTCGACAGCGGCCGCCGGATCGGCGGCGTCGCCCTGGGTACCGAGGCGCGGAGGCGGTTCGGCGCGCCCTATTACGTGATCCACCGGGCCGACCTTCAGACTCTGCTCCTGGACGCCCTGCGTGGCCGGCCGGCGATCCGGTTGATGATGGGCCGCACGGCGACGACCCTGACCGAGACGGAGTCCGACGCCCGAGTTTGCGCCGAGGGGGCCAGCGGCACGCAGGACCTCGCCTTCGATCTGGTGATCGGGGCCGATGGGATCCGGTCGCGCCTCCGCGGCCATTTGAACCCGGCGCCGCTGCGGCCGGGCCACGCGGCGGCGTGGCGGGCCCTGATCCCGATTGAGTCCGTGCCGGAGGCGCTGCGGGGGGCGGCGACCGGTTTATGGCTCGGCCGGAACCGGCACGTGGTGCATTATCCGGTGCGGGACGGCCAGTTCCTCAACGTCGTGGCGGTGGTGCCTGAAGCGGTCGGCGACGAGGGCTGGGGCCGGCTCGGGGATCCGGCGGTGCTGCGGGTGTTTTTCCGCGGCTGTGCCGGACCGCTTCGGGAGGTTTTGAGCATCCCGGATTCCTGGCTGGTCTGGTCGTTGGCCGACCGGGCGGTGGCGCGTCCGCTGGCGCGGGGGCGCGTCGCGCTGATCGGGGATGCGGCGCATCCGGTCCTGCCCTATCTCGCGCAGGGCGCGGCGTTGGCCATCGAGGATGCCGCGGTGCTGACGCACGCGCTCGCCGCCCATCCCACCGTGCCGGCGGCGCTTGCGGCCTTCTCGGCGGCGCGCACGGCCCGCGTCCGGCGGGTGCAGAAAGCAGCCCGCGCCAACGGCCGGACTTACCACGCACGGGGACTGGTGGCGCTGGCCCGCAACGCCGTGATGGCGCGGCTCGGCCCCGACGGCATGCGCGATCGCTACGCATGGCTCTACGGCTGGACGCCCCCGGCTTGATCGCGGAAGCGCCGGCCGTTACCGAGGGCGCGATGCGGACGTGGCGGAACCGGTAGACGCACGAGACTTAAAATCTTGCGGCCGCAAGGCCGTGCGGGTTCGAGTCCCGCCGTCCGCACCACGGTCACCCAGAACACAGCGTCAAGCATCCGCCGTTGAACGCGGTGATCCAGCGCATTTGAGCGATCGTCTCAACGCAACCGCAGCGTGAGCCCGGCACAATCATCGGTCGGAGGTACCGCATGATCGACGCCCTTCAGACCGCCACCGTGGGCATGGCCCGCGCCACCGACCGCCTCGATACGGCCGCCCAGACCATCGCGTCCGCCGGAGCGCCCGTCTCCGGAACCGCCCTTCAACCCGCCGCGCAGGTGGACCTGTCGAGCGCCGCCGTCGAGCTGCTCGGCTCCAAATCCGCCTTCGCGCTCAACGCCGCCGTGGCGCGGACCGCCGACCGGATGACGGGTCAGCTCCTCGACATCAACGCCTGAGCGCAGGCAGCGCCAGGGCGGCCAGGATCGCGGCCGCCGCGAACAGCAGCGCGACCCCGACGGCACGGTAGGCGACGACGCCCACCAGGCCGCCCGCCAGGAACGAACCGACCGTCAGCAGGTGGAGCTGAAGCCGCACCGGATCGTGGGGCTTCAGCGGCACCCGGTCGGGCGCGCCGCGATCGAGCCAACGCGCCAACTCAATGCCGATATCGGTGACCATCCCGGTGACGTGCGTGGTGCGCACCCGTGCCTCGGAGATCTTGGTCACCGCCGCGTTCTGCAGGCCCATCGTGAAGCTCAAGCCCAGCACCAGGGCGTGGCCCCGGGTCGCCTCATCGAGCTGAAGCGTGACGAGCCCGAGGACGACGAGGCAGAACGCCTCCGCACACACGCTGAAGGCGTGGGAGCCCCGGACGGACCTGCGGCGGCGGTAGCGGATCAGCAGCGTCGAGCTGGCCGAGCCCAACACGAACAGCAGAACGAGCAGCAGCGCCTCGGCGGCCAGGGCGAAGTCGCCCGTGCCGGTCCGGTCGGAGATCGCCGAGACGTTGCCGGTCATGTTCGAGGCGTAGAGGCCGACCGCGTAGAACCCCGCGGTGTTCAGCGCACCGGCCACCGCGGCCAGGGACAGACCGAGCTTCCGGTCGGCTTCGGGGGTGCGCGTTATGCCTTCGTGGATCAGCATGGAAGTCTCAAATCGGCTGAGGGGCGCCGGCCGGTCTCAGGCCGCCCGGGCCAGATCGCCCTCGATCACCGCCAGCGCGCGCTCGAGCGCGGCGAAGCAGATCGGATCGAAGGCCGTGCCGAGATCGGCGCGCATGATGGTGAGCGCCTTGTCCAGCGGCATGGCTTTCCGGTACGGCCGGTCCGCCGTAAGGGCGTCGAACACGTCGGCCACCGACACGATCCGGGTCTCCAGGGCGATATCGGCCGCTTCAAGGCCGCGGGGATAGCCGCGCCCGTCCAGGCGCTCATGGTGTCCCCCGCCGATGCGTGCCATGTCCTGGAAGGCGGGGACGCGCGCCAGGATCGTCTCGGACAGGAGGGCATGGCCGCGCATGGCGTGCCACTCGTCATCGTCGAGCTTGCCGTTCTTGTCGAGGATCGCGTTCGAGACGCCGAGCTTGCCGACGTCGTGCAGCAGCGCCGCCCGCCTCAGCCAGCGGCGGCGGCGTGCGTCGAGGCCGAGTTCGGCCGCCACCATGTCGGCGTAGACCGCCACCCGCTCGGAATGGCCGGAAGTGAACGGGCTCTTGGCATCGATCACCTGGGCGAAGGCCTGGGCGATGTCGTCGAGGTAGGATTCGTCGACCACGATGGCGCTCTGCGCCGGCTCCAGCGCCAGGACCGCCGCCTCGACCGCGTCGGATCCCAGGAGCTCCCAAAAGCCGGGCGCGGCGGCCGCGGACTCGAAGGACGCAACGATCTCGGGGTCGAACCACGTCCCGATGCGGCCGCGGATCTCCGCCAGGGCGGCTGCGGGACCGGCCGCGGTGTGGAACACGTCCGCGACCTGCGCCAGCAGGGCGATGCGGGCGTAGAGGGGGATCGCCGGGCCGGCGAGATGGTCCGGACGTCCCTTGCCGTTCCAGTGCTCGTCCAATGCGTGAATCGCGGTGCAGACGGCCGGGGGAAAGCGCAGGCGCGCGGCGATCTCGGCCCCGCGCTGGCAGCGGGTCTGGATCAGGTCATCGACGATCGCGCCACCGTTCTGCAGGACGTTCAGCACCGCCCTGAACCGCTCCGCGAGACCAGTGTTCAATCCGGTATGGGAAAAGACGAAGCCCAGAACCTTGGGCAGGCTGTCGCTCACCGTTTTAAAATCGCGCTTGAAGCCGATGTCATCCGACAGGTAGAGCGCGCAGATCCGGGCGGCGTTGCTGGAGCAGCCCAGGTCCTTCAGCATGATGGTGTAGTAGAGTTCCCAGAGCGCGCGGGTTTCCAGACCCATCACCCGCCCGACATGCATGCCGATGAACGTGGCGCGCACGCAATGGCCAGGCGGCTGGCCCTCCGTCAGGTCCAGGGCGTGGCTCAGGGCCGCGAGGATGTCCGAGAGTCGAACGTCACCGGAAATGTCTGCGTCTACACCGGCTGATGGCAAAGACATCTGCGCACGATCCCCGAACATCGTCCCGACCGTAGCGGCTCAGGCATGAACACGCGGTTCATGCCGGACCCCAAGGTCGAGGCCGATGCCCGGTGGAGGGTCGATCACCAGCCGTAGCCGTCGGACCAGTCCCGGTGCCAATGGCGGACGGGGCGGTCATAATAGCCGACCGGCACGCGCTCGTAGGTTACGGTCCGGCGAGTGGCGTAGACGGGGCCGTCCTCCTCGTAGACGCGGTAGGCCGGCGCCGGCCGCACCACCACGGGTGCCGGCGCGTAGCCGTAGCCACCATAGCCGTAATCATACCCGTAGGCGGGGGCCGCGTGGGCCTGGGTGGCGGCGCCGATCAAAGCGCCGGCCGCGAGGCCGCCGATGATGCCAGCCGCGATGGCGCCGCCGCCGCGCGCCTCCGCGGTCGAAGAGGCCAGAGTGCCCGCGCCGATCAGCGCGGCGGCCGAAAGCAAAGCGAAGCGTTTCATGACCTGTCTCCGAATGAAGCGGGCGGCTCGAACCGTCCCGGATCATGAAACAGATCATGTCACCGCCGCGCTGCATCAAGCCTGAACTGCGTTTGCAGCAACCGTTCAGCTTGCAGGACTGTGGCCGGACTCGGGCGCCCCGCGGACATAACCTCGGGAGATCAGGCGGCTGCGTTCGCGGGTGCGCCGCTCGGCCTCCATCAGGTCGGACAACGCGTCGGCGATCGCACAGCGCAGCGCGATCCCGGCATCGCCGCCGGCAAAGCCGAGATAGGCGCTGCTGATCGCCTCGACCGGACAGGCGTGATCGTCGCGCACGGCATCGGCTGCAATCCGCATGGTGTTCTCCTCCTCGCGCTGGGAACGGAAAGAGAACAAGCCATAAAGGTTAACGCTTCGTCAACGCGCTTGCGGCGGCCGCGCCGGAGGCCGCCATAGGCTGTGGACAACGGGGTTTTGCCTCCGCAGGCGCTGTGGATAAGCCGGCTTACTCGGGCAGGCGCGGCAGGGGCTGGCCGTCTTTGGGAATCGGATAGCGGGCCGCGTTCAGCTCCATGGCAAGCAGCGTGTAGTAGCCGGAGATCGCCGCCAGATCGACGATCGCGGGCTTTCCGAAGCGGGCCTCCGCCCGGGCGAAGGTTGCATCCGAAACGCGCTTGGTGTCCTGCAGCTCGGACGTGAAGTCGTACACGATGGTCTCGTCGTCGCTCATCCGGGCCGGGCGGCGTCCGTCGCGGATTGCCGCGATGATGTCGGCCGAGATCCCCGCCTTCTCGGCGATCGGGGCGTGGACGTACCATTCGTAATCCTGGGTCCAGCGCCTTGCGGTCATCAGGATCACCAGCTCCGACAGGGTGGTGCCGATCTTGGGCTTGAAGCGCAGGTAATCGCCCATCGACCGCGCCAGCGTCATGACGTCGGGCGAGTACATCAGCGGCTCGAACGGGCCGAAGGGTGGCTTACCCCGGGCCTGCGCGAAGGTTTCGGCCGCCTGCTTCTGCTCGGGTGTGTAGTCCTGCGGCGGAATCGTCGGCAGCCTGTCCTGCGCGTGAGCCGCAGCGAGCGCGTAGGGCAGGGCGACCAGAGCCAGGATGGTCCGGCGAAAGCGCATCGTTTCACTCCCGATTATTTTTGATACGCCTGAGCTTCGCGTTTGGCCGGCGCGGAGGCCAGGGTCCGGCGACGGGATCGGTATCGATCACGGCCTGCCGTCACCAAACGGCCGCGCCGGTTGCGCACGGCGCCGCGCCGCGCCATCAGCGGCACCGATGCCCGATCTCCAGACCGCATTGCCGATCGAGGCGGCGCTCCCCGCCCTGCGCAAAGCCCTCACTGTGCGGAACGCCGCCGTGCTGGTGGCCCCACCGGGGGCCGGCAAGACCACGCGCGTGCCCCTCGACCTGCTCGACGCCCCCTGGCTCGACGGCCGAAAGATCATCCTGCTGGAGCCCCGCCGGCTCGCGGCCCGGGCCGCAGCCGCCCGGATGGCGCAGACATTGGGTGAATCGGTCGGCGGAACGGTCGGCCTGCGTGTGCGGCTCGGCTCGAAAATCACGGCCCGAACCCGGATCGAGGTTGTGACCGAAGGCGTGTTCACCCGGATGATCCTCGACGATCCGGAACTCGCCGGCATCGGCGCGGTGCTGTTCGACGAGTTCCACGAGCGCTCCCTCGACGCCGATCTCGGCCTCGCCCTGGCCCTCGACGCGCAGGGCGGCCTGCGTGAGGATCTGCGCCTCCTCGTCATGTCGGCGACGCTCGACGGCGCCCGGGTCGCGAAATTGATGAACGACGCGCCCGTCGTCGCCTCGGAGGGCCGGGCTTTTCCGGTGGAGACCCGCCACTTCGAGCGCGACCAGAACCGGCGGATCGAGGAGGCCGTGGCCGAGGTCACGCTGCGCGCCCTGCGGGCGGATCCGGGCTCGGTGCTGGTGTTCCTGCCCGGACAGGCCGAGATCCGCCGGACCGCCGATCTGCTGGCCGAGCGCCTCGACCCCGGGGTGGTGCTCGCCCCCCTGTACGGCGCGCTTCCGCCGGCCGAGCAGGACCGGGCCGTCGCCCCTGCGCCGCCCGGGACCCGCAAGGTGGTGCTAGCCACCAGCATCGCCGAGACCTCGCTGACCATCGAGGGCGTCCGGATCGTGGTCGATTGCGGGCTCGCCCGGGTGCCGGTCTACGAGCCCGGCCTCGGCCTGACGCGGCTCGTGACCGCCCGCGCCTCCCGGGCCTCCGTCGATCAGCGGCGGGGCCGCGCCGGCCGGACGGAGCCCGGCGTCTGCTGGCGGCTTTGGTCGGAGCCAGCCACCAACGCGCTCGAACCGTTCTCGCGGCCCGAGATCCTGTCGGCCGATCTGGCGGGCCTGGTCCTCGATTGCGCCGCCTGGGGCGTCGCCGACCCGAGTAGCCTCGCCTTTCTGGATCCGCCACCGGCCCCGGCGCTGGCGGAGGCCCGCGCCCTGCTGGCCGAGCTGGGCGCGCTCGATCCGGACGGGCGGCTGACCGAGACGGGCGCCCGCCTGCGCGCCCTGCCGCTGCCGCCGCGGCTCGCCCGGATGGTGACGGTCGCCGCCGGGTCCGGCGAGGCCCGGGCCGCTTCCGACCTCGCGGCCGTGCTGGTCGAACGCGGCCTCGGGGGCGACGATGTCGATCTCGATACGCGCGTCGAGCGGTTCCGCCGCGATCGGGGCGGACGGTCCGCGGACATGCGCCGGCTCGCCGAGGGCTGGGCGCGGATTGCGGGCGGCGGCCGGGATTCCGGACCGGTACCGGCCGGCCGGCTCCTGGCGCTCGCCTATCCGGACCGCGTGGCGCGGGCGCGGGGCCGCGACGGCGAGTTCGTGATGGCGAGCGGCCGGGCGGGCCGGCTCGACCCGGCAAGCCCGCTCGCCCGGGAGACCTATCTGGTCGTCGCCGACCTCGTGGGATCGGCCGGCAACGCCCGCATCCTGGCCGCGGCGGCGATCGACGGCCCGGCCATCGAGGCGCTGTTCGCCGACAGGATCGAATCCCGCACCGAAATCACCTTCGAGTCCCAATCCGCCGCCCTCAGGGCTCGGGCGGTCCGGCGGCTCGGCGCCGTCAGCCTGGGGGAGCGCCCCCTGCCGGTCCCGAGCGACCTGGAGAGCGCGGCAATCCTCGCGCGGGGCATCGCGGGTCTCGGCCTCGACCGGCTGCCCTGGACGCCCGCCCTGTCGCAATGGCGCGCCCGGGTGCGCTTCCTGCACGCGGCGGAAGGCGAGGCCTGGCCCGATCTCTCGGATACGGCGCTGGCCGAGACCGTGACGACCTGGCTCGCCTCGTCCCTCGTCGGACGCACGTCGCTCGCTTCGGTTACCGCAGACGACCTCGCCAGCGCTTTGCAGGGCCTGCTGCCCTGGGAGTTGCGCGCCCGGCTCGACGCAGAGGCGCCGACTCATGTGGAGGTGCCGACCGGCTCGCGCATCACGGTGGACTACGCCGCCGACGAACCCGCCCTCTCGGTGCGCGTGCAGGAGCTGTTCGGCCTCGACCGGCATCCCCGGGCCGGCGGCCGGCCGCTGGTGCTGCATCTGCTGTCGCCGGCCCAGCGGCAGATCCAGATCACCCGCGACCTCCCGGGCTTCTGGCGCGGATCCTGGGCGGCGGTGCGCGCCGAGATGCGCGGACGCTATCCGCGCCATCCCTGGCCCGAGGACCCGCTCGCCGAGGCGCCGACGCGCCGGGCCAAGCCGCGGGGAACCTGACGGCCCGTCCCGGTTTCCAGAGCCGGACAGAGACGGACGGCACCATGACCACCGAAACCGATCCCTTCGACCCGAACGACGCGGGCTGGGCGCCCATCGCGGATGACGGCTTCATCGCCCATGTCGGCCCGGTCCACCGGCGCACCGCCGACGGCGCCTACGCGTTCCGGGCGGAGCCGAAGCACGCCAACCTGATCGGCGTGGTCCATGGCGGCATGCTGATGAGCTTTGCCGACCGCGCCCTCGGCGAGACAGCCATGCGCGCGGCCGACGGCGCCAATTGCGTGACGATCCAGCTCGAGATGAAGTTCATCGATGTCGGCCGCCTCGGCGACTGGATCGGCATCTGCCCCCAGGTGGTCAAGCGGACCGGCTCGCTCGTCTTCATGCGGGGCGACGTGCGGGCGGGGAGCCGGCTGCTGGCCTCAGCGGATGGAGTCTGGAAGATCCTGCGGCGCCGTCCCAGTTGACGCGAACAGGATAGTCGTCCCAGGATCGGAACGGCTCCGCACGGTGTCTTCGTGCGGGCGCGAACCGGGGGGATCGCATGCGTCAGGTGGAAACAGACGAATCCAAAAGTGAAGCGTCACGCGGGTTTGCCCCGCCCTCGCGCCGCTCGATCCTCGCTGGGGTCGGGGTCATCTTGGGCTCGGCAGGTTTGGCCTCCGCGGAGCCCATGCCGCCCAGCACGGTGACGAACCCGCCGCGCGACTTCCGGCCCGGCGCAACACCGACCACCTACTTCACCGATCCCGACGTGCTCGCGGTCGATCCGGCCTTCGAAGCCTATATCGTGCCCAACAGCGCGATCCGCCGCCTCTGGACCGGGGCGCTCTGGGCGGAGGGGCCGGCCTGGAACGCGGTCGGCCGGTTCCTGATCTGGAGCGACATCCCCAACAACCGCCAGATGCGCTGGCTGGAGGAGGACGGGCACGTCTCCACCTTCCGCATGCCGAGCAACAATTCGAACGGCAACAGCTTCGACTGGCAGGGCCGCCAGCTTTCCTGCGAGCACGCCACGCGCCGCGTGGTCCGCTACGAGCTCGACGGCTCAGCGACGGTGCTGGCCGACCGGTTCGAAGGCAAGCCGTTCAACTCGCCGAACGATATCGTGCAGCATATCGATGGCTCGTACTGGTTCACCGATCCGCCCTATGGCGGCCAGCTCTACGAGGGGCTGCCCGACGAAGCGGGCGGCCCCTCGAACCCCAAGGGC
This sequence comes from Methylobacterium phyllostachyos, assembly GCF_900103445.1. GTDB lineage: Bacteria > Pseudomonadota > Alphaproteobacteria > Rhizobiales > Beijerinckiaceae > Methylobacterium > Methylobacterium phyllostachyos. The sequence goes on along the minus strand of NZ_FNHS01000002.1, from coordinate 163,705 downwards.
CATCTCAACCCGCGCCTCGGGCAGCCGGCGGGAATCGTGACGGGGCGGCGGGTGCTGCCGAACGCGGTCTACCGGATCGACCCCTCGGGCCGGATCGACCGGATCCTCACCGACGATCAGATACCGGACCCGAACGGCCCGTGCTTCTCCCCCGACCACCGGATCCTCTACGTCACCTCGACCGGCAAGGGACCGGGCGATACCGGCCCCGGCGGTAAGGGCGAGATCTACGCCTTCGACGTCGCCGAGGGCGGTAAGCTCTCGAACCGGCGCCTGTTCGCGGATTGCGTGGTGGACGGCATCAGGTGCGGGCCGGACGGCGTGCGGACCGATGTCGACGGCAACGTCTGGGCGTCGAGCAATGCGGGCCGGGCGGTCGGCTATAACGGGGTGACGGTCTGGAACCCGGCGGGCAAGCTGATCGGGCGGATCCGCCTGCCGGAGGTCTGCGGCAACATCACCTTCGGCGGCCCGAAGCGGAACCGGCTGTTCATGGCGGCCAGCCAGTCGCTCTACGCCGTGACGGTGAATACGCAGGGTTCTGGGCCCGCTTGAGGCTCTGACGGCCGCGGCCAATTCACGTCGGGTTGGTCGGGTCCCTGCCATGGCTGTCTGGCCGTAGGGACGCTATCTGTAGCGGGCATGAGCGAGGATTCCGCCGACCCGACCCTGAACCGCCTCAGCGCCGCCCTCGGGGACCTGCCGACCCGGGGGCCGCCGCCGGTGGAGCGCTGGAACCCGCCCTATTGCGGCGCGATCGACATGCGGATCGCCGCGGACGGGACGTGGTACCACAACGGCACGCCGATCCGGCGGCCGAAGCTCGTCCGGCTGTTCTCCAGCATCCTGCGGCGCGAGCCGGACGGGCGCATCGTGCTGGTGACGCCGGTGGAGTGCGTCGCCATCACGGTCGAGGACGCGCCGTTCGTAGCTGTCGAGATGGCGGTCGATGGGTCCGGGCAGGACAGGCGCATCAGCTTCCGGACCAATGTCGACGACCTCGTCCCGGTCGATGCCGAGCACACGCTGCGCTTCGAGGAGGCCGCGGACGGGGCGCTGAAGCCCTATCTCCACGTCCGGCGCGGCCTCTGGGCGCTCGTCTCCCGGGCGCTGACCTACGACCTCGTGGATCTCGCCGAGGAGGGCACCCTCGACGGCGAGCGCTGGCTTGGGCTCTGGGCCGGCGGCCTGTTCCATCCGATCGCGCCGGCCACCGCAGCGTGAGCGACGCCATCGCCGATTTCCTCGCCCGCGCCGCCGCCGGCCTGTCGCCGCACCCGCCCGGGCCGGACGATCCGACCTCGAACCCGCGCGGCGACCACAGCCTCGATCCGGACGGTTCGGCGGTGATTCCGCCGCCGCCGCACCGGCGGGCCGCCGTGCTGGTGCCCGTCGTCTTCCGGCCAGAGGGACCAGGCCTGATCCTGACGCAGCGGGCGGCGAATCTGCGCGACCATTCCAGTCAGGTCGCGCTGCCCGGGGGCAAGATCGATCCGTCCGACCCCGATCCTGCCGCCGCCGCCCTGCGCGAGGCCGAGGAGGAGATCGGCCTCGATCCGGCCTCGGTGCGCCTCATCGGCTATCTCGATCCCTACCTGTCGGGGACGGGCTTCCTGGTCACGCCGGTCATCGGCCTCGTGGCACCGGACGCGACGTTCCAGGCGAATCCTGCCGAGGTGGCCGACCTGTTCGAGGTGCCGCTGCCGGTGCTGATGGACCGGGAGCGCTACCGCCTGCGCTCGCGCGACTGGCAGGGCCGCACCCGCTACTTCTACGCCCTGAATTTTGGGGAGCGACTGATCTGGGGCGTCACCGCCGGGATTCTCAACAACCTCCGCGAGCGGCTCTATCCGGATTCCGATCCGGACCAGCTCCGCCGCTCAGCCGGGTAGGGGCGAATCGCCATGCTGCGTCGCGTCCTCGAAGAGTTCGGCCTCTTCCTCATCCCCTTCGCGCTCTTCCTGGTTTACCTCGTGCTGGCAGGCCGCAACCCGTTGCGCCGGATCCATTGGGATGCCCACCTCTTTCGCCTGGTGCTCGCCGGATTGGCCATCGTGATCGGGACGCTCGTCTACGAGGGCCTGTTCTCCGAGCGCCGTGCCGGCGGTTATGTGCCGACGCATATGGAGAACGGGCAGCTGGTCCCGGGCGGCTTCCGGTGAGGCGGAACCTCGACCAGAGCGGCCTGACGGCGCTGGTCGACCGCCCGGGCGTGAGTCGGGCCTTCGCGGCGCTGGACGAGCCGGGCGCCGAAACCAGGCTGATCGGCGGCTGCGTCCGCGATGCCCTGCTCGGGATCGCCGCAGCCGATATCGACCTCGCCACCACGCTGTTGCCGGAGGCCGTCCTGGCGCGGGCCCGCGCGGCGGGGCTCAAGGCGGTGCCGACTGGGATCGAGCACGGCACGATCACCCTGATCATCGGGGACGGGCCAATCGAAGTCACCACGCTCCGCGAGGATGTCGAAACCGATGGCCGCCACGCGGTGGTCCGGTTCGGCGGCGACTTTGCCCGGGATGCCGAGCGCCGCGACTTCACGGTCAATGCCCTGTCCCTCGGCCGGGATGGGCGCCTGCACGACACGGTCGGGGGTCTGGCGGATCTGGAGGCCGGGCGGGTGCGCTTCATCGGCGATCCCGCCACCCGGATCCGGGAAGATGCGCTACGGATCCTGCGATTTTTCCGCTTCCACGCCCGATTCGGCAGCGGGACGCCCGACCCGGAGGCGCTGGCCGCCTGCGTGGCAGCCCGCGACAGCCTGCGCCGCCTCTCCCGGGAGCGCATTCGCGACGAATTCCTGAAACTGCTGATGGCGACCGGCGGCCCCACCATGGTCGTCACTTTAAGCGCCACAGGCCTGCTCCAGCGGATCACCGGCGGCGTCGGAGAACTCGGCCGGTTGGAGCGCGCCGCCAGGGCGGACCTGCCGCCCGTGATGCGGCTCGCGGCGCTGGCGGTCGGCGCGCGGCACGATGCGGATCGCCTGCGCGACCGGCTTCGGCTGTCGAACCAGGAGCACGGCCAGCTCACCGCCTATGCAGACGTGCTGGCGGCCCTCCACGACCGGGCGACGATCGATGAATCTGCAGCCCGGTCCCTCGCGGCCGAGCACGGCTTGACACCCTTGACGGAAACGCTGGCTATCCTCGCGGGTGAGCCGCGGCCTCACGTCACTGACGGGACGCGGCAGGCCTTGCTGACTCTGCGCGGAGAGGGCGGCCCACCGACCTTCCCGCTCGCCGGCGCCGATCTGGTCGCCGCAGGGATCCCCCCGGGTCCGACCATCGGACGTGCCCTAGCGGCGGCGCGGCGCCTTTGGCTGGAGCGCGGCTGTCCGTCAGGCCCAGAGGCGCGGGCAGGCCTGTTAGACCATGCGCTGGATCACGCCCGGGCACCTCAGTGACGAGCCACTTCCAAGTTTCCAAAGGGCTCAGCCCTTTGGCGGGTCCTCAGGGCAGAGCCCTGAGCTGTTCCCCAGGGCTCTGCCCTGGACACGCGAAAGGTCTCGACCTTTCGAAACCCTGACGTGATCAGTCGACGCGGGGTGGAAGCGTGTTCGCTTCCGTCAAACGTAGCCTCAGAGCTTCAGCAGCGCCTTGGTCTCCTGCAGCTGGACGATCTGGCCGTTCAGCTCCTCGCGCTTCTGCAGGTCCTCGGTGGCGTCGCGCTGCATCTCGACGGCCTCGATGTCCCGATCGAGGGATTCGTGCGTCAGTTCCTCGATCGGGGCGGCGCGCTCGGCAAGCACGGTGACGGCCGTCGGGCCGATATCGGCGAAGCCGCCGCGGACGTAGATCCGCTTGCCGCTGCCCTGGCTCTCGGTGACCACGATCACGCCGACCCGCAGAGAGGTCAGCACGGGCGCGTGGCCCGGCATCACGGTCATCTCGCCCTCGGTGCCGGGCAGCTGAACGGCGGTCACCTCGCCGGAATACAGCGTCCGCTCGGGGCCGACGAAATCGAAGTGGAAGGTGGCCATCGGTCTCTAGCTTCCCGAACCCGCAACGCGCGCTCCTCCCCCGTGTGGGGAGGAGGTGGAGGTGGGGGTGGTGCAGGAGGCACCGGATCGCTCAATCCTGAACCACCCCCACCCCCGGCCCCTCCCCACAGGGGGGAGGGGAGGGAGCAGCCTTACGCCGCCTTCAGCTTCTTCGCCTTCTCCTGGGCCTCCTCGATGGTGCCGACCATGTAGAAGGCCGCCTCCGGGAGGTCGTCGTAGTCGCCGTTCACCAGGCCCTTGAAGCCCTTGATGGTGTCTTCCAGCGCGACCTGCTTGCCCGGCGAGCCGGTGAACACTTCGGCGACCGAGAAGGGCTGCGAGAAGAAGCGCTCGATCTTGCGGGCGCGGGCCACGGTCAGCTTGTCCTCCTCGGACAGCTCGTCCATGCCCAGGATCGCGATGATGTCCTGGAGCGCCTTGTAGCGCTGCAGGGTCTGCTGGACGCGACGGGCGACATCGTAATGCTCCTCACCGAGGATCGCCGGCGACAGCATGCGCGAGGTCGAGTCCAGCGGATCCACCGCCGGGTAGATGCCCTTCTCGGCGATCGAGCGCGACAGCACGGTCGTGGCGTCGAGGTGGGCGAAGGAGGCGGCGGGCGCCGGGTCGGTCAGATCGTCGGCCGGCACGTAGATAGCCTGCACCGAGGTGATCGAGCCCTTGGTCGTGGTGGTGATGCGCTCCTGCAAGGCGCCCATGTCGGTGGCCAGCGTCGGCTGGTAGCCCACCGCCGAGGGGATGCGGCCCAGAAGCGCCGACACCTCGGAGCCCGCTTGCGTGAAGCGGAAGATGTTGTCGACGAAGAACAGCACGTCCTGGCCGTCGTCGCGGAACTGCTCGGCGATCGTCAGGCCAGTCAGCGCGACGCGGGAACGGGCGCCCGGCGACTCGTTCATCTGGCCGTAGACCAGGGCGCACTTCGAACCCTCGGCGGAGCCGTGCTCCTTCGGGTCGACGTTCACCTTGGACTCGATCATCTCGTGGTAGAGGTCGTTGCCCTCGCGGGTGCGCTCACCCACGCCGGCGAAGACCGAGTAGCCCGAGTGCACCTTGGCGATGTTGTTGATCAGCTCCATGATCAGCACGGTCTTGCCGACGCCGGCGCCGCCGAACAGGCCGATCTTGCCGCCCTTCGCGTAAGGGGCGAGCAGGTCCACCACCTTGATGCCGGTGACGAGGATCTGCGCCTCGGTCGACTGCTCGGCGTAAGAGGGAGCCGGCTGGTGGATCGCGCGGTAGGTCGTGGCCTGGACCGGGCCGGCCTCGTCGATCGGCTCGCCGATGACGTTCATGATGCGGCCGAGCGTGTTCATGCCCACCGGAACCTTGATGGGCTCGCCGGTGTCGGTGCACTCCTGGCCGCGGGTCAGGCCCTCGGAGGTGTCCATGGCGATGCAGCGGACGGTGTTCTCACCGAGCTGCTGGGCGACCTCGAGCACGAGGCGGGCGCCGTTGTTCTTGGTCTCCAGGGCGTTCAGGATCTCGGGCAGGTGGCCCTCGAACTGCACGTCGACCACGGGGCCGATGACCTGGGTGATCTTGCCGGTCTTGTTGGAGCCGGCGCCGGGGAGTGCGGTGTTCGCCATCGTGTACCTACCCTTCAAGCTGTGCAGTCAGGTCGCGGTGCCTCAGAGGGCTTCCGCACCCGAGATGATCTCGATGAGTTCCTTGGTGATCATGGCCTGACGGGTCCGGTTGTAGACCAGCGTCTGCTTCTTGATCATCTCGCCCGCGTTGCGGGTGGCCGAATCCATGGCGCTCATGCGCGCGCCCTGCTCGGAGGCGGCGTTCTCGAGGAGCGCCCGGTAGATCTGCACCGTCAGGTTCTTCGGGAGCAGCGTCTCCAGGATCGCTTCCTCGGAGGGCTCGAATTCCAGGGCGGCGTTGCCGGCGGTCGCCTTCGCGGACGTGTCGGCGGCGGGCAGCTCGGCGGGGATCAGGCGCTGCGCGGTCGGGATCTGCGAGATGACCGAGCGGAACTCGGAATAGAACAGGGTCGCGACGTCGAACTCGCCGGCCTCGAAGCGGGTGAGGATCTTGTCGGCGATTTCGGCCGCGAACGGGTAATCCACCGGACGGTTGCCACGGATGTCCATGCTCTCGATGATCTGGTCGCGATACTGCCGCCGCAACGCGTCGAGGCCCTTCTTGCCGACCGTCATGATCTTGACGGTCTTGCCCTCGGCGGTGAGCTTCTGCGCGTATTCACGCACGGCGAGCCGGACGATCGATGAGTTGAAGGCGCCCGCCAGGCCGCGGTCACCGGTGCAGACCACCAGCAGATGTGTCTGCTCGGAGCCCGTGCCCGACAGAAGCTTCGGCGCGCCGACGCCGCCCACGAGGTTGCCGGCGAGATTGCCCAGCACCGCCGACATCTTCTCGGCATAGGGACGGCCGGCCTCGGCAGCCATCTGCGCCCGGCGCAGCTTGGCGGCGGCGACCATCTGCATGGCCTTGGTGATCTTCTGCGTCGCCTTCACCGAGGTGATGCGGTTACGCAGGTCCTTCAAACTCGCCATCGGGTGAGGTCCAGGTCCATTTGAAAGGGCCTCTCCTCCCCCTTGCGGAGAGGAGCCGGAGGTGGGGGTGGTTCAGGATGGCGCGGCACGGTGTCTCCTGCACCACCCCCACCCCTAACCCCTCCCCACAAGGGGGGAGGGGAGGTGCCTTAGGCGATCGACTTGGCGACGCTCTCGACCACGCTCTTCAGCTTGCCGGCGTTCTCGTCCGACAGGTCCTTGGAGGCGGCGATGGAGTCGAGCAGATCCTTGTGCCGCGAGCGGAGCGTGCTGAGCAGCGCGTCCTCGAACGGGCGGACCTTGGCGACCGGCATCTTGTCCAGGTAGCCGTTCACACCGGCGTAGATCACCGCGACCTGCTCTTCCATCTTCAGCGGCGAGAATTGCGGCTGCTTCAGAAGCTCGGTCAGCCGCGAGCCGCGGTTCAGGAGCTGCTGGGTCGAGGCGTCGAGATCCGAGCCGAACTGCGCGAAGGCCGCCATCTCGCGGTACTGCGCCAGCTCACCCTTGATCTTGCCGGCGACCTTCTTCATCGCCTTGGTCTGGGCCGAGGAGCCCACCCGCGAGACCGAGAGGCCGACGTTCACCGCCGGGCGGATGCCCTGGTAGAACAGGTCGGTCTCGAGGAAGATCTGGCCGTCGGTGATCGAGATCACGTTGGTCGGGATGTAGGCCGAGACGTCGTTGGCCTGGGTCTCGATGACCGGGAGGGCGGTCAGCGAGCCGTTGCCGGCGGCATCGCCCATCTTGGCGGCTCGCTCGAGCAGGCGGCTATGCAGGTAGAACACGTCGCCCGGATACGCCTCGCGGCCCGGCGGGCGGCGCAGCAGCAGCGACATCTGGCGGTAAGCCACGGCCTGCTTCGACAGGTCGTCATACACGATCACGGCGTGCATGCCGTTGTCGCGGAAGTACTCACCCATGGCGCAGCCAGCGAACGGCGCGATGAACTGCATCGGGGCCGCGTCGGACGCCGTGGCAGCGATGACGATGGAGTATTCCAGGGCGCCCTGGTCCTCAAGGACCTTCACGAACTGGGCGACCGTCGAACGCTTCTGACCGATGGCGACGTAGATGCAGTAGAGCTTCGACTTTTCGTCGCCGCCCGCAGCGTGGCCCGGCTTCTGGTTCAGGATCGTGTCGAGGGCGATGGCAGTCTTGCCGGTCTGGCGGTCGCCGATGATCAGCTCGCGCTGGCCGCGGCCCACCGGGATCAGGGCGTCGATCGCCTTCAGGCCCGTGGCCATCGGCTCATGCACCGACTTGCGCGGGATGATGCCCGGGGCCTTCACGTCGACGCGGCGACGCTCGGTGGAGACGATCGGGCCCTTGCCGTCGATCGGGTTGCCGAGGCCGTCGACCACGCGGCCGAGCAGGCCCTTGCCGACCGGCACGTCCACGATGGCGCCGGTGCGCTTGACGGTCTGGCCTTCCTTGATCTCGCGGTCGGAGCCGAAGATCACGATGCCGACGTTGTCCTGCTCGAGGTTCAGGGCCATGCCGCGCACGCCCGACTCGAACTCGACCATCTCACCGGCCTGGACGTTGTCGAGGCCGTAGGCGCGGGCGATGCCGTCGCCGACGGACAGGACCTGCCCGACCTCGGAGACCTCGGCCTCTTCGCCGAAGTTCTTGATCTGCTCTTTCAGGATCGCGGAGATTTCGGCGGCGCGGATGTCCATACTCGGGCCTCTGTCGCTGATGCGTCTATAAGTGTTCGGGTCGGATGGGGGCGCTTACTGCGCGGCCCGCATCGCGAGGCGGATACCGTTGAGCTTGGTCCTGAGGGACGCGTCGACCATGCGCGAGCCCATCTTCACGATGAGGCCGCCGATCAGGCTCGGGTCGACCACGAGATCGACGTCGACCTCGGCCTTGGTGATGTCGCGCAGCGACGCCTTGATCTCCTCGATCACCGTGTCGGAGGGCTTCTCGGCCACCCGCACTTCGGCGCGCACGATGCCCTTCGAGTCCTGCACCAGGGCGCGGAACGCAGTGATCATGTCGGGCAGGGCGAACAGCCGGCGGTTCGCCGCGGCCAGCCGGATGAAGTTGCCGGCGAGCCCGCCGATCTCCGCCTTGTCGAGCACGGCGACGATGGCGGCTTCCTGCTCCTCGGCGCTGAAGACCGGGCTGCGGACGAGGCGGCGGAGATCCGCGCTCTCCTTCAGCAGCCGGTCGAATTGGTTGAGGGATTCGGCGACCGCGTCGACCTGGCGCTCGTCGCGCGCGAGCTCGAACAGGGCGGAAGCGTACCGGCCCGCCACGCCTGCGACCAGGGGACCAGCCTCGGAACCGTTCTGCGCCACCCGTCGCTCTCTTCTCTGGTTGCCCGCCCGTTCCGCGCGCTCCGGCGGGGAGCACGGCGCGAGATCGTTCGGGACGTGGGATCGCGCCGATTGGGACAGGGTCGAGAACCGTCCGATCGGCGCGGCGACCGCCTAGCATGCCAGCATGGCCGCGCGCAACACGGACCGGACCGCCGCTGCGCGATAGGACGGCAGAAGTGTGACGCAGCGGGATCGTCAGCAGGCCAGCCGGTCGCAGCGCCGCACGCTGGCGATCATCTTGGCCATGGCGCGGGCGCCCGGATGGCCGAGGATCCCGCTGTTTCCGAGTACGTAGGACGGCGTCGCGTAGAGCCCGAGATCGGCGGCCATCCGCATCTGGCTCTTGAGCGCGGCACGGACCTCCTCGCTGTCGGCGATCTCCTCGACCTCCGCCTGCGGGATCCCGAGGGCAGCCGCGGCGGTCAGCGCGCCCGGCCCGTCGATGCGGCCCGGCTTGCCGAGCAGCGTCTGGTAGAAGCCCCAGGCAGCCTGCGCGCCGAGCCTGCGCTGAACCGCCAGCATCACCTTGGCGGCCTGGGCCGATTGCGGCGACAGGATCGGGTTGTGGACAAGCCCGATCCGCAATTCGGCGTCGCTGTCGTGCAGCGCCACCACGTCGGCGGCCGCCTTCCGGCAGAACGGGCAATTGAAGTCGAAGAACTCGTAGAGGGTGGTCCCCGCGTCCCGCGGTCCGACATAGGTGACGCCGCGCAGGGCCGGGATCTGGCCGGTGATCTCGCCGGGCAGGATCGAATTCGCCACCGCCTTGCCGTCGTCGCCGTTGACCGCGACGCGCTGGCCGTAGGACTGCGCGGCCGCGCCGCCCAAACCTGAACCCAGCGCGGTACCCGCGGCTGCGAGGAAAAGGCGTCGGGAAACCTGCATGAGATATGTCCAGGGCATCGCGGCTTCACCCGGGCCTCGCCGGGGTGGGCCTGAGCGGAACCAGGGGCTCGAGTCGGATTGATGGCCGAACGGCGTGAATGCCGCCCTACCGCAGGCCCTTCGGCCGGTCGCCCGTCGCCCAGGCCAGGGCCTGTTCGAGCCGGTCGTTGCCCCAGAACAGCTCGCCATCATCAGCCAGGAAGGTTGGCGCCCCGTAGATGCCGCGGGAGCGGGCCTCCTCGACGTTGACCCGCAGCTTGGTCTTGTTGGCCTCCGCGGCGGCGGCGCGCACCGTCTGCGTCCCGTCGAGGCCGAGCGAATCGAGGATCTCGGCGACCGCCGCCGGCTCCGCGATGGAGCGGCCCTCGGCGAAGCTCGCCGTAAACACGGCCTTGGAGAACGGCACCAGCCAGTCCTGATCCTGGCCGAGGACGGCGACGCGCACGGCGCTCAGGCTGTTCTGAGGAAATTGCGCAGGCTTGGTCAGCGGCGGCAGGCCGAGACGCGCGGCCTCGCGCTCCACGTCCCGCCACATGTTCTTGCCCTTGGCCGGGTACAGGTTGAACGGCGACGTGGTCCAACCCTGCGACGCGAAGAGGGGCCCGACCAGGAACGGACGCCACCGCACCGCCACATCGGCCTCCGCGGCGGCCGCCTCGACGCGCATCGCCGTGAGATACGAATAGGTCGAGGCGAATTCGTACCAGAACTCCAGAATCGGCTGGCGCGCCATAGACTTCGCTTCTCCGATGCACGTTTTCGGGCCTGATCACACGCAATGCCCGCGCCGGTTCTTGCACGTCCGCAAGGCCGCCGTGAGGCGAAACGCGGCCGATCCTTCGGCAAAGGCTACGCGCCACGCGGCACGCCGGTTGCAGGCCAATCCCACCCGCGATAAGCGGCTCAGGCCCCATCCCAGTTCCGGAAGCCGCATGTCCGTCCCCGCGAAAAGCCCCGTGAAGAAGGTCGTGCTGGCCTATTCCGGCGGGCTCGACACATCGATCATCCTGAAGTGGCTGCAGACCACCTACGGCTGCGAGGTCGTGACCTTCACGGCCGATCTCGGCCAGGGTGAGGAGCTGGAGCCGGCCCGGCGCAAGGCCGAACTGCTCGGCATCAAGCCCGAGAACATCTACATCGAGGACCTGCGCGAGGAATTCGTCCGCGACTACGTCTTCCCGATGTTCCGGGCGAACGCGGTCTACGAGGGCGTCTACCTGCTCGGCACCTCGATCGCCCGACCGCTGATCGCCAAGAAGCAGATCGAGATCGCCGAGAAGGTCGGGGCCGACGCGGTCTGCCACGGCGCCACGGGCAAGGGCAACGATCAGGTCCGGTTCGAACTGGGCTACTACGCGCTCAAGCCCGACGTGACGGTGATCGCCCCCTGGCGCGAGTGGGACCTGCGCTCCCGCGAGCAGCTCATCGCCTTCGCCGAGCAGCACCAGATCCCGATCGCCAAGGACAAGCGCGGTGAGAGTCCATTCTCGGTGGATGCCAACCTCCTGCATGCCTCATCCGAGGGCAAGGTGCTGGAGGATCCGGCGGTCGAGGTGCCGGACTACGTCTACTCGCGCACCCTCTCCCCCGAGGAGGCGCCGGACCAGCCGACCGTCATCACGATCGGTTTCGAGCGGGGCGACGCGGTCTCGATCGACGGCGAGACGCTCTCGCCCGCGAGCCTATTGGCGAAGCTCAACGAGCTGGGCCGGGCCAACGGCATCGGCCGGCTCGATCTCGTCGAGAACCGCTTCGTCGGCATGAAGAGCCGCGGCATGTACGAGACGCCGGGTGGCACGATCCTGCTGCCAGCCCACCGCGCCATCGAGTCGATCACGCTGGACCGGGGCGCCGCCCATCTGAAGGACCAGCTCATGCCGCAATACGCGGAGCTGATCTACAACGGCTTCTGGTTCTCGCCGGAGCGCGAGATGATCCAGGCCCTGATCGACAAAAGCCAGGAGAAGGTGACCGGCACGGTGCGGCTGAAGCTCTACAAGGGCGGCGTCCACGTGATCGGCCGCGAGAGCCCGCACTCCCTCTACGACCAGGACCTCGTGACCTTCGAGGAGGGCGCCGTCGCCTACGATCACCGCGACGCGGCGGGCTTCATCAAGCTCAACGCGCTGCGGTTGCGGACCCTGGCGCAGCGGAAGAAGCGCGAGGGTTGAGCCCTCAGGCCGGCTCCCAAACCCGGGAGCCTTCCGGGCGCCGGAAGTCGCCCGGGCCAAGATCGGCATAGCGCAAAAAAATCTGGAGGGCCGGCTGCATCTCGCGATGGAGCCGGACCCGGTGGGTCTCGCTGTCCTCGTCGTCGTTGGCGGCGGCTTCGGGCACAGCGGCGAGATGGCGCGCCATGGCAGCTGTGTAGGTCGCCCCATCACCGTAAGGCCGCTTCGGATCCACGCGCGGCACGTTCGCGGTCGCATCCCAGCCGTAGGCGAGATGCGGGATCAGGGCCAAGTGCTCCGCCGTCACCGCGAAGGTGATGTGCTCAGGCGTCTCGCCGGTCTGCGCGTCCCGGAAGACATCGCCGACCGTGCCGTGGTCGAGCTTGGCCAAGCCATTGTGGTACTGATAGCGACCGGGCTTCAGCTGCGCGTTCTGGGCGAAGACCGCCAGCCCCTGCTCCAGGGACCGGTGCTCCTCCTCGGCGCCCTCGTCGTCGCCGGTGACGTTGGCGATGTCGCCGTCCCGGTCGAGGCTGCCATAGGGGGCGTCCGGATGGATGGTCGGCGCGCCCGGCTCGGCCTCGCCCCAGGCCACGACCATCCGGCGGATCAGGGCGATGCGCTCCAGGGTCAGGTCGTAGACGGCGTCGCTCATGAAAATCGGCCTTGGTCTTGGAACTGGCGCCTGTCTTACAGACCGGATTCGGCGGCTGCTACCGTCGCAGGCTGTCGTTTCCGTCGCGATCCATCCACTCGGCGGCGATTTCGCGTATTGGATCGCCGCGACGATGGCCGAGCCAGTTCTGGTCAGGTCGCGACCGTGCCGTTGCCGGATGCAGCCGCCCGACTTGGCGATTGCCACATCACGCCTTGGCTAAGCTCCCGGCATAACGCATGGCGACAAGTCTCCCGACTCACCTCGGCCACGGTATGATGCCGGCATGCGCCGCCTCGATCGCTACTGTCCGACCTATCAGTTCAGCGAAGTGCATGCCTGCGACGTGGCTGCCGAGCCTGCCGCAATCCTGAATGGCGTCGCCGCCTATCGACCGGCCTCGGACCGCTTCTTCCGTCTCATGATCGGCTTGCGGGAATTGCCGATGCGCGCCCTGGGACGACCGGATATGGCGCGTGCGCCGTTCGGATTGCACGACTTCACGCTGCTCGACCGCAGCGAGAGCGAGATCGTCTACGGGCTGATCGGCCGTTTCTGGCGCCCGGGTTACGGCTTGGAGCCCGTGGCCGACGGCGCAGCGTTCCTGCGGTTCGACGCGCCCCAGGTCGCAAAGCTCGCGCTGGCCTTCGAAGCCCGCCCCGGTCCCGATGGCCGGACCCAGCTCGTCACCGAGACGCGGGTCTCCTGTGCCAGCCGGGCCGCGCGCCTGAAGTTTACACCCTATTGGCTGCTGATCCGTCCGGTCAGCGGCCTGGTGCGCCAGCGGATGCTCGCCGCGATCAAGCGCGATAGCGAGCGCTCTTCCAGTTCGGGACGGATCATCGCCGCAGGCAGCCCGTAAGCCCCTCGACCTGACCCATCATCGCCTGGATCCGCGCGGCGCGGCGGCGCACGCCGGGGGAGGGGCGTCCGGCGCTGCGCAGGATCGGATTCGGCAGGACGGCGGCGAGCAAAGCCGCCTCATTGCGGGTCAGCCGGCTCGCGTCCTTGCCGAACCAGTGCCGGCTGGCCGCCTGCGCGCCGTAGATCCCGTCGCCCCATTCGGCAACGTTCAAGTAAATCTCCATCATGCGCCGCTTGCCCCAGAGAGTGTCGAGGGCGAGCGCCAGCGGGATCTCGACCGCCTTCCGGATGTAGGAGCGGCCGGGCCACAGGAAGACGTTCTTCACCGTCTGCATCGCGAGGGTCGAGGCGCCGCGGCTCGGCGAATCCTCGTCCTCCACCACCTCGCGGATGGCCCCGAAATCCACGCCGTGATCGAGGCAGAAGCGCTGGTCCTCGGAGGCGATCACCGCCAGCGGCAGGGCCGGCGCAATGCCGGAGAGCGAAACCGGATCGCGGCTCACCGGCTGAAGTGTCAACCACCGGCCGAGCATCAGAGTCGACGGCGGCATCACCGCGCTATAGACGAGCGCCAGACCCAGCACGAGGACGAAACCGAGGGCGGGGAGCAGCAACAGCGTCCCCACGACCTGCCGGACACGGCGGGAGCGCCGCGGGCGGGCGCGCGGGAGATTGCGTTCCGCCGCCTCCCCCATGCTTCCCACCCCGCTCACGGTGATTTCGTTCCCGTACAACTGACACGCGATTGGTTTTCGCAAGGCCAGGACCGGACGTAGCGCCCGATGACCACGACCTCCTCAACGCAGGCACAGACCGGTTCGGTCAAGGCTGGCACGCCAGCCGTCGAGTTTACCCACAGGCTGACCGAGGTCGCCGGGACGGTCGAGACCTTCCTGGTCGAGCGCCTCGGCCCGGAGGTCGGCCCCGGCGAGATCGCCCGGCCGCCCCGCCTGATGGAGGCGATGCGGCACGCGGTGCTGGGCGGCGGCAAGCGCCTGCGGCCGTTCCTCGCCATCGAGACCGCCCGGATGCTCGGCGGCTCCGAGGCTGCGGCGCTGGCGGCTGGTGCCGGGATCGAGCTGGTCCATTGCTACAGCCTCGTCCACGACGACCTCCCCGCCATGGACGACGACGACATGCGCCGCGGCAAGCCCACGGTGCACAAGGCCTACGACGAGGCCACCGCGATCCTGGTGGGCGATGCCCTGCAGACGCTGGCCTTCGAGATCGTGGCTGATCCGACCTGGCAGCCCGATGCGCGGATCCGGGCCGACCTCGTGCTCGGCCTCGCCCGGGCCTCGGGCCTCGGCGGCATGGTTGGCGGTCAGCTCCTCGACCTGACCGCCGAGGGCCGGTTCGGCGCGGCCAACATGGATGTGGACGACACCCTGCGGATGCAGGCGATGAAGACCGGCGCGATCCTGGCCTTCTCGGTGGAGGCCGGCGCGATCGTGGGCGGCGCCGATGAGGGCCAGCGCGCGGCCCTGCTGCGCTACGGCCTCGCCCTGGGTCAGGCCTTCCAGATCGCCGACGATATTCTCGACCGGGAAGCCTCACCCGAGGCGATGGGCAAGGCCACCGGCAAGGACAAGGATGCCGGCAAGGCCACGCTGGTCGACCGCCTCGGCATCGACGGCGCGCGAGCCGAATGCGACCGCCTCGTCGGCGTCTGCGAGGACGCGGTCGGCGCCTGGGGCGAGAAGGCCCGCATCCTGCGGGACGCCGCTCGGTTCACGGTGGCGCGCAAGACCTGAGGGCCGCCTCGACCGGCAATCGGTCCGGACTGTTCCTGCGACCTGTGCCTCGAACACGACAACGCCCCGGACTCCCACGAGTCCGGGGCGTTGTCGTATGGCTCCGGCTCAGGCCTTGTTCTTGTTGTAGACGTCGAGGCAGACGGCGGCGAGCAGGACGATCCCCTTGATCACCTGCTGGTAATCGACGCCAATGCCCATAATTGACATGCCGTTGTTCATCACGCCGATGATGAAGGCGCCGATCACCACGCCCGAGACCTTGCCGATGCCGCCGGAGGCCGAGGCGCCGCCGATGAAGCAGGCCGCGATCACGTCGAGCTCGAAGCCCACACCGGCCTTCGGGGTCGCGGTGTTGAGCCGGGCGGCGAAGATCATGCCGGCGAGGCCCGCCAGCGCGCCCATATTGGCGAAGGTCAGGAAGGTCAGCCGCTCGGTCTTGATGCCGGAGAGCCGCGCCGCCTTGATGTTGCCGCCGAGCGCGTAGATCCGCCGTCCGATCGTCGTCCGGGTGGTGACGAAGCTGTAGAGCATCACCAGCACGAACATCACGAGCAGCACGTTCGGCAGGCCGCGGTAATTGCTCATCTGGTAGGCGAAGGCGAGGATCACGATCGTGGCCACGCCGTTGCGGAAGATGAACGACGCCCAGGATTCCACTTCGCCGCCGTTGCGGACCCGCGCGGCGCGGCGGCGCCAGTTCAGGCCGACGAAGGTCGACGCCAGAGCGAGCGCCATCAGCAGCGCAGTCCAGGGGCCGGCGAAGTTGGCAAGGAAGCCCTTGGCGAGGAGCTGGAACACCTCCGGGAACGGGCCGATCGAGGCGCCCTGGAGGAGGGCCAGCGTCATGCCGCGGAACACCAGCATGCCGGCCAGGGTGACGATGAAGCTCGGGATGCCGAGATAGGCCACGAAATAGCCCTGCAGCCCGCCGATCGCGGCGCCCACCGTGAGGCAGAGGATCGTTGCGGTGAACGGATCGATGCCGAACCGCACCATCAGCAGGGCCGCGAGCGCGCCCACGAAGCCGACCACCGAGCCGATCGACAGGTCGATATGGCCCGCCACGATGATGAGCAGCATCCCCAGCGCCATCACCACGACGTAGCTGTTCTGCAGGATGAGGTTGGTGAGGTTCAGCGGCTGGAACAGCACGCCGCCCGTCGTGTACTCGAAGAACAGGGTGATGACCGCCAGCGCGACGACCAATCCGTAGTCGCGCAGATGCGTCATCGGCAGGAGGCCGCGCAGGCCGCGCGGCGCGGGGTCGGACATGGATCCGGTCAGTCCTTCGGTCGCGGGGATCATGGGCTTGCTCGCTGGGGTATCGCTCATCCGTTCAGGTCCTTGGAGCGCATGATCGCGCGCATGATCGCTTCCTGGCTGGCCTCTTCGCGCTGGAACTCGCCCACGAAGCGCCCCTCGTTCATCACGTAGATCCGGTCGCACAGGCCGAGCAGCTCGGGCATCTCGGACGAGATCACCAGCACGCCCCGGCCCTCCTCGGCCAACTCGTTGATGATGCTGTAGATCTCGTATTTGGCGCCGACATCGATGCCGCGCGTCGGCTCATCCAGGATCAGCACCTTGGGCTGTGTGAACAGCCACTTGCTCAGCACGACCTTCTGCTGGTTGCCGCCCGAGAGGTTCACCGTCTGCTGCGCCACCCCGAAGGAGCGGATCCGCATCTTGCTCCGGTAGCCGCTCGCGACCCGGTGCTCGACATCCTCGTCGATCACCGTCGCGGTGGACACGCCTGGCAGGTTGGCCAGCGTCGTGTTCTTGGCGATGTCCTCGCCAAGGACGAGGCCGAGCTGCTTGCGGTCCTCGGTCACGTAGGCGATGCCCGCGGCGATCGCCTTGTCGATCGTCGAGACGTCGACCTCCGCGCCGTCGATCCGGACGGTGCCGCCGATGCCCTGGCCGTAGGACCGCCCGAAGATGCTCATGGCGAGTTCGGTGCGGCCCGAGCCCATCAGCCCGGCAATCCCCACGATCTCGCCCCGGCGTACGGTGAGGTTGACGCCGCGCACCACCGTTCGGTCGGGATGGATCGGGTGGTGGACCGTCCAGTCGCGCACCTCCATCAGCACGTCGCCGATCTTCGGCTCGCGCGTGGGATAGCGACTCGCCAGCGTGCGCCCGACCATGCCCCGGATGATCCGGTCCTCGTCGACGGCTTCGCGCCGGCAATCGAGCGTCTCGACGGTGGTGCCGTCGCGCAGCACGGTGATCCGGTCGGCGACCTTCGAGATCTCGTTCAACTTGTGCGAGATCAGGATCGACGCGATGCCCTGGTCCTTGAAGCGCAGCAGCAGCCGCAGCAGCGCCTCGCTGTCGGTCTCGCTCAAGGACGCGGTCGGCTCGTCGAGGATGAGCAGCTTGACCTTCTTCGACAGGGCCTTGGCGATCTCGACGAGCTGCTGCTTGCCGACGCCCAGATGCGTCACCAGCGTGTCGGGGCTCTCGTTCAGCCCCACGGTGGCCAACAACTCGCGCGCGCGGGTGTAGACCCGATCCTGATCGATGATCCCGAACCGGGCCGGCTCGTTGCCGAGGAAGATGTTCTCGGCGATCGTCAGGAACGGCACCAGCGCCAGTTCCTGGTGGATGATCACGATGCCAAGGCGCTCGCTGTCCGAGATGTCCCGGAAGTGGCCAGGGCGGCCCTCATAGACGATCTCGCCCTCGTACGAGCCGTGCGGATAGACGCCGCTCAGCACCTTCATGAGCGTCGACTTGCCGGCGCCGTTCTCGCCGACCAGGGCGTGGATCTCGGCCGGCGCGACGGAGAGATTGACGTCGTTGAGGGCCTTCACGCCGGGGAAGGACTTGGAAATCCCCCGCATTTCGAGGACGGGCTGCATGCGACCTTCCAGACGGTCTGCGTCACGTCGTGTCCCACCGCAGGGCGATCGGGAACGCCGCGAAGTCCTTGGTTCCATGCGCGCTCAGCCGAACCCACATCACGGTCGGCGGAGGGCGCTTCGGATGGGCCCGCGCCGCCGGAAAGCCGGCGCGGGATCGAAGGGGCCGGCAGCCGGCCCCGCGACGCTCACTTCAGCTGGTCGAGGGTGTAGTAGCCCGAGTCCACGAGGACCGGCTTCCAGTTGTCCTTGGTGACGATGACCGGCGACAGCAGGTAGGACGGCACGACCTTCTTGCCGTTGTTGTAGGTCTTGGTGTCGTTGACCTCCGGCTGCTTGCCGGACTCGATCGCGTCGATCATCGCCACCGTGACCTTCGCGAGCTCGCGGGTGTCCTTGAAGATCGTCGCGGTCTGCTCGCCCGCGATGATCGACTTGACCGATTGCAGCTCGGCGTCCTGACCGCTGATGACAGGCAGCTTCAGATTGCCGGAGCCATAGCCGACGCTCTTCACCGACGAGATGATGGCCGTGGAGATGCCGTCGTAGGGCGAAAGCACCGCGTCGAGATGGGCATTGCCGTAATAGGCCGAGAGCAGGTTATCCATCCGGGCCTGGGCGGTCGCCGGGTCCCAACGCAGGGTCGAGACCTTGTCCATGCCGAACTGGCCGGAGCGAACCACGAGCTTCTTGGCGTCGATATACGGCTTCAGCACCGACATGGCGCCGTCGTAGAAAAAGTATGCGTTATTGTCGTCGGGCGAGCCGCCGAACAGCTCGATGTTGAACGGCCCCTTGCCGTCCTTGAGACCCAGCGCGTCGACGATCGAAGTCGCCTGCTGCACCCCGACCTTGTAGTTATCGAAGGTCGCGTAATAGTCGACGTTTGGCGTCCCCTTGATCAGGCGATCGTAAGCGATGACTTTGACGTCCCTCTCGGCAGCCTTCGACAGCACATCACCGAGGGTCGTCCCGTCGATCGATGCAACCACCAGCACCTTCACGCCCTTCGTGAGCATGTTCTCGATCTGCGCGAGCTGCGTCGGAATATCGTCGTCGGCGTATTGCAGGTCCGGCTTGTAGCCCTTGGCCTGGAGAAGCTTCACGATGTTATTGCCGTCATCGATCCAGCGCTGCGACGACTTCGTCGGCATTGCCACCCCGATTGGATCGCCCCCAGCCGCCCACGCCGACGGCACGGCGGCGGCGCTCAGGAGCGCGGCCCCGAGGATCAACTTGCGTAACATCTGCCTGGCGATCATGACTCCCCCATTCCTCTGTAGTGCCGACGGTTGAAGCTGTCACCACAGCCGGCGCTGAACCTGGAATTCCCAGTTTTATAGTTAAGGCCGCATCGACGTTCGTCTTCTGTCCGGACACCATCGTGGCGAGCGCTGATGATCACCGCCATTTCACGAAGGTGGCATACGAATCACTCGCCAGTGGATTGGAACGTCTTGAACGCGCACGGCCCATGTTTGCGGTATGGCCGCGAAGTCTGCGCGGAAGTGGTAGAATACCCCTCCCAGCTTCGAGGCGGGCTTGATCCCGTCCGTTCTTCCTTAGTTGATTTGTATGAGTTATATCGCAGGTCGTCAATCGCGTTGGGCCGGGCTCAGAGCCAACGGACCCGACATACGCACAGCGATGATCGAAGCGCGCCTTCGGAACCTGAAATCGCAGCCGGCGGCGCGGGAGACCGGCCGCCGCTCAGCCGCGGCCGACGAACGGCATTTTGGTCGCCATGATCGTCATGAACTGGACGTTGGCTTCGAGGGGTAGGCTCGCCATCGTCAGCACCGCCTGGCCGACATGGCCGGGATCCATCACCGCTTCGGCGCGCAGCGAACCATCCGCCTGGGGAACGCCGGCCTTCATCTTGCCGCCCATCGGCGTATCGGCGTTGCCGATGTCGATCTGCCCGCAGGCAATGTCGTAGGCACGCCCGTCGAGCGAAGTCGCCTTGGTGAGGCCGGTGACCGCGTGCTTGGTCGCCGTGTAGGCGATCGAGTTCGGCCGCGGGGCATGCGCCGAGATCGAGCCATTGTTGATGATCCGTCCGCCCCGCGGGTCCTGATCGCGCATGATCCGGAAGGCGTGCTGCGTGCACAGGAACAGAGCGGTCAGGTTGGTATCGATCACCTGCCGCCACGTCTCGAGGGGCAAGTCTTCCAGGGGTACGGCCGGCGCGCCGATACCGGCATTGTTGAACAGCAGGTCGAGACGGCCGAACGCATCCCGCGTGCGGGCGAACAGGTTGGCGATCGAATCCGGGTCGGTGACGTCGGTGGGCACCACGAGCGACCGGTCATTTCCGATCTCGGCCGCCACCTCTTCGAGCGGGGCCGGACGTCGTCCGGACAGGACCACGCGCCACCCGGCGCCGGCGAGCGCGACGGCTGCAGCCCGACCGACCCCCGTCCCCGCCCCGGTCACGATCGCGATTCGACCCGCCACCGACATGCGCTCCTCCCGGTTTCTGTCCCGACCGGCTGTATCGGATGGCGACCGCCGCGCGAAGGCACCGGCGTTTCAGAAACGGCGTGCGGTCACGGAGGCGGTCGGGCCGATTGGCGGCGCTATGTTGGGCGGAAACCGAATGACGAGAGAGCCCCGAATGATGCGGCGATGCCCGACGACAGCGAGGCCCACGCCCATCGATACGGTGGTGAAGGCGTGAGTGCGCCCGAAATCCCGTTCCTGGCCGGGCTCGACCCGGCCGCCATCGAGGCCGTGCGCGCCCGCATGGTGCCGGTGGCGGTACCGGCCGGCAAGATCCTGTTCGAGCAGGGCGCGCCGGGGGACGCGCTCTACACGCTGGTCTCCGGCGTCGTCGGTGTCGCGGCGCGGGATCACAACGGGAGGCCGACCCGGATCGCACGCCTGCGGCCGCCCGAGATCTTCGGCGAGATGGCGCTCCTGTCCGATGCGCCCCGGGCAGCCACGGTGATCGCCCTGCGCGACGCCCACCTGCTGCAGCTCACCCGCGACGCCTTCGAGACGGTGATCGCCGAGCACCCGCACACGCTCCTCTACCTCGCCAGGATGCTCGCGGACCGCCTGCGCACCCTCTACGAGGGCTACTCGGTGCATCATGCCCCGCGGAACTTCACGATCCTGGCGGTGACGGACGGGCCCGACACGGAGGGTTTCGCGCGGAAGCTCGCGGGTGCGTTCGACACGGTCCTGCCTGGCGAAACCGGCTGCCTGACCGATTGGCCCGACACGGCCGATGAGGCTTGGTTCCAGGCCTATGAGGGCCGGCACGCGCGTACGATCTTCGCAGCCCGCGAGATCGATTGCCCGTGGTGCCGGCAGAGCCAGCGCCGGGGCGACCATGTCCTGCTGCTCGCCGAGCCCGGCGCGGCGCCGCGGCCGGGGGCGGCGGAGTATCTGGAGCGGGTGCGCTCTGACTGGATCCGCATGGACCTCGTCATCCGTCAGGATCCCGGGGCGAAGCGCCCGAAACCGCTGCATCCGGCCGTCGCCGCTTTGCCCGTTGCGCTGCGGATCCAGCTCCGCGACGGCCGCCCGGCGGATCTTCAGCGGCTCGCGCGGCTCGCCAGCGGTGCCGGCCGGGGGCTCGTGCTCGGCGGCGGCGGCGCCCGGGGGCTCGCCCATCTGGGTGTCCTGCGAGCCCTCGACGAGGTGTCCTGCGCGCCGGACTTCGTAGGCGGTACCAGCATGGGGGCCATCATCGCGGCGAGCCTGGCCATGGATTGGAGCCTGGCCGAGATTCAGGAGCAGACCGAGGCGTTCTTCGCCACCGACAACCCGATCAACGATTACACGCTGCCGCTCCACGCCCTGACCCGGGGCGCCAAGGTCGATGCCGGCCTCGCGGCGCGCTACGGGGGGGCGCGCATCGAGGATCTGTGGCTGCCCTTCTTCTGCGTCTCCTCGAATCTCACCACGGGCGACACGATGGTCCACCGCTCGGGCGATCTGGCGCAGGCCCTGCGCGCCAGCATCGCCATCCCGGGCCTGCTGCCGCCGGTACTCTGCGACGAAGGGGTGCTGGTCGATGGCGGCATGATGAACAACCTTCCGGCCGACGTGGCGGCCGAGCTTGAACGCGGCCCAGTCCTCGCCGTGGATGTCGGCAGCGACCGGGCGTTCCAGGACATGCCCCGCCGCGGCTGGACAGGCCGCCTCATGCGCAAGCTGATCGGCTCGCCCCTGGCGATGCCGGGACTTGCACCGCTGCTGCTGCGCGCCGCAACCGTGTCGAGCGACGCCCAGAGCCTGATGGCGGCCACCCATGCGACTGCGGTGCTGAAGCCCCAGCTTTCCGGCATCGACCTCCGGGCTTGGTCGCGTTTCCGGGAGTCGGCCGAGCTTGGCTACCGGGAGGCCCGCTCAAATCTCGAGGCGGGCAAACTGGATCGCTGGCTCGATCCCCTGCGGTAACCTGTCCGCGTGCGGCAGCGCACCCGGGCGCCCCGCATACCTGTAACCCCTGGGACGCGGCGCCGATCTCATCTGCAGGATCGTCTTCAGAGTTCGACGCCATGTCCCGACCCGCCACGCACTCATCTGCTCCAACGACCGGCCTGCTGCAGGGGGCGGCCTTCGTCCTGCTCTGCCTCTGGACCCGGACCTCACCCGACCGTCTGCGCGACCAGCTCTCGCCGGAGAGCGGCACCTGCGCCACCCTGGGCTTCTGACGGGACCCCGGGCACCTGTCCGGATCAAGGAGCGCGAAAGCCCATGGATGTCGCAGGTGTGAGCTTTCGCCGGATCGGGTTGCCGAACCTCAGTCTGCACGTCGCTGAGGCGGGCCCCGAGGCGGGGTTGCCGACCATCCTGCTGCACGGGTTCCCGGAATTCTGGTACGGGTGGCGCCATCAGATCGGTCCGCTCGCCGCGGCCGGCTTGCGCGTCGTCGTACCGGACCAGCGCGGCTACGGCCTCAGCGACAAGCCGCGCGGGATCGCCGCCTATCACTTGGATCGGCTGGCCGACGACGTGGTCGCACTCGCCGACGCCTGCGGCTTTCCGACGGTTCGGCTGGTGGGCCATGATTGGGGCGGTCTCGTCGCGTGGTGGGTGGCGAGCCGGCATCCGGAGCGGATCGACCGGCTGGCGATCCTGAACGCGCCGCATCCCGGCATCGTCGGGGCGTATATGCGACACCATCCCGGCCAGATGCTGCGCAGCTACTATGTCGGGCTGTTTCAGCTCCCAGGCCTGCCCGAGCGTCTGCTCACCGCTGATCGAGGCCGGGCCTTGCGGCGGGCGCTCATCAGCACCAGCCGGCCGGGGGCCTTCGCGGCCGCCGATCTCGACCGCTACGTCGAGAGCTGGTCGCAGCCGGGCGCGATGATCGCGATGGTGAACTGGTATCGGGCGCTTGTGCGGTTGCCCCGGGCGACGCCGCCCCGGGTCCGGGTGCCTGCCCTGGTCCTCTGGGGCCGGCAGGATACCGCCCTCCAAGCTGGCTTAGCCGAGGCGAGCCTCGATCTCTGCGACGACGGCCGGATCCGCTGGTATGACCGCGCCACCCACTGGCTCGCGCATGAGGAGCCGGACGCGGTGAATGCCGATCTCCTCGAATTCCTCGCCTGAGATGCCCGGGCGGATCTTGTCTCCACGCCGGTGAATCACGCACGACGACGCGTTTCGCTTTTCAGTCTCTGCACATCGCTCAAGCCAGAATAGCCCCTGTCGAGACTGAGTGTTCTTTTAATCCGGAGCCACGATAAAATAAGTCTCCGAAACATTGGCGCAATTCAGGAACTTACCGATCACCAAAATCTTTGGAGGGTTATTCATCAGAGCAGACCGGAGTTTTCCGACAATGTCTTTTCGCACCTTCCTGACCGCGGGCTTGATCGCCGGGGGCCTCGTGATCGGTACGACCGCCGCCCAGGCTGTCCCCGCGATGCCGCAGACCGGCTTGGCCGGCGACGGCATGGTCGAGACCGTCACGATGCACCATCGCCAACACTGCATGCATCGGCACGGCTATGGCCGCCACGAGCGCCGGATGCGCCGGCACAACACCCGGCGGCACGGAAACCCGAATGCGAAGAACCCCGCCCTGCAGGGCCACCAGCAGAACCTCGGCAACACGACGAACGGCCCGCGCTACTGAAGGCGTCCCGGGCCGGCCTGCCCCCGGCCCGGGCTCATCCACCGCTGCGGCAGCTTCTCCCCAGCCGCGACGGTGTCCGCGGCCTGATTCGTGCGCCGCGCTCTGCTAAGAGGCGGCATGGCCCTTACCGCCGTCCGCCCCGCCGCCGACATCACGCCCGCCCCCGGCCTCGATCCGGTGGGCGCCACGCCCATGATGGCGCAGTACATCGAGATCAAGGCCGCCAACCCGGACTGCCTGCTGTTCTACCGGATGGGCGACTTCTACGAGCTGTTCTTCGCGGATGCTGAGATCGCATCCCGGGCGCTCGGCATCGTCCTGACCAAGCGCGGCAAGCACGCCGGGAGCGAGATCCCGATGTGCGGCGTGCCGGTCGAGCGCTCCGACGATTACTTGAACCGCCTCATCGCCCTCGGCCATCGCGTCGCCGTGTGCGAGCAGACCGAGGATCCAGCCGAGGCGAAAAAGCGTGGCCCGAAATCGGTGGTGCGCCGGGAGGTCGTGCGCCTCGTCACGCCGGGCACAATCACGGAAGACCGGCTCCTCGATCCGGCCCGGGCCAATCTGCTCCTCGCGATCGGGCGCCGGAAGACGGGGGAGGGGGCGGTCGCCTACGGGCTGGCGGCGGTCGACATCTCCACCGGCCGCTTCTCCTTGAGCGAGGTTCCGGCCGGCGATCTCGCGGGCGCGATCGCCCGCCACGATCCCCGGGAGATCGTGCTGTCCGAGGCGATCCACGCCGACCCGGCGCTGACGCGGATCTGGCAGGAGAGCCGGGCGGCCATCGTGCCCCTGGCGCAGGCGGAGCTGGAGCCGGCGGCGGCCGAGCGGCGCCTGCGTGAGCAGTACGGTGTCTCGACGCTGGACGGCTTCGGCCAGTTCACCCGGGCCGAGATCGCGGCCGCCGGGGCGGCGCTCCTCTACATCGCGCGCACCCAGCTCGCCGCCCGGCCGCCTCTGGCGATCCCGACCCGGGAGGATCCGGGGGCGACGCTGGCCATCGACGCGGCCACCCGCGCCAACCTCGAACTCACCCGCACCCTTTCGGGAGAGCGGACGGGGAGCCTGCTCGCCACGATCGACCGGACCGTGACAGCCAACGGCGCGCGGCTCCTCGCCGAGCACCTCGCGGGTCCTTTGACCAACCTCGAAGCCATCGCCCGACGGCACGAAGCGGTGGCGCATCTCGTCGAGAACGGCCCTCTGCGTGCCGGCCTGCGCGACGCGCTGGCCCGGGCGCCCGACCTCGCCCGCGCCCTGTCGCGCACCGGGCTGGGCCGCGCCGGGCCGCGGGATCTCGCCGCCATTCGGGACGGGCTCGCCGCAGCGGCGGACCTCGAAGCGCGCCTGTCCGCCGTACCCGATCTGCCGGAGGACCTCGTCCGCCTCGCCGGTCATCTGGAGCAGGTCGATGCCGACCTGATCGCGACCCTGACGGCGGCGCTCGCCGACGAGCTGCCGCTCAGCCGGCGCGACGGCGGCTTCGTGCGCCCGGGTTATCACCCGGAGATCGACGAGGCCCGGATCCTCGGGCAGGATTCCCGCAAGGTGATCGCAGCCCTCCAGGCCCGCTACGCGGAGCAGACCGGCTGCCGGACCCTGCGCATCAAGCACAACAACCTGCTGGGCTATTTCATCGAGGTCCCGCAATCGATCGGCGAGGCCTGCCTCAAGGGGCTGCAGAGCGAGTTCGTCCATCGCCAGACGATGGTGGACGCCATGCGCTTCACCAGCGTCGAGCTAGGCGCGCTGGAATCCAAGATTTCGGGGGCTGCCGACCGGGCGCTGGCCCTTGAGGCGGCGGTGTTCGACGATCTGACCGCCCGTATCCTCGCCGGGGCCGAGACGATCGCCGAGGTGGCCGAAGCCCTGGCCGGCCTCGATGTCGCGGCGAGCCACGCCGAACTAGCCGTCGAGCTCGACTGGCGCCGGCCGGTGGTGGACGACTCATTGAGCTTCGTCGTGGTGGGCGGCCGCCATCCGGTGGTCGAGGCGGCGCTCCGCCGAGCGGGCGAGCCCTTCATCGCCAACGATTGCGACCTATCCGGCGACACGCGGGGGCGGATCCGGCTGATCACCGGACCCAACATGGGCGGCAAATCGACCTTCCTCCGCCAGAATGCGCTGATCGCGGTGCTTGCCCAGATGGGTGCCTTCGTGCCGGCCGCGGAAGCGCGGATCGGCCGGATCGACCGGCTGTTCTCCCGCGTCGGTGCCGCCGACGACCTCGCCCGCGGGCAATCGACCTTCATGGTCGAAATGGTCGAGACCGCAGCGATCCTGAACCAGGCGACCCGCCGCTCCCTGGTGATCCTAGACGAGATCGGCCGCGGCACCGCGACCTTCGATGGCCTCTCGATCGCCTGGGCCTGCCTGGAACATCTCCACGAGGTGAATGCCTGCCGGGCCCTGTTCGCCACGCATTTCCACGAGCTGACCGCGCTCGGCGACCGCCTCGCCCGTTTGGAGAACGCCACCCTCAAGGTGGCCGAGCATCGGGACGGCGTCGTCTTCCTGCACGAGGTGGTGCCCGGCATCGCCGAGCGCAGCTACGGGCTGCAGGTGGCGCGGCTGGCCGGGCTGCCCGGCAGTGTCGTGGCGCGGGCCGGGTCAATCCTCAAGAGCCTGGAGAAGGCGGAGCGCGGCCGCCCGGCGCGCGCGCGGATCGACGACCTGCCGCTCTTCGCGGCCCTGGCGCCGCCACCGCCGCCCGAGCCGCCACCCGAGGATCCCCTGGGCGCGTTGCTCGACGCCATCGATCCCGACGCACTGACGCCCCGCGAGGCGCTGGATGCGCTCTACCGGCTGAAGCGCCAACGGGCGGGACGGGGGTGAGAAGCCGGGCAAGCAGGCACCCCCTCTGCGGGGGCGGATGATGCCCGAAGAGCGTCGGGAGCGCGAAGCAACGGGGTAGAAGGAGGGCCCGACCCTCGCAGGTCACGCGGTTCCCCTGACGTCGGGTTCCCCCATACGGGACCTCGTTCCAGCCCGCGCGGAACGGATTACGGTCCGCTGAGGATGTCGGGAAACTCACCCCGGCGCGGGCACGAATCCATCGGGGCAAACCGGCTGGCCGCGGCCGGCGCGGCGGTCGGCGACGTAATCGAGGGTACTGGCCACAACCCGCTCGGAGTAGGGCTTGGCGATGACGCCGATGGCGCCGGCGAAATCCCGGGGGATGCGCTTGGCGTTGGCGGTCATGAACACCACGGTGATGCGCTGATCCTCCGAGAGCGCGCGGGCGACCTCGATCCCGGTCGGACCATCCACCAAGTGGACGTCGACTAGGGCGACATCGGGCGCCGTCGAACGCCCCAACGCGATGGCCTCGGCCGCGTTGCCGGCGACGCCGACCGTCACATGCCCGAGATCGTCCAGAAGGCACTCGAGTTCGAGGGCGATCAGCGCCTCGTCCTCGACCACGAGGATGCGCAGGGCCATGTCCGCGGCGGCGTTCCCGGTCCCCATGCGCGCTTCGTCCTCCGGCAGGTCAATCGCCCACCCGTCCGCGAGCGTGGAACGTCCGTTTAAAATTCTCAAGACGCGGTCTGCAGCGGAATATCGATCTCGACATTCGTGCCCGGCGCTGCGTCGGTCCAGACTATGGTCCCGCGCATCTGACGCACCACCATCTCGACCAGATTGCGCCCGAAGCCCGCCGGATTGGGCGACGCCCCCGCGAGACCAACTCCATCGTCCCGGATCGTCAGATGCATCCCGCTCGCATTCCGCCGGGCCGCGATCGAGACCCGCCCCTCCCGCTCGTCGGGGAAGGCGTGGCGCAGGGCGTTCGCGGTCAGCTCGTGGATGAGCAGCGCCAGCGGCGCCGCCATCGCGGCCGCCACCGCGATCGGCTCCACGTCGGCCTCGACGCGACGCCGCTCCGGATCGAGGCCGGCATTCATGTCAGCCAGGAACTCGGACGCGAACTCGCCGAGGTTGAAATGCGCGCAGTCACCCTCCGAGTAGAGCAGCCGGTGTGCCGTGGACAGCGCGCCGATGCGCTCGGCCATGCTCTGAAGCGCGTCGCGCGCCTCACCCTCGGGGGTCCGGCGCGCCTTTAGCAGCATCAGTGAGGAGATCACCTGGAGGTTGTTCTTCACCCGGTGATCGACCTCGTGCAGCAGCGCGGTCTTCTGCTCCAGCGCGGCAGTCAGGGCCTGGGTCCGGGCATCGACGAGGCGTTCGAGCTCGTCGTTGGTGCCGCGCAGGGTCACTTCGAACTGGTGGACATGGGTCATGTCCGCTTGGGCCGCGTAGTAGAAGGCCACGCCGTCCGCGTCGCTCACCGGCGTGATGGTCATCGCGTTCCAGAAGGCCGTGCCGTCCTTCCGGTAATTCAACAGCTCGACCGAGATCGGCTCGGCCGCTTGGATGGCGGTGCGGATCCGCTCGACGGTCGCCCGGTCGGTAGCCGGGCCCTGCAGCATGCGGCAATTACGCCCGACGACCTCGTCGACACCGTAACCGGTGGACTGCAGGAAGGCCGCGTTGGCCCAGGCGACCGGGTTGTCGGGGGCGCGCGCATCGGTAATCACCATCGGCGACGGGCTGCGCGCGAAGGCGTCGACCAGCATAGCCGGGGGTGGAGCAGGCTCGGATCGGGCACTCAACGCATGATTCCATACTCTGCGATGCTACGCGTCTATCCGTCGGCGCCTCCTCCACGCCGCGATCCACGGGGCGTGGATAGTGCGTTAAGCAAGGTTCGATCAAATTGGGGCGAACAGCTTCACAATCCAGCGAGACCCTAGGCGGCGCAAGGTTGCCACGATTTCGCCGGATCAAGGCCAGGACGGCTCAGGAGTTCCATGCGATGGGCAACCAGCCACAGGCGATGCGCCGCTTCCGGCTCCGCGACATCGTGGAGGACCGGCGCATCGTCCTGATGCTCGCCCTCGGCTTCTCTTCCGGATTGCCGCTGCTGCTGGTGCTGGGGACCTTCACGCTCCGACTCGCCTTCTCGGACATCGACGTGCGTGCCATCGGGCTGTTCAGCTATGTGGCGCTGCCCTATTCGCTGAAGTTCCTCTGGGCGCCCGCCATCGATCGTATCAACGTTCCGGTGCTCGGTCGGCGTCTCGGACGCCGCCGGGCCTGGATGGTCACGACGCAGGCCGCCGTCGCCCTGTGCCTGATCCTGATGGCCTTCTCGGACCCGAAGACGAATCTCGCGCTGCTTGGCCTCGGCGCCTTCTTGATGGCGTTCTGCGCCGCCAGCCAGGACGTGGTGATCGACGGGTGGCGCATCGACGCCGCCGGCAGCGACTTCCAGGGCATTCTGGCGGCGACATCGAACCTCGGCTACCGCCTCGGCCTCATCGCGGCCGGCGCCGGCGCGCTGTTCATTGCCGCAGCCGGGGGTTGGACGCTCGCTTACCTGATCATGGCCGCGCTCATGCTGGTCGGGATGGTGGCCGCGCTGCTGGCGCCCGCCTTCGACAGCGCCCGCCCGGCGGTGATCGCGACGGCCGGACGCTCGCGGCTCTGGTCGATCCGCCGCGCGGTGTCGGAGCCGCTGACCGAGCTGCACGGCCGTTTCGGGGGCGCGCTCTGGGGCATCCTCGTGCTCGTCGCACTCTATCGGCTGCCCGACTTCCTGTCCGGCGTGATGGCGAGCCCGCTCTACCGGACCCTCGGCTTCGACCTGAAGGAGATCGCCACCGTCACCAAGCTCTACGGCATCTGGGTCGGCATCGCGGGCGGCTTCGCGGGGGGTTGGGCGCTTGCCCGGCTCGGGCTGTTCCCGACGCTGCTGCTCGGCGCGTTCCTCGCCGCCGCCTCGCACCTCGCCTTCGCATGGCTGTCGGCCGGCGCGCCCGAGATCTGGCGCCTGACGGTCGCCATCTCGATCGAGAACTTCTGCGGTTCCTTCGCGGGCATCGTGCTCATCGCTTACATGTCGAGCCTCACCAGCCCGGCCTACGCGGCGACGCAATATGCCCTCTTCTCCTCCCTCTACGCCTTGCCCGGCAAGCTGATCGCCGGCGCCTCGGGTTTCATCGTGGCGGCGATCGGCTATCCGGCGTTCTTCGTTTTGACATCGCTGGTCGGCATTCCGGTGCTTGCGCTGTGCCTCGCCGTGGGCCGTCGCAACGGTCAACCGGCC
Source organism: Methylobacterium phyllostachyos (assembly GCF_900103445.1). Taxonomy (GTDB): domain Bacteria; phylum Pseudomonadota; class Alphaproteobacteria; order Rhizobiales; family Beijerinckiaceae; genus Methylobacterium; species Methylobacterium phyllostachyos. The sequence goes on along the minus strand of NZ_FNHS01000002.1, from coordinate 133,454 downwards.
GCCGAAGCGGCGCCGGCGCAGGCAACGAACACCGCGGGGAACCGCTCGACGGGCGCGGAACTTCCTTCCACGGCGCGCGCCCCGGGGGCTGCGTAACAGGAATAGATCCAGGGATCCTTGGATGACCACGACCGACATCACCCGCGCCGACACGACGCTGCCAACGGTGGCCCGCGAGACGATGCTGAGCGACGCGGACCTCGCCGCCCTGCGCAGGGCCGTGCAGACCCTGGAGCGGCCGAGCCTCGCCGCCCGCCTCTCCTCGGCCGCAGGGGCACCTTTGGACATCATCGGGCGCTCGCTGCCCGCCCCGGTCACAGAGGCGGTGAGCCGGAGCACCGAGGTGGCTATGCGGACGGCGCTGCGGGTCGCGCTGGCGACCCTGCCGCGCAAGGAAGTCGCGCCGGCGGAGGGCGGCGGCATCGGCGCGGCCGCCGTGAAGGCCGAGAGCCGAATTGCGCGGATCCTCGGCTCGGGCGATACCAAGCACAAGGCGTTTGCCGCGCTCTCCGGCGCCCTGGGCGGCGCGTTCGGCCTCTCGACCCTGGCGGTCGAACTGCCGGTCTCGACGACGCTGATGCTGCGCTCGATCGCCGAGATCGCCCGCGAGGAGGGCGAGGATCTGGAGACGCCCGAGGGCGCGCTCGCCTGCGTGCAGGTCTTCGCGCTGGGTGGCCGGGCGGCCGCCGCCACGGAGGCCGGTTCGGCGCTCACCGAGAGCGGCTATTTTGCGGTCCGCGCGGCCCTGGCCAAGACCTTGGCGGAAGCTGCACGCTATGCCGGCAGCAAGACCCTCCTCGACCAGTCGGCGCCCGCGCTGATCCGGTTCACCGCGCAGATTGCGGCCCGCTTCGGCCTCGTCGTGTCGCAGAAGGTCGCCGCGCAGGCGGTGCCGATCCTCGGGGCGTTCGGGGGTGCTGCGGTCAACACCGCCTTCATGAACCACTTCCAGGCGACGGCGCGGGCCCATTTCACGGTGCGGCGCCTGGAACGGACCTACGGGCCGGTTGCCGTGCGAGCCGCCTACGAGGTCGAGAAGGCCGCGCTCGGCGTGAGTTGATAAGCCGGCTCATGAGCGTTCAGAATCTGCCGCTCCCACGCGATGCGCGAGATCGGAGGTGAGCGTGATCGGCAACGGCGAGATGGTGGTGCGACTGGCGCTGGCCGCCCTGTTCGGCAGCGTGATCGGCCTGGAGCGCGAACGCCTGCTCTGGGCGGCGGGCCTGCGGACCCACATGCTGGTCTGCGTCGGCTCGTGCCTGATCATGCTGGTCTCGGCCTTCGGGTTCAGCGATGTGCTGGGTACCGAGCATGTCGTGCTCGATCCCTCCCGGATCGCCGCCCAGGTCGTGTCGGGGATCGGATTCCTGGGCGCGGGCACGATTCTGCTGCGCGGCGAGGTCGTGAAGGGCCTGACCACAGCGGCGAGCCTCTGGGGCGTGGCGGCGATCGGCCTCGCGATCGGCAGCGGCCTCTACGTGCCGGCCGTCGCCGCGACGGCGCTCATCGTGGGCATCCTGGCCGGGGTTAAGCCGTTCGAGGAACGCTGGCGCGATCGGATGCGCGTGCGGACGCTGCGGTTGACGGCGCGCACGGGCACGCTGTCGATCGACACCCTCCAGACAGCGACAGGCGAGCGCGCCTCCCGGGTTCGAAGCTTCACGGTCCGCCCCAGCGCGAACCCGGACTTCGATGATGTGACCGTCACCTTCGTGCGTCTGTCGCATACGAGCGTCGCGGCGATCGCCGAGAAGCTGCGTGCCATGCCAGACGTGAGGTCGGTGGAAGAGGCGACGGAGTAAACGGATCCGGGGCTCACGCCGCCCCGGCAATCTCGCCGTCGAGGAACAGGCGATAGGCCGGGTTCTCGGTCTCGTCGGTGGCCGGATAGCCCAGCGCCTCGATGACCGCGTCGAACCTGGCCCGCTCGGCCGGGGGGACCGCGATGCCGGCAAGCACGCGGCCGTAATCGGCCCCGTGGTTGCGGTAGTGGAACAGCGTGATGTCGAAGTCCGGCCCCAGCGCGTCGAGGAACTTCATCAGAGCGCCGGGCCGTTCCGGGAACTGGAATCGGAACAGCCGCTCATGCGGGACGCCGACCGCCCGGCCGCCCACCATGTAGCGGACGTGGACCTTGGCCATCTCATTGTCACTCATGTCGAGGACGCGGTAGCCGGCCTCGCGCAGGGTGCCAATCAGCGCCTGCTTCTCGCGCTTGCCGCCGGTGACGTTGATGCCGACGAAGATCTGCGCCTCGCTCCCCGGGGCATGGCGGTAGTTGAACTCGGTGATGGCGCGCGGGCCCAGGGCGTTGATGAAGGCCCGGTAGGCGCCCGGTCGCTCCGGAATGGTCACGCCGATCAGGACCTCCCGCTGCTCGCCGATCTCGGCCCGCTCGGCGATGTGGCGCAGGCGGTCGAAGTTGAGATTGGCCCCCGACGAGATCGCGATCAGCGTGCCGGTGCCGCCCTCGCGCTCGGCATAGAGCTTGGCACCGGCGAGACTCAGGGCGCCGGAGGGTTCGGAGACCGCCCGGGTATCGTCGAAGATATCCTTCACGGCCGCGCACATCGCGTCGGTGTCGACGGTGATGACCTCGTCAAGGTGCTCGCGGCAGAGCCGGAAGGTCTCCTCGCCGGCCTGCCGCACGGCGACGCCGTCGGCGAACAGGCCGACGGAGGGCAGGCTGACGCGGGTACCGGCGGCGAGCGCCGCGGCCATGCAGGCGGCATCCTCCGGCTCGACGCCGATCACCTTGGTGCCGGGCCGCAGGTACTTCACGAAGGTGGCGATCCCAGCGGCGAGGCCGCCGCCCCCGACGGGCACGAAGATCGCCTCGATCGGGCCGGTATGCTGCTCCAGGATCTCCTTGCCGATCGTGCCCTGGCCGGCGATCACGTCGGGATCGTCGAACGGGTGCAGAAAGGTCAGGCCCTGCTCGGCTTCCAGGATCTTGGCTTGCGCCAGCGCCTCGTCGAAGGCGTCGCCGTGCAGCACCACCTCGGCCCCGCGGGCCCGGCAGGCATCGACCTTGATCGACGGCGTGGTGCGCGGCATCACGATCACGGCCCGCGCCCCGAGCTTGGCGGCGGCGAGCGCAACGCCCTGGGCATGGTTGCCCGCCGAGGCGCAGACCACACCGCGGGCGATCTGGTCCGGGCTCAGGCCCGACATCTTGTTGTAGGCGCCGCGCAGCTTGAACGAGAAGACCGGCTGGAGATCCTCGCGCTTGAGCAGCACCGGGCGGCCGAGCCGCTGGGTCAGGCGCGGCATTGGATCGAGCGGGCTCTCGATCGCCACGTCGTAGACGCGGGCGGTGAGGATCTTGCGGATGTAGTCCGTCACGGGGTGGTGTCTCGGCGGGTGTGCGAAGGCGGTGGCCGCCAGATAGACCCTTGCGCCGCGAGATGCGAGCGGCGCCCCTGTTCAGGTCAGATGCCGCGCCCAGTTCTGACGGCCGTGTAGCACGCGAACGATCAGGATGCCGTCCGCCTGCTCGATGTAGGCGACGACATGCGCGCGATAGGGATACAGCCGCACCGGCCTGACAAATTCATCGCGAAGACGGGCCATCTGCGGCCTTTCTTCGAGCAGGGCCAACAGGGTCTTCAGTCCAGCGTAGTAGTGTTCGGCATGCGCGTTTCCGAACTTGACGGCGCCGGACATGTAGATCTCGATGAGATCCAGGTTCGCCCGCCGCGTCGTCCGGATTGTCACGGACGCCGGGCAGACCGCGAGCGCTCCCGGGCCTCGGCCAGGACATCGTCCAGCGACGATGCGCTGATGCCGCTGTCGAACCCCTCGGCGATCAACGCCTGGACCTGCGCGAGACCGTCGCTCCGCTCCTGATCTTGGCGAATCAAGTCGCGGACGTAATCGCCGGCGCTGTTGAAGCGGCCGCTCGCGGCCTGGGCGTCGACCCAGTCCTTCATCGTTTCCGACAACGATATGTTCACGCTCGCCATCTCGAACCGCCTCCCGCGTCAGGGAAGATGGCAAAGATTCTGAATCGTTGCCAGGGACAGGCGATTGCCGAAACGCGGTTACATCGCGGTCGGGTCACCCCAGCCGTTCGACCAACGCTGCCACCCACACCAGCAGCGCCGCCACCTGCGCCATGAACGTCCCCGCCGAGGCGAGGTCCTTCACCCGGCCGATCATCGGGTGGTGGCTCGGATGGACGTGGTCGCAGAGCTTCTCGACGGCCGTGTTGAGGAACTCGGCGGCCAGCATCAGCAGCAGGCTCACCATCAGCGCCACGCGCACCCACAGGGTCGCGCCGAGCAGCAGCGCGACCGGCACGCCGACCACCAGCAGAACCAGTTCCTGCCGGACGGCCCGCTCGGTGCGCGCGCCGTGGCGCAGGCCGCGCCAGGAATTGAGGAAGGCGAGGACCAGGGCGTTCATCAGGCCGCCCCTTCGGGCACGGACCGGCTGATCCACTTGGCCAGCAGCGGGCCGGTCAGCAGCACCACGAACAGGCGCAAAGTCTGGACCGCCAGCACGAAGGACACATCGGCCTTCGAGCCGACCGCGATGATCGCCACCGAATCGAGCCCGCCGGGGCTCGTGGCAAGCACCGCGGTCAGCAGATCGATGGGCAGCAGCAGGGTCAGGCCCCAGCCCCAGGCGGCGCAGAGGGCGATCACCGAGAAGGTCGCCACCAGGATGCCCGGCAGCGCCGCGACGGTCAGGCGCAGGGTCTCGCGGGTGAAGCGCAGGCCGACATAGATGCCGATACAGGCATAGGCGAGTTCAAGGAGCGGCACCGGCAGGGCCATCCGGACGAGGCCGGTGGCGTGGAGGAGGCTGCCCAGCACCATCGGGCCGACCTGGGCGCCCGCCGGCACCCGCAGGGCGAGGGCCACGCCGGCGCCGATCACCGCCACCGCCAGGGTCGCCAGGAGGGAGAGGGGCTCGATAGACTCGGCGCCACCGGCGGTGCCCGCGGCGGCCGGGTTCGCCATCAGGAACCGGGCGGCGAGCGAGGCCGAGAACACGACCGCGGCGACGCGCACGTACTGCATGAAGGCCACGAGCCGCGGATCCGCGCCAAAATCCTCGGCCATCGCCACCATGGCGGAGGCCCCGCCCGGCGAGGAGCCCCAGGCGGCGGTCGTCCCCGGCAGCACCCGCAGGCGGGTAAGGACCCAGCCGACGACACCGCTGACCGCCACGGTCACCAGCACGACGGCGACGATGAGCGGGCCGTCCTCCAGCAGGGTCTGGGCGATCTGTCCGGTGACGGCATGGGCCACGAGGCAGCCGATCATCGCCTGCGAGGCCTGGAAGGCCGATCGCGGCACGTGGAGGCGCGACCCGCCGACGCCGAACGCGATCGCCGCGATCATCGGCCCGAGCAGCAGCGCCGCCGGGAACTGCGCGCGCACCAGGCCATACGAGATGGCCACGGAGACGGCGGCAAGGGCGGCCCAGAGGCCGAGGGTGCGCAAGGAGGGCAAGGCGTTCGCGGGCGGAGGTGCCCGCGGGGAAAATCGGGCTTCGGCCGCGCGCTACACGGGAATATTGGCCCTGTCACGGCAAAGATTCGGCAGGGCGGCCCCGCGCAAATATCAGGGCTCGGAGGCCAGTGCAGTTCCGTCGCGGCAGGCCGCAGTTCCCGGCGGCGCATGCGCCCGGAAGAAGGCCGCAAGGCGCGACAGGCCGGAGGCACGGGGATCGCTGGTGCGCCAGGCGAGGGCGATGGTCCGGCCCGGGCCGTCGACATCGAAGGCCCGCGTCACGGTCAGCCCGCTCGGGTCTGGCCCAGCCGGCACCGCGAGGGCGGGGAGCAGCGTGTAGCCGGCCCCGGCCGCCACCATCGAGCGCAGGGTCTCCAGGCTCGTGGCGTGGCGGCCGACCGAGGATCCGGCACCGCAGGCCGCGATCGCCTGATCGCGCAGGCAATTGCCCTCGTCGAGGAGCAGGAGGTCCGGCCCGGCGATCTCGGTGGCCGAGAGGGCGCCGCCGCGGGCGAGGGCGTGCTCGGCCGGGCAGGCGAGCCAGAACGGCTCGATGAACAGGGGCGCCGCGGTCAGCGCATGCTGAGGCACCGGCAGCGAGACCAGGGCCGCGTCGATCCGGCCATCCCGAAGGCCCTCCACGATGTCGGCGGTCCGGGATTCCTGCAGCGAGAGCGTCAGCAGAGGATATTCCTCGCGCAGCGGCCGCAGCACCAGTGGGAAGAAATAGGGGCCGAGCGTCTGGATCGCCGCGAGGATCAGGCGCCCGGTCAGCGGCGAGCCGCGCCCCTCGCTGGCGAGCGTCAGCAGGCGCTGCGCCTCCCCCAGGATCACCCGGGCCTGCCGCACGATCACCTGACCGGCCTCGGTCAGCAGGACGCGGCGGTTCGAGCGCTCGAACAACACGAGGCCCAGCGCGGTTTCCAGTTTGCGGACCTGCACGCTGAGCGTCGGCTGGCTGATGTTGCACCGGTCGGCGGCCCGCCCGAAGTGCCCTTCGTCGGCAACGGCGACGACGTATTCGAGATCGCGCAGCGAGAGGCCCGAGAGGTTCATAGGCAGCGTCTATCACGACGTTTGTGACGATGCATTTGCCTCGGGGTCATGCCGGGGTCATAACCTTTCACCAGAACGGTTCCAGGTTGACCCCGGTGTCTGCCGAGGGCCTTCGCAGAACGGAGAGACGGTACGCATGAGCGATCAACGCCCGATCCTGACCACCCGCCAGGGCCATCCGGTCCGCGACAACCAGAGCACCCGCACGGTCGGTGAGCGCGGCCCCGCGACGCTCGAGAACTACCAGTTCATCGAGAAGATCACGCATTTCGATCGCGAGCGGATCCCGGAGCGCGTTGTCCACGCCCGCGGCGCCGGCGCCCATGGCTGGTTCGAGGCCTACGGCAAGATCGGCGATGAGCCGGCCTCCAAGTACACCCGCGCCCGCGTCCTGAACGAGACCGGCGTGAAGACGCCGATGTTCGTGCGCTTCTCGACCGTCGCCGGCGCCAAGGAGAGCCCGGAGACCGAGCGCGATCCGCGCGGCTTCGCGGTCAAGTTCAAGACCGTCGACGGCAACTGGGACCTCGTGGGCAACAACCTCAAGGTCTTCTTCATCCGCGACGCGATCAAGTTCCCCGACATGATCCACGCGTTCAAGCCGGACCCGGTGACGAACCGCCAGGAGGCATGGCGCTTCTTCGACTTCGTGGCCCAGCACCCCGAGTCGATCCACATGGTGACGCACCTCAAGTCGCCCTGGGGCATCCCGGCCAATTACCGCGAGATGGAAGGCTCGGGCGTCAACACCTACAAGCTGGTCAACGACCAGGGTGAGGCGGTGCTCTGCAAGTTCCACTGGATCCCGAAGCAGGGCGTCCGGAACCTGACCTCGAGCCAAGCGTCCGAGATCCAGGCCAAGGATGTCGGCCACGCGACCCGCGACCTGTACGACAACATCAAGGCCGGCAATTTCCCGGAGTGGGAGTTCGCCGTTCAGATCATGCCGGACGGCCCGAACGACCACCTGTCGTTCGACCCGCTGGACGACACGAAGCTGTGGCCGGTGGACCAGTTCCCGCTTCTGCCCTGCGGCCGGATGGTGCTCGACCGCGTGCCCGACAACTTCTTCGCTGAGGTCGAGCAGTCGGCCTTCGGCACCGGCGTGCTGGTCGACGGCATCGACTTCTCGGACGACAAGATGCTCCAGGGGCGGACGCTGTCCTACTCGGACACGCAGCGCTACCGCGTCGGCGCCAACTACCTCCAGCTGCCGATCAACGCGCCGCAGCCCGGCGTGAAGGTCTACTCGAACCAGCGCGACGGTCAGATGGCCTACACGGTCGACGGCACCGGCCCGAACAAGCACATCAACTACGAGCCCTCGACCCTGGCTGAGGGTCTGCGCGAGGCCCCGAAGCCTGCCAAGGACTACCACCAGCCGGTCCAGGGTAACCTCGGCCGCTACCAGACTTCGCGCACCGAGGACGACTACACCCAGGCTGGCGTGCGCTACCGTTCGTTCGCGGATTGGGAGCGGGACGACCTGATCGCCAACCTCGTGGCCGACATGAAGCAGTGCCCGGAGCCGATCCAGCTGCGGATGGTCTGGCACTTCTGGCACGCCGACGAGGATTACGGCCGCCGCGTCGCCGAGGGTGCGGGCATCGATCTGGAGAAGGCCAAGGCTTTGCCGCCGCTGCCGGGCCGCGCCGCCCCGGGCAAGCGCCTGCAGACCGAGACCTACACGGACGGCTCGCAGGCCCACCGGGTCGCTGCGGAATAAGTCCCCTCAACACCTGACGACGGAAGGCCCCGCGAGCACCCGCTCGCGGGGCCTTTTTGCTGGGCGAGGCAGCGATGAACCGTCGGGCGAGGGCAAGCCCACGCGCGCGCCGCCTCAGGGACAGTGGCGCCGCACGTAACCCTTGCCGATGTAGGTCTGCGTCCGCGGATCGTAGGTCCTGAAGCGCCGCGCACAGGCCGCGATGGCGGCCGGATCGTCCGTCACCACCTCCGTCTGCGTCTCGACGGGGACCTCTACCGGCGCCACGTAGATCGGTGGCATGTAGACGTAATCGGCGTCATACCAGGGATCGCCATAGGCCCCGAACAGGCCGCCGAGGCCCAGGCCCAGCCCGAAACCGCCCAATCCGTAGCCGTAGCTCCAATAGCCACGGTGCCAGTGATGATGATGGGCGTAGGGAGGCCGTCCGAAAAAGCCGGGGCGGGCGAAGCCCCCGCCGGGTGCGATGCCGGGCCGGACGGGTCCGAGCGGCCGCCCCCAGGCCCCGACCCGCGGCCCCACCGCGCCCGCGTGGAAGCCGCCACCGAACCCGCGCGCCTCTGCCCCCATCGTGCCCAGACCGAGCGCCACCAACGCGGCGGAGACAAGTTGACGTCCTGACCTATCGATGCGTGCCATGCTGATCACCCGACGCGGATGCCGCCCAGCGGCCGGCGCTTGCTAGAGGAATCCGCGTTAACGTGCGTGCGTCGTGCGTTCAGTCAAGGGCGTCCCAGGCGCAAGACACCAGCAGTCATGCAGCTGCAGAATGCCAACCTTCGAAGAAACAGCGAATGAACAGACTCGCCCGATGTAGGCCGAGCTTCAGCGCTTGATCTTTCGATCAGTATATTGAACCCGGAAACGACCATAACGGTTTATTGTCTTGCCGACAATTACAACGCGAGATTTCTGCGCCTAAGTTTCTCGGAGCATCGTGACGGCCAGCCTGTGCTCGCATGATGCGGGTCTCGGCAGGCTTGAGTCTCGAGCATGGGGAGGATGCGATGGCAGCGCTAATCCATCAGGACGCGAAACCCGACGTGGTGTTCGGCGGGGTACGCGTCACCTACCTTGCACGCAGCGATGCGACGGCGGACGTCCTCGGGATCTATCGGCTGGAATTGGACCCCCGCACGCCGGGCGCCGGGCTGCACCGGCACGCACGGCTGACTGAGACCTTCGCGGTGGAGGCGGGCACCCTCGCCCTGCACCTGGACGGGGCGGATCTCGATCTGGGACCCGGTGACTTCGCGCTGGTCCGGCCGGGCACACCGCACGCCTTCGCCAACCGCAGCGACCAGCCGGTCCGGCTCACCCTGAGCTTCACACCGGCGCTCGCCCGCGAGGGTTTCTTCGAGGGCTTGGCCGACCTCGCCAAGTCCGAACGCCTTTCGGATGCCGAGGCGTTGGAAGAGCTGATGCTGCGCTACGATCAGGAACCGCTGGCCGGGTTCGAGGGCTGGAGCGCGCTCAAGGGCTGAGCGACCGGGCCGCGGGTCTCCGGTTCCGCCGCGCTGACCTTCCGGTCGCGGCCCGCCGCGAGGCCGATCAGGATCGCGGCGGCGGCGATGCCTGCGAACAGGGTGCCGGGAATACCCCATCCTCCGGTGGCCTCATGGGCGAGCCCGAATACCAGCGGGCCGAGGCACGCGCCTGCATAGCCGATGCCCTGCGCCATGGCGGACAGGCCGGCAGCGCTCGCCGCATCCGCCGCGCGGAGCACGATCAGGGTGAGCCCGAGGCCGAAACAGCCGCCGATCCCGAATCCCAACACGCAGGCGGCCGGGACGCGCAGGGAGTCGGCCCCGAAGGCCAGCACCAGGAAGGCGGCTGCGGTCAGGCCTGGGATCACGACGATCCAGGCGCGCTGGTCGCGGGCGCGGGCGGCCAGCGTGGCGGTGATCAGGGCTCCGGGCGCCTGGACCAGGGTCGTCAGCGAGGCGAACAGGCCGGCATCCAGCGGCGACAGACCACGCCCCTGCAGCAGCAGCGGCAACCAGCCGAACAGGATGTAGGCGAGGGAGGATTGCAGGCCCATGAAGCCCGTCACCCACCACGCGAGGGGGTTGCGCAGCAGCCGCCCGGCCGAGGGCGCCGACCGCGGGCTCGGCCGACGGGCGAACGGGATCCAGACGAGGCCGGCGACGAGCGCAGGCAGCGCCCAGATCGCCAGGGCGGACGGCCATCCGCCCCCGAGGACGTGCTCGACCGGCACCGATGCACCCGCCCCCGCCGCGGCCCCGAGGCAGAGTGTCATGGTGTAGAGCCCGGTCATCAGGCCGCCGCTGCCGGCGAAGTCGCGCTTGACCAGGGCGGGCAGCAGCACGTTGTCGAGGCCGATGCCGATGGCGGCGAGCGCCGTCCCGGCAAAGAGTGGGACCAAGCCCCCGAGGCCACGCAGCGCCAGCCCGGCCGCCAGGATGGTGGTGCCCGCGAGCACCGCGAGATCGGCCCCGATCCGCCGGATCAAAGGGGCCGCCAGGGCGCAGGCGATGCCGAGGCACAGGACCGGCAGGGTCGTGAGGATCGCGGCCCCGCCCGCGCCGAGGCCGGTCTCGTCCCGGATCGTCGCCAGAAGGGGGCCGACCGTGCTCAACGCTGGCCGCAGGTTGAACGCGACCAGCATCAGCGCGAGGGCGAGGAGGATCCGGCGCGATCCGGCGGGTTCCACGCTCATATCCGCCGTCCGGTCACGGCACCGATGAGGCAAGCTGCCAGCATCAGCACGAAGGCCCCATCGCCGAACCGGCCATAGAGGGTCCCGCCGACGATGCGCGCCGGCAGGTCGGCATCGAGCCACGTTTCCTTGTCGAGGGGGGTCTGCGCGACGATGCGACCGTGCGGGTCGATCACCGCGGAGATGCCGGTATTGGCGTCGCGCACCATTGGCAGCCCCTCCTCGACGGCGCGCAGGCGCGCCTGGGCGAGGTGCTGGCGCGGCCCCGGCGTGTCGCCGAACCACGCGTCGTTGGTGACGTTCAGGATCAGCCCGGCAGGGCGGGCCGACGGCGCGGCATGACCCGCCGGCAGGATCGCACCCGGAAAGATCGCCTCGTAGCAGATCGTCGCCGCCACCGGCGGAAGGCCGGGCACCGCCAGGATTCTCTGCGCCGCCAGCGTACCCGCCGAGAAGCCGCCGGGCACCGCCACGAACTGGCGCAGGCCCAGCGCCCGCAGGGCGGCGTCGAGGGGCCCGGGCAGGTACTCGCCGAACGGGACGAGGTGGACCTTGTCGTAGCTGTCGGAAATCACGCCGTCCGGCCCGATCACCAGGATGGCGTTGAAGTAGCGCAGGCGCTCGCCCGGCAGCGGCTCCTCGGCCCGGGCCGCGCCGGTGACGAGGTGCTGCCCGGGCTTGAGACCGGCCGCCACCTTGGCCAGCGCATCGGGATCGCGCTGGATCAGGAACGGGAAGGCCGATTCCGGCCAGACGATATGGGTCGGCTCAGGGTCGCCGGCCTCGACCGGGCGCTGGCTCAGCTCGATGTAGCGGTCGACGATGTCGGCGCGGTTCTCGGGCCTGAACTTGGCGTCCTGCGGCAGGTTCGGCTGGACGAGGCGCAGGCGCACGCCCGCCACCACGGGATCGGGCGGTCCCAGGCGCTCGGCGCCGAACAGGGCCATGCCGGCGAGGACGATCGCGGCGGCCGCGCTCGGCCCGAACCGGCTGCGCGGGTGCGATCCGGTGGCGAGCGTCGCGGGGGCTGCGCAGATCAGGATCGCCAGCACAGTGAGGCCGTAGAGGCCGATCTCGGCCGCCCATTGCACCAGCCAGAGGTTCTGGGCCAGCGCCATGCCGAGGGTGTTCCACGGGAAGCCCGTGAACAGGTGGCCGCGCAACCACTCCGCGGCCCCGACCCCGACGGCGAGGGCGGCGATCCGCGCCGGTCCGCGGCGCCAGAGCAGGCCAGCGGCCCCGAAACCCGCCCCGTAGAACAGGCCGAGCCCGAAGGGCAGGCCGATCACGCCGAGGGGCAGCGCCCAGAGGAATTCGTCGGCCTCGACCAGGAAGGCCTGACCCAGCCACCACAGGCCGGCCGTGAGATAGCCGAAGCCCCAGGCCCAGCCGATCAGGAAGCACGGCCAGAGCCGCCGCAGGGCAGGGCGGTCCGCGGCCGCGCCGTCCATGAGCCAGACCGCGACGGTCAGGGAGACGATCAGGGCCGGCAGGATGCCGTAGGGCGGCATCGCCAGGGCGCCGAGCGCCCCCGCGAGCCACGCCAGGCCGAGGCGGCGCCAGCCGGTCAGGCCCGCAATGCCCCGTACGAAACTTGGCGCCCGGCCAAGCATCGGCGCACCCGGCGCCGCGGAAGCCCGGGCGTACCCCTCCACCATGCCCGTCACGCCGGGACCGTCACGGGTGGGACGTCTCGGCAGCCGGTGGATTGGGGTTCGCGGGCGGGGGCAGGGCGAGCGGCACGACGCTGCTGATCCGCGCCGCACCCTTGTGGAAGCGCAGCCGCTTCAGGCGGCGGGGATCCGCGTCGAGCACTTCGAATTCGAGGTCGCCGGGCCCGGCGATCAGCTCGCCACGCGACGGGACGCGGCCCGCCAGGGTCACGATCATGCCGCCCAGCGTGTCGATCTCCTCGGCCATCTCGCCGACCGCCGCCGCCAGATCGACGCCGGTCGCCTCAGACACCTCGGCCAGCGGCGTGCGCGCGTCGGCCACGAACACCTCGCCCTCGCCATCGACCCTCTGGACGTAACTGGCCTCCGCGACATCGTGCTCGTCCTCGATGTCGCCGACCACGACTTCGATCAGATCCTCGATGGAGATCAGCCCATCGGTGCCGCCATACTCGTCGATCACCAGCGCCATGTGGGTGCGGGTCGCCTGCATCCGCACCAGCAGGTCGATCGCCGGCATGGAGGGCGGAACGAACAGGACTGGGCGCTGGATACGCGCCGCCGCCAGGGTCGTGGTCAGATCGACCTTCCCGAGGTCGAGGCTACGCGGAAGCCGCGGTGCCGGGCGCCGGACCCGCGGCGCGGCCACGCCATCGGCCGTCCCATCGGCAGCGGGCTCCGCGAGCTTGGCCGCCGGGACGCTGCGCCGGGTCGGCTCGGCCTTAGCGGCAATATGGTCCACGAGATCGCGGATGTGGACCATGCCGCGGGGATCGTCGAGCGTCTCGCCGTAGACCGGCAGGCGGGAATGGCCCGCGGTGCGGAACAGCTTGAGCAGGTCGCCCAGGTTGGTCTCATCGGAGACGGCCACGATGTCGGCCCGGGGGATCATCACGTCGTCCACCCGCACCTTGTGCAGGCCCAGCACGTTCTTGAGCATCACGCGCTCGAGCGGGGATAATCCGCTCTCGCCGGCATCCGGCTCGGCCAGCGCCTCCTCGAGGCCCTCGCGCAGCGAATCGCGCGGCTTGAGGTGGAGCGCCTGAAGCAGGCGGTCGTACCAGGGCTCCCGATGCTGGGATTCACCCTCGGTGGAACTGGGCGCGGCCAGGGCCGCGCCGCGACTTCGATCGTTGCTCATGTCTCTCGGGTCTGGGGTCGCTCGGGCGTCGCGCGCTCAGGCATAGGGATCCGGGATGCCAAGGGTCGCGAGGGCCGCGACTTCGAGGGCTTCCATGGCATCAGCCTCGGCCTCGCCGATCTCGTGGTCCTGACCGAGACAATGCAGGGTGCCATGGACGAGGAGGTGGGCGAGGTGATTCTGGAGCGGCTTCGACTGCTCCGCACTCTCGCGCACCAGGGTCTCGTACGCAAGGACCACGTCACCCAGCGGCGTCGCGACCTGCGCATGCCGCGGCTGCGGCGCGGCCGGGAACGACAGGACGTTGGTGGGCTTGTCCTTGCCACGCCACGTCTTGTTCAGCTCCTGAACGGCGGCGTCGTCGGTCAGCAGGACGCTGACCTCGACGGGGCCATCCGGCATCTCGGGGGCCATGGCGAGCCCCGCCTCGACGGCGCGGATCACGAGGGCTTCGAGGCCGGGAATCGCGGTCTCCCAGCGCTCATCCTCGACGGCGAGGTCGATGTCGTGCGGCATGCTCACGCCAGCGGCCGGCGCCGGGGATTCGGATTGCGCTCGGCCTCGTCCGCACCGTGAGCGGCCGACTCGTAGGCGGTGACGATCCGGCGCACGAGGTCGTGGCGGACGACATCGATGTCCTTGAACCGCACGTGGCCGATCCCCTCGACGCCGTCCAGCACGCGCACCGCCTCGACGAGGCCGGACTTCTGGCCCGGCGGCAGGTCGATCTGGCTGGGATCGCCCGTGATGATCATGCGCGAACCCTCGCCGAGCCGCGTGAGGAACATCTTCATCTGCATGGAGGTCGTGTTCTGCGCCTCGTCGAGCAGCACCACGGCGTTGGTGAGCGTCCGCCCGCGCATGAAGGCCAGCGGCGCGATCTCGATCTGGCCGGTCTGAAGGCCCCGGTCGACGTGACGGGCCTCCATGAAGTCGTAGAGGGCATCGTAGATCGGGCGCAGATAGGGATCGACCTTCTCGCGCATATCACCCGGCAGGAAGCCCAGGCGCTCGCCGGCCTCGACGGCGGGGCGCGACAGGATCAGCCGCTCGGCATGGCCCTGCTCCAGCAGCGAGACCGCGTGGCCGACCGCGAGCCAGGTCTTGCCGGTGCCGGCCGGCCCCTCGGCGAAGACCAGCTCGTTGGTGCGCAGGAGCTTGATGTATTCGTCCTGCGCCGGGTTGCGCGCCCGCACGGCCCCGCGCTTGCGGGTGGCGATCTGCTCGAAATGCGGCTTGTCGGCCTCGGCCGCGATCGTCTCGGCCGGGAACAGGGTCGCCTGCGCAGTGGCCTCGCGGATCGCCCCGTCGACATCGCCGAGCGTCAGCGTGCTGCCGCCGGTGCGAACCCGCGCGTAGAGCTTCTGGAACACCCGCCGGGCCTTCTCGGCGGCGTCGGGCGAGCCCTTGATGACGAGATGGTTGCCGAGCGCCGTGGCGGTGACGTCCAGACGGCGCTCGATATGGGCGACGTTCTGGTCGTACTGACCGAAGACAAGGCTCGCGAGGCGGTTGTCGTCGAACGTCAGCGGCACCTCGACCGCCTCGTCCTGCCCAGCCGGGCGAACCGGGCCGCGCCCCTTCAGGGCGCCGCGCGCGCCCGCCCCGTCCGATGCGCTCAAGCCGTCATCCTCGTCATGCCCCTCACGCCGCCACGGCCTCCGAGACGAGCTGCCCAAACAGGCTGTTGGCGCCCGCCTCGATGATCCGCACCGGAACGACAGTGCCGATATGGTGGGGCGCCGCGTCGAACTGCACTGCGAGGAGGTGCGGCGTCTTGCCCGCGACCTGACCGGGATGCCGGCCGGGCTTCTCCACCAGCACGTCGAACACCCGGCCCTCGGCCGCCCGCTGATAGGCGTGGCGCTGGCTGTCGAGCAGGGCCTGCAACTCCGCGAGCCGCGCCGCCATCACGGTGTCCGGCACCTGATCGCCCCGGTCGGCCGCCGGCGTGCCGGGGCGGGGGCTGTACTTGAACGAGAAGGCGCTCTCGAAGCCCACATCGCGCACGAGCCGCAGGGTCTCGGCGAAATCCGCATCGGTCTCCCCGGGAAAGCCGACGATGAAGTCGGACGAGAGGGCGATGTCGGGCCGGGCCGCGCGCACCCGGTCGATCAGGCGGCGGTACTGGTCGCCGGTGTGCTTGCGGTTCATCGCGGCGAGGATCCGGTCCGAGCCCGACTGCACCGGCAGGTGCAGGTAGGGCATCAGGGCCGGCACTTCGGCATGGGCCCGGATCAGCGCGTCGTCGAAATCGTTCGGGTGGCTCGTGGTGTAGCGGATCCGCGCGATCCCGGGGATTTTTGCGATCGTCCGCACCAGCTCGGCGAGGCCGACCGGCGCGCCGTCCGCCCCCGCGCCGTGATAGGCGTTCACGTTCTGGCCGATCAGCGTGACCTCGCGGACGCCGCCTTCGGCCAGCTTCTCGGCCTCGGCCAGGACCGCCGCCACGGGGCGCGAGACCTCGGCGCCGCGGGTATAGGGCACCACGCAGAAGGCGCAGAACTTGTCGCAGCCCTCCTGCACGGTCAGGAAGGCCGAGGCCCCGAGGGTCCGCCGCCGGGGCAGGTGGTCGAACTTGTCCTCGACCGGAAATTCGGTGTCGACCACGCGGCGCTCGCGGGAGCGGGCCAGCAGGTCGGGCAAGCGGTGGTAGCTCTGCGGGCCGACCACCACGTCGACGGCCGGCTGGCGCGCCTGGATCTCCGCGCCCTCGGCCTGGGCAACGCAGCCCGCCACGACGATGCGCGTGTCGAGCCCCTGCGCCTTGCGCTCACCCTTGAGCACGCGCAGGCGGCCGAGTTCCGAATAGACCTTCTCGGCGGCCTTCTCGCGGATGTGGCAGGTGTTGAGGACGACGACGTCCGCGTCCTCGACCGAATCGGTCGGCGCGTAGCCCTCGGCGCCCAGGACGTCGGCCATGCGGGCCGCGTCGTAGGCGTTCATCTGGCATCCGTAGGATTTGACGTAGGCCTTCTTCAACGCGCCCGTCCCGAACCGTCCACTTGAGCTTCACGCCGGCCCCGCGGGGCCCGGCATCCGGCCTGTAGCACGGATCGCGCGGGCCGTCGCGGCGCCTGAAACGCGACCGGCCGCCCGAGGGCGGCCGGTCAATGGCTTCGGCTGATGGATCCGCCTCAGTGAGCGGCGGGCACCGCCGCAGGCACGTCGATCACCATGTGCTGGAAGAACGGCACGTAGGCCTGGAGCATCACGAACAGGCCGACGAGGCAGGCCAGCGCGATCGAGTGCCAGAACACGAAGCGCAGGATCTTGCCCTCCTGCCCGAAATAGCCGGTGGCCGTGGAGGCGACGACGATCGACTGGGCGTCGATCATCTTGCCCATCACGCCGCCCGACGAGTTCGCCGCCGCCATCAGCACGCCGGGCAAGCCGAGCTGCTCGGAGGTGATCCGCTGGAGGCCGCCGAACAGGACGTTCGACGCCGTATCCGACCCTGTGAGCGCGACGCCCAGCCAGCCGAGCAGCGTGCCGAAGAACGGGTAGAGGATCCCGGTCCCCGCGAAGGCCAGCCCGAGGGTGGCGTCGACGCCCGCGTAGCGGGTGAGGACGCCCAGCGCGAGCATCGCCGAGATGGTGATGAGCGAGTAGCGCAGGGCCCAGATCGTCTCGAAATAGGCCGTCACGAGGCGCAGCGGCGAGAAGCGCATGATCAGGCCGGAGATGATCGCGGCGATCAGCACACCCGTGCCGGTGAACGACATGTAGGTGAACAGGAAGACCGCACCCTCCGGCACCGGCTTCGGCACCACCGGCGGGACCTTCATGATCACGTTGTGCAGGCCCGGCACCTCGTACTTCCAGGTGAAGAGCGGGTTGACGATGCCCTTGAACCAGCCGGTGCCCCAGATGGCGACGATGATCGAGAGGACGATCCACGGCACCCAGGCCATCAGGATCTCGCCCTGCGAGGCCGTGCGGGCCCCGACATGGACCGGGGGCGTACCGGGCACGCCGGCGCCGAGCGCCACCGGGCGCGGACCCGCGACGGCGAGCGACGGATCGTGGCCGCGCAGAGCCGGCGAGGACCAGATTTCCTTCGGGTGCCAGACCTTCAGGAACAGCACCAGCGCAAGCATCGAGGCCAACGAGGCGCCGATATCGACGATCCAGGGGTTCACGTAGTTGGAGATCAGGAACTGCGCGACCGCGAAGGAGGCGCCGCAGACCAGGATCGGCGGCCACACCCGGATCATGCCGCGGAAGCCCGCAAACACCCAGATCAGCCAGAACGGCACGATCAGCGAGAACAGCGGCAGCTGCCGGCCGATCATCGCGCCGAGGATCTCAGGCGGGTAGCCGGTCACCGACGCAAGGCCCTGAATCGGCGCGCCGAGCGCTCCGAAGGCGACCGGCGCCGTGTTGGCGATCAGCGACAGGCCCGAGGCCGCGAGCGGCGAGAAGCCCAGACCGATCAGGATCGCGCCCGTGACGGCGACCGGGGTGCCGAAGCCGCCCGCGCCCTCGAAGAAGGCGCCGAACGCGAAGGCCACCAGGAGCAGTTGCAACCGCCGGTCGGCCGTGATGCCGGCCACCGATTGCTGGAGGATCGCGAACCAGCCCTTCTCCACCGTCAGCCGATAGAGGAAGATGACGTTGAGGATGATCCAGCCGATCGGGAAGAAGCCCGTGACCATCCCGAGGATCGCGGCCCGGCCGGCGAGGCCGGTCGGCATGCCGAATCCCACGATGGCGACCAGCAGGGCGAGCCCGAGGGCGATGACAGCTGCGAGGTGAGCTTTCACCCGCCCGCTGGCGATCATGGCGAGCAGTGCGATGACCGGCACTGAGGCGGCGAGCGTCGAGAGCCACGGGCTCCCGAACGGATCGTAAACCTGATTCCAGGTTTGCAACGGGCGTCCTCCACTTATCCCGACTGTTCCGGGTTGCGGCCTAGCTAGCAGAGAGATTCGACCCGCTCAATGCACGGCATCATGTATTCCAGTGACCATTTCTACGGATGTTCTTGCATGCGATCCGGTCGATCGCGCGTGTCGCAGAATCCGGGCGGTCAGACCGCGGCGACTTCTGGGTCGTGAAGGTCGAGGCGCGCCGGGCTCGCATGGATGGCGGGCGCGCGGTCGCCGCCGGCACCGACGCCCCGAAGCGCGGCGCGGACCTCGGCCTCGGCGGCGGCCGTGGCGGCCTTCCGGTCGGTGGTCGCCTCGAAGGCGATCGGCGCGCCCCAGACCACATGCACGTCGATGGGGCCGCCCTGCACGAAGGCGGCGAGGTGCGGCGCCAGCTCCATGTCGCCGTACCACGCGATCTCGGATCTTTCGGACAGGGTCACCGGCAGGCCGTTGCGCCGGGGATACGCGATCGCAAGCGGCTGGAGGCGTACACGGCCTCGACCCGCCTCGGCCTGCAAGGCCGCCCGGGCAGCGCCGACCAGGGAAGACCGGAACGGCAGCAGCCGGACGCCGTCGCCGGTCGTGCCTTCCGCGAACAGCACCACGAGCTCGCCCTCGGCCAGGCGATGCCCCATCGCTGCACTCACCGTGGCGGTCGCTCCCCGCCGTTGCCGATCGATGTAGATCGTCCGCTGAAGCCCCGCGAGGGCGCCGATGAGCGGCCAGCCGGCGATCTCGGATTTCGCCACGAAGGAGAGCGGCCGCAGCGAGCCGATGGCGATGATGTCGAGCCACGAGACGTGGTTGGCGAGGACCAGGGCCGCCTCGCCGGGGGCAGGTGCCGTACCGGTCTGCGTCACCCGCACCCCGAAGAGGCGCAGGAAGACGCGGTGGAACAGGATCGGCGCCAGGCTCGCGCGGCGGCCAAGCAGGCGCAGCGCCACCCAGTGCGGCGGTGCCAGAATCGCGAAAGCGAGGCACAGGGCCGCGACGCGCCACGTGATGCCGAAGCGGCTCACGACGTCACAGATCGACGGTCATCGTCAGCGCGGTTGCCCGGCTGCCGTCGGCCTTGAGGTAGTAGCCGGTGCGCGCGCCGACCTGCCGGAAGCCGTTGCGGGCGTAGAGGCGCAGGGCCGGCGCGTTGCCCTCGTCGACCTCCAGATGCACCCGGGCAATGCCTGCGAGGGCCAGACTCGCGAGGTGATCACGCAGGAGCTTTCGGCTGTGACCGCCGCCGCGCAGGGCCGGGGACAGTACCACGGTCAGGATCTCGGCCTCGTCGGCGGCCCGGCGCGAGAGCACGAACCCGTGGAGCGTGCCCGACCGCCAGAGCGCATGCGCCTGGGTCGAGCGCTCGCAGAGCATGCGCTCGAACTCGTGCGCATCCCAGGGCCGCGCGAAGGCGGTGGCGTGCAGGCGGGCCAGGGCCGGGGCCTGGGACGCGTCGGAGAGCGGCGCCACGTAGGGTTCCGGGGTCAGCGCGTCCCACCACGCGAACCACCAGTCGAAGGGCCAGAAGGGCAGGGGGCGCGTCATCGCCGCGCGATCCGCGCATGGTCCTGGGGCCGCGCATCGGGCCCGCGCAGGTACATCGGACGCGGGAGCGCGTGATCGGGATCGGCCACGAAGCCCAGCGACGCCACGGAGGCGATGTCCGGTGCGGAGATGCCGGCGATACGGGCGGCCACGCCGCGCGTGGCCAGAGCCGCCGCGAGCAGCGGAGCGCCGGATCCGACGAGCAGTACGGGGCCGTTGCCCGCCAAGCGCTCGGCGGCGGCCTCCACGGCGAGATGGGCCGGCGCCAGGCCATCGCCGGGCCCCAGGGCCTGAACGTAGACCGCGCCGTGCCGGGCATCGACCGCCGCAGCGATCAAACCCTCGCCGGCATCCGCCAGCAAGGGGGCGAGCAGGGCCGAGAGGGTACCGACGCCGACGACGGGCTTGCCGGTGGCGAGCCCGATCGCCCGGGCCGCCGACAGGCCGACCCGCAGGCCGGTATAGCTGCCCGGCCCCACCGTGACGGCGACGCGGTCGATCGCGCCAAAGCCGCCCTCGACCCGCGCAATGACCCGCTCGATTAGCGGCAGCAGGGCTTCCGCGTGGCCGCGCTCCATCGAAAGGGATTCGGCGGAGAGGGGTGACTCGGCATCGTCCGCGGCGACGCAGGCGGCGCAGATGTCCAGCGCTGTGTCGATGGCCAGGATACGCACGCCCACTCCCGCATGCCGGCTCGGACCGGCCACCGCCTCCCTAGCCCCTGTCGCATCGTCCCGTCTCCGAAAGCCGAAGGCTACAGTCCGGGACGGTGCTTGAGAGGGGCTCTCAGATCGCTCAGCGTTAGAACAAAATACCCGTCGCGTCAGCGCCATGACACTGCTGACGGGATCATCGGCCGCGGAGTGTTGCCGGCTTGCGCCGGTCGCCTGATCCGCCGCCGCCGGGCCAGCCCCGCCGCACCTCAGGCGGCGCGGACGGTCGCGAGGAAGCGCTGGACCTCGGCGCCGAGCTGATCGGATTGCCGCGTCAGTTCGGAGGCCGAAGCCAGAACCTCGGTGGCGGCCGTCTCGGTCCCCTGGTTGGCCTGGGCCACGCCCGCGATATGATCGGTCACCTGCCCGGTCCCGCTGGCGGTCATCGCGACGTTGCGCACGATCTCCTGCGTCGATGCGCTCTGCTGCTCCACGGCAGCCGCGATGCTGCCCGCGACGGCGTTGATCTCGCGGATTCGCTCCGTGATCGAGGCGATCGCCGATCCGGCCTGGCCGGTCGAACCCTGCACGCGTCCGATCTGCGCGGCGATCTCGTCCGTGGCCTTCGCGGTCTGCTGGGCCAATTCCTTCACCTCGGCGGCGACCACCGCGAAGCCGCGCCCCGCCTCGCCGGCCCGGGCCGCCTCGATGGTGGCGTTGAGCGCCAGGAGGTTCGTCTGGCTGGCGATGTCGGAGATCAGTCCGACGACGGCACCGATTCGCGACACGGCGTCACTCAGCTCCTGCATCAGCGTAGAGGTCCGGTCGGCCTCCGCCACCGCGCGCTGCGCCAGATCCGAGGAACTCGTGACCTGCCGGCCGATCTCGCCGATGGAAACGCTGAGCTCTTCAGCGGCGGCCGCCACCGTGTCGACGCTGCTGGCCGCCTCGCCCGCAGCAGCGGCGACGCTCGCGGATTGCTCGGCGGTCCGGGCCGCCATGGCGGTCATCGTCTCCGCCGTGGCCTTGAGTGTGGTGGCCGACGACGCGACCTGCCCGACGATGCCGCCGACCGCGGCCTCAAACCGATCCGCGACCGCGATGACGGCGCGGCGCTGCTCCAAGCCGGCAGCCTCCTGTGTGATCCGCTTCTCTTCCGCCTCCTGCGCGTTGCGCGCTGCCACGAGGGTCCGGATGCCCTCGACGGCCCGACCCACGGCGCCGATCTCGTCGCCACGTTGCGCCTCGGCAATCGGCAGGCCGGTCTCCCCCCGCGCCATGCGCTCCAGCACCGCCACGAGACTGCGCAGCGGCTGCACGATGCCGAGCATCGCCATCGCCCAGAGACCCGCCATGCCGACGAGCAGGCCGAACAGACCGAAACCGATCAGGCTATAGCGTGTCGCTTCCGTCTGGGCGCTGAGCTCGTGCGATTGCTGGATCATGTCGTCCTCAATCGCATTCCCCAGCTTCGTCCCCGCCTGGCCCAGGCCAGCGAAGGCCGGCTCGGAGGTTTGGTGCGCCCGCTCGAGAGCCGCAGCCTTGTCACCGGCGAGTGCCAAGGTGCGCACCTCCTCGGCCGCGTGGACGTAGCGCATGATCCGTTCGCGCTGCTGGCCGATCGCGCCCGCGAAGGTCGGGGCCTGCCGCACGAGATCCGAAAGGGTGACGTCCATCTGCCGAACGAGGCTGTCCATCTCCGCTGTGGACGCGCGCAGCCGTTCCGGGTCCGTCTCGGCGATCATCCGGTACACGAGATAGTTGATCGAGGTGTAGAGGCGATTGCTGCGACGCACGTTCGAGACGGCCTTCGCCTCCCGGGCGATGAGCGAAGTATAAGTTTCGTCGACCGCCTCCATGTGCGACTGGGCATACCAGATACATCCGCTCACGATCGCACCAACCATCAGGTTGATCGACATCAGCTTTTTGACGACGTCCACACGCGCGAGAAAGTTCATCCGGCCCTCCCAGAGCTCTGGGAGACGAACGCCATGATGAAGCCCGCCGTCAACTTCAAAAAAAACCTAAACGATGGCAATCAAAACCGAATACTCGCCGTCGTCAATTGCCGGAAAATTAAGCTCACATAGTCGATCGATACAAAATATTTGACAACCTACGTAATGTCGACCTTCAAAAGCTGTTGCTTGGCTATCACAAGCTCCTGCCCAGACCCTTTCTCGATGCCGCCCGTGCTGGAAATTTCATGGCCAGATCCGATAATGCGGACTGTACAGGAATCGGGCAGGCCGCCGAACCATCTCGGAATCCAACGCCGGACACTGGAAGGCGCCTTCCGACGACGCCCGGCGCCGCAGTATAGGCCGGCTCTTCGCAACTCCGACCACACGCACACTCGGAGCGGGCTCGGACAGGCCGCGAACCCGCAGGCCGTGCCCGTCCGATCAGGCCTGTTCCCTCAGATCGCCTGGACTTCGCGCACCTCAGGAAGGAAGTGCCGAAACAGGTTCTGCACCCCGTGCCGCAGCGTCGCGGTCGAGGACGGGCAGCCGGAACAGGCGCCCTTCATCTCCAGGTAGACGACGCCTTCCTTGTAGCCGCGGAAGGTGATGTCGCCGCCGTCGCCGGCCACCGCCGGGCGCACACGGGTCTCAAGCAAATCCTTGATCGTGACGACCGTATCGTGGTCGGCCTCGTCGTAGAACTCGTCGCCGGGCTCGTCCGCGTCGTGGCCGCCCTCGACCATCACGGGCGCACCCGACTGGAAATGCTCCATGATCGCGCCGAGTACCGCCGGTTTCACCTGCGCCCATTCGGAACCGTCCTCCGCCTTGGTCACGGAGATGAAGTCGTGTCCGAAATAGACGCCGGACACCCCGGGGACCGCGAAGAGGGCCGAAGCGAGGGGGGAGCGGGTCGCCGCCTCGGCGTCCCGCGCCTCGAAGGTCGATTCGGATAGGACCACACGGCCGGGGAGGAATTTCAGGGTCGCCGGGTTCGGCGTGGCTTCGGTCTGGATGAACATGGTGGGATCACTCCGCTGCGCCGGTTCAAGGCCGGCCGGGACATGCGCCCCGAGGCGCAACCGTCCATGTGGACCGGCAACCCGATTTTCTCAACCTGCGCCCCGGACGGCAGGAGTGGACATTCCCTTCGCCACGCGGGAGGACGAGCGGATTCGGGTGCCAGAGGAGCCGGCGGTGACTGTGACTGGGGATGAGACGCTCAGGCAGGAGTCCATCGATATCCTGCGTCAGACCCAGGCGAAGCTGGAGGAAGCCCAGGCCGAGGCCGCCTCCCTCAGGGTCCTGCTCGCGATCCGCACGCACCAGCACAGCCAAGCCTGGCGGGCGCGGCAGCTCTGCGCGGCGGAACTCGAAGCCGTGCGGAGCGCGGCGGCCGCCCGCACGGTACCCCGGGAGGCTGATCAGGCCAGCACGGAGGCAATAGCCCGCGCCGAGGCACGCACCGATGCTGTTCAGACCGTGCTCGGTGCGGTGCTGGCGAGCCTCCGGTTCTGGGCCTTGGATCGCCGCCGGTTCCAGGCGCTGATCGTCCAGGCAAGCCGCGCGACACCGGACGAGGGGTCCGCCGCGGAGCGTCATGCGGTTCTCCTCGCCGAGACGCGTCGGGTCCTGGGGCGCACGGAATAAGCGGCTCCGGAGGCATGGAGCCTGCCGCACCGGCATTCCCGCCGGACAATCCCGCCGGCCCCAGCGCGGCTGCCAGCCGCGCGGGGGGAGCACCGCCCGATCTTGCACAGACCCGACATCCGCCGGTGACGCGTCGCAGCACGGCGAACCCAGTGCCGCAAGCAGTACCGTCCGAGCCGGCCCGGGGTGGCGAACGCGGCCGGGCGGCGGGGTTAACCGCCCCTTAACCACCCCCTCCCATCGTCCATGACGGGACCGACAGGAGATCGACGGCATGCAGATCAGCGAGCACCACGTGCGCGAGTGCGCTTACTACATTTGGGAGAACGAGGGCCGCATCCACGGTCAGGCCGCCGTGCATTGGCTGCGGGCGGAAGCCGAGTTGCGCGCCAACGCTGTGCTGGCGGCCGGCACGATCGTGTCCGAGATGGCTCCTGCCGTGAAGGTCGCTCCTGCCGCGAAGGCCGCCAAGGCTCCCGCGAAGGCCGTGGCGCCCAAGGTTGCCACTGTGAAGGCTACCGCTCCGAAGACCGCCGCCGCCAAGCCGGCAGCGCCGAAATCCGCGCCGGTCAAGGCGGCCGCCAAGCCGACCGCGCCGAAGCCCGTTCGGGCCTCGAAGACCGCCGTGACGGCGGGTCTGGCCGCCAAGGCCAAGCCGGCCCGCGCTCCGGCCTCCATGCACTGATACGACCGCGCCTCCAGGCAAGGGTCGCTTCAGAAGCCCGCCCCTCCCCAGGGGCGGGCTTCTGCCGTTCTGGTTCCCCGGCGGGAACAGGCCGCATGCCGCTCCCGTTGACCGGCCTGACGCGGGCCGCATGTGCCGCGACGGAGCTGTAATGCGCGCGGTGATCTTCGACATCGACGGAACCTTGCTCGACAGCGTGGACCTGCACGCGCGGGCCTGGGTCGAGGCCTTCGCCCATTTCGGCGTCGCGACGGATGAAGCGCAGGTGCGCAGCCAGATCGGCAAGGGCGGCGATGAACTCATGCCCGTCTTCCTGCCCGCAGAACGAATCGAGCGCGAGGGCGACACGATCGAGGCCTACCGGTCCGATCTGTTCAAGCGGAAGTTCCTGCCGGAGGTGCGTCCGTTCCCTGGTGTCCGCGCGTTGTTCGAGCGGATCCGCGCGGACGGTCTCAAGATCGCACTGGCCTCCTCGGGCAAGCGGTCCGAGGTCGAGCGCTACACGGAGATCCTGGGCATTGGGGATCTGGTCGACGTTTCAACCAGCTCAGACGATGCCGACCGGTCGAAACCGCACCCGGATATCTTCGAGGCCGCGCTCAAGAAGCTGAACCGCGCGCCCTCCGACCAGATCCACGTGGTGGGTGATACGCCGTACGATGCCGAGGCCGCCGCGAAGGCGGGTCTGCCGACCATCGGCCTGCTCTGCGGCGGATTCCCGGAAGCCGACCTCTCGGGCGCGGGCTGCATCGCGCTCTACCGCGACCCTCAGGATTTGCTCGACTGGTTCGCGCAATCGCCGTTGGCAAAACGATGAGCGTCGAACGGACAAGCCCTGGACGCGCCACACGCGCGGATGTCCACACAATTCATCCGCCGTGTTGCAATGCGGTAACGATGATCGATGCCGGCTACCGAATTTCGCGAAAAGGGCTGGTGCGGCGCGGGTGAAAGGCGTAGCGACCCGCCCGCCAATCTGGATCCTTTCGAAGGACGAGCGTCTCGCATGCCCCAGACTCACCAGGCCGAAACCGCGTCGCGCTTCGTTCCGGCCGCCAAGACGCTGACCGAGCAGATCGCCGAGGCCGTCGCATGCCGGTCGACGCCCCTGAGCCATCTCCTGCGCCTGATGACGGCGCTGCAGGAGGAGGGCGGCAACGAGGCTCTGCGCCTGCGGCTTCGCGCCCGGATCGGCGCCCCTCTGGACGCGTGAACGGCCAGCCAGAACGCCTCAACGGCGGCGATGCCGCCGTTTCCCACGCTTGACCGGTTGGGCCGCCGCGCTGATGCGGCTCATGCAAGCATAGTAGATCTGGCGCCCGATCTCCTCCAGCTCCAGGCCACGGGGATTGGGTGCCGAGAAGACCTTGGCCTTTGCCTCCAGCCGGCACGCCGCATCTTCGGGGCTCCGGATCGGAGGCTCGGCCCGCGCAGGGTTGGCGGCCAGGACCAGGCCAATCAGCGCTCCGGACCACAGCCCTGCGGAGAAACGCCTACGGGTCCGGAGAATCGGCATACGGTCTATCGTCCCAGCTCAAACTGTACGCCGACATAGCGTAGTCCACCGCGGCGTGAATTGCGCATGGACGACTGACATGCCCACCAGGCGCGGCGCATCAGGGCACGATCCACAGGCAGCGGCCGGCTCCGGCGATGGTCATGCACTCGTAGGGTGCGCCGCCAATCAGCGCCCGCTGCTCCACCGAACGGATCTTGTCCCGCTCGACGCGGCGACACCCGGCATCGGTGGCAGGCGGCTGACCCGAGCCCGTCGCCGCATCGACCCGGCGGGCCGCCAGCAAGGTATCGCAGGCGATCGCGGTGGTCCCGTCCTGCGCCCGTGCAGCGCCCGACCACAGCAGGATCGGACTCAGAGCCAGGACGACCTGGAAGCGCATTGTGCAATCCTCGCCCACGCGGCCGCAGGAACCGAGACCGCGGACTGAGAAGGCGCAACGCTGGGCGCGCCCGTTCGGTTTCCACCGACCACCTCGGAGCCCCTCAACGCAACGACGCCCGCCGGGGAAGGCGGGCGTCGCTTCGGGAGGCGCTCGACGATGAAACAGGCGCTCAGCGCTTGACCTTCACCTTGGCCTTCCGCGCCGCGTACCGAGCGTCGCGCTGGGCCTTCTTGGCCGCGAGTTCGGCAGACTTGCGCTCCTGCGCGGCGGCGAGTTCAGCGGCTTCGCGGGCGAGCTGAGCGGCGAGCTCGGCCTCCTCACGCTCACGCTTCTCCTCGGCGGCCTTGAGCTCGGCAGCGATCCGGGCCGCCTCGCGTTCCCGGGCCCGCTCCTCGCGCGCCTTCGCGACTTCCGCGCGGGCCCTGGCCTTGGCGATCACCTCCGGATCATCGGACGGCGGTCGCGCCTTGAATTTGGCCAGCAACGCGGCCTTAGCATTCTGTGAGTTCTGACGGCGGTCGTCGAAATTCCTGTAGTCGAATGCGCTCATCTGACCTTTCTCAGTTTGGCATCATGTCAGGGCATCCGGTCAAGCCGGAGAGGGACATCAGTCCGCAGATTCCGACGCCGTCCCCGGACCTCAGAACCGTGCCGATCCATCGGCGCCGCCGATGGTTCGACCCGAGCCCTGAGCTTGCGCTGCAGCGTTCGGGTCGAACCAAGGTTTGAAAACGACAAGCCCTTAACCAGAGCCCTATCCGCGATGCAATCGCGGTGTTGCGCGCTGCCGGTCGGTAGGGCGACAATCCACATCGTCTCGATAAGAGTTTCGCAGGGCGATGCAGGAAAACATCAAAGCGTAGGCCACGCATCGCGTCGGCGTCATGCCACGATGCAGAGCCCGCTACACGGAAGATAGGTCGTGCGGGAGGCGCCGACAAGCGTCGCGGCAAGGCGGCATGGCTCGCCCAAGTTCAGGTCCGCGCGACCCAAGACGTCAATCCATTCCAAGTCTCTATGCCGTCCACCGTGCGGCAGACCTTTGCATGCCTCGGTCTTCACAACCGGCACCCCTGGTCTGCAAGATCCACATTGCCACCTGCGTTGGGGCGTCCCGTCGAATGGAGCGGCACGGGGTAAACCGGCCCGTGGTCGAGACTCGATATGCCGAGGCGGAATGCCCGTTGCTGAAACGCACAGCACAATCCTGATGCACACGCCGCCGGTTCGCGCGATCCAAAATTGCCTAATAAATAGGCACATTCGTCATTCACTGGTTGTGCGATCGCCCGGCACATACCCTGCTAGGATGGCGTCGCGCTCTTCGACGCGCCGACACGGGAAGACCGATGCAGGAAGCTGAACAATCATTCGCGCCAGAAGCGTACGTGGCTGCGGCGCGTCCGCTGCTCGGCCTTGAGATCGATGACGCCTGGACCGCGTCGATCTGCGCGAATCTCCGCGTTCTCGCCGCAGCGGCCGCCCTGATAACGAGTTTCCCGTTGCCGGATGAGAGCGAAGCCGCGCCGAGGTTCGAAGCGTGAGCGGACCGATCCCGACCTCGGCAGCCGCGATCGCTGCAGCCGTTGCAGGCCGGCGTCGCAAGGCGCGGGATGTCGTGGCGGACGTTCTTGGGCGGATCGAGCGGTCTGACCCCCGCGTCAACGCCTTCACCGAGGTCCTGGCGGCCCGCGCCTTCGACAGGGCCGATGCCCTCGATGCTGCTTTGAGCGGCGGTGCCACCGCCGGCCCGCTCGCCGGTGTTCCCTTCGCGGCCAAGAACCTGATCGATATCGCGGGGCTTCCCACGCGGGCGGGCTCGAAGATCAACCGCGAGCGTCCTGCGGCCCAGCGTGACGGCAGCCTGGTGCGCCGCCTCGAAGCAGCCGGGGCAATCCTGGTCGGCGCACTCAACATGGGCGAATACGCCTATGACTTCACGGGCGAGAACGTCCACGACGGGGACGCCCGAAATCCGCACGCCCTGGATCACATGACCGGCGGCTCGTCCGGCGGTTCCGGCGCGGCCCTCGCCGCCGGGATGGTGCCGCTGACCTTGGGCTCGGACACGAACGGCTCGATCCGGGTGCCCGCGGCCTTCTGCGGATGCTTTGGGCTGAAGCCGACCTATGGGCGCCTCAGCCGCGCCGGAAGCTTCCCTTTTGTCGGCAGCCTCGATCACCTCGGGCCGATGGCGCGCAGCGCCGCCGACCTCGCTCTGGCGTACGACGCCATGCAGGGCCCCGATCCGGACGACCCGGTGGCGACGACCCGAGCGCCCGAGCCAGTCATGCCGCTCTTGGACTCCGGCATCGGCGGCCTGCGGATCGCGGTGGCGGGCGGCTACTTCGCCCGGGGCGGCGATCCGGAGGCCTTCGCGGCGGTGGCGCGCGTCGCGGAGGCACTGGGTGCCGAACGCACCGTCGCGTTGCCGGAGGCGCACCGCGCCCGGGCGGCGGCCTACCTGATCACAGCCGCCGAGGGCGCGACGCTCCACCTCGACCGTCTGCGCACCCGGCCCGGGGATTTCGACCCGGCGGTGCGGGACCGGCTGATCGCCGGCGCGATGATCCCGGCGCCCTTCGTCGAGCGGGCGCAGCGCTTCCGGCGCTGGTACCGGAACGCGGTGCTCGACCTATTCGGCGGCGTCGACGTGATCCTGGCACCCGCCACACCGTGCCGAGCGCCGAAGCGTGGGCAGACCCATTTCGTCCTCGACGGCGTGAGCCTGCCGGTGCGCGCCAATGTTGGCGTCTTCACGCAGCCGATCTCGTTCATCGGCCTGCCGGTGGTCGCCGTGCCGGTCTGGCTCGACGACGGGCTGCCACTCGGCGTTCAGGTGATCGCCGCGCCGTGGCGGGAGGATCTGGCGCTGCGCGTGGCCCGCCACCTCGAACAAACGGGCGTCTGCGCGGCACCCATCGCGGAGCTGACCTGATGGTGATCGACGATCCCGCAGTGAAGGCCGAAGTCGAGGCCGCGTTCCGGGCCTACGAGACGGCGCTCACCACCAACGACGTGCCGACCCTGGAGGCCCTGTTCCGGGACGACCCGCTGACCATCCGGTATGGCATCGGCGAGAACCTCTACGGCATGGACGCCATCCGCGCCTTTCGCCGCGCCCGCTCGCCGGTCGGCCTGGAGCGCACCCTCGCTCAGACGCAGATTACCACCTACGGGCGCGACTACGCCACCGCGATGACACTGTTCACCCGCGCCTCTGCCCCTGGGAAGATCGGCCGCCAGAGTCAGACCTGGGTGCGCTTCCCCGAAGGCTGGCGGGTGGTGGCCGCGCATGTGAGCCTGATCGACGCTGGATAGCTGCGCGGGCCGACTGGCCGCCGGCTTGCATACGGTCGAGCGTATGCCGAGCCCGATTGGCCCGGACCCACGCGAGTACCCGATCCAAGATGCTGTCCCGTTTGAGAAAATTCGGCGCCCGTGCGGCGCTGGCCGGCGCCCTGGCGCTTTCGGCGAGCTCTGCCGCCCTCGCGCAGGGGACGCTCCGGATCGGCATGACCGCCTCCGACATCCCGCTGACCACTGGCCAGACCGACAATGGCGGCGAGGGCATGCGCTTCCTCGGCTACACGGTCTATGACGGGCTCATCAATTGGGACCTGTCGAGCGCGGAACTGGCCTCCGACCTCGTGCCGGGGCTCGCCACCAGCTGGACCGTCGATCCGAGCGACAAGACCAAGTGGACCTTCAAGCTCCGGCCCGGCGTGAAATTCCACGACGGCTCGGACTTCAACGCCGACGCGGTGGTCTGGAACCTCGACAAGCTCCTGAAGAGCGACGCGCCGCAATACGACCCGCGCCAGTCGGCGCAGGGCAAGACCCGCATCCCGGCGGTGGCAACCTATCGCGTCGTCGATCCGATGACCGTCGAGATCACCACCAAAGCCCCCGACGCGACGCTGCCCTACCAGATCGCCTGGATCATGATGTCGTCGCCCGCCCAGTGGGAGAAGCTGGGCAAGTCCTGGGACGCCTTCGCCAAGCAGCCCTCTGGGACCGGCCCCTGGAAGCTGACCCTGTTCGCCCCCCGCGAGCGCGCCGAGATGGTGCCGTTCAAGGAGTACTGGGACAAGGATCGGGTGCCGAAGCTCGACAAGCTGGTGCTGATCCCGCTGCCCGAGGCCAATGCCCGGACCGCCGCCCTGCGCTCCGGTCAGGTGGACTGGATCGAGGCGCCCGCGCCCGACGCGGTGGAATCGCTCAAGAGCGCCGGCTTCACCATCGTCACCAACGCCTATCCGCATAACTGGACGTGGCACCTGTCGCGGGTCGAGGGCTCGCCCTGGAACGACATCCGCGTGCGTAAGGCGGCCAACCTCGCCATCGACCGCGAGGGCCTGAAGGAGCTGCTCGGCGGCCTCGCCATCCCCGCCAAGGGCTTCATGCCGCCCGGCCACCAGTGGTTCGGCCATCCGACCTTCGACATCAAGTACGATCCGGAGGCCGCCAAGAAGCTGCTCGCGGAGGCCGGCTACAGCCCGGCCAAGCCCCTGAAGCTGAAGGTCGCGATCTCGGCCTCGGGCTCGGGCCAGATGCAGCCGCTGCCGATGAACGAATTCATCCAGCAGAACCTTGCCGAGGTCGGCATCCAGGTCGACTACGAGGTGGTCGAGTGGAACACGCTGATCAACATCTGGCGGGCCGGCGCCAAGGCCGACATCTCCCGCGGCGTCTCGGCGATCAACTACTCGTACTTCATCCAGGATCCGTTCACCGGCTTCATCCGCCACCTGCAGTGCAACCTCGCCCCGCCGAACGGCACGAACTGGGGTTATTACTGCGATCCCGCGATGGACAAGCTGTTCGATCAGGTCCGCAACACCTTCGACAAGGCCGAGCAGACGAAGGTGCTGCAGAAGATCCACGAGAAGTACGTCGATGATGCGCTGTTCGTCATGATCACGCACGACGTGAATCCGCGGGCGATGAGCCCAAAGGTGAAGGGCTTCGTCCAGGCGCAGAACTGGTTCCAGGACTTTTCGAAGATCACCATCGCGACGGCGGCGCGGTAGCGCCGCCACGCTAACCCTCCCCCCCTCTGCGGGGGAGGGTGCCCCACGCATGCGGGGCGGGAGAGGGGCAGCGCGACGATGCAGGATGGAGCGCCCGTCGCGTCCTCTCCTACACCGTCGCTCCCCTCTCCCGACCCCCTTCGGGGGCCACCCTCCCCCGCAGAGGGGGGAGGGAGGTTCAGCGGCGACGATAGATCCATCGGCCAAAAGGCAAGTGATGCTCCTCTACACCCTCAAGCGCCTGCTCTACGCGACCCCCGTGGCGTTCGGGGTCAGCGTGGTCTGTTTCCTCCTCGTCCACCTCGCGCCGGGCGATCCGCTGAGCGCGATCCTGCCGGTCGACGCGACGCAGTCCATGATCGACGAGATGCGCGCGGCCTACGGCTTCGATAAGCCACTGCCGGTCCAGTACCTGATCTGGCTCTGGCACGTGCTGCATGGCGACCTCGGCACCTCGATCGCCACCGGACGGCCGGTGCTGGGTGAGGTCAGCCGGGCGGTGGTGAACTCCCTGATCCTCGCCTCCGTGGCGACCGTGATCGGCTTCACCTTCGGCACGCTGTTCGGCTTCGTGGCGGGCTATCACCGCAACTCGCTCGCCGACCGGGCCGCGTCCGCGCTTTCAGTCTTCGGCGTGAGCGTGCCCCATTATTGGCTCGGCATGGTGCTGGTGATCGTGTTCTCGGCCACACTCGGCTGGCTGCCGCCCACCGGCGCCGGGCCCGACGGCTCCGGCAACTGGCGTCCGGACTTCGACCACCTGCGCTATATGATCCTGCCGGCGGTCACGATGTCGGTGATCCCGATGGGCATCATCGCCCGCACGGTCCGGGCGCTCGTCGCCGACATCCTGTCCCAGGATTTCGTCGAGGCGCTGCGCGCCAAGGGCATGGATGAGCGCGGCGTGTTCAGGCATGTCGTACGCAACGCCGCCCCGACCGCGCTGGCCATCATGGGCCTGCAGCTCGGCTACCTGCTCGGCGGCTCGATCCTGGTCGAGACCGTGTTCGCGTGGCCGGGCACCGGCTTCCTGCTCAACGCAGCGATCTTCCAGCGCGACCTGCCCCTGCTCCAGGGCTCGATCCTCGTGCTGGCGATGTTCTTCGTGCTCCTCAACCTCCTGGTGGACGTGATGCAGACCGCCCTCGACCCGCGCATCGAGCGCGCCTGAGCCGGAGCCCGATCATGACTGCTCCCGTCACCGCGGCCTCCATCGCCCTCGACGGCGGCGTGCTGGCCGCCGAGGATGCTGCCCACGGGCCCGAGGCCGCCTTCGTCCCGTCGCGGGGCTTCTGGGGCCATGTCGGCCACCGGCTGGTGCGCGATCCCGTCGCCATGGGCGCCGGCGCCGTGATCCTGCTGGTGGTGCTCATCGCGCTCCTGTCGCCCTGGATCACCCCGATGGACCCCTACAAGGGCTCCATGCTGCGCCGCCTCAAGCATGTCGGCGACGCCACCTACTGGCTGGGCTCAGACGAGCTCGGCCGCGACATGATCAGCCGGCTGATGCTGGGCTCGCGCCTGTCGCTGTTCATCGGCGTCACCCCGGTGCTGATCGCCTTCGTGATCGGCTCCGGAATCGGGATCCTGGCCGGCTATGTCGGCGGCTGGACCAACACGATCCTGATGCGCACGATCGACGTGTTTTTCGCCTTTCCCTCCGTGCTGCTGGCGATCGCTCTCTCCGGCGCCCTGGGTGCGGGCATCTTCAACTCGATCGTGTCGCTGACCTGCGTGTTCGTGCCCCAGATCGCCCGGGTGGCCGAGAGCGTCACCACGGGCATCCGCCGCCGCGACTACATCGACGCTGCCAAGCTGTCGGGCGCCTCAGCCCTGACGATTATGCGCGTGCAGGTGCTCGGCAACGTCGTCGGGCCGATCTTCGTCTATTCGACCAGCCTGATCTCGGTCTCGATGATCCTAGCCTCGGGCCTGTCGTTCCTCGGCCTCGGCGTGCGCCCGCCGGAGCCCGAATGGGGCCTGATGCTCAACACCCTGCGCACGGCGATCTACGTGAACCCGGTCGTCGCCGCCCTGCCGGGCGTGTGCATCTTCCTCGTCTCGATCGCCTTCAACCTGTTCTCGGACGGCCTGCGCGCCGCCATGGAGATTCGCCAGTGAGCGTCATCCCGGACGCCCCCGATCCGTTCGCCCGCGACCGCGGCGGACCGGCCCAGCCGCTCCTGTCGGTCTCGGGGCTGACCAAGCACTTCCCGGTCCGCAAGGCCGGGGGCAAGAAACAGGTGGTCCGCGCCGTCGACGGCGTCGATTTCGATGTCCTGAAGGGCGAGACGCTGGGCATCGTCGGCGAGTCCGGCTGCGGCAAGTCCACCACCGCCAAGCTGCTGATGGGCCTGATCGAGCGCGACTCCGGCGCCATGCTGTACGACGGCCAGGCAATCGGCGAGCGCGCCATGCCGTGGCGGTCCTACCGCCGCCAGGTGCAGATGGTGTTCCAGGACAGCTACGCCTCGCTCAACCCGCGCATGACGGTGGAGCAGTCGATCGCCTTTGGCCCGAAGGTGAACGGCGTGCCGGGCCGGGAGGCGGTGGAGCGCGCCCGGGCACTCCTCGCCCGGGTCGGCCTGGAGCCGAAGCGCTTCGCCGGCCGCTATCCGCACGAGATCTCCGGCGGCCAGCGCCAGCGGGTCAACATCGCCCGCTCGCTGGCTCTTGAGCCGCGGCTGGTGCTCCTCGACGAGGCGGTCTCGGCGCTGGACAAGTCGGTGGAGGCGCAGGTGCTGAACCTGCTCCTCGACCTCAAGGCCGAGTTCGGCCTGACCTACATCTTCATCAGCCACGACCTGAACGTCGTGCGCTTCATCTCCGATCGGGTGATGGTGATGTATCTCGGCCGGGTCGCCGAGATCGGTCCGTCCGACACGGTGCTCGACGCGCCGGCGCACCCCTACACCGAGGCGCTGCTCGCCTCGATGCCCTCGCTCGATCCCGACAACCGCACGCAGGCCGCGCTGCTGCAGGGCGATCCGCCGAACCCGATCGACCCGCCCTCCGGCTGCCGCTTCCACCCGCGCTGCGCCCTCGCGGAGGGTGTCTGCGCCGAGAAGGAGCCGCCGCTCGACGCGATCCGGCCGCTGCACCGGGTCGCCTGCCTCGCCCGGCAGCCCGGCTCCGGCCATTCGGCTGCGCCGGATCGGGCGCTCGCGGCATGAGCACTTCAAATCCCACCCCTTCGGTCGAACCCGCCGTCACCCTCAAGGACCTGCGCGTCGCCTTCGGCAAGGTGCAGGTCGTCGACGGCGTTGACCTCACTCTGGAGCGCGGTCAGGCGCTGGCGCTCATCGGCGAATCCGGCTCCGGCAAGAGCGTGACCCTGCGGGCGATCTTGCGCCTGTTCCCGGAAGGACGCAGCCGGATCGACGGCACGATCCGAGCCGCCGGCCGGGACGTGCAGGCCCTGACCAAGCGCCAGCTCGCCGATTTCCGCGGCGGCGACGTCTCGATGATCTTCCAGGAGCCGCTGCTCGCCTTCGATCCGGTCTACACGGTTGGTCAGCAGATCACCGAGGCGATCAGGCGACACGAGAAGATCTCCAAGGACGAGGCGCGCAAGCGGGCGCTCGCCCTGTTCGAGCGGGTGCGGATCCCGAGCCCGGAGCGGCGCCTCGACAACTACCCGCACGAGATGTCGGGCGGCATGCGCCAGCGGGCCATGATCGCCCTGGCGCTCGCCTGCCGGCCGCAGGTGCTGCTCGCCGACGAGCCGACCACGGCGCTCGACGCCACGGTGCAGATCCAGGTGCTTCTGCTGCTGCGCGAGCTGCAGCGGGATCTCGGCCTGTCGATCGTCATCGTCACGCACGATCTCGGCGCGGCGGTCGAGGTCGCTGACCGGATCGCCGTGATGTACGCGGGCAAGATCGTCGAGACCGGCACCGCGCATCAGGTCGTGCTGAACCCGCACCACCCCTACACGATCGGTCTGCTGCGCAGCCGGGCGGAAGGCGCGCTCGCCAAGGGCTCCCGGCTTCAGACCATCCCGGGCAGCCCGCCGGACCTCGCCAACCGGCCGCCGGGCTGCCCGTTCGCGCCGCGCTGCTTCCTGGCGGAAGAGCGCTGCCGCCGGGAGATGCCCCCGGTCGCCGAGATCGCCCCCGGCCACCGCGTCGCCTGCTGGCGGACCGAGGAGGCCTCGGCCGCCTACCGGGCCGACCCGACGCCGATCCGCGCTGCGGAGCCGGTCCTGGCCTGACCTCGACGCCCGCTCACGAACTCGTTATCCGGCCAGTACGGTCCGGTCGTGGGCCGTCCGGGCACCACGATGAGTCAACCATCTTCCGAGATCCTGCTCGTCCCCCGGGGCGAGGCCGGCCACTTCCTGCCGGCCGCGCTCGGCTGGATGGGCAAGCCGGTCACTGTCACGGCTGATCCGGGTACGGCGAACCACGTCCTCTGCCTGCCGGTGCTCGACTTCGTTCGCCTCGGCTTCCCGGAGGCGAACGGACGCCTCGACCTGCTGCAACCAGGCGACGTCGAGAACCTGCGTGCCGGGCGAGCTGCGCTGCTCCTCGATTTGGCGAACGAGGGCCCGGGCCTGCACGCGCCGACCTTCGAGGCGCTCCACCGCAACCTCCACACGCTCGGCATCCCACGCGACCGCGTCATCCTCGTTTCCCAGAACAAGATCCTGCGGCTCGATTACGAGCGGCTCTACGGCGCGGGCCTACGGTTCTGGACGTTTGAGTTCTTCCCGCTGCAAGTGGCCCTGTGGCTGGATGCGGAGGCAGGTCCACGGCTCTTCCCGCAGCACGCCCTCGACCGCGCCGGCTACGCGCCGTTCACCCAGGCGACCCGGCCGGCCCGCTTCTTGTGCCAGAACGCGGCCCTGCGCTGGCACAGGGTCCTCCTCTACCGCTGGTTCCAGCTCAGCGGCTTGGACCGTGACGGCGTGATCTCCTTCCACGGCATCGGAGCGGACAACCCGAAGGCGGGTGGAATCGATGTCTTCCACGCCCCGCCCGAGATCGAGGCGGCCTTCGCGCCGCTTCTGGCCGATGTCGGCGACTGGATCCCGCGCCGGGCCCGGCGGATCGACCCCGATCAGGGGACCGACATGGTCATGACCCTCGACACCCAAGCTTATGGAGAATGCGACTTCACCGTGATCTCCGAGACTGACTTCTTCGAACCCGGCGTCGAGCGGATCACCGAGAAGTCGCTGAAGGCTGCTGCGACCGGACTGCCCTTCGTGGTCGTTGGCGCGCCGCGCGCTGTCGCACGGCTGTCCGAGTTGGGCTTCCATACCTTCGATGGCTTGATCGACCACCCTTACGATCTGATCACGGACCCGATCGTGCGTCTGCCGCAGGTGTTCAGCGCGATCGAGCGGGCTTGGTCTGCGTGCAAGGGCGACCGCACTGGCTGGCAGAACCGGGCGCGCGAGCAGGCCGAGGCGAACGTCGCCCACGCGCGCGGGGGTTTGCTGCGGCAGCTCGACCGCATGATGGTCGCGCCCCTCATCGCGCGCTTGGCCCATTTCGCCGAGACGGGCGTCGTCGTGCCCTGAGCACCCGATCTGAGCCGGCTGACACAGCCCCGGTCAATCTACGACGGTCCGGACGCCGCCCGCAGCACCTCCGCCATGCGCCGGACCGCCGGCTCGATCGCGCGCTCCGGTACCGCAGCGTAACCGAGCAGCAACCCGGGCTGCGGTGCGCCCGCGTGATAGGTCGACAGCGCCACCGCGGAGATGCCGGCTGCGCCGAGCGCGGCGGCGGCATCGCGATCGGTAA
Organism: Methylobacterium phyllostachyos; assembly: GCF_900103445.1. Lineage (GTDB taxonomy): Bacteria > Pseudomonadota > Alphaproteobacteria > Rhizobiales > Beijerinckiaceae > Methylobacterium > Methylobacterium phyllostachyos. Next base: position 95,661 of record NZ_FNHS01000002.1, on the reverse strand, counting down.
GGCCCGACGCCCAGGCGGGCCCGGGTCTGGCGATGAGGTGCATGCCACCCTCCATCGGCGCAACCGCGATGATGCTCTTGGCGAAGCGCGCAGCGGCCTCCACCAGACACTCCTGACGCAGGCCGTAGAGGCGCCGGGTCCGACGCAGGTGGCTGGCGAGGTGGCCATCCTCGATGAACCGCGCGAGCGCCCATTGCCCGATCCCGGGCGGCACGGGGCCGATTTCGGCAAGCGCTTGGTTGACCGGCGTCACGAGCCCGCGCGGTAGGACGAGGTAGCTGAGGCCGAGGGCCGGCAACAGGAGCTTGGAGAAGCTGCCGACGTAGATGACCCGGCCGGCACGATCGAGGGCACGCAGCGGCGCAAGCGGACGCCCGGCATACCGGTAGGCGCCGTCGTAATCGTCCTCGACGATCCAGCCGCCGGCCGCATCCGCCCAGGCCAGGAGATCGAGGCGACGCTCAAGGCTCATGGTGTGGCCGAGCGGATAGTGATGGGCCGGCGTCACCACGGCGAGGCGGGCGCCCGGCATCGAGGCCTCAGCCTGAATGACCGAGAGCCCACCCGGACCGATCGGGATGGGAACCGTCCGGAGCCCTGCGCTCGCCAGAGCCTGCGCGATCCCGGGAAAACCCGGCTCCTCGACCAGGGCCGTCTCCCCGGGATCGAGCAACAGTTCCGCGAGGAGCCGCAGGCTTTGACGGATGCCCGCGGTGACGATGACGTCGTCGGCTTCGCAGGCGACGCCGCGCGCCTGGGCGAGATAGGCGGAGATCGCGCGTCGCAGTTCCGGCGCGCCGCGGGGATCCGGTTGTCCTGCCGGCCCCCGGCGCCACTCGGCCTGGAGCAGGCGCGCCCAGACCGCATAGGGAAACGCGTCGAGGGCCGGCCGCCCCAGCGCGAACGCGTCGGGTGCAGCCGATCCCGCCAGATAGCGACGGTGCGGTGCCGCCGCGAGCCGGGCGCCCCGCCGCGACAGCCGCGGCGCCGATGCGGATATGGGCTCTCGAGGCTGGCTGAAGGACGGGACCGCATCGTCCGGCAGGCTGGCGGCCACCCGGGTCGCCGCGCCCGGCCGTGCTGTCAGATAGCCTTCGGCGGTGAGTTGCTCCAGGGCGAGCACGACCGTGCCGCGGGCACAGCCGAGATCGGCCGCAAGCTCACGCGACGCCGGCAGCCGCGCACCACGCGGCAAGCGGCGCTCGAGGATCGCCGCACGCAATCCCTCGCGCAGTTGCACGTGCAGCGGCAGCGATGCAGCCGGATCGAGGCTGACAGGTAGCGGCAGCGGGCCCCGAGCCATGGCGCAAAGCGGTCCAGTCGATTTCTCGAAACTGGACCTTTTGTCTGGTCCAGCATGGCGTCAAGCATGGCTGTCGCAACGTCCCGGACAGGACAGGCCTCGTGTATCAGCCACCGCACTTCAGGGAGGAGTCCCGCGACGCGCAGCACGCGCTGATCCGCGCGCACCCGCTCGGCCTGCTGGTCACGGCCGGGCCGGGGGGCCTGATCGCCAACCCGATCCCGTTTCTTCTCGATGTGAACGGGGGATACGGGATGCTGCGGGCCCATCTCGCTCGGGCAAACCCGCAGGCTCAGGATCTGGCCGTCGTGGGGGAGGGCCTTGTCGTGTTCCAGGGGCCGGAGGGCTATGTCAGCCCGAGCTGGTACGCGAGCAAGCGCGAGCACGGCCGCGTGGTGCCGACTTGGAACTACGCGATCGTCCAGGTGAGGGGCCGGCCGCGGGTCATCGAGGATCCGGCGTGGCTGCGGCGGCAGATCGCGGATCTGACCGCCCTGCGCGAGGCGCCGCGGGCCGAGCCTTGGGCCGTATCGGACGCACCGGAGTCGTTCGTCGCCGCGCAGGTGCAGGCGCTGATCGGCGTGGAGATCGCGATCACGCATCTCGAAGGCAAATGGAAGATGAGCCAGAACCGGTCCGCGGCCGACCGGACGGGCGTCATCGCGGGGCTTCAGGCGGCGGGCGAAGCCGACCTCGCCAAGCTAGTCGCCGAACGGAGCGGATCATGAGCACGCGCGTCAACGCCTACGGCCAACCCATCGGCCCGGACTTGCCGGGTTGGCGACCACGCCCCCGACCACCGAGATCCGCCATGGAGGGCCGGACCTGCCGGCTGGTGCCGCTGGATGCCGCGGCACACGCCGCTGGCCTGTTCGCGGCCTACAGCGCCGCGCCCGACCCACGCGGCTGGACCTATCTCCCCGACGAGATGCCCGAGAGCGCGGCGGAATTCCGGGACCGGCTCGAAGCCCGGGCGGCGAGCGAGGATCCGCTGTTCCACACGATCCTCGACCGCGGAAGCGACGCGCCACTGGGACTAGCGGCGTATCTACGGATCGATCCAGCCAATGGTGTGATCGAGGTCGGCCACCTCAATTTCGGACCCGGCCTGCAACGGACGCCTGCGTCCACGGAAGCCATGGCGCTGATGATGTCCCGCGCGTTCGACGAGCTGGGCTACCGCCGCTACGAGTGGAAATGCGACAGCCTCAACGCGCCGTCCCGGGCGGCGGCTTTGCGACTGGGTTTCACCGCCGAGGGCCTCTTTCGCAACGCCGTCGTGGTGAAGGGCCGCTCCCGTGACACCGCGTGGTTTTCCATTACCGACACGGAATGGCCCAAGGTCCGCGCCGGCTTCGCGGCGTGGCTCGATCCCGGGAATTTCGACGCGCAGGGTCACCAGCGGCGCGGGCTGGCGGAGCTGCGCGCCGCGGTGTCCTGAAGCGTTCTCAGGGCCGACCGGCCAGGAACGCTTCCGCAGTCCGCAGGCTCAGCGCCATGATGGTGAGGGCCGGATTGGCGGCCAGCGAACTCGGGAACGTCGAGCCGTCGCAGATCCACAGGTTGTCGATGTCGAAGCTTCGTCCATAGGGGTCGACAACGGCACTCGACCCGTCGCGCCCCATCCGGCAGGTGCCGAGCGTGTGGGCGACGCGCTCCAGAACCCAGATGTCCTCGGCGCCGGCCTCTTCCCACAACCCGCGCATCACCTGCGTGGCGTGGGCGTTGAGGCGGTTCTCGTTGGTGCTGTAGCCGAAGTTGACATGGGCTTTCCGCACGCCGTTCGCGTCGGTCTCGTCGGAGAGCGTCAGCACGTTGGCGTCGCAGGGCAGGGTCTCGCCGTTGATGCCGATGCCGGCGAGATGGTTGTAGCGGTCGAGGTAGTTGAGGAGCGGCTTGCCCCACAGGCCGCGTCCGCGCGCTACGGCATTTCCGAAGGTTACCGGCACCACGCCCAGGCTCTGGATCAGGTAGCCCCCAGCGAAATCGGCCCCTGGGCGGATGAAATCCTCGGTGATGAGCGACGAGGGATAGCCGCGATTCATCCGGACTTCGTGCGGGAACGTGCCCCAGACCTGGGTCGCCACGTGGCCCATATAGTTGCGGCCGACCTGATCGCTGGAATTGGCCATCCCGAGATGCAGCAGCAGCCGCGGCGTCTCGACGGCGCCGGCGCAGAGGAAGACCGCCGCGCAGCGCTGGCGCTTGTCCTGGCCATCCTGCCGGTAGACCACCGCGTTCACCCGCCCGTCGGCGCCGCGCTCCAGGCGGTGCACGAAGGCCTCCGCCCGGATCTCCGCGCCGCGGGCCAGCGCCAGCGGCAGGTAGGTCACATCCATGCTGGTCTTGGCGCCGTTGCGGCAGCCCTGGTGGCAGTAGCCGCAATTGATGCAGGCCTCCCGCAGGGGGCCGTCCTCGGACTGGAAGTCCCGCGAGACGACGGCGGCGGGCGCATCCGCCCAGCGGATGCCGCGCGCCTCGCAGGCCTGCGCCATGATCTGCGCCGGACCGTTGCGGGGCACCGGGGGCAGGGGATAGCGCCGGTCCCGATCCCAGGGATAGTCCTGCGCCCCCGAGACACCGATGAACCGCTCGACCCGCTCGTAGTACGGCACCAGTTCGTCGTAGCCGAGCGGCCAGTCGACACCCTCGCCGGACTCCGTGTGGAGCTGAAGGTCCCGGGCATCGGCACGGGGGACGAAGGCACCCCAGTGCAGCGTCGAGCCGCCGACGCCGGTGCCGCTGTTATTGCCCCCGAAGGCCTCCGGCGTCGAGCCGCCGCTCAGGCGCTCTCCGGTCCAGTAGATCTCGTCGGCCAGCGTTTCGTCGAAGGCGAAGCGTTCCGGCGTGAAGTTCGGTCCGGCTTCCAGCGCCACGACCTTCAGGCCGGCCGCGGCGAGGCGCGCCAGGAGCGGGGCGCCGCCCGCCCCGGTACCGACGATCACCGCATCGACGACATCGTCCTCGCGGTAGCTCCGCATCCCCGCGAGGTTCATCGTCCGTCCTCCATCTGCTGCGGCATGATCGTCTGTGGCTTGGGCTCCCAGGGCTCCGGCGCGTCGAGTCCGGTTTCGCGGAAGCCCGGCAGGTCCCGGGCGATCTCCCCCGGCCGGTCGCCGCCGACGCCGATCCCCGAGAAACCGATCCGGGCCAGCGCGGCCGGATGGCCAAGCCAGAGCCGGACCGCATCGGAGCGCAGATCCTCGAACCAGAACCGCATCCGGTCGGCATCGAGCCGGCCGCCGAGCAACCCGAGGACCGTCAGTTCGGCCCGTTCGCAGAGGGTGAGCAGGGCGTCCTGATCGGTACCATCGAGGACCACGAAGGGGCGGCCATGGGCGGCACGGGCGGCGGCGTCCAAAGTGCGCAGGGCCGCTCGATAGGCGTCCGGATCGGGCGGCAGGGCGGAGAAGCGCCAGCCGTCGCCCGCGCCAGCGGCGAGGCGCCGGTCGATCCGGGCGGCGAGGTCGAGGCCGGGCATCGGCAGGACCCGGGCGAGCACGGCCCGCAGGATTCCGAGTTCCACGGGGTCGAGGGCTTGCGGGTTGTAGGCAGGATCGGGCGGCTCGGCGCGCGTATCGAGGGCCCCGCGCAGGCGGCTGTTGACGCGATCGGATGCGATCAGCGCCGCGTAAGCGGGCGGCACGTGAGGCGGCGCCATCTCCGGTTGGTGCGGCCGCACATGGATCGCGTCGAGCACCAGGGTCGCCAGCGTTTCCGGGCGCTCCAGCGGCAGAAGATGGCCAACGCCGTCGAGGGTGATGAGGCGCTGGTCTGCGAAATGTGGGGCCATCAGGGCGCACTGCGCGTCGGGGCCGAGATCGGCATCCTCCGATCCGGCCAGGATCAGCGCCGGCGTACGCAGGACGCCGACCCGGCGGCACCAATCCTCGTTCGCGCCGCTGGAGAGCCAAGCCTTCCAGGCCTCGGGCGAGGCCCGCAGCACGTCGTCCACCGCCTTGTCCTCGGTGTCGGCATCGAGATCGCTCCCGACATTCGCTCGCACGAAGCTCCGCGCCTCCCGCTGGCGCGTCTCGGTATCCGCGTCGATCCAGGCGCGCATCGTCGACCGACGCTCCTCCGGGATCGGCTCGGGGCTCGGCGGCGAGCCGGAAACCAGGATCAGACCCGTGAGCCCTTGAAGACCGGGGGCACCGTCCTCGGCGCGGCGGGCGAGCGCCAGCGCGACCTTGGCGCCCATGCTGTGGCCCGCGATCGCGAAGGCGGCGGGCGCATGCGCACGGATCGCCTCCGCCACGTGGTCGGCCATCGCATCGACGGAGAATTCCGTCCTGCCCGCTTCCTGCCCGAAACCCGGCAAGTCTATGGGTTCGCAAGTCAACGCGCCGTCAAGCGCCTGGGCAAGTGGTGCCCAGCTACGGGCACTTCCGCCGAGAAAGTGCAGGCAGAACAGGATTTCAGGTTCGGACATGGCGGGGACATCGCGCGGGCCGAATACGCTTCAAGCGTACGCGACGCCGCATGGCCGAGATCTTCCGAAAAGACCTGTAGACGGAGCCGTTGGCCCGATCGCAGTCCCGTGCGATCACCCAAGCCGGAGGCTGTGATGGTTGCGGAACCCGATCTCGCCTGGCAGGTGGAGGAGGCGTGCCTCAACGCTTGGCCGAGCCCGCGCCAGATCCTGTTGGACGGCTATCTGCTGCGCGCCGCGGGCGGCGTGTCGAAGCGGCAGAACTCGGTCAATCCGATGCGGGGGAGCGGGCCCCCGGAACCGGCGATCACGGCAGCCCGCGCGGTCTACGCGCGCCTCGGGCAACGCCCGATCTTCCGGATCCCGGCCATCGCGTCGCAGATGGAGCCCCTGCTCGGACGGGACGACTACACGGTCGTCGACGAGACCTGCACCCTGTACCGCCCCATCGATGATCTGACGGCGGCGCCGGATCCGTCGGTCCAGATCTCAACGGCGCCTGATGCCCCTTGGTTGGCTCTGCGCGATGCGATCAACCGAGCCGATGCCGCGGCCGCGCAAGTCTTCCGCGACACGGTCGCCGCCCTGATGCTGCCGCGGGCCTTCGCGACCGCCCATATCGAGGGTGGGATCGGCGCGATCGCCTTCGGCGTCCTCGACCGGGAGTTGCTGGTGATCGAGTCGGTCGCCACCCCCGGGCCCCTGCGCGGTCGCGGCCACGCCCGGCGCGCCGTGGGGGCGCTGCTGCGCTGGAGCCGGACGCAGGGCGCGCGGGCCGCCTGCCTGCAGGTCGTGGCGGCGAACACGCCGGCCCGGGCGCTCTACCGTGGCCTCGGTTTCGAGCGCGAACTGTACCGCTATCATTACCGCGTCGGGCCGGAGCCGTCCGACGGCTGACTCCGCCGCTCCGGCCACGCGCCGGCCGCCCGCAGATAGTCCTCCAGGCGATCGCGCAGATGCGGCACGGCCTCCGGATGCGCGACGAAGTCCGTGGCCGGCATCAGCATCCAGCCGGAGCCTTCGGTTCCGAAGCGGATCCCCGCGGTTTCGGCTGCGGTCACAGGTGCGGCCAGGAAGTAGCTGGGGGCGGCACCGCCGGACCAGCTGGGATATCGCCCGAGCCAGACGATACGCCCGGGATCGATGACGAGCCCAAACTCCTCCTCGGTCTCGCGCAGGGCGCATTCGACCGGGGATTCCGCGCCCTCCCGGCCGCCGCCAGGAAGATCCCAACAGGCCGGGAAGGGAATGTCCGGGCGATCGTCGCGGCGATAGGCGATGATGGCGGCACCCCATGTCAGCGCGATCTTCGCACCCGAGAACGGGGTTCCGTCCCAGATGTCGAACCGCGTGGACATGTCTCAGAACAGGGTGCCCTGTCGCGTCGCAGTTCGCCCGGCCGCCTTGTCCGCGGCCGGGCGAACCGATCGGCGTGGTGCCGCGGTCTTCGGGGTGCCGTCGGGCACCGCCGCGATGGTCCCGTCCGAGAATTGCAGGCTCAGACGCTCCGCGGCGGCCGCATCCCCGGCCCGGCGCACCGGTAGGCCAGCGGCATCGCGCACGAGCACGTAACCGCGCTCCAGCACCGCGTGGTAGCTCAGCGACCCGAGCAGCCCGGCCAAGCCAGCGAGACGATCACGCCTTCGCTCGACGCTGCGGGCGCCGGCCTGGGCGAGGCGGTCGGAGAGGGCGAGCAAACGGTCTGTGCGCCGCGCCTGAAGCGCCCGGGCTCGCTCCAGGCTCGCCTCCCGGGCCACGACGAGGCGGCGACCGAGCTGGACCAGCGCCTCACCCTTGCGCTGCACGTCGTTGCGCAGGGCGTGGAGCGGCCGGTGATCGATCCGCGCCAGCCGCGCGCGAGCGTTGGCGAGGGCGACGTCCGGGGAGCGCCGCGCCATCCGGTCGAGGAGCAGCTGAAGCCGCGCCCGGTGCCGGCTGGCACCGGCGGCGAGTGCGGGGGCGAGTCGCGCATCGGCGAGGTCGAGCCGCTGCCGCTTGGCCGAGAGCAGGGCGTCGGCCCCGGGCAGAGCACGCCCCAGCGCCCGCAGATCCGCCCGATCCCGCTCGATGCGACGACCGGCCGCGCCGATTGCCCGGGCGGAGAGATCCGCGACCGTGGCGATCAGATCGGCCCGGACCGGCACCGCCATCTCGGCGGCGCCCGTCGGAGTCGGCGCACGCCGGTCGGAGACGTAATCGATCAGGGTCGTGTCGGTCTCGTGCCCCACCGCCGAAATCAGCGGGATCGTGCTCTCGAAGGCAGCGCGGACCACGCATTCCTCGTTGAAGGCCCAGAGATCCTCGATCGAGCCGCCGCCGCGGGCGACGATCAGCACGTCCGGACGCGGGATCGGACCACCGGGCTTCAGGGCGTTGAAGCCGCGGATCGCCGCCGCGACCTCCTCGGCGGCACCATCCCCCTGGACGCGCACGGGCCAGACGAGGACGGGGCGCGGAAAGCGATCCTCCAGCCGGTGGAGAATGTCGCGGATCACCGCGCCGGTGGGCGACGTGACGACGCCGACGACGCGGGGCAGGTAGGGGATCGGCCGCTTGTGCTCCGCGGCGAACAGGCCCTCGGCAGCGAGCTGCTTCTTGCGCTCCTCGAGCAAGGCCATCCAAGCGCCAAGCCCGGCCGGCTCCAGGCTCTCGACCACAATCTGGTACGAGGATTTTCCAGCGAAGGTGGTGATGCGGCCGGTGGCGATCACCTCCAGCCCCTCCTGGGGCCGCTGGCGCAGCCGCCCGAACACGCCCTTCCAGACGACCGCATCGATCCGCGCCTGCCCGTCCTTGAGGGAGAAGTAGGCATGGCCCGAGCCGTGCGGCCCGCGATAACCGGAGATCTCGCCGCGCAGCCGCACATGGCCGAACGCATCCTCGAGGGTGCGCTTCAGCGCGCCCGCGAGTTCGCCCACCGTCCATTCCGGCTGGTTGGCGGTCAGCACGCTGGTCGGCGGGATGTCCGCCGCGGGTGCGGCGGCGGGGCGTGGGGGCGGGACGAGGGGCATGGCCAGAGGCTAAAGCATGACGCGCGGAAGGGGAAACCGGTTGTCGGGGTTCCTCGATACCGAGGCGGCACGGCAACCATCGGAAATCGTCAGCCCCGTCCCGCCCACCATAGAAAATGTGCAGGATCACGACACGCTTTCCCTCGACCGTGAAGGCGATGGTCACACGGCGCTCGAAACCGATCGCCCGTAGCCCCGGGCGAAGATCGTCGTGCAACCTTCCACGCTCGGCACCGTCTTCGAGCGTCCGACAGCATGCGCGGAGGCTTTGCGCGTAGCCCGACGGGACCGTGAGCGTCGTGACCGCGGCGAGCGTGCCGTAGATCCAGTCGAGATCGTCACCCGCGACGGGCGCCATCCCGCATCCGTGCTTCGTGACGCTGGCGCCTCGGCTCGGCCTTGCCCTCTGCCGACATCGAGCGCTCGGGATGGGCCTTCATCGCGTCATAGGTCGCGACCACCTCCTCACGGAGCCAGCGCCCCACGGCGGCGTCGCGCTCCTGGAGCGCGCGCAACCCGGCCCGCGCCACTTCGCTCGCGCCCGGGAACGACCCGGCTCTGACTTGAGCATCGATGAACGCGGCCCGCTCAGCAGGCAGGCTGAACCTCCGCTTCTCGGTCGCGGCCAGGCCGGCTCCCACGCAGCAGCGGTATGACACTTCCATACCGCGCTCGCAGCTCGCCGCAGCGGCTGCGCCCCCCGAATCATCGCCTACTCCACCGCCAGTTCGCGCGGCCCCTCCGAGATCGCCACGGGCGGGACGAGGAGCGACAGGAGCAGGGTCAGCACGGCCACCGCGAACACCGTCCAAAAGGTGCCGTGAAGCGCGTGCTGGAGCCCGGCCCGGATCGCCTCGCCGCCGGCGCCGAGACTCGCGGAATCGTCGAGCAGGCGCCGGAGTTCATCCGAACTGACCGTGGGCCCGCTCGAGGGATGAGCCAGCCGATAGTTCAGAACGGCGCCGAGCGCGGTGGCGCCGAGGGTCGAGCCGAGATTGCGTGCGAAGATGTTGGAGGCCGTGGCCGCACCGCGCTGGGCCCAGGCGACGCTGTCCTGAATGATCACGATGGCGGCGGTCGACAGGAAGCCCATGCCGAGGCCCATCACGATCGAGCCGACGGCCGCCACGGCGGGCGAGGTCGAAGGCCCCAGGGCAACGAAGGCGGTCGCCCCCAGCGGGAGCAGGGTCGCACCGACGAGCAGGATCGGGCGCAGGCCGAAGCGCACGAAGCTGCGCGCCGCCGTGGTCGCGCCGATCGGCCAGCCCAGCACCATCAGCGTCAGGGTCAGGCCGGCGATCAGCGGCGATTGCCGCAGCACGCCCTGCACGTACATCGGCAGGAAGGCCGTGAGGCCAATCACCGTCATGCCGGAGAGGAGCGTCGCGGCGTTGGCGGTGGCGATGGGGCGCTGCGTCCACAGGCGGATGTCGAGCATCGGATCAGGGGCGCGCCGCTCCTGCACCACGAACAGGATCGCGGCCACCACGAAGGCGATGCCCGGCCAGAGCGCCGCCGCGGCCGAATCCCCCGCCTCGGTGAGCGCGATCATCAGCGCCGCAATGGCGGCCGTGAACAGGCCTGCGCCGATCACGTCGATCTGGCGGCTGCGGCGCTCCACACCCTCGTGCAGGTACCGGAGGAACAGGACGGCCGCGATGATGCCGATCGGCAGGTTGATCCAGAAGATCCACGGCCAGCTCAAATGGCCGATGATCAGCCCACCGACCAACGGGCCGGCCACCGAGGAGATCCCCCATACGCTGGCGAGGTAACCCTGGATCCGGCCGCGCTCCCGCGCCGAATAGAGATCGCCCACCACCGTCAGGCTCACCGGTTGGATCGCCCCGGCCCCGATCCCCTGCACCAGGCGGAACAGGATCAGAGACGGCATCGACCACGCGAGCCCGCAGAGCAGGGAGCCGAGCAGGAACACCGCGATGCCGAACAGCAGGACCGGTCGCCGCCCGTAGAGGTCGGACAGTTTGCCGAACACCACCGTGGTGGCGGTCTGAGTCAGCAGGAACGAGGCGAACACCCAGGCATAGAGGTGCAAATCGCCGAGTTGGCCGGCGATTTGCGGCATCGCGGTCGAAACGATCGTCGCCTCAATGGCGATCATGAACATCGCCGCCATCACCGCGGCGAGGACCAGCGGGCGATTCGTCTGAACGGGCGTCGGCATGGGGCCGGTCTAGGCCCAGACGAACCTGCAACCTAGCATCGCAGTGACGCGCCGTGCCCCACGCGGCGACGTCCGTGCGGGATCACACACCGCTTGCGCGGGCGGCCTGCCGCAGGTGCATGGAGTCCGGGTCGCTCTGCTCTGAAAGCATGCCGCCGGGTCCGGCAACCCCGTCAGGCCGCCCCGGCCTCGATGTTCGAATCGAGATCGCGGCCACGGGTCTCCGGCAGGAAGAAAGCGGCGATCGTCCCGATGAGGCTGAAGGCTGCGAGGTAATAGGCGGGGGCGAGCCGATCCCCGGTCGTGGCGATCAGCCAGTTCACCACGAAGTTGGTGCTGCCGCCGAACACCGACACGGCAACCGCGTAGACGATCGACAGGCCGGCGCTGCGCACGGCCCGGGGCAGGGCCTCCGGAATGCCGACGATCACCGCGGCGGCGTTGATCGACGACAGCGCCGAGAGCAGGAACGTCACGGCGTAGACGCTGACCGCGCTTGGCGCCTTCACCACCCAGGCGAAGGCCGGCACCGCTAGGATCAAGATCAGCGCCCGCGGCCAGATCATCACCGGCCGCCGCCCGACCCGGTCCGCGAGCCAGCCGCCGAGCAGCGGGAACGCCACCGAGGCGAGCCCGAGGGCGATCGGCACCGCGGTCGCGGCGGTCTCGCTCAGGCCCAGGGTCGCACCGGCGAAGACCGGCATGTTGGTGCCGACCGCGTTCGAGACCGTGGAGGCGGCGATGACCAGGAAGGTCAGGCCCAGCAGACGGCCGTGCTCGCGCAGGAGCCGGCCGATAACCGCCATAGTCGAGGCAGCGGCGTCGGGATCCTCCTCGGCACCTGCGGTCTCAGGCAGGTGGCTGCGGATCACGAGGCCGATCGGAACGACGCCAAGGCCGAGCAGGAACATCAGCCGCCAGCCCCAGTCCGACATCGCTTGGTCGCCGACGGACAGCGCCAAGGCGGTAGCCACGATCCCGGCGAACAGGGCGGCGCAGCCCTGGCTGGCGATCTGCCAGCTCGTGACAAATCCGCGCCGGTTCTGAGGGGCTGCCTCAAGCAGGTAGGCCGTGGACGGCCCGACCTCACCGCCGAGCGCAAGGCCCTGGACGAGCCGTCCGGCGATGACGATTACCTGCGCCCAGCCGCCAATCGTCGCGTAAGAGGGACAAACGGCGAGCATCAGCATGCCCAGCGCCATAAGCGCGATGGTGATCAGCATCGCGGGCTTGCGCCCGGCCCGATCCGCGAAGGCGCCGATCAGCGCACCGCCGATCGGCCGCATCACGTAGCCGACCCCGAACAGCGCGAGCGAGGCGAGCAGGCTGTGGGTCGGATCGGTGGCTGGGAAGAAGGCCGCGCCGATCGGCTTGGCGAAGAATGCGTAGACCGTGAAGTCGTAGAATTCGAGGGCATTGCCCAGGACCACAGCCCCGACCGCCTTGCGGTTCAGGGCAGGGTGCGCAGTTGCGCCGGGCTGCGGTCCGGTCCGGGCGTCCATCACCGCGCCCGGTCGGCGGGAGGCGGGGCTGGGTGCTGGGCGATACCGCCGGTCACGGCCTCGGCGCCGTCGGCCAATGCCTCATCGTAACCGGCAAGCCAGAGCGTGCGGGCCTCGGTGCCCTCCGCGTAGGGGCAGGCCTCGCGCGCGAGGCCCTTGCCGGGCGCAGCGCGGCCAAGGGCGCGGGCATCGAGGTCGTTCGGGGGTGAATCCATTGGTCGGCGGGTCCTGATCTCCGGCGCTCGCCCCGATGTAGGGCACGCGCCGCGTCAGGCTGCAATCAATGGAGGATCGGATCGTCCGGTGTCGGCAGCGTGACAGCTTCGCTGAACGGAAATTCCAGCACCACCTCGCCCGCCGCGTCGGCGACGATCAGGCAGGCCGTCATCAGCCGCGCCTGATCCCGGCGCTCGCGCAGGGCCGCACGGATGGTGTGACGGGCCTTCTCCCAAGCTTCGTCGGGATCGCGGAGGTCAACGCCGGTCGGATCGGAGATGACATCGTCGCCGATCTGCGTGTGGAAGAAATAGCGCGGCATGGTGCTGTCACCTTTCGAAGCGTCCCCCGCCGGAGAACATCCTCCATGTGGTGATCGGCCTCGCCCGGTGCACAGCAGGGGAGAGCTCAGCCGTTGGCTGCCCGCCCCTCCGATACGGCCGGCACCGGCCGAAGGGTGCGAACCTGCGCAGAGCCGGCTCCGCTGCGGTGATGCTTTTCCATCATCATCAAGGGCCGCAATTCCGGTTCCGCGAAATCGAGCAGCTTCGCGTTGCGCCAGCGCGGCTTGCCGGCGCCGCGCCCGAACCAGCGCGGGCGCTCCTCCTCGACCAGGAGCACGAGCCGCCCCGTCCAGGTTTTCCGAAACCAGAAGCGCCCGGTCAGCGACATAGTCCGGTCTCCACGGATGGAACGTCTCCATCACGGACCCTGTACCGGTCACGCGAGACGACATGCCCCCAATACCGGATTTGCCCGGTCAAGTCTCGACTGAACGGGTGGAACACGGTGTGCTGGAGCACTTTCCACAGGCGGGCCAAGCGGGCGCCAGGCTGCCGCTCACCACGCGATGTGGCGGGCGATCAGCAGCATCACGGCGAGCCATACGAGGCCGGACACGCCGTACACGAAGCCACGCAGGAGCACGGATTCCAGGGCGGCATGCCGGGACGCCCGATTCGGCGGCGGAACGAGTTCGGCCGGCCAAGACCGGGCTCTCACCGCGGGCAGGGGCACGGAGAGCAGGCGGGTCAGACTCTCGGGAAGCGGTCGTTCGTCAGGCTTCACGGCGTCGATACCAATAGAGGACCCTGGCCCCAAGCGACAGGGCATCCCGGGAGGCCGACGACCGATCGGCCGCGCGGCTTCCAAAGGCCGCAGGGAGCCAACACCTTGGCCGCGGGTTGAGGCTTTCGGCGACCGGACGCGGTCGTTGGTCCCGCGCACAGCCACGCGGTCTGGCGAGGCTAGGCCGTTGCGCCGTGCACATGGATTCAATTAGAGCTATTCCAGGCAGGCGAGCTCTGCCGAAAGCGCTGCCGCGGCGGCGGCCAACAGGAGGAAATCCATGCGTTCACTCGTTCTCGGCGCCGTCCTTGCTGCCCTGATCCCGCTCTCCGCGCAGGCCCAGGAGGCCGGCGACGCGGCAGCCGGCGAGAAGGCGTTCGCCCCGTGCAAGGCTTGCCACAACTTCCAGAAGAACGGCGTCGGCCCGGACCTGAAGGGCGTCGTCGGGCGCAAGGCCGGCACCTACGAGGGTTACAACTACTCGGCCGCGCTGAAGAACTCGGGCATCACCTGGGACGAGGCCAACCTGCACGAGTGGCTGAAGAACCCGAAGGCGAAGGTGCCCGGCACCAAGATGATCTTCCAGGGCTACTCGGACGACAAGAAGATCAACGACGTGATCGCCTACCTCAAGACGCAGTCCTGAGTTCGGTTCACACAGGAAGACACCCGGGGGTGGGCCAAAGGGCCGCCCCCGGGCTCACAGGGCAGCCTATTCGGTGATGAGCCCGGCCTGGAGGCCCATCCTCAGCGTCACGAGGTCGTGCAGAAGGTTTCTTCGGCCCTCGACGTCGAGCCCCGTCAGACCTCCGGCCTCATCGGGGATGCAGGCGAGAACATCGCGCAACGCCGCACCGGCTGGCGTCAGGAAGATGCTCACCTGCCGCTCATCGACCCGGTCCCGCGCACGTCGCACCCGCCCCGAGGCTTCGAGCCGCTTCAGCAGCGGCGTCAGCGTTCCGGAATCAAGGAACAGCCGATTGCCGATCTCCTTGACCGAAAGGCCGTCCTGCTCCCAGAGCACGAGCAGGACCAGATACTGCGGGTAGGTCAGTTCGTAGCGGCCGAGCAGGTTCCGGTAGGCGCGTCCGAAGGCATGCGCAGCGGCGTAGACCGCGAAGCACAGCTGATTGTCGAGGCGTTGTCGCTCCTGCTGCTCCGGCAGATCGGCAGGCGCGCGACCCGCCTGAACCGGCTCAGCGCCGCTCTGCACAGCAGTCGGGCCTGGCATCGAATGGATCTCTCTCTGGTAAAAGCGGGTCCGCGTACCGGTATGACGAAGAGCCACTCTTAGGCAGTTCGGCATACAAGAACAATCGCCGAGGCCGATCGGGCATGGGCCAGATCGCAGCAGGCCGGTGTTCAGCTGTCCATCAGGGGATGCAGGTCTCGTACCATCGCCTTCAGCCGTTCATCGAGGACGTGCGTGTAGATCTGCGTCGTCGAGATATCGGCGTGGCCGAGCAATTCCTGGACGATGCGCAGGTCGGCGCCGTTCTGCAGGAGATGACTGGCGAAGGCGTGGCGCAGGACGTGGGGGCTCACGCGATCGGGCCGCAACCCGGCGTCCAGCGCGACAGCCTTCAGGTCACGCGCGAAGGCCTGGCGGGTCAGATGCCCGCTCTCGCTGTCCGCCGGGAAGAGCCAGGGGCTGTCGTCGGGTACGGCCGTGAGGTGGTCCGCCATCGCGGCGCGGGCCGCCTCGGTCAGCGGCACGAGGCGCTCGCGGCCGCCCTTTCCCTTGATGAACAGGTATCGCTCCCGGGTCGCCCCCGCGGCCCGGGGCAGGGCGACGAGTTCGGAGACGCGCAGGCCCGTGGCGTAGAGGAGTTCGAGCAGGCACATCATCCGGCGCGCCCGCCGGGCCGGGCCGGGCGCCTGATCGGCGCCGGCGGCGGCCTGCGCGACCGACAGCAGGCGGTCGACCTCGGCCACCGACAGGATTTTCGGCAGGACCCGCCCCCGGCGCGGCCCCGAGACCGCCACGCTGGGATCGGCCTCGGCAAGCCCTTCGGCGTACAGGAACTTGTGGAAGCCGCGCACGCAGGACAGGCGCCGCGCCGCCGAGGAGGCCTTCAGCCCGCGCGTCTCCAAGTCGGCCAGGAAGGCGCGCAGCGTCCCGGCCTCCACGTCATCGAGGTCGATCCCCGCGCGGGCGAGATAGGCGAGGTAATCGTCGAGGTCGCGACGGTAGGCGGCGAGGGTGTTGGCGCCGGCCCCGCGCTCGGCGGCCAGCATGTCGAGGTAGTCGGCGACGTCCGCCTGGGGCGTACGACCGGCGTCGCCGCCCGCCGCTGTACTCAACGGTTGCCCGGCTGCAGCTTCGCGGCGGGGATGGTGACGGTCATCTCCCGCGGGGTCGGCTGCACGAAATTCGCCAGCGCGAACATCGCCGCGAAGACGAGACCCGCCAGGATCGCGAGGGTGGCGAAGAAACGGAACAGGGTCGGCACGTCGGTCGAACCTCGGGCAGACAGGTGCGGGCGGCGGGGAGGGGACGAGCGCCGGCTTTCTCCGAACCGCCGCGGGTGCCCGGTTTCGATCACGCGATCAAGGCGCTGACAAGGCCCGGGACGACACAGCGATGCGTTTCGCTGGCCGCTTGAATCGCGCTAAGAGCCTGCCGCAGGATGGGAGATCGCCCGGCGCCGTGCGCCCGGCGGGGCGGCGCGGTGTTGTGGGCGCCAGACGGATGCGGTGCAGGGGTCGATGCAGGGGTCGGTGAGCGAGGTGGAGGGTGGCGAACCGATCGAGGCGCGGCTGCGCCGGGCGCTCGGTCTGCGCTCGATCGTGCTCGTCGGCCTGATGGGGGCGGGCAAGAGCACCGTGGGCCGCCGCCTCGCGAGCCGGCTCGGCTTGATCTTCAAGGATGCCGACATCGAGATCGAGGCGGCGGCGGGCCTGACGATCCCCGACATTTTCGCCATCTACGGCGAGCCGAGCTTTCGCGACGGCGAGGAGCGCGTGATCTCGCGTCTTCTGCGGGCGGGCCCCCTGGTGCTCGCCACAGGCGGCGGTGCCTACCTGCGTGAGGCGACGCGCCTGCGCATCGCCGAATCCGCGGTCTCGGTCTGGCTGAAGGCTGATCTCGATGTGCTGATGCGGCGGGTGCGCAAGCGCGGAAACCGGCCGCTCCTCCAGACGGAGGATCCCGAGGCGACGATGCGCGACCTGATGGCTTTGCGCCATCCGGTCTACGCCGCGGCCGACGTGATGGTGATCTCGCGGGAGGTCTCGCACGACCGCGTCGTGCAGGACGTCCTGGAGGCGCTGGATGCCTATCTCAACGGCGAGCGCTCGATCTCGGTCGCGGCGCAGTAGAACTTCAGTGAGCTTGTCCGTGACCGAGCCCTCGACCCGTCCCGAAACCTTGACCGTCCACGTCCCCCTAGACGGCGGTCGCGCCTACGACATCCGGATCGGCCGCGGCCTGATCGACACGGCGGGCGACGCGGTGGCCGCCCTCGGCGGCCGGCGGGCCGCGATCGTCACGGACGAGACTGTCGGGGCCCTGTATGCAGGCCGCCTGCGGGAGAGTCTGGAACGGGCCGGATTGCAGGCGGGCATCGTGACGGTGGCGCCGGGCGAGGGCTCGAAATCCTATGCGGGCTATGCCGCGGTCTGCGACGGGCTGCTCGCCCTCAAGGTGGAGCGCGGAGACCTCGTGGTGGCGCTGGGCGGCGGCGTCGTCGGCGACCTCGCGGGCTTCGCGGCGGCGACCCTGCGGCGCGGCGTCCGTTTCGTGCAGGTTCCGACCAGCTTGCTCGCACAGGTCGATTCCTCGGTCGGCGGCAAGACCGGCATCAACGCGCCGCTCGGCAAGAACCTGATCGGCGCCTTCCATCAGCCCCGCCTCGTGCTGGCTGACACGGCAGCCCTCGATACGCTGTCCGAGCGCGAGATGCGCGCCGGCTACGCGGAAGTCGCCAAGTACGGGCTGATCGCCGATCCCGGCTTCTTCGATTGGTGCGAGGCCAACTGGCGGGGGATTTTCTCCGGCGGCCCTGAGCGCGAGGCGGCGGTGGCGTCCTGCTGCCGGGCCAAGGCCGCGGTCGTGACCCGCGACGAGCGCGAGGATGGCGAGCGGGCGCTGCTCAATCTGGGCCATACGTTCGGACACGCCCTGGAGCGGCTGACCGGTTACGATCCGGCGCGGCTGGTCCACGGGGAGGGCGTGGCGATCGGCCTCGCGCTGGCGTTCCGCTTCTCGGCCCGGCTCGGCCTGTGCGCTGGGCAGGAGGCGGGCCGCGTCGCCAACCATCTGGCGCTCGCCGGCCTGCCAACGCGCCTGCAAGCGGTCCCGGGCGGATGCGGCGATGCGGACGCGATCCTTGATGCGATGGCGCAGGACAAGAAGGTCCGCGACGGCGCCCTGACTTTCATCCTTGCCCGGGGGATCGGCCAGAGCTTCATCGCGCCGGGCGTGGATCGGACGGAGGTGGCGGCGTTCCTGCGCAACGAACTCACCGCGGATGCCGACGTGTGATCGCGTTCGAGCTCGGCTCCGGTCTTGCCTAAAGCAGGTCGGGCCGCTATGAGCCTGCCACGTCCGACGCGGCCGATCGCGCGCCGGGCATGGTCCCTGTCGGGGGCCGGGCCGCAATAGCTCAGCTGGTAGAGCACCTCATTCGTAATGAGGGGGTCGGGGGTTCGAATCCCTCTTGCGGCACCACTCCTTCATCAATCTTCATCTCGCGCCACTCGGCGCGGATCTGCCGCCCCTCCGCGATACGCATCGTCAGACCCTGCGCGTCGAAATACTCGAGGAGTGGCATCGTCAGGTTGCGCCCGATGCCGGCCGCCTCGCGGAACTGGCCCACGGTCAGAAGTCCCTCCGGATGCTCCGCCGCCACCGCCCGCGCGACGCTTGCGAGGTCGGCGAGGATTGCCGGCGGGACGTAGTAATGCCTCGATATCCGGCGCAGCCAGCCGATACGGCCGACCTTGTCGAGGAGGGGGCGCAAATCCTCCGGATCGCGCTCGAGCCGTTCGGCAAGGAGGGCGAGCCGAGGCTGGTCGCGCCCGGCCGCCTCCAGCGCGGCCCGGATTGCGGCGTAGAGCGCCGCATCGGCTGGGCGCAGGCTTGCGACATGGTCTGGCCGGTGGAAGAGCCGGCCGCTGCGCGCGATCAAACCCGCCCGCACGAGCCGGTCGACGGCAGCTGGGAGAGCCGGCCGGTCCGGAATCGGCAGCGAGGCGGCGATCTCCTCGGCCAGCAGGCCGGGATCGTCGGGTGTGTCGGCATGCGCCCGGTCGAGGTCGGCCAGTACCCGCCCGGATAGCGCCGCGATCCGCGCGCCCCCGAAGGCCTGGCGCCCATCGCCGACCTTGATCACGACCGCCCCGAGATTCGATGCCAGGGCCTCGCCCGTATCCGCAGGGAGGTTGCGCAGGCGGCCGAAGACCGTGAGGTCGGTGCCGCCCTGCGCTACGGCGAGCAAACCTTCCAGCGCGCGGCCATCGTCCGGCGTGTCGAGGGCGGCGAGGATGGCCCGGCGGCCCGGCGCCCAGGCGCCGCGGCGGGGCCCGTCGATGTCGATGACCCGGCCGCCGCCAAGGGTGCGCGTGGCCGAGATATCGCGCAGGATGAAGCGGTCGCCCGCCAGGGCGCCGAGTCCGGCATCGAGGGCGATGATCGCGGGGGCGGCCGCACCGGGATCCAGGGCGCCATCGGCCTCCAGCAGGACCCGGCCGGTCACCACGGCCGCGCCGAGATGGACTTGGACGGGCGTTCGGTGCCGCAGCGGCTGCGCCGCGCCGGGCAGGACACGCAGTGCCACGTCGAGCCGGACCGTCGGCCCGTAGAGGTCCGGCGCCAGGATCCAGTGACCGCGGCCGACCGCCTCCCGGGTGAGCCGCGGGCCGGTCAGGTTGAGGGCGCAGCGCTCTCCGGCCTGCGCCGACTGGGATTCGCCGTCTCGGACGCGGATCGCGCGGACCCGTGCCTCCTGCCCGCCGGGTGAGACCAGCAGCCGGTCGCCCACGCGAACCGTGCCGGCATGCACGGCGCCGGTCACCACGAGACCAGCGCCCGGTACCGTGAAGCGACGATCGACAGCGAGGCGAAATCCCCGGGATGCGGTCTCGGCGTCCCCCGCACTGACGCAGGCTTCGAGGTGGCCGGCGAGTTCTGCGATCCCGACGCCCGTCAGGGCCGAGCAGGCGCGGATCGGCGCGGCGGCGAGCCCGGTGGTGGCGAGCAGCGTGCCTATCTCCGCGGTCACGGCGGCGATGCGCCGTGGCTCGACCCGGTCGGCCTTGGTGATCGCCACGACGCCGCGGGTCAGCCCGAGGAGATCGAGGATCGCGATATGCTCGCGGGTCTGCGGCATGACCCCGTCATCGGCCGCGACTACGAGCAGGGCGCAGGCGACGCCGGTGGCGCCCGCCACCATGGTGCGCACCAGCCGCTCATGGCCCGGCACATCGACGAAGCCGATCGGCGTTCTGAGAAGGCCCCCCTCCGGCGCATAGGCGAAACCGAGGTCGAGGGTGATGCCCCGCGCCTTCTCCTCCGGCAACCGGTCGGCATCGACACCGGTTAGCGCCTTCACCAGGGCGGTCTTGCCGTGATCGATATGCCCCGCGGTCGCGACGATCATGGGGGCCGTTGATGTCCAATCCGGTCGGGGACCGGCGCGGATCGCTCCGCGCCGGCCGGTGGTCATGTCAGCCCTTGATACGGGTCTCGGCGAGTTCGGACATGCAGGTGTCGTAGGGCGTGAACGCCACCCGTTCGGAGACCGCAAACAGCGTGAACGGCGCGTACAGGAACAGGGCCTTGGACCGGTCCTGGATGTACCGCTCCACCTCGCGGACGACCGCCTCCGTCTGCGCCTCGGGCGCGTGCAGGAGCTTCTCGTAGAGGGCGTCGAACTCCGGATCCTCCGGACCCTGGCGCAGGGTCGCGTCACGCCCGAAGAACTCCCGGTGCATGCAGGCCACCGGGTATTGCGGCGTCCAGTCGAAGTACCATTCGAGCTTGATGTCGAAGTCCTCCGGCAAATCGCCGCGGTCGCTCACGAAGCGGGCCGACAGGCCGATCGTCGAGAGGCACTGCCCGATCGCCTCGACGACCTCCTTCCAGGCGGGTGAGGAAACGATCACGATCTCCCGCCCGCCGAGGCCCGCCTTCTCCAGATGCGCGCGTGCGGCCTCGGGATCGTGCGGGAGCGGGCTCATGCCAGGATCGGCCCCGAAGCGGCCGGGCTGGATGAAGGCGGGAATGACCGTGCCGTAGCCGTACGCACCCTGATCGAGCACGAACTGCCGGTCGATGGCGAGGTTGAGCGCCCGCCGCACGGCGGGATCGCGCCAAACGGAGCCGGGCTTGTTCTCGTTGAAGACGCCCGTGAGGATCGTCTTGGCCTTCTTCGTCTGAATCCGGCCCTTGTCGCTCTGCGGGAAGGCCTTCGCCTCCGCGGGCGTCAGGTCGAACACCACGTCCACGCGCCCGTCACCGGACGCCACGGACGCGATACCCGCGTCCTTGCCGATGACGTTGTCGTAGACGATCCGGACCGTCGGCCTGCGAGCCGGGTTCCAGTAGGTCGGGTTGGGCTCCATCACGACGCGATCGGAGCGGGAGTCGATCAGCGAGACACCCTCGGTGAGCACGAACGGGCCAGTCCCCCACGGACCAGGCGCGTCGATGACTCACCAATGGCCTTCGGCCGATCCCGTCTTCGGGTCGATGAAGCCCCATTCGTTCCAGAAGCGCGTCGACGGCAGATGCATGCCGCGTAGCTTCATCAAGGCAGCCGAATCGCCGCCGGGGAAGCGCATGCGGATGGTGCGATCATCCACCGCCTCGCAGGTGACGTCCCGGGCGAAGTTCAGGAAAGCGCCCGGCGGGTGCGGGTTGGTCCATTCCTGGACCTTGTCGAAGCCGAGCTTGAACATCGCGGCATTGAACGGCTCGCCATCCTGGTAGACGGCATCCCGCATCTTGAGCTCGAGGGTCTCGCTATCGAGCCATTCCCAGGATTCCGCGAGGCTTGGCTGGCCGATCCCGTCGTGATCGACGCGGTTGGCCTCCTCCATCGTGTTCCAGGTGATCGAGAGCCAGTTCACCGGCGACGGATCCACCACCGTGACCGTGTTGTGGAGCCCCCAGGCCCCGCCTCCGGGATCCCCGGTCGCTTGCGCGTCCATGTCTCCTCCTTGGTCCGCCGCCCGCTTCCGTGCGGGCGCCGTCCGACTCGGCGTGAGCCGGATTGGGAGAAAGCTAGTTCCCTATGGCATTGCTCTCAATCGATCGCGTCTCGGCATTTGGCAGGGGGCGATCACATCGTGTCGAGGGCTGGACTGATGAGTGTGGCGATGGCCCTCAGACCATCGCCAGCACGGCGGCGATTCCCGCCACCCCGACCGCCAGCCACGCGGCGTAGTCGCCGATCAGACCGCTGTGCAGGAACTCCAGGGCGCGCGTCGGCGCCGATTGCGTGGCGCTCACGGGCTGGACCACGATCTTCGGCAGCCGGTTCCGGAACAGCCCGTAGCCGGCCCCCGCCAGCCCCGCCGCCACGGACGCCCAGGGCAGCCAGGCCGGCCCCTCGACCAGCGCACCGGCGGCCGGCTGGTGCATGAAGGCCGCCGCGGCCCGGGGGAGGGCGTGCGCGATCAGTTCCGGTGGGATCGCGACATCGAGGGCCAGCAGGGCGCAGCACGGGGCCAGCATGAGCCAGAGGGGGCGATTGGCCTTCTCGCGCTCGTCCTCGCTCGGCGCGCCGGCCTCGTCGCCGGGATCGGGTCCGAGCCCGAGGAAGATCCGGCCCGCCGCCCGCAGCACCGCCGCCCCGGTCAGCGCCGCGCCGACTGCGGTGGCGGCCAGCGCGATCCCATGGCCCTGCTGCGACAGGGCGCCCTGGACGAGCCGCGTGCCCTGGTCGAGGGCGCCGAGCGGCAGGCCGCTGAGCAGGAGGCCTGCCAGCGCCATGGCGATCCCGGCGGGCCAGATGCCCCGTCCGAGCCCGCGCAGGGCGATCTCGTCGATGCTCGCCTGTGTCGCCAGCAGGATGCCGGCGATCATGAACAGGGCACCCTTCACCAGCCCGTGGCCGACCACGTAGACGAGCATCCCGCCGGTGCCGCCCGCCGTGAGAGCGCCGATGCCAGCCAGCATGATGCCGGCATGCGAGATGGTCGAGAAGGCGAGCATCCGTTTCAAGTGGCGTTGCAGCAGAGCCATCCAGCCGCCAAGCAGCGCGGTGAAGCTGCCGAGGCCGATGAGCAGGATCGGCAGCGCCTGCTGGACCTGCGCCGAGCCCGCGAACACGACGGCGCTCACTTTCGCCAGGCCGAACAGCCCGAGCGAGACCATCGAGCCCGAGAAGATCACCGAGACCGGGCTCGGCGCCACCGCGTGGGCATCGGCGAGCCAGAACTGGAACGGTACGATCGCGCCCTTGATCATCAGGGCGGCCGCCACGAGACAGAAGGCCCCGGCCACCACGGGATCGCGCCCGCCGCGGGCCACCGCCGCCGCGATGCCCTCGAAATCCAGCGTGCCGGCCTGGGCGTAGATCAGGCCGATACCGCCCAGCATCAGGAAGCCGGCAAGGCTGTTGACCACCGTGAAGTTGATGGCTCCCGCGAGGGACGATTCCGCCAGGTGGTAGGCGGTGAGCGCGAAGGCGGCGACGCTCATCACCTCGAACCACACGAACAGGTTGAACATGTCGCGCGTGAAGCTGAACCCGACCATGGCGGCCAGGAACAGCAGCATTAGGATGTGGAAGTGGCCGTGCGTCCGGTCGAAGAAGCCCCAGGCGAACACGAAGGTCAGGGCGTAGAGCATGCCGATGAAGGCCGCGATCCAGCCGCTCGCTTCGTCCACCGAGAAGCCGATGCCCAGATACACGCCGTCATGCGGCTCCCAGCCGCCGAACCAGTAGACGATCGGCCCCTGGGCGGCGTACCGGGCGATTACGGCGCACAGGACCGCCACGCTCACGGCGGCGCCGATCGCCAGGATGTCGGGCAGACGCCCCGGCAGGAGATGCGCCGTGGTCAGGATCACCGCGCACACCACGAGGGGTATGGCGACCGGCAGGGGCAGGAGCAGGGCGGGGAAGGCGGTCACCGGGCCCCCCGCGCCGCTTCGTCGCCCCGGCTCGTGTCCTGACTGCGACCGGACTTTCTCCCCGCACGCATCGGCCGGAGTTTTTCCGGATCCAGACTGCCGCCGCGCTTGTGCGCCTGCACGGTCAGCACGAGGAGCAGGGCCGTGAGCGTCGCGCCGACCACGATGTCGGTCAGCACCAGCGCCTGCATCACCGGATCGACCGCGGGCGTACCCGGCGGATGGTCGTAGAAGATCGGCGCGATGCTGCCCCAGCGATAGCCGAGGCCGAGCAGCAGCACGTAGGTCGCCGATTGACAGACGCCGAGGCAGCCGACGAGGTGGATGAAATTGCGGCTGGTGGCGATGCCGTAGAGGCCCACTCCGAACAGCCATGCGGCGACCGCGTAGGGCAGGACACTCACGCGGATTCCTCTCCGGGCTCATCGGGCTCTTCGGCTTCGCGGGTCTCCTCCATGAATTCCAGGAAGAGCTGCGTGAACCCGCCCGTGACCGCCAGGGCGACGCCCAGATTCTCGACGAGCATCAGGCCGCCCGAGAACAGGTCACGGAAGGTGCCCAGCGGCAGGATGTTCTGCATGAAGGCGGCGCCGGTGAGCATCGGCACCAGCCCGCACAGGGCGAAGAGGAGCGCGCCGCCGCCCTCCAGGGCGTCGAGCCAGTGGCTGCGGATGGAGTCGCGCCAGCCGGCATAGCCCTCACCGAGGTAGATCAGCAGCGTTCCGGATGCGAGGATCACGCCCCCCTGGAAGCCGCCGCCGGGCGTCACGGTGGCGTGCAGCACGACGTAGAGGCCGAACAGCGCGGTGAGCGGGCCGGCGATCCGGCAGCCGAGAACCACGGCGTCGGAGCGCGGGATCACGGCGCGGCCGGGCAGGCGCATGGCGCGCCCGGTGGTGCCCTCGCCGCGGCGGCCGCGCAGCAGCACCACCGTGCCGGTGATGGCGGCGAGCAGCATGAACTCCTCGCCCAGGGTGTCGAGGCCGCGCAGGTCGAAGTTGATCGCGCTCACCATGTTGGCGACGTGCCGCGCCTCCGGGGTGATCGCGTTGATCCGGGCGCCGTAGCGGGCAATCGTTGATCCGAACGGCGGCAGGGCGGCCATCACCTGGGCGGCGGCGGGCATCAGGACGAGCCCCGCCAGCACCAGCAGAGCGATGCGAAAGCGCGGGCTCACGGCTCCTCCCCGGAGGCGTTGGCCCGCACCGCCATGAGTGCCACGAGGAACAGGAGCGGCACCGCCGCCGTGCCCACCGCCAGTTCCGATAGGGCGACGTCGGGGGCCTGCAGGGCGTCGAACAGGATCGTCAGCACGAGCCCGTTGGCCGCGATGGCGAAGACCTGGCGATTTGGGTCGCGCACCAGCACCACCGCGGTACCGGAGATCGCGGCGAAGAGCAGGAGGAGCGGCAGGAGGATCGTCATCGGGGCGTCCTCATGCCGACCGCCCCTCGCGCATCAGCACCGCCCGCCCGGACACGTGCGACAGCAAAGCCGCCCAGGCGAGGTACACGCTCATCATCACCAGGATCTTGAGGGACCGCCCGGAGATGCCGTCGGACAGGAAGGCCGCCACCGTGACGCAGACGGAGCCCGTGACGTTGAGAAAGGAGAGGGCGTGCAGCCGGTCGAGCGCCCGGGGCAGACGCCACAGGGCGAGCGCGGCGAGCCATGACGCCGCCACCGCGAGGCC
Source organism: Methylobacterium phyllostachyos (assembly GCF_900103445.1). Lineage (GTDB taxonomy): Bacteria > Pseudomonadota > Alphaproteobacteria > Rhizobiales > Beijerinckiaceae > Methylobacterium > Methylobacterium phyllostachyos. The sequence goes on along the minus strand of NZ_FNHS01000002.1, from coordinate 70,167 downwards.
GAGGAACAGGCCGATCACCACGCTCATATCCAGCGCTCCAGGAAGACCGCGAGCAGCATCGTACCGGGCAGGTTGAGCAGGACCAGGGTGAGGGCGAGGTCGGTGATCGAGGCTTGGTCGGTAGCGAAGGCGAGCAGCGTCAGGATCAGCACCGTGACGCTGCCTGCGAGCTGATAGGCGGCGAAGCGCTGGCCGGGCCGGCCCCGCCATGCCAGGGCCGTCGCAAGGGCGAGCGGCGGCAACAGCGCCAGGATGGCGGCCGTCCAGATCGTCATCCCGCCGCGTCCTTCAGGGCGTGCGTCACCACCGTCCCATGCGGGCGGTCGATAGTCAGCACGTAGCTGTCCGGGGCGAGCGAGGCTGCGAGCAGCCCGACCGCCCGTTCGGCCGGTGCTGTCCCGCCATGCGGCGTCGCCCAGGCGATCTCGGCGGCGCTCCGCTCGCGGACGACACCGCCTCCGGTCTGCCCCAGGACCGCCCTGGCCAAGTGAACGCCCACCCGGACGGTCTGGCGCGGCATACCGAGGAGCGCCGCGCCGAACGGCTTCAGCAGGGCCCGGCTGAAACGGAAGCGGATGCCGCCCCGGCGGCCCACCGCCCACCACCAGATCGTGCCGAGGGTCGCGCAGGCGACCATGGCGAGGCCTTCGTTCAGGCTGACCGAGCCGGCGAAGACCAAATAGGTGGCGGCCAGCAGCAGCCAGATCGCAACGGCGTCCCGCGTCGACCGGTCCTTCAACGCCTTGATCGGTCCTGCCTGCATAGACCCTGACCAGAACCGCCATAAAAGCGTGGCTGTACGCCTGATCGACCCAAACGTGATGGGAGCCTCCCCGTTCCCGGAACTTGAGGACACGCCTTCGTGTAAGCACAGGGCGGAGCGGGGCGGTTCCGCCAGGGGGCGCATCATGAAGGCCGAGATCCTGTCCATCCGCTTCCTCCACGAGGGCTGGAACCGGTTCGGACTCGCGCAGGTGCGCCTGCAGGACGGGTCTGTGGCCGAGCGCGCGATCGAGGATCACGGCGACTCGGTGGGGATCCTGCCCTACGATCCCGTGAGACGGGTCGCGACGCTGGTGCGCGAGCTGCGGGTGCCGCCACTCTTCGCGTCCGGCGAGCAGGTCCAGCTGGAGGCGCCGGCTGGCCTGATCGATGACGGCGGTCCGCAGGAGAATGCCCGCCGCGAGGTGCTGGAGGAGGTCGGCTTACGGCTGCACGACCTCGAATTCGTTGGCGCCACCTATTCCTGCGCGAGCCTGACCACCGAGAAGATCCACCTTTTCCTCGCCCCCTACGGCTTGGCCGACCGGACCGAGGCCGGCGGCGGGGCCGAGGGCGAGCACGAGAACATCCGCGTCGTCGAGATGCCGCTCGCCGAACTTGCCGCCGAGGCCGACCGCGCGGCGATCACCGACCTGAAGACGCTCACCTTGATCCTGGCGCTGCGCGCCCGCCACCCGGAGCTTTTCCCGGCGTGAGAATACGGTATCGCGTATACGCGCGGTGGTTGCTGACGGCCGTCGTGCTCGCCGGGGTGGCGTGGATCGCCTTCCATCTGCGCTGACCACCGGCGGAGCTGATGTTTCAGGGATCGATGCCATGAGCGAAGACGCCGGACATGCCGAGCCGCACGGGTTCGACCGGGGCCTGACCAATTACGGCGACCGCGACTTCGCCCGCTATCTGCGCCGCTCCTTCGCCCGTTCCATGGGAATCTCGCCGGGCCTGCTGGCGAAACCGGTGGTGGGCATCGCCATGACGCCCTCGGGCTTCAACAACTGCCACCGGGGCATGGACGAGCTGGTGGAGGCGGTCTCCCGCGGCGTGTTGGCGGCCGGCGCCCTGCCGCGGCCGTTCCCGACCGTGTCGCTCGGCGAGGTTTTCCTCAATCCGACCAGCATGATGTACCGCAACCTGATGGCCATGGACACGGAGGAGATGATCCAGGCCCAGCCGATGGATGCCGTCGTGCTGATCGGCGGCTGCGACAAGACCGTGCCGGCCCAGCTGATGGGCGCAGCCTCGGCGGGGCTGCCGGCGATCCAGCTCGTGACCGGCCCGATGTCCACCGGCCGCCATCGGGGCCAGCGGCTCGGCGCCTGCACGGATTGCCGGGGTTTCTGGGCCAAGTACCGGGCCGGCACCGTCGATGCCCAGGAGATCGCCGAGGTCGAGGGCCGGCTCTCGGTCACCGCCGGCACCTGCGCGGTGATGGGCACGGCTTCCACCATGGCGTGCATCGCCGAGGCGCTCGGCATGTCGCTGCCCGGCACAGCCGCGATCCCGGCGGTGCATTCCGACCGCCTGGTCGCGGCCGAAGAATCGGGTCGCGCTGCGGTACGGCTGATCCAGTCGAAGATCGCGCCGGCGCAGGTCATCACCCGCAAGTCGGTGGAGAACGCCATCCGGGTGCTGATGGCGGTCTCGGGCTCGACCAACGCCATCGTCCACCTCACAGCCATCGCGGGGCGGCTCGGCATCCGCGTACCCTACGAGCGCTTCAACCAGATTTCCGACGAGACACCGGTGCTGGTCGATCTGAAGCCCGTGGGCGAGGGCTACATGGAGGATTTCCACGCGGCCGGCGGCATGGGCGCGCTGCTGCGCGAGTTGCGCCCGCTCCTGCATCTCGACACCGTCGATGTGGAGGGCCGCACCCTCGCCGAGCGCCTGGACGAGCCCGCCGGCTGGGTCGATCGCGCGATCATCCGCACCTTCGACAACCCGGTCTCGCCGGTCGGCGGGCTGGTGGCGCTCGCCGGCAACCTCGCCCCCGAGGGTGCGATCTTCAAGCGCGCCGCCGCGACGCCGGAGCTGTTCGAATCGGAGGGCCGGGCGGTGGTGTTCACCGGCCTGGAGGATCTGAGCCGGCGGATCGACGATCCCGACCTCGACGCGGCGCCGGGCGACGTGCTGGTGCTGCAGAATGCCGGCCCGCACGCCGCCGGCATGCCCGAGGCCGGCTACCTGCCGATCCCGAAAAAGCTCGCCCGGGCGGGGGTGAAGGACATGGTACGCATCTCCGACGCCCGGATGTCCGGCACGGCCTTCGGGTCGATCGTGCTGCACATCGCCCCCGAATCCGCTATCGGCGGTCCGCTCGCGGCAGTGCGCGACGGCGACCGGATCAAGCTGTCGATCCGCGACAAGCGGATCGACCTGCTGGTCGAGCCGGACGAGATCGCCCGCCGGCTTGCCGAACACCGGCCGCCACCGGCGCCGAGCCGGGGTTACAAGGCGCTCTACCGGCGCACCGTCACGCAGGCGCCGGAGGGCTGCGACTTCGATTTCCTGATGGGGGAGGCCGGCCAGGGCTGATTGGCCGGCTTGATCGCCGGCCGCGCCGGGCCCATCGTCGGGCCAAGACTCGGGAGGTCACCGGATGACGCGCGCCTGCATCGTGGGCTGGGCCCACACCCCGTTCGGCAAGCTTGAAGAGCCGGATGTCGAGGGGCTGATCGCCCGTGTCTCGGGCGAGGCGCTGGCCCATGCCGGGGTCGAAGACTCCCGCGTCGACGGCATCTACGTGGGCTCGATGAACACCGGCTTCTCGAAGCAGGGGTTCGAGGGCTCGCTCGTCGCCGTGAACCGGCCGGGCCTTGCCCATGTCCCGGCGACCCATCTGGAAAATGCCTGCGCCACCGGCTCGGCGGCGCTCTACGCGGCCCTCGATTTCGTCGATAGCGGCCGGGGCCGGATCGCCCTGGTGATCGGCGCCGAGAAGATGACGGCCAAGACCGTGGCCGAGACGGGCGACATCCTGCTGGGCGCCTCCTACCGCAAGGAGGAGGCCGAGATCGAGGGTGGCTTCGCGGGCGTGTTCGGGCGGATCGCGGCCGGCTACTTCCAGCGCTACGGCGACCGCAGCGAGGAGTTGGCCCGAATCGCCGCCAAGAACCACCGCAACGGCGTCGCCAACCCCTACGCGCAGCTGCGCAAGGATCTTGGCTTCGACTTCTGCAACCGGGTCTCGGACAAGAATCCCTACGTGGCCGCACCCCTGCGGCGGACCGACTGCTCGCTGATCTCGGACGGGGCGGCGGCCCTCGTGGTGGCCGATGCCGAGACCGCCGAGGGGCTGGAGCGGGCGATCGGCTTCCGCGCCCGGGCCCATGTCAATGACATCCTGCCCCTGTCCCGCCGGGATCCGACCGCGTTCCAGGGTGCGCGGATGGCCTGGGACAAGGCGCGGGCCGAGGCTGGGATCGGCAACGAGGATCTGTCGTTCGTGGAGACCCACGATTGCTTCACCATCGCCGAGCTGATCGAGTACGAGGCCATGGGCCTCGCCGAACCGGGCGAGGGCTTTCGCGTGGTCCGCGAGGGACTGGCCGAGAAGGGTGGGCGACTGCCGATCAACCCATCGGGCGGGCTGAAGGCCAAGGGGCACCCGGTGGGGGCCACCGGCGTGTCGATGCACGTGATGGCCTGCCTGCAACTGATGGGCGAGGCCGGGGAGATGCAGGTGCCCGGGGCCGAACTCGCCGGGATCTTCAACATGGGCGGCGCGGCCGTCGCCAATTACGTGTCGATCTTGGAGCGTCGGCGCTGACGCGGGGTCACGACGAACCCTGCGCACGCCTCGATCGTCATCCCATCGGCCTGCAGCACCACGCGCATTGAACAGGAAAGGTCGCATGGCCTGGGACAAACTCGGCGTCGTCTACAACACGGATGGAAGCCGCGACTGGATGCGGTCGCACCCTTATCTGCCCACCGCCATCCAGATCGATCGGGAGACCATCCGGGTCTTCCTCGCGTTCCGTGATGCGGAGAATGTCGGACGCCTCGGTTTCGTGGACGTTGCGGCTTCTGATCCCCGGCGGGTTCTGCGGGTCTCCGAGCGACCCGCGCTCGATATCGGCGTCCCGGGCGCCTTCGACGACAATGGCGTGTCCCCGCTATCGGTCGTGCGCGACGGGGATCGGCTGAGGATGTACTACGCGGGCTGGCAGCTCACACCGCGCGTGCGTTACCTCCTGCTGACCGGCCTCGCGTTCAGTGACGACAACGGCGAGACCTTCTCCCGCCATCAACTCACCCCCGTCCTGGAGCGCAGCTCGAAGGAGCTTCTCGTCCGCTCGGGTGCGGCGATCATCAAGGACGGCGGCCTCTGGAAAGCGTGGTACGCGGCCGGCTCATCCGTCATCACTGCGGACGCCAAATCGGTCCCGACCTACCATGTGGCCTATGCGGAGTCCGCCGATGGCGTGGCTTGGCCGGACCATGGCCAGCCCGTCATCGTGCCCGTGGCTCCGGATGAATACGGATTTGGCCGCCCGCACGTCGAGAAGGCCGGGGACGAGTACCGCATGTGGTACTCCGTACGCTCCCATTCCCTGATCTATCGGATCGGCTACGCCACGTCACCCGACGGCGTCCATTGGCACAGACGCGATGATGAGGTCGGGATCGATGTTTCGCCGTCGGGCTGGGACTCGGAGATGATCGGGTTCGCCTCGATCGTCGAGAACGAGCACGGCCGATTCCTGTTCTACAACGGCAACGATTATGGAAAGACCGGCGTCGGCGCGGCGAGGTGGACAGGCGCGCGCTCCGAAGCAGAGCGCTGAACGATCTGAACCGCCCCGCTCAACCTGAGCTGCAGCCATACGGTCCGGCGACCCGGACGATATCGCCGGTCGCCTCGAACGCGAAGCCGTCCGTCGCAGGGAACCTCTGACCCCGCCCACCCGCGGCGGGGTTCGGCGCCCGGCCTGTGGAGGGAAAGCCCAAGTCGGCGGCTCGTCAAGCCGCGCGCTGCATGAAGGCGCGCAAGGTGCGGACCAGGGTCGTCGGCTCATAGGGTTTCGGAATGAACCGGGCGCCCTCCGGCATGTCGTTCGGGCCGGGCGTGCCCATGCCGGAGACCACCAGCACGGGAATCGACGGCCAGCGATGCGCCACGAGACGGGCCAGGGCGAAGCCGTCCATCGACCCTTGCGGCATGTCGACATCCGTCATCAGGACGCCGACATCGTCGCGGTTCTCCAACACCTTGAGCGCCTTGTCGGCGTGGCTCGCCTCCACGACGGTGAAGCCGGCATCCGCCAGGGTATCGGCGGCCTCCATCAGCAGGAGGCCGTCATCCTCGACGAGGAGCACGACGGGTTGGTCGGACGGGCTTTCTGACATCAGACCTGCGGAGGTGTGTCGTGGATTTCCGAAGCCCGCGCCGTATTCCTCCGGGCCGCGTCCCGTCAAGGCGCGAACCTGAGATGCGTCAGGCTGCCTCCTCGCGCTTGCCGAGGCGCTTGTCGAGGTAGGTATCGACGGTCTGAGTCAGCTCCTCGACCTTGCCGTCGAAGAAGTGGTTGGCACCCTCGACCACCTGATGCTCGATGATGACGCCTTTCTGCACCTTCACCTTCTCGATGACCGGCATGACCTCGCGGGCCGGAGCGACCCGGTCCTCGGAGCCGTGCACGAACAGGCCGGAGGACGGACACGGCGCCAGGAAGGTGAAGTCGTAACGGTTGGCCATCGCGGCGATGGAGATGAAGCCCTCGATCTCCGGCCGGCGCATCAGCAGCTGCATGCCGATCCACGAGCCGAAGGACACGCCGGCGATCCAGCAGGCCTTCGCCTCCGGGTTCACCGACTGCACCCAATCCAGCGCGGCCGCGGCGTCGGACAGCTCGCCCGAGCCGTGATCGAACGAGCCCTGGCTGCGGCCGACCCCACGGAAATTGAAACGCAGGGCTGCGAAGCCACGATTGGCGAAGGTATAGAAAAGGTTGTACACAATCTGATTGTTCATCGTGCCCCCGAATTGCGGGTGCGGGTGCAGGATGATCGCGATCGGCGCGCCACGCTTCTTAGGGGCCTGATAGCGGCCTTCCAGGCGGCCGGCGGGGCCGGTGAAGATGACTTCGGGCATGGTTCAATACTCACTCTCGCATGCGCCCGCCGCGCGCGTGGCGCCAAGCTCACGCAGCCTTGACTCAATGCGCGAGCACCATAAAAGCACTCTTAGAACAGTTCTAGGCGATTAGAATTGTTCTAAAAAGACCGCTCGGTGCGTCGCACGGGCTGCCTGAGCCGATCCTGCCGGTCGGCGGGCCTCGATCCATCGGCGGCCCTTAGCACGTCGGACCGGTCGGAAGGCAAGGAATTGTGACGCGCGACAGACAAGGAACGCACGGAACGCCGATGAGCCGGGCCCGCGCCTATCTGGACTACAACGCCACTGCGCCGGTCCGCCCGACCGTGGCAGACGCGGTGGTGCGCGCGCTGATGCTCCCCGGCAACCCGTCTTCGATCCATGCGGAGGGCCGGGCCGCCCGGGCCGCGCTGGAGGCCGCCCGCGCCGCGGTCGCGGCCCTGGTGGGCGCACGGGCCGAACAGGTGATCTTCACCAGCGGCGGCACCGAGGCGGCGAATGCCGTGCTGTCGGGCGATCTGCGCGGCCGCGGTCTGCCGCCTCCGACCCGGCTTCTGCATACGGCGACCGAGCATCCCTGCGTCGCCGCGGGACACCGGTTCCCCGAAGCCGCGGTGGAACGGCTGCCGGTTGACGGGGATGGCGTCATCGACCTCGCCGCCCTTGAGGATCGCCTCGCGTCGCTGGCGGACGAGACCGTGCTCCTGTCGGTCCATGCCGCCAACAACGAGACCGGCGCGGTACAGCCGCTCACCGCGATCGTCGCGCTGGCGCGGGCGCACGGTCGCACCCTGGTACACAGCGACGCCGTTCAGGCGGCCGGCAAGATCCCCCTCGACATGGTGGCGCTCGGCCTCGACGCGCTCACCCTGTCGGGCCACAAGTTCGCGGCGCCGAAGGGCGTCGGCGCGCTGGTGCTGGCCGAAAGCGTCAGCCTGGAGGCCGCCCTCCTGCGCGGCGGCGGCCAGGAACGGCGGCAGCGTTGCGGCACCGAGTGCCTGCCGGCCATCGTCGGCATCGGCGAGGCGGCTCGGGCCGCACGCGCAGCGCTGGATGGGGAGCAGGCGCGGCTGACTGCCCTGCGCGACCGGATCGAGGCCGGCGTGCGGGCTCTGGCACCCGACGCCGTCATCTTCGCGGCCGGAGCCCCGCGCCTGCCCAACACCCTGAATTTCTCGGTCCCGGGGCTCGATGCCCCCGCGGCCGTGATCGCCCTCGACCTCGCCGGCGTGGCGGTGTCGTCGGGCTCGGCCTGCTCATCCGGAAAGGTCGCGCGCTCGGCGACGCTCGCTGCGATGGGCGTCGATCCGGGGCTCGCCGGGGGGGCGCTGCGCGTCAGTCTCGGCTGGAACACGGTGGACGAGGAGGTGGCATGCTTTCTCGACGCCTTAGAACGGGTCTTGCAGCCCCTATATAAGCGGCGAGGACAGGCGGCCTGAGCGCCGCCGCCCCCGCCTTCCGACAGTCGCTTCCCGGCCCTTGACGCCGGAGATGCCTAGGAGACGCTGATGCCTGCCGTGCAGGAAACCATCGACCGGGTCCGCTCGATCGACCTCGACCAGTACAAGTACGGGTTCGAGACCACCATCGAGATGGAGAAGTCCGAGAAGGGCATCTCCGAAGACGTGGTCCGCTTCATCTCGGCCAAGAAGAACGAGCCCGCGTGGCTGCTGGAATGGCGCCTCGACGCCTACCGGCGCTGGCTGACCATGAAGGAGCCGGAGTGGGCGCGGGTCTCCTACGACAAGGTCAATTACGACGACATCTACTACTACGCGGCTCCCAAGCGTCCGGCCGCGATGTCGCTCGACGAGATCGATCCCGAGATCCTGAAGACCTACGAGAAGCTCGGCATCCCCCTGCGTGAGGTCGAGGTGCTGGAGGGCATCGCCCCCGAGCGTCGGGTCGCCGTCGACGCCGTGTTCGATTCGGTCTCTGTGGCCACCACCTTCAAGAAGGAACTCTCGAAGGCCGGCGTGATCTTCATGCCGATCTCGGAAGCCGTGCAGGAATACCCTGAGCTGGTGCAGAAGTACCTCGGCTCGGTCGTGCCGGCGACCGATAACTTCTTCGCGACGCTGAACTCGGCCGTCTTCTCGGACGGGTCGTTCGTCTACATCCCGCCGGGCGTGCGCTGCCCCATGGAGCTCTCGACTTATTTCCGCATCAACGAGCGCGATACGGGTCAGTTCGAGCGCACCCTGATCATTGCCGACAAGGGCTCTTACGTCTCGTACCTGGAGGGCTGCACCGCCCCGAAGCGCGACGACAACCAGCTCCACGCCGCCGTGGTCGAGCTCGTCGCCCTGGATGACGCCGAGATCAAGTACTCGACGGTCCAGAACTGGTACCCGGGCGACAACGAGGGCAAGGGCGGGATCTACAACTTCGTGACGAAGCGCGGCGATTGCCGCGGCGCCCGGTCGAAGATCTCGTGGACGCAGGTCGAGACCGGCTCGGCGATCACCTGGAAGTATCCGTCCTGCATCCTGCGCGGCGACGATTCCCGCGGCGAGTTCTACTCGATCGCGGTCTCGAACGGCATGCAGCAGGTCGATTCCGGGACCAAGATGATCCATCTCGGCAAGAACACGACGAGCCGGATCATCTCGAAGGGTATCTCCGCGGGGCGCTCGCAGAACACCTACCGGGGTCTCGTCTCGGCGCACCGGAAGGCCAAGGGCGCGCGCAACTTCACGAACTGCGACTCCCTGCTGATCGGTGATCAGTGCGGCGCGCACACCGTGCCCTACATCGAGTCGAAGAACGCCTCGGCGGTGTTCGAGCACGAGGCGACCACCTCGAAGATCTCCGAGGAGCAGAAGTTCTACTGTCAGCAGCGCGGCCTCTCCGAGGAGGAGGCGACCGCGCTCATCGTCAACGGCTTCGTCCGGGACGTGCTGCAGCAGCTGCCCATGGAGTTCGCCGTCGAGGCGCAGAAGCTGATCTCGATCAGCCTGGAAGGCTCGGTGGGCTGAGAACCCTCCACGGGTGTGCGCATTCCCCCTCCCCCTTGTGGGGAGGGGCAGGGCTGGGGGTGGTGCCGGATAAAGCGCGGCGTTGCCTCCTGCTCCACCCCCACCTCCAATGCCTCCCCGCAAGGGGGAGGAGGGCGCGTCGCGCTTCGCCACGCCAGGGTGCGTGAGCAGCGAGACCTCGGGGGCAGGGGACAATCAGCGAATTCGAATAGGACGACCAAGACATGCTGGAAATCAAGAACCTCGTCGTGCAGATCGAGGACAACCGCATCCTGAACGGCCTCAACCTGACCGTGAACGACGGCGAAGTCGCTGCCATCATGGGCCCGAACGGCTCGGGAAAGTCGACCCTCTCCTACGTCATCGCCGGCAAGGAGGACTATGAAGTCCTCGACGGCGAGATCCTGCTCGACGGGCAGAACGTGCTGGAGATGGCCGCCGATGAGCGCGCCGCCGCCGGCGTATTCCTGGCGTTCCAGTATCCACTGGAAATTCCTGGCGTCGGCACCACGACCTTCCTCAAGGCCTGCCTGAACGCCCAGCGCAAGGCGCGCGGCGAGGCCGAGCTGTCGACCCCCGATTTCATCCGGGCGGTGAACGGCGCGGCCGACAAGCTCGAGATCAACAAGGAGATGCTCAAGCGCGCCCTCAACGTCGGCTTCTCCGGCGGCGAGAAGAAGCGCATGGAGATCCTGCAGATGGCGCTGCTGCAGCCGAAGTTCTGCGTGCTCGACGAGACCGATTCCGGCCTCGACATCGACGCCCTGCGCATCGTCTCCGAGGGCGTGAACGCCCTGCGCGGCCAGGGCCGCTCGTTCCTGGTGATCACCCACTATCAGCGGCTGCTGAACCACATCGTGCCGGACGTCGTGCACGTCATGTCGAAGGGCCAGATCGTGAAGACCGGCGGCAAGGAACTCGCCCTGGAGCTCGAGGCCTCCGGCTACGCCGAGTACCGCACCAGCGAGGCCGCCTGAGCCATGGCCGACGTCACCAACCTCCGCTCCCCCGCCGAGGCCGGCCTGTCGAAGCTGTTCGAGACCGCCCGCCAGAGCTTCGCCAGCGAGACCACCATCGCCCGCGAGGAGGCATTCCGCTTCTTCGAGGCGACCGGCCTGCCGAGCCGCCGGGTCGAGGCGTTCAAGTATACGGACCTGCGCGCCGCGATCGCCGAAGCCGCGCCGCCGGCCGAGGCGCCGAGCCTCGACGCCGCCAAGGCCGCCGTTGCCCAAGCGAAGGGCTTTTCTGGTCTTGAGGCCGCGCGTCTGACCTTCGTGAACGGCCATCTCATCCGCGAGCTGTCCGACCTCGATAAAATCCCGGCCGGCGTCACGATCCTGCCGCTCAACGACGCCCTGAGCCAGGGCGACACCGCCCTGACGCAGTTGGCCCCCGTGCCCCAGGCCCGGGAGAATCCGGTCTATCAGCTCAACACCGCCTTCCTGGCGGACGGCGCGGTGATCCGGGTCGCCCCCGGCGCCAAGCCAGAGCAGCCGATCCACCTGCGCTTCGTCGGCACCGGCAACACGCCGTTCTCGACGGCGACCCGTGTGCTGGTCCAGATCGGCGAGGACGCTGCGTTCAGCCTGCTGGAGAGCCATGAGGGGCCGAACGGTCTCACTTGTCAGCCGAACGATGCCCTCGACGTGGTGGTCGGCCCCAAGGCCGTCTTCCGGCATACCCGCCTGAACATTGAGGGCGATGCCGCCATCGCGCTCTCGACCCTGTCGCTGAAGGTCGAGGCCGAGGGTCAGGTCGAGACCGTGAACCTCGTGACCGGGGCCGTGCTGTCACGCCACCAGATCTACGTCCATGTCGCGGGCGAGGGCACGAACGTCGTCGTCAACGGCGCCGCCATGCTGCGCAGGGGCCAGCTCGCCGATTCGACGCTGCTCGCCGACCACGCGGCGGTCGGCGGCGTCGGCCGCGAGCAGTTCAAGTGGATCATCGATGGCGACGCCACCGGCGTGTTCCAGGGCAAGATCATCGTTCGGCAGGCCGCCCAGCAGACCGACGGCAAGATGAAGTCCGACTGCCTCCTCCTCACCGACGAGGGGCAGATGATGAACAAGCCGGAGCTGGAGATTTTTGCCGACGACGTCGCCTGCGGCCATGGGGCCACCTGCGGCGCGCCGGACGAGGATCTGCTGTTCTACCTGATGGCCCGCGGCCTGCCGCGCGCGACCGCCGAGAGCCTGCTCGTTCAGGCTTTCGTGGGTGAGGCGGTTGAGGCGGTCACGCACGAGGGCGCCCGCGCGGCGCTGATCGGCGAGATCGAGGCTTGGTTGAAGGCGCGCGGCTAGCGTTCCTCGATCCGCGCCGCGCTTTCCTTCCCCTGGCGATCCCGGGCGTGCCCGGAATCGGTCACGCTTGCGGGGAGGAACCAGTGGTGGGGGCGGCCAAAAGGCTCCGGGTCGCTCGATCCTGAACCACCCCCACCCCTTACCCCTCCCCACAAGGGGGAGGGGATTCCGTCCTTCCGAAAGGAGGGCGCTCCGTGAGTGAGAAGCGATGAACGCACCCGTCCTCACCCCCACCTACGATGTCGAGGCGATCCGGAGGGATTTCCCGATCCTGGGCCAGCAGGTCTACGGCAAAAAGCTGGTCTACCTCGACAACGCTGCCTCGGCGCAGAAGCCCAAGCAGGTCATCGACGCGATGGTCTCCTGCATGGAGACCGGCTACGCGAACGTCCATCGCGGCCTGCACTACATGGCGAATGCCGCGACCGAGGGGTTCGAGGGCGCCCGCGAGACCACGCGCCAGTTCCTCAACGCGGCCTCGACGGACGAGATCATCTTCACCCGCAACGCCACCGAGGCCTACAACCTCGTGGCCTCGTCGATGGGTTGGGGTGGGCTGATCGGGGAGGGGGACGAGATCATCCTCTCGATTATGGAGCACCACTCCAACATCGTACCCTGGCACTTCCTGCGCGAACGCCGCGGCGCCGTGATCAAGTGGGCGCCGGTGGACGACGACGGCAATTTCACGGTCGAAGAGTACGAGAAGCTGTTTTCACCGCGCACCAAGATGGTGGCGATCACCCACATGTCGAATGTGCTGGGCACGGTGACGCCGGCCGCCGAGATCGTCCGCATCGCCCACGCCCACGGCGTGCCGGTCCTGCTCGACGGGGCGCAGAGCGCGGTGCACACGCCCGTCGACGTCCGGGCGCTCGATTGCGACTTCTTCGTCTTCACCGGTCACAAGGTCTACGGACCGACCGGCATCGGCGTGCTCTACGGCAAGAAGGAGTGGCTGGATCGCCTGCCGCCCTACCAGGGCGGCGGCGAGATGATCCGGACGGTCAGCGAGGATGGGATCACCTACAACGATCCGCCCCACAAGTTCGAGGCCGGCACCCCGGCGATCATCGAGGCGGTGGGCCTCGGCGCGGCGCTCGAATACATGATGACTCTCGGCCGCGACGCGATCGCGGCCCACGAGGCGAAGCTCACGGCTTACGCGCAGGAGCGGCTCGGGGCCATGAACGCGCTGCGCCTGATCGGCACGGCTGCGGGGAAGGGCGGCGTGATCGCCTTCGAGATGAAGGGCGCGCACGCCCACGACATCGCCACGGTGATCGACCGCCAGGGCGTGGCGGTGCGGGCCGGGACGCATTGCGCGATGCCGCTGCTCAACCGCTTCGGCGTCACCTCGACCTGCCGCGCCTCGTTCGGCCTGTACAACACGACGGCCGAGATCGATGCCCTTGCCGAGGCGCTCGCCAAGGCAGAAATGCTGTTCACCTGATATACGGGTTCGAAGCCGGTCCCGTCCGGACGCGTCCGAAGAGAGTGAAGCGATGACCACCGACGCCACCATCACGGGCGGCATGAACGCCCCCGCCGTCGCCGGCGACTCCGCGATCCCGCCGGCGGAGCTGGATCGCCTGACCGACGACATCGTCGCGGCGCTGAAGAGCGTCTACGATCCGGAGATCCCGGCCGACATCTACGAGCTCGGCCTGATCTACAAGGTCGATATCAGCGACGACCGGAAGGTCGCCATCGACATGACGCTCACCGCCCCGGGCTGCCCGGTGGCGGGCGAGATGCCCGGCTGGGTCGAGAACGCGGTGGCTGCGGTGCAGGGGGTTCAGTCCTGCTCGGTGACGATGGTCTTCGATCCGCCGTGGGATCAGAGCCGCATGTCGGACGAGGCCCGCGTCGCCCTCGACATGTGGTAGGCCGCTGACGCGAGGGTAACTCCAGCCCATCCAGTGGTCCGGTTCGGAGCCGCCGGCCACCGCGTCGATGTCGGCGAGGGTGGCAAGGCGGATTGCACGGCGTCGGAGCCGCGGGAGCGGCCTCAGAGCGATACGACCGGCCCCAATCGAAGGCGTCGTTAAGACCCCACTAACCATACGGGCGCAGATCGGGACGGGCCGCCGCCTGGGCGGTTTCCTCCCCGACAGGCGCGGTGAATTCGGATGGCTTCGGGCTACGTGGTCTCTGCCGTGCTAGAGGCGGCAGGGTTGATCGGTCTGGTGATCGCCCTCATCAAGATACGGGCCGAGCGGCGGGCGAAGGCTGCCGAGTTGCGGAGCTTTCTCCGGTCAGGCCAGGGCGCTCTCGCGAGCTTTGACGGCGCCCTCATGCGGCGCCACGCTGACGTCACGGCCCGGGTGGTCGTCGTTCCGTTTGCGCCCGAACGCGGCACAGCGCGACCAGCCCGGGACTCGGCAGCCCGTTCGGCGCTCAAGCGTGCCGTCGCGCACGGCAACCGGTCATTCCGATCGGAGCCCACGATTCCTCTCAGCGCAGGATGATGTCGAGGCCGCTGCCGAAAAGCACAACGGCGCTGAGGGTCAGCATGAACTTCAGATCTTCAAGGTGAGCGCTCATGGTGGGTCCTCTCTGATCGGCGGCGGGTTGGCCGCCTGGCCTCGCATTACCAACTGATTAACGGAATTTCTGCGAGTCCTTTTAGCTTCCGTTAGGGATTTACCGCCGCTTTCCAGGCCGTAAGGTTATCGAACCATTAAGTCCGCGCCGGATCCGTTAAAGTGTCTTAGGCTGGGTGACGCCGTAGGGCGGTGCGGGAGAGCACTGCCGGCTCAGGCTTCCCAAGAAGGTCGCAACCATGAACGAGGCCCGATCCGGCACGCTGGCCCGTGCAATCGACTGGTTGTTCCGGAATCGGCGCACCGGCGCGTTGACCGTGGCGCAATGGCCGAACCTGCCGCTCTGGCTGTTCGGCGCATGTTTCCTGGCGGCATGGTGGGAGCAAACCGACCCGTCCGTGGCGTCATGGCTGTCGCTGGGCGCCGACTTGACTTTGACGTGGTGGGCGCTTGATGAACTCCTGCGCGGTGTAAATCCCTGGCGCCGGCTCCTCGGGGCTGGAACCTTGCTTGGCCTGCTCGCACTCATCACGCTTCGGCGAGCAGGATGAGCCAGGAACGATCTGCCAAAGCCGCATTCGCGTTCATGACAATTCAATTCGTGGGCGCCAACAAGCTGGCCGAACCCGCCTTAACCTCGGAGCGCTGCCCTCCCTCCGCTGTTTGCAACAAGGTAGAAACCTAACGGTAGGTTGCACCGCCCGCGAATATGTGGATGTTCGCGCCGGGCGTCGGCGGGTGCGTCCGAATGAGGTTTGGTGTTCAGGGCATCATGACGGACGCAGGGGGATTTGATCCCATGGGCGCCACTTCATCCGCCGAGGAGCGGGCGCGGCTGCTCACACAGATCGCAGAGGCGTTGAAGATCCCCGTCTCGACCTTCCGTTCCCGGGGGAGCGTGAAGGCGGCGTCGGGCGGACCGACCGCCCCGGAATGCGCCGCGCTGCTGGCCGCCTTTGCGCGGATCGATGATCCGGAGCGGCGCCGGGAATGTCTGGCGCTGGTGGAACGATTCGGCGAGCCCTGACGCACCCAGCCGTGCGCAGGCGCACACGGAAGCCGTCCAGGCCGCGACATGGCGTGTTATAGCGCCGGCCGTCCTGGAGGCGGCTTCCGTCGGTTGACCGATGCGAGAGCCGACGGCTCCGGACTAGTCCAATGTCGTTCGGGACCTGATGCCGATCCTCTCCATCTCGAAGCTGACGAAGACCTATAAAACCGGCTTCACGGCATTGCGCGACATCAACCTCGCGATCGAGCGCGGGGAGATCTTCGCGCTGCTCGGCCCGAACGGAGCCGGCAAGTCGACCCTGATCAACATCGTCTGCGGCATCGTCACGCCGAGCTCCGGCACGGTGCTGGTCGATGGCCACGACATCGCGGACGATTACCGTGCGGCCCGCCGGGCGATCGGGCTCGTTCCGCAGGAACTGACGACCGACGCCTTCGAGACGGTGCTGAACACGGTGAGCTTCTCGCGCGGCCTGTTCGGGCTTCGGCCGGACCCCGGCCATATCGAGCGGACCCTGCGGGCACTCTCCCTCTGGGACAAGCGCGACAGCCGGCTGATGACCCTCTCGGGCGGCATGAAGCGCCGGGTGCTGATCGCCAAGGCCCTGTCGCACGAGCCCCGGGTGCTGTTCCTCGACGAGCCGACCGCCGGGGTCGATGTGGAACTGCGCCAGGACATGTGGCGCCTCGTGCGCGAGCTGCGCCAGCAGGGCGTGACCGTCATCCTCACCACCCACTACATCGAGGAGGCCGAGGAGATGGCCGACCGCATCGGCGTGATCCGCCGGGGCGAAATCATCCTCGTCGAGGAAAAGGCCGCGCTGATGCGCAAGCTCGGACGCAAGCAGCTGACCCTGAATCTCCAGCAGCCGATCGACAGTGTGCCGCCCGACCTCGGCGATTACGAGCTGGCCCTGGCCGCCGATGGTCGCGAGTTGGTCTACACCTACGACACCCGGGCCGAGCGGACCGGCATCACCGGATTGCTGACCGGGCTGGCTGCGGCAGGCATCCGCTTCAACGACCTCCACACCGAGCAGAGTTCGCTGGAGGACATCTTCGTGGATCTCGTCCGCGAGGAGGGAGCACGGGCATGAACGGTGCCATCCGCATGAACTGGCCGGCGGTCCGGGCGATCTACCTGTTCGAGATGGGGCGATTCTGGCGCACCGCCGGACAGAGCATCCTGGCCCCGGTCATCTCGACGACCCTGTACTTCGTGGTGTTCGGCGCCGCGATCGGCTCACGGGTCACGGCGGTGGACGGGGTCCCCTACGGGCTGTTCATCGTGCCCGGGCTGATCATGCTCTCCCTGCTGACGCAGAGCATCTCCAATGCCTCGTTCGGCATCTATTTCCCGCGCTTCGCCGGCACGATCTACGAGATCCTCTCGGCGCCGATCTCGCCCCTGGAGGTGGTTCTGGGCTTCGTCGGGGCAGCGGCCTCCAAGTCGATCCTGATCGGCCTGATCATCCTCGCGACCTCGGCGCTGTTCGTGCCGCTGCGGATCGACCATCCGCTGTGGATGATCGGCTTCCTGCTGCTCACCGCGGTGACCTTCAGCCTGTTCGGCTTCGTGATCGGCCTGTGGGCGGACGGGTTCGAGAAGCTGCAGCTGGTGCCGCTCCTCGTGGTGACACCCCTGACCTTCCTGGGCGGCAGCTTCTACGCGATCGGCATGCTGCCGCCGTTCTGGCACGCGGTGAGCTTGCTCAACCCGGTCGTCTACCTGATCAGCGGCTTCCGCTGGGCGTTCTTCGGCAAGGCGGACGTGAACATCGCGATCAGCCTTGGAATGACGGCCTTGTTCCTGGTGATCTGCCTCGGCCTGATCACCTACATCTTCCGCACCGGCTATCGGCTGAAGAGCTGACGCCTCAGGGCTGCGCGGCGAGGAAGGCCAGAACGCCATCCCGGTGCGGCTTGGCCCCGACCGCGGTGGAGTGGTCCTTGCCCTCGATCTCGAGGGCCCGCGCATCCGGGATCAAGGCGGCAAGTGCCGGTCCGGACCCCGCCACCGTGTCGAGGGTCCCAACCGAGACCAGCACCGGCACCTCGATCTGCGCGAGTTCCGCGCGGCTGAGCGTCTGGCGCGAGCCACGCATGCAGGCGGCAAGCGCCCGCAGGTCGCTTCGGGTCTGCTCGGCGAAGATGCGGAAGGCCGCAGCCGTCGGGTTCGGTGCTGGGGTGCCGGCGGGCGCCTCCAGGGCCTCGGCGATGCCCGACGGAAGCCCCTTGCCTTCGACGAGGTGCATGCCGAGACCGCCGATCAGCGCGGAGCGGACCCGGTCGGCGTGGTCGAGGGCGATATGCGCCGTGATCCGCCCGCCCATCGAGTAGCCCATCACGTGGGCGCGTTCGATCCCGAGATGGTCGAGCAGACGGATCGCGTCGCCTGCCATCGCCTCGGAGCTATAGGCGGCCGGATCGTAGAGCTTCTCGCTCTCGCCGTGGCCGCGATTGTCGAGGGCGATCGCCCGGTAGCCGGCCTGGGTCAGGGCCTTCACCCATTGCGTGTTGACCCAGTTGACCGCGTGGTTCGACGCGAAGCCATGGATCAGCAGGATCGGCTTGCCCGCCCCATTTACCGGCGGGACGTCGATATAGGCGATCCGCACGCCGTCGGACTTGAAGGACTCCATCCCGCGCAATCCATGCTCCGTAAGCTCGGCCACCCGCTTAGACCACCGGGGCGCGCCGGGGCAACGCGGCGCGTTTCGCTTGCGGGGCCGGGCGCCGGCTGGCAAACCGCCCCGGTCATGACGGACACGCAGCCCTACGGCACCTACGAACCCACCGGTCTCGTGGCGGCAATCACCCGCCGCACGAACCGGATCCCCGCCGGATCGTGGTACGGGCGGCGTCTTGCGCTGTTCCTGCGCCGGATCGCGATCTCGCGCCTCCGGGGCAAACCCCTGGACGTGACCCGCTACGGCGCGCGGATGCGGCTGCACCCGTACAACAACAATTGCGAGAAGAAGGTGCTGTTCACGCCGCAGTTCTTCGACCCCGAGGAGCGGGCGCTTCTCCAAGAAAAACTGCCACCGGACTGCGTCTTCCTCGATATCGGCGCCAATATCGGTGCCTACGCCCTGTGCGTGGCGGCCTTCTCGAGTGCGGCGGCGCGGATCGTCGCCGTGGAGCCGCAGCCCGACGTGTTCGACCGCCTGACCTACAACATCGCCCAAAACCCATTCCACACGGTCAAGGCCGTCGCCTGCGCGGTGGCCGACAAGGCCGGCGAGCTGACCCTGTTCATCGATCCGCGCAACCGGGGTGAATCGAGCCTGCGGATCGTCGGCACCAATGAGGGCGCCCGCATCACCGTGCCGGCGGTGACGCTCCTCGATCTGCTTCGCAGCGAGGGCCTGACGCGGGTGGATGCCGTCAAGCTCGACGTGGAGGGCGCCGAGGATCTGATCCTGGAGCCGTTCCTGCGCGAGGCGCCGGACGCGCTCCTGCCGCGCCTCCTGCTCATCGAGAACGGCACCGGGCAATGGCAGCTCGACCTGCCGAAGCACCTGGAGGGCTTCGGCTATCGCGAGATCGCGCGCTCCCGGCTGAACCTGATGTTCGAGCGGCCCGCCGTCAGGGCGGCGTAACCACCGGGATCTCCCCCACGATAGCAACACCCTCCGGCTCGACGGCGCAGCGATAGGCGCGGACCTCCACGCCCGCAGCCCGCGCTTCCCGGAAGGCTCGATCAAAGGCCGGATCGATATCGCGGGCGACGTCGAAGGCCTCCGCGCGCATCTGCACGACGACGACGACCAGCGCCCGGCCGCCTTCAGCCACCACCTGGGCCAGATCGCGCATGTGCCGGGCGCTGCGGGCGGCGGTGCAGTCGGGGAATTCCGCCAGGCCGGCCCGGCGCATCAGGTGGCAGTTCTTGACCTCGACATGGCACGGCCCGCCCAGGCCGCTCGCCACGAAATCGACCCGGCTCGCCTGTGCGTACCGCACCTCCGGCTTCAGCGCGTCGTACCCGGCCAGCGCCGGGATCACCCCGGCCCGGAAGGCCTCGGCCACGAGGGCGTTCGGACGCAGGGTGTTGAGGCCGACCCATTGCGGGCCACCGGGCAGATCGGCCTCGACCAGCTCCCAGGTCAGCGGCAGCTTGCGCTTCGGATTTGTCGAGCGGGACAGCAGCACCCGTGCCCCGGGCTGGTTGAGGCCCAGCATCGCCCCCGGATTGGGGCAATGCGCGGTGACGAGCCCCTCCGCGGTCTCGATATCGGCCAGGAAGCGCTTGTAGCGGTGGACCAGCCGTCCCGGCAGGAGCGGCGCGGCGAACTGCATGGCATCCTCGGCATTGTCGTAGTCGGGCGAGCGTGTCGCGCTATCTGCCCGCGCGATCCACCCGACGCCAGAGACCCATGGACCAGCCCTCCGAATCCATCACCGCCGCCATCCTCGTGATCGGCGATGAGATCCTCTCGGGTCGCACCAAGGACAAGAACATCGGCACCATCGCGGATTTCCTCACCGCGGCCGGTATCGACCTGCGCGAGGTGCGGATCGTGCCGGACGAGCCGGACATGATCGTCGAGGCGGTGAACGCCCTGCGCGCCCGCTACACCTACCTGTTCACCACCGGCGGGATCGGCCCGACCCACGACGACATCACCGCCGATTGCGTTGCCCAGGCCTTCGGGGTCGGCATCGATGTCGACGAGCGCGCCCGGGCGATGCTTCTGGAGCGACACAAGCCCGAGGATCTGAACGAAGCGCGCCTGCGCATGGCGCGGATTCCGTTCGGGGCCGATCTGATCGCCAACCCGGTCTCGAAGGCGCCGGGCTTCCGGATCGGCAACGTCCACGTGATGGCGGGCGTGCCGAGCATCATGCAGGCGATGCTCGATTCGATCGCCCCGACCCTGAAGGGCGGGGCCGCGATGCTCTCCGAGACGATCGAGGCGCAAGGCCTGCCGGAGGGCACTTACGCCGGAGACCTCGGCGCGATCGCCAAGGAACGGCCGAAGGTCTCGATCGGATCCTATCCCGCGATGACGCCGGAGGGTTTCCGCAATCGGATCGTGGTGCGCAGCCGGGATCCTGCGGCGCTCGCCGAGGCGCGCGAAGCCGTCGAAGCGCTGCTGGCGCGGCTGTCGGCTTGATTGCGTGTCGAACATCCGACTGAAACGGGTTGCGTAGCGGAGCAGGGCGGATGGTGCGGGACAAGAACAAGCGTGCCGATCCGGAGGTCCGCCGGGACGAGTTGCTGAAGGAGGTGTCCGAGATCGGCCGGCCGGACGCCTACGTACTGCACGAGGTCATCCGGCTCGAAGGCGACGAGGAGTTGCGGCGGCACGGCCTCGCGCTGTTCCTGTCGGCCTTCGCGGCGGGCTTGAGCATCGCCCTGTCGCTGATCGTGCCGGGCGTCCTGCGCAGCCACCTGCCCGAGACCGACTGGGCGAAGATCGTGAGCTCCATGGGCTACGCGGTCGGATTCCTCGTCGTGGTCCTGGGGCGGCAGCAGCTCTTCACCGAGAACACCATCACGCCGGTCCTGCCGCTGCTGCACGACCGCTCCGTGAAGACAGCCGTCCGGGTCGTCCGGCTCTGGGCGATCGTCCTGTCTGGCAACATTCTCGGGACGCTGGCGATCGCCGCGGTGGTGGCCCATTCGGGCGCCTTCGAGCCGCCGGTGCTGAAGGCCTTCGCGGAGATCAGCCACGACGCGATCGCGCACGACTTCTGGGCGACGTTCGTGAAGGCGGTCTTCGCCGGCTGGATGATCGCCCTGATGGTGTGGTTCCTGCCGGCGACCGCCAGCGCGGCGCCCTTCGTGATCCTGCTGATGACGTGGCTGGTGGCGCTCTGCAGCCTCGCCCACATCGTGGCCGGCTCGGTGGAGGCGTTCTACCTCGTGGTCACCGGCGCCGCCTCGATGGGCGATTACGGATTCAAGTTCTTCCTGCCGACCCTGCTCGGCAACACCTTCGGCGGTGCGGCCCTCGTGGCGGTTTTGAATTACGGGCAGGTGGCGCCCGAGGTGGAGGAGACCAAGGCGGTCGAGGGCGAGCGGCCCGATTGAGGCAGGCCGGTCAGTCGAGCTTCACCGGCGGGCTGATCAGGTGGTCGAGGTCGTCGAGCAGCCACGTCATGGTCCCGCGAACGGGTCCCAGCAGGCCGATCTGGTGCTGGCGGTACAGAAGGTCGTGTGTCAGCCGGGCGGACAGCCCGTTCAGGCGGCCGCCGCCGAAGGTGTAGCGGCCCAGCGTCCCCCAACCGTTGAAATCGGCCAGCGAGACGATGGCACCCTTCTCGACATAGTGGAACGGCGGGAGTTGCGCCGCCACCGGGTCACCCTGGGCCAGCGCCCGCCCGAGATGGCGGGCGAGGTGCTGGGCCTGCTGGCGCGCAGCCTGGGCCGTGGCGGGAACCGGCTTGCCGGTCTGCGGATCGGCGAGGCTGGCGCAGTCGCCGAGCGCGAGGATCGCCGGGTCGCGGGTCGTACGCAGGTCCGGGCCCACGACGAGCTGTCCGGTCCGTGACCGCTCCAGCCCGTCGAGGCCGGAAAGGATGTCCGGCGCCTTCACGCCGGCCGCCCAGACCTTCAGGCCCGCGGAGATACGGCTCCCGTCCTTCAGGGTGAAGCCCGTCGCGTCGGCCGCGGTCACCATGGCGCCGGTCCGGACTTCGACGGCGAGATCCGACAGCGTACGCGCGGCGGCCCGCGAGACCCGCTCCGGGAAGGCTGGCAGCAGGCGCGGCCCGCTCTCGATCAGGGTCAGCCGCAGGCGCTGCGGCAGATCCGGAGAGCCGTAGGCCGAGAGGAGGTTGATCGCGTGCTTCAGCTCCGCGGCGAGTTCGACGCCGGTGGCGCCCCCACCCACGATCGCGATCTCCAGCATGCCGCCGCGATCCAACCGCGCCAGCAGGTGGCACCGGAGCTGATCGTGAAAATGCTCAGCCTCGTTGAGGTCGTCGATGGTGAGGCAGTGTTCAGCCACGCCCGGCGTGCCGAAATCGTTCGCCCGGCTGCCGATTGCGAGAATCAACAGGTCGTAGGCGAGTTCGACCTCCGGCTGCCCCTCAGCGGCTTCGACGGCGAGCGTCACGCGCTTGGCGTCACGGTCGATCCCCGCCAGGGCCCCAGGTTGGAATCGAAAGCCGTTGCGGCGCCCTTGCGCGAAAAAATTGACCTTCTGCCGGTCGGCCCGGGCGGTGCCGGCCGCGAAGGTGTGCAGCATCGGCTTCCAGACATGGGAGAGGCTGCGGTCGGCGAGGATCACGTCGGCGCCGCCGCCGCGTCCGAGGCTCGTGGCCACCTCGATGCCGGCGACGCCGCCGCCGACGATCACGATCCGCGCTGTGCCTGCCATGCCGTCCCCGTGCTCACTCCGTGTCGGGAACGTCATTCAGGGCATCGTCGTTCGCTGCCGCGATCACGGATGCACCCCGTCTTTGCGAGGGTAGCGAAGCAATCGCGTGGCGCCACGCGGATTCAGGTCGCGCCGCCCTGGGTCGCTTCGCTTCGCTGGCGATGACGGGGTGGTCCAACATGAAAAAAGCCGCCCGGAGGCGGCTTTTCGATGCGGTCTTGAGGGGGATCAGGCCCGCAGGCGAGTCCGGACCTCGCCGAGGCTCGCACGGATCAGGCCCTGGGCGGCCTCGCCCTGCAACCGCTCACGCAAAATCGTCTCCGACACCTTCACGGCAGCCTCGGCGGCGGCGGCGCGGACCTGGGCCTCGGCCTGAGCCTCGGCCTGGGCGATCTTGGTCTCGGCAGCCTTGGTGCGGCGGGCCAGGAAGTCGTCGAGCTTGCGGTGGCCCTCCTCGGCGGCGCGCTGGGCCTCCTCGCGGGCGCCGGTGATGATCGCCTCGGCCTCCTTCTCGGCCTCGGCGCGGCGGCGCTTGTAGTCGGCCAGCACGGCGGCCGCCTCCTCGCGCAAGCGCTTGGCCTCGTCCAGTTCGTTACGGACACGCTTGGCGCGGCCGTCCAGCCCCTTGGTCATCGCCGAGAAGGCGCCGGCCTTCCAGGCGATGGCCATGAAGATGACGAACGCGACGGCGACCCAGAATTCGGCTTCGAGCAGCATCGTTGGGGTCCCGTCTAGTGTGCGGTGGCGTCGAGGGCGCGGTCGAGGGTCGCCCAGTCGGGGGCCTGACCCGTCAGACGCTCGACGATCGCCGAGGCGGCCTCGCCCGCGATGGAGCGGACATTGCCCATGGCGGCCTCGGTCCGCTGGCGGATGGTCGCCTCGGAGGCCGCGAGCCTGGCGTTCAGCTGCTCCTCAAGCGCCTTGCGCTTGGCGTCGGCCTCGGAGGCCAATTCGTTGCGGGTGGTCTGCGCGATATCGCGCGCCTTACCCTGAGCGTCGCGCAATGCGGTCTCGAAGGCGACGCCCGCGGCATCGGCCTCGGCCTTCATCGCCTGAGCCTGGTCCAGATCGGCACGGAGCCGCTCGGCGCGGGCATGCAGAATCGACTGGATGCGCGGCAGCGCGATCTTGTCCATCAGGTAGTAGAGGAGGCCAAAGGCCAGGGCGAGCCAGATCAGCTGCGCCAGGAAGCCGGAGCTCTCGAAGGGCGGGAAGGCCCCCGTATGGGCTTCCGTATGCTCGACATGGCCCGGCACGATCTGCGTGTCGGCGCCCGGGGGCGGCGTGGTGAGGGGATTGGGCTGCGCCATGGGACCGCTACACTGACACCGTTCGCTGAGGCCACCGCGGTGCGGTGACGGACGAAGGCGGGCGCTCCGTCACGGAGCGCCCACCGATTGACCGGGAGGCCGAAGCCTCCGATGCCGATCAGACGGCGAAGAGCAGCAGCAGCGCGATCAGCAGCGAGAAGATGCCGAGCGCCTCGGTGAGGGCGAAGCCCAGGAGCAGGGTGGCGCGCTGCCCGTCGGCGGCGGACGGGTTGCGAAGGGCGCCGGCAAGGAACTGACCGAACAGGTTGCCGAGGCCGATGCCCGCACCCGCCATGCCGAGGCAGGCGAGGCCGGCGCCGATGTACTTCGCAGCGACGGGATCCATGATAACTCCTGAGGTCTCTTCAGATCGAAACGTGCTTTGACGTTTGCGGCGGGTGGAGCCGGCCGGATTAGTGGCCGGGGTGAAGGGCGTCGTTGAGGTAGATCGCCGTCAGCGTCGCGAAGACGTAGGCCTGCAGCGCTGCAACGAGGAACTCGAGGGCGGTCAGCGCGATCGTCAGGAACAGCGGGAGCGGCGATAGCACGCTCCAGGCGCCTGCGAGAAGAAGCTGGACCACGAAGAACGCGAAGATCTTCATCGCGATGTGGCCGGCCAGCATGTTGGCGAAGAGACGGACCGACAGGCTGATCGGGCGCGAGATGAACGAGATGATCTCGATCGGCACCAGGATCGCCAGAAGCGGCTTCGGCACGCCCGACGGCACGAACAGGCCGAAGAAGTGGGTGCCGTGCTTCATCACGCCGAAGATCACCACCGTGGAGATCACCAGGGCGGCGAGCCCGAAGGTGACGATCAGGTGGCTGGTCACCGCGAAGGCGTAGGGGATCATCCCGAACAGGTTCAGGATCAGCACGAACATGAACAGGGAGAAGACCAGCGGCATGAAGCGCTTGCCGCCGTCGCCGGTCGCCTGGTGCAGCGTGTCGGCGATGAATTCGTAGAAGATCTCGGCCAGCGACTGCATCCGGCCCGGCACGATCGAGCGCGACGCGGTCGCCACGATGGTGATCAGCGCGATCACGCCGACGGCGGCGAACATGTAGAGGGCGGATTGCGTGAACGCGAGCTGCTGATGGCCGATATGGCCGAGCGACACGAGCGGCTTCAGCTCGAACTGCTCGATCGGGTCGATCGTGACCGCCATTCCCGCTCCCGCCCTTCTTGTCCGACGCACCAGCTCCCGCCAGCCGCCTCGATTGTCACCGACCGGCGCGCCTTATGGCTCCTGCCGGTCGCGCCGCTCTGGACGCGCGCCGGAGAACCCCGACACCCGCATCACGTTGTAGACCCCCGCGACGAACCCGAGCATCAGAAGGACGATCAAGCCCCAGGGTTTGGTCCCGAAGACATGATCGACGATCCAGCCGAGTATGCCCCCCGCAATCACGCCAGCGACGAACTCCGTGGAGAGCGTCATGGCCTGGCCCAGCGAGGACGACCCGTTGGTCCGAGGGCGCATGGAAGGATCGGCAGCAGCCTGCGGCCGCTTCCGTTCGATCTGCGTCTCGAGACGTCTGAGCCTCGCGGAGAGTTCGCTGTCTGTCGGCGTCCCCTCGGTCCCGTTCCCGTCCCTCGCGTCGTCGCCGTTCACGGCTCAAAACTCATAGGGCGGGAGGATCCGAAACCGGCTGGACGCCCCCAGCAAGCGGGCGCACCATAGTTTCGCCTATCTTGAGTGTCAAGGCGAAGCCCATACATGGTAAGCCATTGAGGGCGCTTTGGTATTCCAGTCTCGGCCGCTTCTTCTGCGTGGTGCTTCGCGCGAGCGGCGGCCGGGCATTCAGGCGCCAATCAGCGGCTTGATCACCTTCTCCATGCCCTCGACCGTCATCTCGCCGGTATAGCGCTCGCCGT
The DNA here is from genome assembly GCF_900103445.1 of Methylobacterium phyllostachyos. Lineage (GTDB taxonomy): Bacteria > Pseudomonadota > Alphaproteobacteria > Rhizobiales > Beijerinckiaceae > Methylobacterium > Methylobacterium phyllostachyos. The sequence goes on along the minus strand of NZ_FNHS01000002.1, from coordinate 43,929 downwards.
TGATGAAGAAGGTCGGCGTGGAATCCACCTTGAACACATCGAGCCCGCGCTGCTTCACGGCGTTGACCCCGGCGTAAATCTTCTGGTCCTTCAGGCAGGCCTCGAAGGTCTGCTTGGTGTAGCCGGCCTGACGCAGCATCTGCTCCAGCGCGTCCACCGGCTTCGGGGTAAAGGCCCAGGCCGGCTGCTGGTCGAACAGCAGGTCGACGATCGGGTAGTACTTGGAATCGCCCTCGCAGCGCGCCAGCATGAAGGCGGCCGTCGCCAGCGGGTCGAGGGGGAACTCACGCAGCGTGAACCGCACCTTGCCGGTGTCGATGTAGCGCTCTTTGAGCGTCGGCCACGTGTTGCGATGGAAGGCGGCGCAGTGCGAGCAGGTCATCGAGGCGTACTCGATGATCGTGCACTTGGCGTCCGCAGGCCCGAGCCAGACATCACCCAGCGGACCCGGCTGCATCAGGGCGGCGACATCGGAGCCCTGAGCCCGCGCCGTACGGGACAGATAGGGAAGGGTAAGGCCGGCGCCGAGGGCGAGGCCGGAGAGTTTGAGAGCGTCGCGTCGCGTCGTCATCGGGCAGGCTCCGCCGGATTGAACAGTCTTGGCGTCCCGATGCGGGTACTCGGGCACGGCCCTCCTGGCAAGGCGACCGAATCGCCCCGCTCAACGCTCCGGGCGCGTCGCGACGGCGGCGGTGCCGAGGCGGTCGAGGGCCGCGCGCAGGCCGTCATCGGCGATCCCGGCAACCGCCTTCTGCACCTCGATGGCCCGGGCCGGATCGACGCGGGTGCGTCGCGCCTGCGTGCCGCCCCGGCCGACGCGATCCTGCTGCAGCACGATCCGCGACACGCAGGCCCAGCCGTAATGCGCGTTGATCCGCTGGATCACCACCGGGGCGAGGTGCTGCAACTCGATGGCGAACACCCCCTCGACGCGCACCACCAGCGTCCCGGATTCCGGCGTTTCGGCATCCTTGCGGCGGCGCTTCGGCCATTCGAGCCGGGACGGCCGGCAATAGCGGGCGAGCCGCTCGCCGACGATCTCCGGCCAGGCGGCCAGGATATCGGTGGAGGCAAAACCCTGCGCCGCGAAGGCCGGGCCAATGCAGCCCTCGATCAGTTCGGCCAGCGGTTTGACGCGCGCCATGGTGGTTCCGGCCCTGTGGATGCGACGAGATTAGCGCAGGAAGGTTGACGAAGGGAGGACGCAGCCGCGCTTTCGCCGCCCTATGATCGCCACCGGCCTCCGGCTATGCAGCGCGGACCCAGTCGACCCGATCATGCCGCCCCGCACAGTCACGGATCATCCAGCCGGTCCCGAACCGCGCGCCGACGACCTGCTCGCCTGGTACGACCGGCATCGGCGGGTCCTGCCGTGGCGGGCGCTCGCCGGCGAGGTGCCCGATCCCTACCGGGTCTGGCTCTCCGAGGTGATGCTGCAGCAGACCACGATCGCGGCCGTCAAACCGTATTTCGAGCGGTTCCTCACCCGCTTTCCCGACATCTTCGCCCTGGCCGAGGCCCCCGAGGAGGCCGTGATGGCGACCTGGGCGGGGCTCGGCTACTACTCCCGTGCGCGCAACCTGCACGCTTGCGCGAAGGCCGTCGCGGCGGCCGGCGGGCGCTTCCCCGATACGGCCGAGGGCCTGCGCAAGCTCCCCGGGATCGGCGCCTACACGGCGGGCGCGATCGCGGCGATCGCCTTCGACCGGGCCGAGGCCGCCGTCGACGGCAATGTCGAGCGGGTCCTGAGCCGGGCCTACGCGGTCGAGGCGCCCTTGCCGGGGAGCCGGCCGGAGATCCGCCGGCTGACGCAAGCGCTGGTTCCCGATGAACGACCCGGAGACTTCGCCCAGGCGCTGATGGATCTCGGCGCCACGATCTGCACGCCGAAGCGCCCCGCCTGCGCGCTCTGCCCCTGGATGCTGCCCTGCCGCGCCCGGGCACTCGGCACGCAGGAGGCATTCCCGCGCAAGATCAAGGTGGCCAAGGGGGCGCTGCACCGCGGCGCGGCCTTCGTGGCGATCCGCAGCGGCGACGAGGCGGTGCTGCTGCGGACGCGGGAACCGGAGGGCCTTCTCGGCAATATGGCGGAGCCGCCGGGCAGCGCCTGGGAGCCGGATTACGATGTCGCCGGTGCGCTGCTGGACGCGCCCCTCGATGCCCGGTGGAAGCGCCTGCCGGGCCTCGTCCGCCACGGTTTTACACATTTCCCCTTGGAATTGACCGTGTTCGCGGCCCGCGTGGCCCTCTCGACACCGGCACCGGCCGGCATGCGCTTCACCCCGCGGAGTGCCCTCGACGAGGAGCCGCTGCCGGGCCTGATGCGCAAGGTCCTGGCCCACGCCTTCGATCCGAAGCCCGAGCCGGAGAAGAAGCCGCGCGGGCGCCCGAAGAAGGAGCCGCCGTCAATGCCGCTGCTGGCGGCCATGGAGGCGCCGGTCTCGATGCCGGACCCCGAGCCGCGCCCGCGCATCCGAGCCGTGCCGAAACCGCAGCCGAAGCCTGCGCCCATGCCACCGCCGGACGTGGATGATCTCTTGGAGGGAGAGGTTGAGCTATCGACCGCTCCGGTGCGTGCCCGATCGTCGGCCCGCCGGCCAGGGTCGGTCCGGAAGCGATAGCCCAACCGTCATCGCGAGCGCAGCGACGCGACCCAGGGCAGCGCGACACGGACAGGCGTGGCGCCGACTGGGCTGCTTCGCTCCGCCCGCGAAGACGGTGGGCGTGTCAGCCGTTCGCCATCGCCTGCCGCAGGCCCGCCCGGTAGGTGTCGATCACCACCGGCTTGCCGCCGCGCTCGACGTGCCAGAACGTCCAGCCGTTGCAGGCCGGCAGACCCTGGACCAGCGCCCCGATCTTGTGGATCGAGCCGATCACCAGACCGTTGTCGAGCTGCCCGTCCGGCCGCACCGTGGCGCGGAAGCGGCGGCGCTCGTCGATCACGGTCTCGCCGGGGCGGATGTGACCCGCCTCGATCACCGACAGGAACGGCACCCGCGGCTCGGCGCGCTTGGTCGGCGCCACCATCAGGGCCGCCTTCGACAGGGGCTCCACGGCGGCGATCCGCGCGCGGGCCGCCTCGGCGTAGGTGGTCTCGCGCTCGATGCCGATGAAGCGGCGGCCGAGGCGCTTGGCGACGGCGCCGGTCGTGCCGGTGCCGAAGAATGGGTCCAGCACCACGTCGCCGGGATTGGTCGCGGCCAGCAGGGTCCGGGCGAGCAGGGCCTCGGGCTTCTGGGTCGGATGGACCTTCTGCCCATCCGAACCTTTGAGCCGCTCCTCGCCGGTGCAGAGCGGGATGAACCAGTCCGAGCGCATCTGGAGGTCTTCGTTCCCCCCTTTGAGCGCCTCGTAATGGAAGGTGTAGCCCTTCGACTGTGCCGAGCGCGAGGCCCAGATCAGGGTCTCGTGGGCGTTGGTGAAGCGCTTGCCGCGAAAATTCGGCATCGGGTTGGCCTTGCGCCAGACGATGTCGTTGAGGATCCAGTAACCGAGATCCTGCAACGCGCTCCCGACCCGGAAGATGTTGTGGTATGACCCGATCACCCAGAGGGTTGCGTTCGGCTTCATCACCCGGCGGCAGGCGGCAAGCCAATCCCGCGTGAAGGCGTCGTAGGCCTCGAAGGTGGCGAACTTGTCCCAGTCGTCGTCGACGGCATCGACGCGGCTCTGGTCCGGGCGCAGCAGGCCGGCTTCGCCGAGCTGCAGGTTGTAGGGCGGGTCTGCGAACACGCAGTCGACGCTCGACGCCGGCAGGGCGTTCATGGCTGCGATACAATCCCCGACCAGCACTTGGTCGAGGGGCAGGGGACGCTGGGCGGGTACGAGACCCATCCGTGGCGCCGACGCGGGCCGCCCGGCACGCGAGACCTGTTTCCGGGCGACGGCGTCGGCAGCCACGGTACGCGGGGAAGCCATGGCAAACACCGGTTACGCGACTGACCGGCAGACCATGCTCCCGACAGGGTAAAGGCCGGGTTTTCAAATTTTCTCGATGAGCGTCCCGTTCTGGGGCTGCAGTTTTTGCCGGGTCCGGAACCCGCGAATCCCGAACACGTTAAGGAAGCTTGATGACGGTGTGGAGCGCCACAGCCGGCAGGCTGCCCCATGGCGCTGTGCTCTTGTCCCAGGCCCGGCCATGTCGGAGCCGCACGACCCGGACATCTATGCGGACGATCGCGCGCTCCCCGGAGCGAGCCGTGCGGACCAGGCGCTTCCCATCTGGATCCTGTGGACGATTGAGCGCCTGAGCTTGACGGCGCGCATCCACCTCAGTGGGATACTGGGTCACGCTCAGCGCAAGGCTTTGGACTATTTTCCTTTCGCCGTGTGTTCCAGCCTGGCCTTGGGAAAAGCTTGCATAATTCCAGCTTTGACTTGCCAGCCTGTATTTCCAAGCAAAACTGGAAACGCTCCGCAACAATCGCGCATGTAATCAGAATCTGACGCGAAAAAGCCGGGCGCAATGCAACCGCGGCCGCAAGTGAAGACCCGCCTTATTCCGGCCGATTTCCGAAACGACTGGCGCCGTCCCGAAAAAACAAGGGAATGCGCAAAGAATGACGTTTGGTTTCGGTAAGCTCGTTGTCTCGCTTGGAATGCTGTCCACCGTCATCGGAGCAAGCCTCCCGGCCGCCGCGCAGAGCGGAGCGGCCTCCTGGTACGGGAGCGGTCACCGCACCGCGAACGGCGAGCGTTTTAACCCCAACGGACTGACCGCCGCCCATCGCAGCCTGCCGTTCGGCACCCGCGTCCGCGTCGAGAATACCCGGACCGGCCGCTCGGTGGTCGTTCGCATCAACGATCGCGGGCCGTTCGTGCGCGGCCGCATCATCGATCTGTCGCGCGGCTCCGCCCGCGCCCTGGGCATGGGCGGCACGACCTACGTGTCGCTGCAAGTCCTGCACTGATCCCACACGGAGGTCGGGCCGCCTCCGCCTGAGAGGGTGGGGCGGTCCCGACCGTTGTCTGGGGCGGCCCGAGGCCCCATCTGCTGCCGGGTTCAAGCCCGGATCAGCGTTTCATGCCCAAGCCCCTCATCGTCGACATCCCGCACGACCTCGGCCGCGACGAGGCCAAGCGGCGCCTGGAGCACGGCACCGATCAGGCCCGGGCGTTCCTCGCCAAGAGCGGCGTCACGGTGGACCAGCTCGCCTGGACGGGGGATCGCCTCGATTTCGGTGTCTCTGCCGTTGCACAGAAGATCGCCGGCACGATCGATGTCGGCGCCGAGAGCGTGCGGCTCGAGGTGAAGCTGCCGTTCCTGCTCGCCCTGTTCGCCGAGAAGATCCAGAAGGTGGCGAGCAAGGAAGGCAATCTTCTGCTGACCAAGAAGTAACCGCCCGGAACCGGATCAGTCGGGCCTTGTTTCCGCCCGAACGACGTCGGTCCCACAGATCGGGCCGCCGTCGGTCTCGCGGAGGATAGCGATGCCCGATTTCACCCTCGCCGACCCGGGGCAGGTCCCCGAGGTGCCGCCGCAGCCCAGCCCGGCGCCGGACCGGCCCTACGAGCCGCCGCAGGCACCGACGCAGCCGCCGGGTCCGGAAATCCCGGGCAACACCCCAGCCGAGTCGCCTGGCATTCAGCCGCCGGAGATCCCCGTGAACGATCCGGGCGCGCCGGAAATCAGCCCCCCGGGGCCGGCGAACCCCGTCGCCTGATTCCCGGGACGGCCTGGATTTGCATTCATGACTGCCCAGGCGGTCAATTCGGGAAGGCGCAGGCCCCCTCTCCCGTACGGAAGAGGGGGCTCGGTTGCACGCCATCGGAGGCGTCGTCTGTCGCCCTGTGTAGCCGTTGCAGTGTGATCGGCCAGCATCTGAGGCACCGGCGCGGGTTTGAACGGTGAGCCGCACACTGCCATAAGCCGGCGCATGGCCGCTCCCCCGCTACTGACTCTCCAAGACGTCGCGCTGACCTTCGGCGGCACCCCGCTGATTACCCGCGCCGAGATCGCCATTGCGCCGGGCGAGCGGACCTGTCTCGTCGGGCGCAACGGGTCCGGCAAATCGACCCTGATGAAGATCGCCGCCGGGCTGGTCGAGCCCGACAAGGGCCGCCGGTTTGTGCAGCCCGGCACCACGATCCGCTACCTCGCGCAGGAGCCCGATTTTTCCGGCTTCACCACGACGCTGGATTTCGTCGAGGCCGGTCTGCCGCCGGGCGAGTCGACCTACCGGGCCCGCTACCTGCTGGAGAGCCTTGGCCTGACGGGGGAAGAAGACCCCCAGAAGCTTTCGGGCGGGGAGGGGCGGCGCACCGCGCTCGCCCAGGCGCTGGCCCCAGAGCCCGACGTGCTGCTCCTCGACGAGCCGACCAACCATCTCGACCTGCCGGCAATCGAATGGCTCGAATCGGAGCTGCGGAACACCCGCGCCGCCCTCGTGCTGATCAGCCACGACCGGCGCTTCCTCTCGGCCCTGTCGCGGGCCACGATCTGGCTCGACCGCGGCGAGACCCGCCGGATCGACCAGGGATTCTCTGGCTTCGAGGCGTGGCGCGACGCCTTCTTCGAAGAGGAGGAGCGCGACCAGCACAAGCTCGACCGCAAGATCGCCGCCGAGGAGCACTGGCTCCGCTACGGCGTCACCGCGCGGCGTAAGCGCAACGTCCGCCGGCTCGGCAACCTGCACGAACTCCGGCAGAACCGCCGCGAGGTGCGCCGCCCGGTCGGCAGCGTCAGCATGCAGGCCTCGGATGCCGAGTCGTCGGGCAGCTTGGTCGTGGAAGCCCGTGACATCGCCAAGGCCTATGGCGAGCGGAAGATCGTCGAGGGCCTGTCGCTGCGGGTGATGCGTGGCGACCGGCTCGGCATCGTCGGGGCGAACGGCGCCGGCAAATCGACGCTGATCAACCTGCTGATGGGCCGGCTCGAACCGGATTCCGGGCAGGTGGTGCTCGGTACCAACCTGATGCCGGTGGTGCTCGATCAGGCCCGGGCCGTGCTGGTGCCCGGCATGACCGTCACCGACGTGCTGACCGGGGGCCGGGGCGACAGCGTCACGGTGAACGGCCAGAGCCGCCACGTGATCGGCTATCTCAAGGACTTCCTGTTCACCCCCGAGCAGGCGCGCACGCCGGTCTCGGTGCTGTCGGGCGGCGAGCGCAACCGGCTGCTGATCGCCCGCGCCCTGGCGCAGCCGGCCAACCTCCTCGTCCTCGACGAGCCCACCAACGACCTCGACCTCGAAACCCTCGACCTGCTTCAGGAGATGCTGGGCGATTACCAGGGCACGCTGATCCTGGTGAGCCACGACCGCGACTTCCTCGACCGGGTGGTCGGCAGCGTGCTCGTGTCGGAGGGGGCCGGCCGCTGGGTCGAGTATGCCGGCGGCTACAGCGACATGCTGATCCAGCGCGGCCAGGGTGTCGAGGCGCGCACCGTCGCGCCGAAGGCCAAGGAGCCCAAGGTCCGCGCCGCAGCGCCGGCGGCCGCACCGTCCGGCAAGCCGAAGCTCGGCTTCAACGAGCAGCACGAGTTGAAGACGCTGCCGGCCAAGATGCAGAAGCTGGAGGCGGCGATCGGCCAGCTCAAGACGATCCTGGCCGACCCCGACCTCTACGCCCGCGACCCCGCCCGGTTCGACAAGGCCTCGACCATGCTGGCCCAGGCCCAGACCGAGCTGTCGCAAGCCGAGGACCGCTGGCTGGAGCTGGAGATGCTGCAGGCGGGGTAAGCGCCGCAACCCTTTACGAGACTGACCGGACCGGAGATCGCATGACCGCCTATCAGACCCTCGAACAGCGCTTCGCCCGGCTCGCCGCCCTCGAAGGCGCCGCCGGGATCCTCGGCTGGGACGCGCAGACCCTGATGCCGGACGGCGCCGCCACGGCGCGGGGCGACCAGCTCGCGATCCTGCGCGGTCTCGCCCACGCGATGCTGACCGAGCCCGAGGCGGCCGCGGAACTCGACGCCGCCGAGCGGGATGGCGGCCTCGAATCCTGGTCCGCCGCCAACCTGCGCGAGATGCGCCGCGCGCAGGCGCATGCCACCGCTGTGCCGCGCGATCTGGTCGAGGCGAGTTCCCGGGCGGTCTCCCGCTCCGAGATGGTCTGGCGCGAGGCGCGGCGCGACGCCGACTTCGCCAAGCTGGAACCGCACCTCGCCGAGGTGCTGCGGCTCCAGCGGGAGATCGGCCAGGCCAAGGGCGCGGCGCTCGGACTCGATCCCTACGACGCGCTGCTCGACAGCTACGATCCCGGCATGCGCCGGGCGACGATCGACCCGCTGTTCTCGGATCTGACCCGCTGGCTGCCGGACCTGATCGCCCGCGCCCGGGAAATCCAGGCCTCGCGCCCGGCGCCGCTGCCGCTCACCGGCCCGTTCGACGTTGCGGTTCAGCGCGCCCTCGGCCTGAAGCTGATGGAGGCGGTGGGGTTCGATTTCACCCGGGGCCGGCTCGATATCAGCCTCCACCCGTTCTGCGGCGGCGCGACCGACGACGTGCGGATCACCACCCGCTACGACGAAGCCGATTTCGGCCGGGCCCTGATGGGCGTGCTGCACGAGACCGGCCACGCCCTCTACGAGCAGGGCCGTCCGGAGGCGTGGCGCAACCAGCCGGTGGGCTCGGCCCGCGGCATGAGCCTGCACGAGAGCCAGTCGCTGATCGTCGAGATGCAGGCCTGCCGGAGCCGGGACTTCTTCACCTTCCTGGCGCCGCTGCTGCGGGAGGCGTTCGGGCGCTCGGGGCCGGAATGGTCGCCGGAGAACCTGCACGCGCTCAACACCCGGGTCGCGCCGGGCTTCATCCGGGTCGATGCCGATGAGGCGACCTATCCGGCGCATATCCTGCTGCGCTACCGGCTGGAGACCGCGATGATCGCGGGCGATCTCGCGGTGCGGGACCTGCCGGGGGCGTTCAACGACGGGATGCGGGAGCTTCTGGGCCTCACCGTGCCGGACGACCGGGTCGGCTGCCTGCAGGACATCCACTGGCCGAGCGGCGCCTTCGGCTATTTCCCGACCTACACGCTGGGTGCGCTCGTGGCGGCGCAGCTGTTCCGGGCCGCGCGGGCGGCCGAGCCGGCGCTGCCGGGCTGCCTGGCGGAGGGCGATTTCGCGCCGCTGCGGCGCTGGCTGCGCACGAACGTGCACGAAGTCGGCAGCCTGCTCGACACCGACGCGCTGCTGACCCGTGCCACGGGTGCGCCGCTCGGCACGGACGCGTTCCGGGCGCATCTGGAGGCGCGGTATCTCGGGGGGTGATGGCCGCACGCCCTGCTCCGCCTCTCCCGCGCAGAGCTACGATGCTCACATATCTCTGATCGACACCGACGCAGGTGAGGGAGCGCAACCGGCCCCCTCTCCCGAGCGGGAGAGGGCTGGGGTGAGGGAGGAGAACTCACAGGATCGAGCAGGCGACCGACGCGGGTCGAAGGCGCGCCTCTTCCGGACGGACCTGATCCCTCACCCTGTCCCTCTCCCGCTCGGGAGAGGGGACCCGCGCCTGATCCTGAAGCCCTGGTGCCGTCGTCGTGTGACGCCGCCATCGGACCTATGCGATCCTTGTGGGGCGCGCAGAAGGTCGAGCCCCATCAAAGCGCCACGATATCGACCGCGTCCCCCAGCCGCGCCCGCGCAATGTCGGCCACGTGACGGTGGTGTGTGAACAGGATCGGCTGCACCGCGGCGCCGATCTCCGCGAGCGCGTCCAGGCCGAAGCCGGTGCGGGCCTCGTCGAAGGTCGAGAACAGGTCGTCGCCGATGAACGGCGCCGGCTCGGCGCGCGCGGCGTAATCCTCCAGATAGGCGAGCCGCAGGGCGAGGTAGAGCTGATCGCGGGTGCCCTCGCTCATGCCCTCGATCCCCACCTGACCGCCGCCAGCGCGCTGCCCGGCGAGCTTCGGGGTATCGTCTTGATCGAAGGTCTGCGCGAGGCCCGAGAAGGCGCCGCCGGTGAGCGACCGGAACAGCGCCCCGGCGCGCGCCACCAGGGGATCCTGCTGCCCGGCCCTGTGCCGGGCCACCGCCTGACCGAGCATCAGCCCGGCGAGCCGCAGCACTGCCCAGGACCGGGCCGCCCCCTGAAGATCGGCCTCCGCGGCCTTGCGCTCGGCCAGCGCCAACTCGGCCCCGGTCCCGCCTTCGAGCTCCGCCCGCCGCCGCTCGGCTCGGTCCCGGTCGGCAAAGATCACCCGCCCGCGCTCCTCCTGCTCCTCGGCCTCCAGGGCGAGCCGCGCCAGCTCAGCCTCGATCGCCTCGGGGGAGAATGCCTCCAGCCCGGCGCGTAACTCTGCCTCCGGCAGCCCGTCCGCCGCCCCCGCGAGGGTGCCGCGCAGGCGAAACAGGTCGGCGCGCAGCGTCTCCCGGGCCCGTAGCCGTCCGAACAGCCCCTCGATCTCGGGCATCGGCGCCTCGGCAAGCTCCAGCCTCGCCCCGGCGAGGTGGCGGCTCAGTGCCGCGCGCGCAGCCGCTTGCCCGTCGGTGGCGGCGCGGCTCGCGACGGCGGCTTCTTCGAGCCGACGGTCGAGGTCGGCCCGCCGGGCCTCCCGGTTCTGGGCCGCGACGAGGCGGGCATGCAGCGTGCGCACCGCAGCCGCAGGGCTCTCGTCGGCGAGATCGGGGGCGAGTGCCTCGACCAGAGCGGCCGCATTCGCCCGAAACGCCTCCCGGTCGCGCCGGATGCCGGCGGCCCGCCGGTCCAGGGCGGCGCGCTCGGTGAGCCGGTCGGGCACCGCCCGCCACGCCTCCAGGGCGCTCTCAGCCTCCTCGGGCCGGGAAGCGGCGTCGAGACCGAGGGGTTGCAGGGCTGCGAGCCAGTCGGATTGCCAGACGGCCCGACGGCCCTCCGCCTCTACGCGGGCCGCCTCCAGACGCTCGACCGCGGCGCGCGCGGCGTGCAGCAGGCCGCCGGTCTGCAGGCTCGCCTCCCAGCGGCTCGTCAGGGTGGCGACCCGCGCCTCGAACCGATCCAGACGCGCGCCGAGGTCGAGATCGGGCTCCGGTTCCAGCCCGGCGCGGGTCCAGAGATCGGCGATGGGCGCCCGAGCGGCCTCGATGACCGCCGCGACCCGGTCCCGCTCGATCCGCTGATCGGCGAGCCGTTGCTCGGCCTCGATCAGGCTCTCGACCTCGCCGAGCCACGCCGCCATCTCGGCCGGTGATCCGGGGGTGACGCCAGCCGGCCGCCATGCCTCGCGCCACGCCACCTCGCCCTCGGCGATCTCGGCGACGATGCCCGCCAGATTGTCCTCGGCGGCCGCCAGCTCCGCTTCCTCGGCGGCGAGACGGTCGCGGTCGGCCGCATGCGCGGCGACCCGGGCGGCATCGCTGGCGCGCTCATCGGCAAGGCGATCCGCATCGAGGAGCGCGCGCTCATAAGCGGCGAGGGACGCGGGCTCGATACTCCGCCCCACTGCCAGGGCGTCCCGGAGCGGCGCGAAGGCCGCGTCACGCGTGGCGCGGCAAGCCTCGATCCGCTCCCAGGTGGCGATCGGCCGGCCGGCCTCGCGCTCGCACAGCCGATCCCGGGTGGCGGCGGCCTGCCGGCGGGCCGCGTCGCGCTGGTCCGTGGCCCGCTCGCGCTCGCGGGCCTTGCCGTCGAGGAGGGCGCGATAGGCCGCCACCGTCTCGGGCGAGGGCAGGGGCATCCGCACGAGGGCAGCGCTGTCGGCGACCGGCGGCACGAGCCGGGCGGCCTGATTGCGCAGCAGCACCGTCTCCCGCCGGATCGCGGCTTCGAGCGTCTCGTGGGCGTCGATCCGCTCGCGCAGGCGGACGAGCGGCTTCAGCGCCTCCCGCAGCGGCGCCGGATCGCGCGGGGCGCCCGCCGCCTCGATCTCCCCGGCCAGACGGTCGCGCTCGGCCAGAGCAGCCGTGCGATCGCGGGCGAGCTGATCCTCGGCGGCCGCGAGCGTCCTGTGCTCGCGGATCAGACGCTCGATCCGCGCCCGGGCGGCATCGCTCGGCTGATTGGCTTCCAGGGCCGCGAGGTCGGCGACGCCGATCCGGGCGCGCAGCCGTTCGAGATCCAGGCCGACCTTGTGGGCGTCGCCCTCGATCCGGGGGAGATCGGTGCCGCCCTTCTCGAATTCCTTGGTGCCGCTGAACGCCGCCAGGATCGCGTCGGCCCGCAGCGTCAGCCCCGGCTCGACCGGCACCGCCTCGGCCTCGGCCCGCGCGCGGGCGAGGGCGGATCCGGCCTGCTCGGCCTCGACATCCGCGATGCGGCACTGTTCGAGAGCGGCGCCGAGTCGTTCGATCCAGACTGGATCCGCGTCGATCAGGCCGTCCTCGGCGGCGATGCGCTGCTCCAGGGCATCGATCTCGCCGAGCAGCGGCCGGACCCGTTTGAGCCGCTCCAGGCGGGCGCGGGCGACGGCGAGATCCTTCTGCTCGGCCCGGAGGGTGTCGAGTTGCCCGGCTGCGGCGGCGATCTCATCGTTCAGGGCGCGCCAGTCGCCGGAGCGCAGGGTGGTGTCGCGGATCGCCCGGCGGGCGGTCTCGTGGCGCTCCAGGGCCTGGTAAAAGGTCCGGTGCTTGGCTTGCCGCGGGGCGAAGATCGCGTCCGCCTCCTCCTCCAGGGTGGTCTGCAACTCCGTCAGCCCGCGCAGGCCAGAGCCCGCCGCGAAAAGGCTCGCGCCGACCTCGCCCTCGACATCGACCATCTCCCGCCCGCCGGCCCGCAGGCTCGCGGCGTCGAGGCCGAAGGCGCGGCAGAACACGGTGCGCGAGATGCCGCCGAGGAATGGCGCCAGGGCATCGTCCGAGATCGGCGCGTCGGCGGCGTCGATCAGGGTGCGGGCATTGCCCTTCCGGCGGCGGAAGCTCAGCCGGCGCCCGTCGGTGGCTGCGATCTCCGCACCGAGGCGCAGAAGGGGCATGTCGTGCTGGAAGGCGTACGGGGTGGTTTTCCCGAACCCGAACAGCAGGTCGGTGACGGCCGCGAGCGCGGTGCTCTTGCCGGCCTCGTTGGCGCCCAGCACCACGTGCAGGCGCGCATCCGGCCGGAACGCGAGGGCGCGGTCGGTGAAGGCGCCGTAGCGCTCCAAAGCGAGGTGGATCAGGCGCATCGGGGCTCTCGATCCACTCAGCAGTGCCGGCCGGTGAGGCGGCCGAGGATCAGCGCCTCGGCCTCGGCGCAAATTGCGTCGAACTCGGCCTCCAGATCGGCCTCGGCCGCGACCGCAGCGGGCATCCGGCCGCCGATCTCCTCCAGCGCGGCCCTGGCCCGGCTCCGGAACTCGGGATCGCGGTCGAGGTCGGCGAGCAGGGCGGCCGGGTCGATCGCGGCGCCGGAGAAATCCACCGCGGCCGGCGGCCGGCGCGTCTCGATCTTGAGGCGTTCGAGCCAGAGATCCTCGTGCAGCCGGTGGGCCGCGGCCTGGATCTCGGCCGTCACGGACTCCCGATCGGCCGCCAGGGCGTCGTGGGCCTTCGTGGTGCCGGCGAGATGGACGCGCACCAGCACGAGCCGGCTCGCCGCGAGGCCCGCGAGCGGGCGTAAGGTTGCCTCCACAGCCTCGATGACGGTGCGGGTGTCAGCGGCCTCGGCGAGATCCACCGAGACCCGCTCGAACCGGGCGCGGTCGAGGGCGAGGCGGGTCAGGCCGGTCACCCGGCCGTCGGCCACCTCCACCAGGACGGCACCCTTCTGCCCGCATTCGCGGATGCTCCGGCCCTGGAGATTGCCGGGGAACACGATCCAGGGATCCTGGGACAGCTCGGCATATTCGTGGATGTGGCCGAGCGCCCAGTAATCGTAGCCCTTGCCTGCGAGGTCGGCGACCGAGCAGGGCGCGTAGATCTCGTGGGCGGCGTGGCCGGTGCAGGAGGTGTGCAGGATCCCGAGGTTGAACCAGCCCGGCAGGGCGGCCGGGTAGGTCAGCGACAGGTTCTCCTCGACGGCCCGGCCCTGGAAGCTGCGGCCGTGCAGGGCGACGCGCAGGGCCTCGATCCGGTGGGTGCCGGCGCGGTTGGCCGGGAAGACGTGGACCGAGGGCGGCAAGGTGATCGCGCGGGTGATCACGCTCTCGGCGTCGTGGTTGCCGCGGATCAGGATCGTCGGGATGCCGGCGCGGTCGAGGCGGCTCACCTGCCGGGCGAAGAACAGGCCGATCGTGTTGTCGGCCCAGTCGCCGTCATAGACATCGCCCGCCACGACCACGAAGGCCACCGCGCGCTCGATCGCCTGGGTGACGAGATCCTCGAAGGCCTGCCGCCCGGCGGCAGCGAGGCGGCGGGCGAGATCCGCATCGCGGGTCGCGAGGCCCGAGAGCGGGCTGCCCAGATGCAGGTCCGCCGCGTGGATGAAGCTGAAGGCTGACATCGGCCCTTGGGAAAACGGTGGCGCGACCGGAACACGCGACTCTCCAGCGGGAGCCCGCGGTAACGAGGCTGGCTCTTAGGCCGGGGGCGGGGCGCGGCTCAAGCGCGGCGCGTCGTCGATCCCCCATCCCGTCGAACGTCCGGCCGCCACGCGCGTTACAGCGGGGCGGTGGCGGGAGCGCCGCGCGGTGAGGTACGTATCCGGCCCGATGACCATCGCTGCACGCCCAGGCCGCCTCGGCCCGACCACGGTCCCGAATCCGCCGCTCCGGCCGGCGGAGGCCCACGCGCCGTTCAAGATCGTCAGCTGGAACCTGCTGCGGCGCACCGGCGCGGCCGTCGATGACGTCGCCGCCCTGGTGGCCCAGGAGAAGCCGGATCTGCTGCTGATGCAGGAGGCGACGCGTGCCATCGGATTCCTGCTGGACCGGATCGGCGGGCACTATGCCTGGGCGCCGCTGCCGGGGCGGATCCACGGCCTCGCCATGTGGAGCCCAAAACCCTGGCCCGCGCCCCCGCGGGTGATCACGCTGCCCTCCGGCGCCCTGGTGCACCGGGTCTGCCAGATCCTCGATCTCGGCACGTTCGGCGTGGCCAATGTCCACCTGTCGCACGGGCAGATGCTGAACCGGCGCCAGCTCCGCCGGATCGTCTCGGAGCTGCCCCCGCGCGCCGCCGTGCTCGGCGATTACAACATCGTCGGGCCCGCGATGATCCCGGGATTCCGCGATGTCGGCCCCCGCCGGCCGACCCACGCGATGGTGGAGGTGCTGCCCCTGCGCCTCGACCGCTGCCTCGCCCGCGGCCTGATCTGCCACGCGCACGCGGTGCTGCCGCGGGGGCCGTCGGATCATCGGCCGATCGTCGTCCATCTCGGGCCGGCGCCCGAGGCGCACGCGCCCGCCCGCTTCAAAGGTATGGCAGCAGCAGTCGCACGCCTGCGTCGCGCAGACGGATCGGGAGTGCGCGCGCGGCGAGATCCTCCCGGCTGAGCCGCGCCTCCATCTTGCCGCGCATGAAGTGGTCCAATTCAGCGGCGAGATTTGCGTCGATGATCTCGACGTTCAGCTCGAAATTGAGCCGGAAGCTGCGCATGTCCCAGTTCGCGCTGCCGACGAAGCACCAGATGTCGTCCACCACCATCACCTTGGAATGGTCGAAGGGCGGCTCGTCGAGCCAGATCCGGACGCCGGCCCGGAGCAGCGGGTCGAGATGCGCCCGCGTCGCCCAGTCGATGAAGTGGTGGTCGCTGACCCGCGGGATGATCACGTCGACGGTGATGCCCCGGGTCGCGGCCTGGGCGAGGGCACCGGTGACCAGCTCGTCCGGCAGGAAGTAGGGCGTCACGAACCGGACGGTCTTGCGCGCACAGGCGAGCGCCTGAAGGATGACCTGCTCGATCTTCTCCACGTCAGCGTCCGGACCTGAGGTCACCGCCCGGGCGACGCTGTTGCCGGTCGGCTCAAGGTCGACGAACCACGGCGGCCCGTCGAGGTTCTCGCCGGCCGCGAAGGCCCAATCGGCCGCGAAGGCGGCGGCGAGTTGCTCCACCACGGGGCCGGTCAGCCGGTAATGGGTGTCGCGGATCGGGTGCTCGGGCTTCAGGGTGACGCGGTTCGCGTGCCAGATGTTCAGCCCGCCCGTGAAGGCGATGCGCCCATCGACGATCAGCAGCTTCTTGTGCGAGCGCAGGTTCAGGAACGGCATCCGCCAGGGCAGGGCCGAGTGCATGAACAGGGCCGCCGGCACGCCGGCCGCGGTCAGGCGGCGGTAGACCGGCGCCCGGAAGTACCCGCCGCCGATCCCGTCGATGATGACCCGGACCTCCACACGGCGGCTATGCGCCTCCACGAGGGCATCGCAGAACTCCCGGCCGGTCGGATCGTCGCGAAAAATGTAGCTCGACAGGCCGATGCTGGCCTTCGCCTCCCGGATGGCCGTCAGCATGGCCGGATAGCCCGCATCGCCGTTGCGGAACATCTGGACGGTGTTGCCCGCGAAGGCCGGCAGGCCGGTGATGCGCCGGATCGCCCGATCGAGGGGCCAGAGCGCCTCCGGCACCACCGCATCGTCGGTATCGGGCAGATGGGTGGGGTCGGAGAGCTTGGTCCGGAGACGACGGGCCCGGCGCGAGACGCGGTTGATGCCGAAGGTCAGGTAGAGCGCGGTGCCGAAGATCGGCGACAGCCACGCCAGACCGATCCAGCCCACCGTGACACTCACGCGCCGCTTGCGCAGCAGGGCGTGCAGGGTGACGCCGATGGCCAGGGCGAAGCCGATCAAGGCTTCCACGTCCGCGCGCATCAGCGCGGTCGATTGCAGCCATCGCGTGAGCGCGTTTTCCAAGGTCTCGGTATCCGGTTCGCGGGTCGTGGCGCCGGATATAGTCGAAGGAAACGCGGGCGCGCGGATTAATCCGCAGGCTTGACCAAATGCGCGGCCGCAGCCGGGTGATCACAGCGATAGGGGCCGCTGCCGTCGAGCGCCGCGTACAGGACGCGGCCACCGGACTGGATGCAGCGCGCCTTCGCCTCGGCGTAGGGCCGGTGGAAGCTCCAGATGGTGATCATCGGCCCCACCATGGCGATGCAAATGCCGCCGAACACCAGGGCGGCGGCCCAGGTCGCACCATTGCGGTTCGGGCGCGGCGGCCGGGGCGGCGGCATCGCGCCGTAGAAGGCCAGCGTCAGACCGAACAGGTCGATGGTGCTCATCAGCCGTTCCGCGTTGAGGGCGCCGGGTTCAGCAGACCTTGGCGCAACCACCATCCTAGGGCAGGGCGACGCCATAACCTACGTGCGCAGCGCCGATGGACCTGCGTCCTATCGCGCAACGCCGTCGGTCACGGCTCCCAGCGGGGCGGGCGCTTGCCCAGGAAGGCGTCGATGCCCTCCTGCGCATCGGCCATCATCATGTTCCGGACCATGACGTCGGCCGTGTAGGCATAGGCCTCCTCCAGGCCCATCTCGATCTGCCGGCCGAACGCCTCCTTGCCGATCGCCAGGACGCGCCGGGCTTTTCCCGCGATGCGGGCCGCCAGCGCGCCGATTGCGGCGTCGAGCTCCGCCTCCGGTACGACGCGGTTGACGAGGCCGATCCGCAAAGCCTCCTGGGCGTCGATCGGCTCGCCGACCAGCAGCATCTCCAGCGCGACCTTGCGCGACACGGCACGCGAGAGCGCGACCATCGGGGTCGAGCAGAACAGGCCGATCTGCACCCCCGGCGTGGCGAAGCGCGCCGCCTCGGTGCAGATCGCGAGGTCGCAGGTCGCCACGAGCTGGCAGCCGGCCGCGGTGGCGATCCCGTGGACCCGGGCGATCACCGGCTGCGGCAGGCGCGTGAGGCTCAGCATCAGACGGGCGCAGGTGCGGAACACCGCCTCCGTCGCCGCCCGGGACGGGTCGGCGCGCATCTCCTTGAGGTCGTGCCCCGCGCAGAAGGCCGGGCCGGCCCCCTGCAGGATTACGACCCGCACCGTGGGATCGTCGCGGATTGCGTCGAGCGCGTCTTGCAGGGCTTCCATCAACGCCATCGACAGGGCGTTGCGGGCGTGCGGGCGGTTCAGCGTCAGGGTCGCGACGCCGTCGGCATCGTTGCGCAGCAGGATCGGGCCGTGCGAATCGTGCGCGACGGACGGGACCGGCGCGGGGGCGGCTGTCATGGGGCGTCTCCCGATGCCGGGCGGCCTTTAGGGGCGCCGGCTTTTCGACCCACAGGTAGCATGTGAGCCAGCTGGCTGCGACGCCAGCGCGACAGGTCCGCGAAAGCTTGGCCCCTCATGCGTGCCGGCTCAAACGCGGGACCAGGCTCCCCCGGCCCCGCAGACAGACGGAGATTGTCCATGATGGTGCTGCCGTTCGTCGGCTTCGCGGGCAGCTTGGCCGCCCTGTTCGCAGGACAGCGCGGCCTCGCGATCGGCCTGTGGCTGGCCGCGCTGATCGGCACGCTCGCGCTGTACGCGGCCCATGCCACGTCGACGCTCAACCTCGCCTTCTAAGCGAAGCACCCGCCATGACGCTGCTTCACGCTCGGACGCTCAACGCCCTCGGATTGCTGGGCTGCTGCGTCATCCTCTTGGTGGCGTTCGGCTACCAATTCGCGCTCGGCGAGTTGCCGTGTCCGCTCTGCCTCCTGCAGCGGGCGGCGTTCGCGGCATCGGGCATCGGCTTCGCCCTCGGCGTCCGATTCGGCCCCCGGCCGTCGCATTACGGGATCGCGATCCTGAGCGCGCTCGCCGGCGCGGGCATCGCGGCGCGGCAGGTCGCCCTGCACATCGTGCCGGGAAGCGGCGGCTACGGCGCGACCCTGTTCGGCCTCCACTTCTACACCCTCGCGCTGATCGCCTTCGTGGCGCTCATCGGGGCGGTGGCCGTGCTTCTGCTGATCGCCGACATGGTCCGGCCCGAGCCGCCGGCAGGGCAGGGCGTCGGGACCTTCGGGACGGTCTGCCTCGTGCTGTTCCTGGGCGTCGTCCTCGCCAATGCCGTCTCGACGGCGGCGGAATGCGGCACCGGCCTGTGCCCGGACGACCCCACGCGCTACGAGGCGCTCGACGCGTGGCTGAAGCGATAGGCCCGGCTCTGACGACGCCTCAGGCCAGCTCGGCGAGAGCCAGATCCAGGCTCGCGAAATCGGCCCCCGGGCCGTTCCACCACAGGGCCGGGTAGGTCCCGAGGCGACCCATCACCTCGGCGTAGGCATCCGCGAGAGGCGTGTCGGCAATGACCAGGGCGGCTCCGGCCAGGCCCTCGGCGAGCGCGTCACCGCCGCGGCCGGCGAGGCAGGCCACGCGCAGGCCGATGCGGGCCAAGCCGAGGCGCATCGCCTCCGCCTGCCCGAGATCCTGCACCAGCAGCGCGACGGTATCGCCCGCCCGGAGGCCTTCGCCCCAGGCCCAGCGGGCCACGCGGTGCGGACAGACCGCAACGGGCGGAGCCGCCTCGGCGCGCCGTCCGCTGGTGCCGGAAATTCGCCCCTCGGCAGCGCGGGGCGCCGGAGTGGGAAAGGACGTGACAGTGGATTCGAAGCCGAACATGCGATGCAGACCGCCTGGATCTGGACAAACCGTGATGTCTGGCGTGACGCGAGCCGGTTAACACTCTGTCTCACCGCACGGCAGCACGGGAACAAGGGCCGCTTTTCGGTCGTTGTAACGCCCTTCACTGGTCCTATGACCAACGAGGCGTGAAGACCAAACGGTGCATTGTCGTCAAATTCGGTCGCAGTGGCACGGGGTTCGAACCGACCTATGTTGCTCTCCGTCGAGGCGGCCCGCCAGAGGCCGCATTCATCGAGGAAACAGGTTCGCATGCGCCACGTCGTTCTGTCCGCCGCCCTGATGGTCGCCGCCCTGCCGGCGCAGGCGCAGATCCGGAACGCGCCGGCTCCGCGGGCACTGGAGTTCGCCGCCTACATCTTCGCGGCCGCCAACGTCTGCGGCTATCGGATCGGCAGCGATCAGTTCGAGGGGCTTCTGGCGAAACAGAACGTGCGGATCGCCGACGTCCAGCCCCGCGGGCCGTTCGGCAACCGGGTGCAGACGATGTTCACGCTGATGTCGAACCAGATGCAGCAGAACCGCGATCAGGCCTGCCTCGCGGTGGCCGGCGAGTACGGGCCGGAGGGCACGGTCGCCAAGAACGTGCTGCTGCCGGCGGGCCAGGACGCGCCGGCCAAACCCGCCGAGCCCGCCAAACCCGCGGAGCCCGCCAAGCCGCAGTGATCGACACGTCGATACCTAGTCCAGCCGCCATTCGATCGGCTGGTCTCCATGCTCGGCGAGCCAGCGATTGGCCCGGCCGAACGGGTCCGAACCCGGAAAATCCCGGGCGCGGTTGAGCGGGGAGGGGTGCCCGCTCTCGAAGACGCCGTGGCGGGTCTGGTCGATCAGCGCCGCCCGGGCACGGGCCTGGGCACCCCAGAGCAGGAACACGGCGGGCTCCGGGCGCGCCGAGACCGCCGCCACCGCCTCGTCGGTCAGCCGCGCCCAGCCGAAGCGCAGATGCGCCCCGGCCTTGCCGGCCTCGACCGTCAGCGCGCTGTTGAGCAGGAGAACCCCCTGTCGGGCCCAGGCCGTGAGGTCGCCGCCCGCGGCGCGGTCGGACCCCGCCTCGGCCAGGATGACCTTCAGGGAGGCGGGCAGGCGGCCCGATCCCACGAACGAGAAGGCAAGGCCGTTGGCATCGCCCGGGGTCGGGTAGGGGTCCTGTCCGAGAATCACGGCGCGCACCGCCGGCAGGGGCGTCTCCGTGAGCGCGCGAAAAATCTGGGTTGGGGCCGGCAGCACGCGGGCGCCCGCCGCGATGCGTTCGTCCACCCGGGCCGCCACCGCTTCAGCCGTCCCATTGCCGAAGAACGGCAGCGCCAGCCAGGGTGAGCCGGAGGCGCGGAAGGCCGCGAGGGCATCGGCCACGGGTGTTGCGCTCATCGAATCTCCAGTTGTTCCGGCAAGAGCCTCGGTTGCAGCGCGCCGCCCACCGTGGTTAGGGACAGGAGTCGTGCGTGCGGCTCCGGTGCGGCATGTCGCATCCGGTCTTCGCCGGGCGGCATCGCACCCTACATGGAAGCACAACCCGACGGGTTAAGCCTCCGGTCCAGGCTCCAGCGCGCGCGCTGGCCACCGGATATCTGTAGCCAGAGGAAGGACTCGGCGCGCGGCGCCGGAACGCTGTCATGAACGAACGCGTCGAACCCGCCGCCGCGCTGGCGAATGGCCGTCCCCTCGCCCCACGCCAGCCCGGGGCCGATACCCTGCCGGCCGACCATCCGAAGGTCGCCTGGGGCCGCGTCGGCGTCCTGCTGATGAACCTCGGCACGCCGGAGGGCACGAGCTACTGGCCGATGCGCCGGTATCTGAAGGAGTTCCTGTCGGATCGGCGGGTCATCGAGGTGTCGCGGCTGATCTGGTGGCCGCTGCTCAACCTGATCATCCTGACCAAGCGCCCGGGGCCAAAGGGCCGCGATTACGCCAGCGTGTGGAACAACGCGCTGAACGAAGGGCCACTCAAGACCACCACCCGGGGCCAGAGCGAGCGCCTCCAGGCCGCGATGGGTGATTCGGTCGTGGTCGATTGGGCGATGCGCTACGGCAAGCCGGAGGTCGCCGGCCGGATCCAGGCGTTGCTGGACCAGGGCTGCGACCGCATCCTGCTGGTGCCGCTCTATCCGCAATACGCCGCCGCCACCTCGGCCACCGCCTGCGATCAGGCGTTCCGCGCCCTGATGGACATGCGCTGGCAGCCGACGGTGCGCGTCTCGCCGCCCTACCACGACGACCCGGTCTACATCGCCGCCATGGCCGATTCGATTCGGGAGGGGCTGGCCAAGCTCGATTTCGAGCCGGAGGTGATCCTCACCTCGTTCCACGGGGTGCCGCGCAGCTACCTGCTCAAGGGCGATCCTTACCATTGCCAGTGCCACAAGACCGGCCGGCTGATCCGCGAGGCGCTGGGGCTGTCGCCGGACAAGATGCGGGTGACCTTCCAGTCGCGCTTCGGCAATGAGGAATGGCTCAAGCCCTACACGGACGAGACCGTGATGGAATTGGCCAAGTCCGGCGTGAAGCGCATGGCGATCGTGGCCCCGGGCTTCACGGCCGATTGCCTGGAGACCCTGGAAGAACTCGACGGCGAGAACCGCCATTATTTCGAGGAGAATGGCGGCGAGCGCTTCGCCTACATCCCATGCCTGAACGACAGCGACCTCGGGATGAAGGTTATCGAGCACGTGGTGCGCCGGGAATTGCAGGGCTGGATCTGAGAACGGGGTCCGCGCGCTTGCTGCGCAGCCCGGACCGCCTATTCTCTTCCTAAGCCGGGCAGCGGATCGACTCGGCGCGGGAGGATCCCATGGCGTTCTTCATCGGCATCGCGTGTCCCTGGCTGCTGATCGCGGTGCTCGACCGGATCGCCGAAGGCCGCCGCATTAACGAGCTGGCCGCCCTCGGCGTGACGCCGCAATCCGCGCCGGCGCAGTCGAGCTACCTCGTGCCTGATCGGCCTTACTGACGGGCGCGCCTCTACGAGCCCGGCACGAAGCTGCGCTTTCCGGTGGCCGATCTCGACAGGCATTGATAACCCTGTAGCGATCCGGTCCATCAGGAGGACGCAATGATCCGTGCCGATCTCGGGGATCAGCTCGAGGCCTTCGTGATGCGGCTGGTCGCGAGCGGCCGGTACACGTCGGAAAACGAGGTGCTGCGGGAAGGGGTCCGCCTGATCCGCGACCGGGAGGCGGACCTCGCCACGTTGGATCAATCGATCGCGACTAGCCTCGCTCAGGCTCACAGCGGGCAGACCAAGTCCGCGGAAGAGGTTTTCGACCGGCTGGAGCGCAAGTATCGCGCCCTGACCGGCGAAACAGAATGATCGTCCGTTTCACGGATGCGGCGGAAAACGATTTAGAATCGCTCGGCGACTATATTGCGCAGGATAATCCCGAGCGCGCCCTCAGTTTCGTGCGGGAACTGCGCGTGGCATGCTTGGCGCTTGCCGATTTCCCCGAGCGCTTTCCGCTCGTTCCCCGCTACGAAAACAGCGGCGTCCGCCGACGTGTGCAGGGCGATTACCTGATCTTCTACAGGGTAGAGGCCCACCAGGTCGTCATCCTGCACATCCTGCGTGGCACAGTGAATCATGCCACACGCCTATTCCCATCCTGGCCGGACTGAACGGTCCGACCGTCACCGCAATCGGATCAGGGCTTCTTCGTCTCCGGCGCCGGCTGCGCCGCTTCGGCGGGTGCGTCCGGGCGCACGATCTTCGCCTCCGCGCGCAGCTTCAGGATCAGGTCCTGCTGCGCCTTGCGGATCAGGTGCTGGTCGATCTGCTCCTTCAGCTCGTCGAAGGTCGGCTGCGGCTTGGTCCGCATCTCCTCGACCTTGATGACGTGCCAGCCGAACTGCGTCTTCACCGGGTCGGAGACCTGACCGGGCTTCATCGCGAAGGCGGCATTGGCGAAGTCGGGGACCATCCGCTCCTTGGTGAACCAGCCAAGATCGCCGCCCTCGGCCTTGGAGCCCGGATCCTTCGAGGTCTCGGCCGCGACCTTGGCGAAATCCTCGCCGCCCTTGATCCGCGCCGCGATCTTCTTGGCCTCGGCCTCGTTGTCCACGAGGATGTGGCGGGCGTGCACCTCCTCCTCGGGCTTCATCAGCTTGACGGTCTGGTCGTAGATCGCGTGCTCGGCCTCGGGGGTGACGGCGCGCTTGGCCTCCTGCTCCAGGTAATCGTCGAGCAGGAGCTTGTCGCGGAAGTAAGCGAGCTTGCGCTTGAACTCCGGCGTGTCGCCGATCTTGGCGGTCTCGGCCGCCTGCGCGCCGACGCGCAGATCGACCATGTAGTCGATCAGCAGGTTCTTCTTCTGCGCCTCGTCAACGCCCGGCAGCGACAGGGCCGGATCGTCGGCCGCGATGGCGAGGTCGCCCTGCGTGATCGGCTTGCCGTTGACGCTCGCCACCACCGAATCTGGCCCCGCCGGGGTGGCGGTCGTGTTCGCGGCTGGCGTGCTGGCGGGAGCCGGCGCCTTTTGTGGGGCCTGAGCCAGCGCGACGCCCGGCAGCGCGATCAGGATTGCGAGCGCGCTGACGCGCCGGAGCAGGGCGGTATAGGGCATCGGGCGAAGTCCTCGGCTGACGTCTCGTGGCCGCTCCGGATCGGGCCGGGCGGCGGGCCGCGGCACAGGTGGCCCGCGTCGCGCGAGAAGGCAAGCGCGGCGGTTCGGCCGCTGGCGGAACCGTGACCGCACCGGCGGGCGTTGAGGGCTGCCCCTTTCAGGTGCACCGGGCGATGTTTACCTCTATAAGCCCGGCCAACTCCGCCCAGGCCGGCCCGCCACGCGTCCAGCGTGGGCGGGCTCGCGCGTCCGCAGGTCCACGATGCTCGGCTCGATCGCCAAGAAGATTTTCGGCTCCTCCAACGACCGGCGCGTCAAGGGCTACCGCCCCCGCGTGGCGCAGATCAACGCGCTGGAACCGGAGATCCAGGCCCTGTCGGACGAGGCGCTGCGCGCTCGCACCGACATGCTGAAGGCGGAACTCGCCGCCGGCAAGAGCCTCGACGACATCCTTGTGCCGGCCTTCGCCACCGTGCGTGAGGGGGCCAAGCGCGTCTTCGGCCAGCGTCACTTCGACGTGCAGCTGATCGGCGGCATGGTGCTCCACGAGGGCGGCATCGCCGAGATGAAGACCGGCGAGGGCAAGACCCTGGTGGCGACGCTGCCGGTCTACCTCAACGCGCTAGAGGGCAAGGGCGTCCACGTCGTCACGGTGAACGACTACCTCGCCGCCCGCGACGCCGAGTGGATGGGCCAGCTCTACCGGTTCCTCGGGCTCTCGGTGGGCACCATCGTCCACGGGCTCGACGACGCGCAGCGCAAGGATGCCTATGCCTGCGACATCACCTACGGCACCAACAACGAGTACGGGTTCGACTACCTGCGCGACAACATGAAGTACGAGCTGTCCCAGCTCGCGCAGCGGGGGCACAACTTCGCCATCGTGGACGAGGTCGATTCGATCCTGATCGACGAGGCGCGCACGCCGCTGATCATCTCCGGCCCGGTGGACGATCGCTCGGAGCTCTATGTGGCGGTCGATGCGATCATGCCCCGGCTGGTGCGCGAGCATTACGATCTCGACGAGAAGCAGCGTACGGTCTCGCTCACGGAAGCCGGCAACGAGTTCGTCGAGGAGACCCTGCGCGAAGTCGGCCTGCTCAAGGAGGGCGACCTCTACGACGCGCACAATGTCAGCCTCGTCCACCACGTGAATCAGGCTTTGCGCGCCCACACGCTGTTCACCCGCGACAAGGATTACATCGTCAAGAACGACGAGGTGGTGATCATCGACGAGTTCACCGGCCGCATGATGCAGGGCCGGCGCTACTCGGAGGGGCTCCATCAGGCGCTGGAGGCCAAGGAGCGGGTCACGATCCAGCCCGAGAACCAGACGCTGGCCTCGATTACCTTCCAGAATTACTTCCGGCTCTAC
Source organism: Methylobacterium phyllostachyos (assembly GCF_900103445.1). GTDB lineage: Bacteria > Pseudomonadota > Alphaproteobacteria > Rhizobiales > Beijerinckiaceae > Methylobacterium > Methylobacterium phyllostachyos. Next base: position 18,670 of record NZ_FNHS01000002.1, on the reverse strand, counting down.
AAGAAGCTCGCCGGCATGACCGGCACGGCATCGACCGAGGCCGATGAGTTCGCCGAGATCTACAAGCTCGACGTGGTCGATATCCCGACCAACAAGGAGGTCGAGCGCGTCGACGAGGATGACGAGGTCTACCGGACGGTGGCCGAGAAGTACGACGGCATCATCGCCGAGATCGACAAGGCGCATAGCCGCCACCAGCCGATCCTGGTCGGCACTGGCTCGATCGAGAAGTCCGAGCATCTCGCCGAGATGCTCAAGAAGGCCGGCTACACGCTGCTCGACTATTCCGATCCGAACGCGCTGACCGACGTCTACGCCGCCGCCCGCGAGGGCCGGGTGACCAAGCGCTTCGCCGTGCTGAACGCCCGCTTCCACGAGCAGGAAGCCTACATCGTGGCCGAGGCCGGCGTGCCGGGCGCGATCACCATCGCCACCAACATGGCCGGCCGCGGCACCGACATCAAACTCGGCGGCAACGTCGAGATGCGGGTCGAGAAGGAACTCGCCGGGATGCCGGAGGGGCCGGAGCGCGACGCGCGGATCGAGGCCATCAAGGCCGAGATCGCCGAGAACCGCGCTAAGGTGCTGGCCTCGGGCGAGAAGGCCGATCCGGAGGCAGGCCGCAAGAAGGATCTGCCCGGCGGCCTCTACATCATCGGCACCGAGCGCCACGAGAGCCGGCGCATCGACAACCAGCTGCGCGGCCGCTCTGGCCGGCAAGGCGATCCCGGCCGCTCCAAGTTCTACCTGTCGCTTCAGGACGACCTGATGCGGATCTTCGGCTCCGACCGCATGGACGGGATGCTGCAGAAGCTCGGCCTGGAGCAGGGCGAGGCGATCATCCACCCCTGGATCAACAAGGCGATCGAGAAGGCGCAGCAGAAGGTCGAGGCGCGCAACTTCGACATGCGCAAGAACGTGCTGAAGTACGACAACGTCATGAACGACCAGCGCAAGGTCGTGTTCGAGCAGCGCCGGGACTTCATGGCCCAGGAGAGCGTCCGCGAGACCGTGGACGAGATGCGCGAGGGTGTGATCGACGATCTGGTCGCCCGGCACATCCCGGAGAACGCCTACGCCGAGCAGTGGGATGTCGCCGGCCTGCACGAGCAGGTGAAGGAGATCCTCAACCTCGACGTGCCGGTGGAAGAGTGGGCCAAGGAGGAGGGCATCGCCGACGAGGAGATGCGCGAGCGCCTGCTCAAGGCGGCCGAGGAGGCCTACGCGGCCCGGACCGAGAAGAACGGCGCCGAGGTCACCGCCTATATCGAGAAGCAGGTGCTGCTTCAGACCCTGGACCACCTGTGGCGCGAGCACCTCGTGACCCTCGACCACCTGCGGCAGGTGATCGGCTGGCGCGGTTTCGCCCAGCGCGACCCGCTGAACGAGTACAAGTCCGAAGCCTTCGACCTGTTCAACAGCCTCGTCACGGCCCTGCGCGAGCAGGTGACCGCACAGCTCTCACGGGTCGAGATCATGTTCCAGGAGCCGCAGGAGCAGTTTCCGGCTGGCGGGCCGGCGTTGCCGCCGATGTTCGCTCAGCATCTCGATCCGGTCACCGGCGAGAACGAGATGGACTATGCCGGCCAGGGCTCCGGCAGCGACGGCGGCGGCGGGCCGGCCTATGGCTACGCCGCCCAGGGTCTTTCGGCCGATGGTGCGGTCCTGGAGCGCGACCCGCAGGACGCCGGCACCTGGGGGCGCGTCGGCCGCAACGAGCCGTGCCCCTGCGGCTCGGGCAAGAAGTACAAGCACTGCCACGGCACCCTGCAGGCCTGAGGCCGGCATGGCGGCCCGGACGGTCTTCATCGCGGGGGCCGGCACCGAGATCGGCAAGACCTACGTCACCGCCGCGCTGACCCGGCGCCTGCGGGCGCAGGGCCGGCCGGTCCGGACCGTGAAGCCGCTGGCGAGCGGCGTCCCACCGCTGGGCGATCCCGGCTTTGCCGAGAGCGACACCGCCCGCCTGCTCGACGCCCAGGACATCCCCCTCGGTGCCGAGGATGTGGAAGCCTGCTCGCCCTGGCGCTTCTCCGCGCCGTTGTCGCCCGATCAGGCGGCCGTGCTGGAGGGGCGGTCGCTGGATCTGCTCGACCTCGTCGGCTGGTGCCGCGCCCAGATCGCCTGCACCCCGGGCACCCTGCTGATCGAGGGTGTCGGCGGCCTGATGAGCCCGGTCACCGAAGGGGCGACCGGCCTCGATTGGCTCCGGGCCCTGGATGTTCCAGCGCTGCTGGTGTCCGGCAGCTACCTGGGGGCGATCAGCCACACGCTGACGGCCTGCGAGACCCTGCGCCGATACGATGTGCCGCTCCTGGCCATTGCGGTCAGCGAGAGCGAGGGCGCGCCGGCCCCGGCCAGCACCGTGGCCGCTTCGATCGCCCGCCATGCCGGCGCTGCGGTTTTTTGCCTGAGGCGCGGCGAGGCCTGCCCCGAAGCGTTGGCGGATCTGATCTGATCCGGCGGCGCCGGGCGGCCTTTTCAGGGTGTTGGGTCGAGCACGCCGGTGAAGCCGCCGGCATACGAAGCGCCGCGCAAGCGGCACTGGATCGGGACGCTGCGCCTGTTCCCGTGCCGGCTTCCGGGGGCATGCCGCTGGCGCTGCATGCCCCCGGGGGAAAAGGCCGGTGCCGAGCCGGCGGACACGGCATTCGACGACTTATACCCTCAAGTCCGCGTGTAGAGCCGACATCTCGGGGGCCTTCAGCTGCCCCGTCGCTGGACGGTCGAGCTCGGGCTGCTAACTGTCGAGCAACGTCGACTCGCCCAGATCCGGGCAGGTTCGTGTGGGAGCCGATGCGTTGAGTCAGTCCCTCGCCCCCGCCGCGGAGACCGAAGCCGAGACTGAAGCGGCGGCCCATCGTCGTCTGCAGCCGGGCCTCGTGCTCGGTGCGCTGGGGGTGGTGTACGGCGACATCGGCACGAGCCCGCTCTACGCCTTCAAGGAAGCCGTGAAGGCCGCCACCAGCGGTGGCGCCTCGGTGCCGGCGGCCGCGACCGGTGCGGTCTCGCTGATCCTGTGGTCGCTGATCCTGATCGTCTCGCTGAAATACGCGGTGCTGATCCTGCGCGCTGACAACCGTGGTGAGGGCGGCATCGTGGCCATGCTGGCGCTGCTCGGTGCACGACAGGCGCGGCCGGGCAGCTGGGGGGCGATGTTGCTCGTGGTTGGCCTCGTCGGGGCGGCCTTGCTCTACGGCGACGGGGCGATCACGCCGGCGATCTCGGTGCTGTCGGCGATCGAGGGCCTGAAGGTCGATGCGCCGTCGCTCGGGCCGTACGTTGTGCCGATCACGATCGTGATCCTCGTCGGGCTGTTCCTCGTCCAGCACAAGGGCGTCGCCGCCATCGGCCGGGTGTTCGGACCGGTCATGTTCGCGTGGTTCCTGGTTCTCGGCTTGCTGGGGATCGCCGGGATCCTGCGCGCGCCCGAGATCCTCGCGGCCGCCAACCCGTTCCGGGCGCTCGACTTCATGCTGCATGCGGGGCTGCCGGTGAGCTTCGCCATGCTGGGCGCGGCGTTCCTGGCGGTGACGGGCGGCGAGGCGATGTATGCGGATCTCGGCCATTTCGGCGCCCTGCCGATCCGTCTGGCATGGTTCGCCCTGGTGCTGCCCGCGCTGATGCTCAACTATTTCGGCCAGGGCGCGCTGCTGATCGCCGCCCCCGATGCCTTGGAAAACCCGTTCTTCCGCTTGTGCCCCGACTGGGCGCATTACCCGCTGGTGGGGCTCGCCACCATGGCGACCGTGATCGCCTCGCAGGCGATCATCTCGGGCGTGTTCTCGCTGACCCAGCAATCGGTGCAGCTCGGCTTCCTGCCAGCGATGCGGATCGTGCAGACCGCACGCGAGGAGCGCGGGCAGATCTACGTCCCGATGGTCAACTGGCTGCTCGCCCTTGCCACCCTCGTTGCGGTGGTGATGTTCGGCTCGTCCGACGCGCTGGCCGGGGCCTACGGCATCGCGGTGTCGATGCTGATGGGCATCACCACGCTGCTCGCCGCGCTGATCGCGCTCCGCTGGGGCTACAATCCCGTCCTGGTCTTCGCGGTGAACGGCTTTTTCCTTGCGATCGACCTCGTGTTCTTCGCCGCCAACAGCGTGAAGATCCTGGAGGGCGGCTGGTTTCCCCTGGTGCTGGCCGGCTTCGTCGCCCTGATGATGCTAACGTGGAAGAGGGGCAACGAGCTGGTCGAGAACGCGCGGGTCGCCCTGCGGCTGCCGGAGGATGTTTTCCTCTCCGGCCTCCAGCACCGCGATCTGCTGCGCCTGCCGGGCACCGCGGCCTTCCTGTCGGCAGCCGAGCACGGGATCCCGCTGCACCTGTCGCGCTTCGTGGAGCGCAACCGCGCCCTGATGGAACGCATCCTGATCATCACGGCGCTCTACGAGGAGACCCCCACCGTTCCGAGGGAGCAACGCGCGCACGTGACGATCCTGGCACCGGATTTCTACCGGGTGATCCTGCGCTACGGCTTCATGGAAGAAGCCTCGATCCCCGAAGGCTTGGCCTGTGCGGTCGACTCCCGACACCTGCCGCCGCACGTGCTCGACGACATGACCATCTTCGTCGGCCACGAGACGATCATCCCGAAGAGCGACGTGCGCGGGATGGCACCCTGGCGGGAAAACCTCTTCGCGTTCATGCAACGCAACGCCGAGCGCACCGGCGCTTTCTTCGGCGTGCCGACCCGGCAGGTGGTGGAGGTCGGGACGGAGATCGAAATTTGAGGGCCTTGCGGCCGCCTGGAACGCATTTGTCCCGGGCGTGGCGCACCGAAACGTGTGATTCGACCCGCGATCCAAGCGGAACCGCACCGCTCCCGCCTCGTTCCGCCCCGACGCAGGCGATGCGCCGTCCAAGGCACCATCCAAGCGCACGCCGGATCGGAGGGATACGATGAACAGGGATCATCTCGAGGGCGGTCTTCGCCACCTGCGGGGCCGGGCCAAGACGGCCACTGGCGCCGTCCGCGGCAACCCGGGGAGCCAGCTCGAAGGCGCCTACAACCAGGCTGCGGGCGCGGCGCAATACGCCTACGGCGAGGCGCGGGATGCCGTACGCGACCTGCGCCATGGCGGCGAGCACCTCGTCGAGGAGGGTCGGAGCCGGTTCCGGGACGTCAGCGCGCGCGGCCGGGACCTGGCCGACGAGGCTGTCGAGCGTGGGCAGCACTATCGCGACCGCGCCGTCCACCACGGCCGCCACCTCGCGGCGCGCGCGGACGAGAACCGCGGCACGACCCTCGCCCTGGTGGCCGCCGTCGCATTCGCTGTCGGCTGGCTGGCCCGCCCGAGCCGATAGGCAGACCGCGATTTTGCGGCCGGCGGGGCGGCGTGAAGGTCGCCCCGCCGGCCGGAACGCATAAAGACATCTTTATGTCTTGATTGCTTCGCGGCCCGCGAGGTGGTAGAGGCTCGCGCCGAACCCCACCGCGAACACGGAGCCGCTGCGACATGGCCAAGGATTATATCGTCAAGGACATCGGGCTGGCCGATTACGGCCGCAAGGAGATCTCGATCGCCGAGACGGAGATGCCGGGCCTGATGGCGGTCCGCGAGGAGTACGGCGCCGCGCAGCCCCTGAAGGGCGCGAAGATCGCCGGCTCGCTCCACATGACGATCCAGACCGCGGTGCTGATCGAGACCCTGAAGGCGCTCGGCGCCGACATCCGCTGGGTCTCCTGCAACATCTACTCGACCCAGGACCACGCCGCCGCCGCCATCGCGGCCGCCGGCATCCCGGTCTTCGCCGTGAAGGGCGAGACGCTGGAGGAGTACTGGGACTACACCTCGCGCCTGTTCGACTGGCATGACGGCGGCATGCCGAACATGATCCTCGACGACGGCGGCGACGCCACCATGTTCGTCCATCTCGGCCTGCGCGCCGAGAACGGCGACACTGCCTTCCTCGACAAGCCGGAGAGCGAGGAGGAGGAGGTCTTCTTCGCGCTCCTCAAGCGCAAGCTCGCCGAGAAGCCGAAGGGCTGGTTCGCCGGTCTCGCCGACAGCATCAAGGGCGTCTCCGAGGAAACCACCACGGGCGTCCACCGCCTCTACGTGCTGGCCAAGGAGGGCAAGCTGCTCTTCCCGGCGATCAACGTGAACGACTCGGTCACCAAGTCGAAGTTCGACAACCTGTACGGCTGCAAGGAGTCGCTGGTCGACGGCATCCGCCGCGGCACCGACGTGATGATGGCTGGCAAGGTCGCGATGGTCGCGGGCTTCGGCGATGTCGGCAAGGGCTCGGCCGCGTCCCTGCGCAATGCCGGCTGCCGCGTGCTCGTGTCGGAGATCGATCCGATCTGCGCGCTCCAGGCCGCCATGGAGGGCTACGAGGTCGTGACCATGGAGGATGCCGCCCCGCGCGCCGACATCTTCGTCACCGCCACGGGTAACAAGGACATCATCACCATCGACCACATGCGGGCGATGAAGGACCGGGCGATCGTCTGCAACATCGGCCACTTCGACAACGAGATTCAGGTCGCCGGCCTGAAGAACCTGAAGTGGAACAACATCAAGCCGCAGGTCGACGAGATCGAGTTCGCCGACGGCCATCGCATCATCCTCCTGTCGGAGGGCCGTCTGGTGAACCTCGGCAACGCCACCGGACACCCGTCCTTCGTGATGTCGGCCTCGTTCACCAACCAGACGCTGGCGCAGATCGAGCTGTGGTCCAACCCGGGCAAGTACCAGAAGCAGGTGTACACCCTGCCGAAGGCGCTCGACGAGAAGGTCGCGGCCCTGCACCTGGAGAAGATCGGCGTGAAGCTCTCGAAGCTGCGCCCCGATCAGGCCGCCTATATCGGCGTCTCCGAGAAGGGCCCGTTCAAGCCCGAGCACTACCGCTACTGAGGCGCGAACGGATCGGCGGCCTCTTGTCCAGCCGCCGCCGATCCACCCGTCGGTCCCCGCCTTCGCGCTTCGGGCCGACGATCCCTCCGAGGCCCGGCGCCCTGCGTCGGGCCTTTTTGTTTGTCAAGGCATGTATGCACGGTCGAACTGTGTCTTCTGTGTGTCGTTAACGATTGATTATGCGCGGGCTACCCAAAGCCACGCTTCGTTCCCCTTCCGGGCGGATTCCGAGGCACGATAAGGTGCGGGCGAATCTTTGATCGATGGGGCCGCGCCGGTTCGGGAGAATCGCCGCGGGGAGGGTGCGTGTGGCGCCGCGCGATGGCGCGCGCCGTTCGCATGACCGTCGGTGGTGGGGGCGGGGTTAGCAATGGGTGTCGGTCGTGCGACCCACGTTCGGATCTGCGTGGGTGCGCTCGCCCTGACCATGGCGAGCGCCGCTCTGGCCGAATTGTCCGACGCGCCGGTGGTGCATTCGGCGCGTGAGATTCACAGCGTGGCTGCCCTGGCGATTTTCGGCGGGCTGGTCGCCTTCGCGGTGATCCTCTCGTTGCTCCATCTCTACGAGCGCAACCGCTGGACCCGGCGCGAGCGCGAACTGGCGGCGGCGCTGGATGTCCTGCGCGGGGCCCATGACCGGGCCGAGATGCTGCTCAACGCCGAGCGTCAGATCATCGTCACCTGGGACCGGCGCAGCGAACCGGTGGTCGAGGGCGACATCAGCCTCGCGATCCACGGCGAGCGGCCCACCTCGGGATATGCCCGCCGGGTCCTGGCCTTCGGCACTTGGCTCGTCGCGGCGGATGCGAACGCGGTCGAGGCTGCTGTCGAGACCCTGCGGTCGCGGGGCACGAGCTTCACCCTGAGCCTGCGGACGCAGACGAGCCGCAGCATCGAGGCGCATGGGCAAGCCGTAGCCGGCCGCGCGCTCCTGCGCCTGCGCGAGACCAGCCAGGAGCGCAGCGAGATCGCCGATCTGCGGGCCACCCTGGAAGAGACCCGTCGGGGCCTCTCGACCTTGTCCGGGCTCCTGGACGCGATCCCGCAACCCGTTTGGCGCCGCAGCCGCGACGGAAGCCTGAGCTGGGTCAACGCCGCCTACGTGGCCGCCGTGGAAGCCGAGAGCCGCGAAGCCGCCCTCGATGCCGGGCTGGAACTGTTCGATCGGCCCGCCCGCGAGACCATCGCTCGCGAGGAGGCGGCCCGCTCGGCCGGGCTGACGCGAAGCCTGCCGCGGCTCTCGGCGATCGTGGCCGGCAGCCGGCGCATGCTGGACGTGTTCGAGACCAGCCTCGACACCGGCCGGGTCGGGATCGCCATCGACGTATCGGAGCTGGAGAGCGTCCGCGCCGACCTGCAGCGGCAGATGAACGCGAACGTCCGCACCCTCGACCAACTGCCGACGGCCGTCGCGATGTTCGACGTCTCGCAGCGGCTGATCTTCCACAACGCCGCCTACCGCCAGCTCTGGGACCTAGATCAGGCCTTTCTGGACGGGCGCCCCTCCGACGGCGAGATCCTCGATCATCTGCGGGCGGAGCGGAAGCTGGAGGAGCAAGCCGATTTCCGCGGCTGGAAGCAGCAGGTGCTCGCGGCCTACCGCGCCGTGGAGGCGAATCAGACGTGGTGGTACCTGCCCGATGGCCGGACGCTGCGTGTGGTGGCGGACCCGAACCCGCAGGGCGGCCTGACATATCTGTTCGACGACGTCTCCGATCACCTGAACGCGGAGTCCCGCTACAACGCCCTGCGCCGCCTGCAGGCCGAAACCCTCGACACCTTGGCCGAGCCCGTAGCGGTGTTCGGGGCGGACGGACGGCTGACCCTGGCCAACCGCGCCTTTCACACCGTGTGGCGGCTGGACCCCGCCATGGTGGAGGAGCGCCCGCACGTGGATGCGGTCATCGCGGCCTGCCGGGAATTGGCCCCCGCCGAGGAGGCCTGGCTCGATATCCGCGACGCCGTAGTCGGGCTCGAATCGCGGACTGCCCGCGAGTGCCGCATCGAGGTGGTGGACGGGACTGTCCTGGACTGCGCCGCCCAGCCGCTGCCCGAGGGCGCTACCCTGCTGACCCTCATCGACATCACCGCGAGCGTGAATGTCGAGCGCGCGCTCACCGAGAAGAACGATGCCCTGGTGAAGGCCGCGCAGCTGCGCGACACCTTCGTGCATCACGTCTCTTATGAGTTGCGCTCGCCGCTCACCAACATCATCGGCTTCACGCAACTCCTCGGCGACGAAACGGTCGGAGCGCTGAACGAGCGGCAGCGCGAATATGCCGACCACATCATGCGCTCCTCCGCGGCGCTCCTCGTCATCATCAACGACATCCTCGATCTCGCCTCGATCGATGCCGGATCGCTGGAACTCCAACGGGAGGAAGTCGATATCCAGGCCACCGTCGAGGCTGCGGTGCGCGGCATCGAGGATCGCCTCGCCGAATCGAGCATCACCCTGGTGCTCGACGTGCCCGAGACGATCGGCAGCGTGCATGCGGACGGAAAACGGGTCCGGCAGATCCTGTTCAATCTGCTCTCGAACGCGGTCGGGTTCTCGGAGGCCGGCCAGCGGGTCGAGGTCCACGCGCGGCGCAACGCCCAGGATCTGCTCCTCAGCGTGCGCGACCACGGCCGGGGCATGCCGCCGGAGATCGCGGATTCCGTCTTCAACCGGTTCGAGAGCCATACCCTGGGGACGCGGCACCGCGGGGTGGGCCTCGGCCTGTCGATCGTCCGGTCCTTCGTCGAGCTGCATGGCGGCCGGGTCCATCTGGAGACGGCCCCCGGCGAGGGAACCTGCGTGACCTGCACCTTCCCGCTCGACCCCAACAGCAAGCCCCGGCGCGATCCGATACCGGATGTCCGTCCAGCCGGAGCGATGGAGCCGACCGCCAGTCCGATGCGCAAGACCGGTCTCACCGTCCACTAATCGGCTTCAAAGCGCAGAAACCAAAGCAGTCCGACCCGCGGCGAGGCTTGATTCTTTCCCTCACGCCACGCAGCAGGGGGAATGTCCCAACAAGATCGTTCCGGCTGGGCTGTCTTCGGCATCGGCGATTTCCGCCTGTTCGGCGCGGCCCGCTTCCTGACGGGCCTCGCCTACCAGATGCAGGCGGTGGCGATCGGCTGGTTCGTGTACGACCTGACCCATTCCGCCTTGGCGCTGGGCCTCGTCGGCCTCGCGGGCTTCCTGCCGGCGATCGTCTGCGCCCTGATCACCGGCCATGTCGCGGATGCCTACGACCGCCGCCTCGTCGCGGCCGGGGCCTTCGCGCTCCAGAGCGTGGCGAGCGTCGGCCTGCTGGCCTGTGCCCTGTCGGGCGTCCATGTCGTCTGGCCGATCTACGCCCTGGTGATCCTCGTGGGCACCGCCCGGGCCTTCGCCAACCCGTCCCTCCAGGCTCTGCTGCCGACCCTGGTGCCGGCGGCCCAGTTCAGTTCGGCCATCGCGTGGAACGCCTCCCTCTGGCAGAGCGCCTCCGTGATGGGGCCGGCGTTGGGCGGCTTCCTCTACGCCCTCGGGCCGGCGGTGGTGTTCGGCGGGGCGGGGGCAAGCTTTGCCCTGGCGAGCCTGCTCACGGCCCTTATCCGCTTCCGCCCGGCGGCGTCAGCCGAGCGGCCCCCGATCACCTGGGCGGCCCTCTCGGCGGGGATCGCCTATATCCGCTCGCAGCCGGTGGTGCTGGGCGCGATCAGCCTCGATCTGTTCACCGTCCTCCTCGGCGGCGCCACGGCGCTGCTGCCGATCTATGCCGGGGAGGTGCTGCATGTCGGCCCCCTCGGGCTCGGGGCGCTGCGCAGCATGCCGGCCTTCGGCGCGGTCACGATGGCGGTGCTGCTGGCAAACTATCCCCTGCGGCGCCATGCGGGGCTGCGGATGCTCCGGGCGGCGGCGGTCTTCGGCGCTGCCACAGTGGTGTTCGGCCTCTCAACCTCGCTGCCCCTGTCGATGGCCTGCCTGTTCGTCACCGGCGCCGCCGACATGATCTCGGTCTATGTCCGCCAGACCTTCGTGCAGGGCGAGACGCCGGACGCCATGCGCGGCCGGGTCTCGGCGGTGAACACGGTGTTCATCGGCGCCTCGAACGAACTTGGCGAATTCGAATCCGGAGTGCTGGCCGCCGCGATCGGGGCGGTCCCGGCGGTGGTGGCAGGCGGCGCCGCAACGGTCGGTGTCGCGCTATTGTGGGGGAAGCTGTTTCCCGCGCTCAGGAACCGCGACCGGTTGATGGTGCAGGGGTGACGGCGATTATCCATCGGCGTCCTCGATCGGCACGCAGAATGGATTATCTCAATCCGATCATGGCCTTCTTCCCGTCAGCAGGCCGGCAACCCTGATGCTACTCGGCGATCAGGGCCCGGCTGTTACGCCGGACCCCGCCGCCCTCAGCGCCCGCCGAGCAGCGGCGACCAGGTCGGATCCGACGCGTAGGCCGGCGTCGGGACCGGCTGCTCCACCTTGCCGGTGATGTCGACCATGAACAGCTTGCCGCCGCCCTGGCCGCCGGGATCGCGGAAGAATAGCACGTATTGCCCGTTCGGCGCGAAGGTCGGCCCCTCGTTGTGGAAGCCCTCGGTCAGCACACGCTCGCCGGAGCCGTCGGGCTTCGAGACGCAGATGGCGAAGCCGCCGTTGCGCTGGCGCGTGTAGGCGATCAGGTCGCCGCGGGGTGAGAAGGCGGGCTGCGAGGCCGAGCCCGGGCCGAAGGTGATGCGGTGCGGGTTCGAGCCGTCCGCCCCCATCACGTAGACCTGCTGCGAGCCGCCGCGATCGGATTCGAAAGCGATCTGCGAGCCGTCCGGCGAGTAGGTCGGCGAGGTGTCGATCGCCATGCCGTTCGTAATCGAGCGTTGCGCCTTGGAGGCGAGATCCATGGTCACGATATCGGCGTTGCCGCCCTGCTGGACGCTCATCACGATCTTGCGGCCATCCGGCGAGAAGCGCGGGCTGGCGCTCATCGAATCGACGTTGCCGAGCGCCTGCCGCGAGCCGGTCTCCAGATTGATCATCTGGACCCGCGGCTGATGGCCATTGGCCTGCGCCATGAAGGCGATGTCCTGCGTGGCCGGCGAGTAGCGCGGCGCGACGATCGACATCTCGCCGCTGGTGATCGCCCGGACGTTGGCGCCGTCCTGATCCATGACCATCAGGCGCTTGCGCCGGTTCTCCTTCGGGCCGGTCTCATCCACGAAGGCGATGCGGCTGTCGAACCAGGGGCCGAGGCCGGTGATCTTGGTGTAGACCGCGTCCGAGATCAGGTGGCCGGTGCGTCGGACGTTGGCGGCGTCGGTGCCGTATTGCTGGCCGGTCATCTGCTGGCCGGAGGTCACGTCCCAGAGCCGGAACTCGACCTTGACCCGGCCGGCCTCGCGGACCACGCGCCCGGTGACGAGACCCTGGACGCCGGTGGCGCGCCATTTCTCGAAATTCGGGGCGGCATCGAAATTCGGCTGCTCGGGGAAGCGCGCGTGATCGAGGGGCGTGAAGTACCCCGAGCGGCGCAGGTTGTTGGTCACCACGCCGGAGACGAGGCCGGCGAGGCTCGGGTCGCCGCCGAAATCCGCGATGGCGATGGGCATCGGCTGGAAGTTGCCGCCGCCGATGCGCAGCTGGAGCTGCGCCTGGGCGGGTCCGGCCAGGAAGGCCGTCAGCAGGGTGAAGACCGCGATCAAGCGCGCGGCGAAGGACGTCGGGAGACGCCCGGCGGAGGGCAGGTTCAGCATGGTGGGTCGGATCCGAGTGACGATCTGACGAGGCGGCCGGATCAGGGCGGAAGAAGGGCTGGAAGGCCTCAAGTCGCCGTGAACTCGAACTCCGCGTTGATGGCCTTCCAGTCGTTGTAGTACGGCGCGTAGGTGGCCGGGATGTTGTACGGCGCGCAGCGGCGGACCGCCCGGAGCGCGGCCTGCGCGATCGACTGGTCGACCGCGCTGGCCCCGCCGCGCATGATCCGCGGCTCGGTGCTGAGCGAGCCGTTCGGGTTCAGGCGGATATCGAGCACCGGCAGGACCACGCCCTGCGCCGCCCCGGGGGGCGCCGAGTAGCAGCGCTCGATCTGCTGTTGAAGCAGGCCAACCAGGGCATCCCGCAGCGACGGCGACAGACGCTGGGCATTGCCGGTCGCCGCGCCCAGAGCCGCCACCTTCTGCACGGCGTGGCCCGTGGCCCCGGTCGATTGCGACGGCGCCTTCGAGGCCAGCATCGAGCGGATGTCGCCGGCGTTGAACTTGTTGGCGAGCTCGGCCTGCTTGCGGGCCTTGGCCTCCCCGTCGGCCTTGGCCTTCGCATCCGCCATCGCCTTGGCTTTCGCCTTCGCGGCGGCCTCGGCCTTCGCCGCAGCTTCAGCCTTCGCAGCCTCCGCCTTGGCCTTCGCGGCGGCCTCCGCCTTCTCGGCCTCGGCCTCGGCCTTCGCCTCGGCGAGTTCCTTCTGACGCTCGGCTTCCGCCTCGGCCTTCGCCTTGGCGTCGGCCGCCTTCTTGGCGGCCTCCTTGGCCGCCTCAGCCTTGGCGGCAGCCTCGGCCTTCGCCTTCGCGGCGGCGGCCTTCTGGGCGGCTGCTTCAGCCTCGGCCTCCTGCTTCTCGATCAGCTTCTCCAGCTGCTCGCGCTTTTCGGCCTCGGCCTTCGCGGCCGCATCTGCCTTGGCCTTCGCCTCGGCCTTGGCTTCAGCCTTGGCGGCAGCGGCCTTCTCGGCCGCCGCTTTCTCGGCCGCAGCCTTGGCGGCTTTCTCGGCCGCCTTTTCCGCGGCTTTCTCGGCGGCGGCCTTCTCAGCGTCGCGCTTCTCCTGGGCCGCCTTGGCGGCCTGCGCCACCTCCTGCGGGTCCGGCTCGGCGCGCAGCGGCATCTCCTCCGCGTTGGCGAGCTTCATCTCGGCCGTGCGGGTGGGCGCGGTGGGCGCGTCGGTCTTGCTGTTCTCCGGCTCGCGATCCTCGACCTTTTCGGCCTTGCGGTCGGCCCGGGAGGTCGCGTTCGGCATCGGCTTGTCGGCCTGACGCTCGCCCTTGGTGATCTCGGACAATTGCTGCTCGGTGATCACCTCGACGGGCACGCCCTCCTGCGCCTCCGGCAGGGCGGGCGCCGCGACGCTGAACAACGCCAGCGCGAGGAGCGCCACGTGGGTGCCGGCGGAAATCCAGACACCCGGTTCTTTGCGGTCGAAGCGGAACTCCACGGCCAACGCCCTACTGATGCTCAGGCTCGGTCACGAGGGCGACCTTCTTGAAGCCCCCGCCGGTCACGATCGCCATCACCTGCGCCACGCGGCCGTAATCGACCCGCTTGTCGCCCCGCACGAAGACACGCTCCTCGGTGCCGGTCTTGGCGGCCTCCAAGAGCTTCGGCACGATCGTGTCGTCGGTGAGTTCGTCCTCGCCGAGGAAGACCTGACCGGTCTGGCGGATCGACAGGGTGATGGGCTTCACGTCGGAATTGAGCGGCGAGGCCTTCGACTGCGGCAGGTCCAGCGGCACGCCGACCGTCATCATCGGCGCCGCCACCATGAAGATGATCAGCAGCACCAGCACGACGTCGATGAACGGCGTCATGTTGATTTCATTGATGGGCCCGCCGCGCCGGCCCCGGCGACGGCGCTTGCCGCCGCCCTGTGATGCGCCCGCTGCCATGCCCATGGTTTTTGTCTCCTCCGGATCGGCCTCAGGCGGCGAGCGGCAGACGCTCGTCGATCTGGCGGGACAGGATGGCGGAGAACTCGTCGGCAAAACCCTCCAGCCGCGACTGCAGCTTGGCGACCTCGGCCTGGAGCTTGTTGTAGGCCAGCACCGCCGGGATCGCGGCGAAAAGGCCGATGGCGGTGGCGAACAACGCCTCGGCGATGCCGGGAGCGACGACTGCGAGCGAGGTATTCTTGGAGGCTGCGATCGAGGTGAACGCGGTCATGATGCCCCAGACCGTGCCGAACAGACCGATATACGGACCCGCGGAGCCGATCGAGGCGAGGAACAGGAGGCGGGACTCGAGGCGCTCCACCTCCCGGTGGATGGTCACGTCGAGCTGCTTCTCGATCCGCTGCGATAAGGACTGGATCTGGCGGCCCGAACCCTCGAACGAGCGCTTCCACTCCCGCATGGCGGCGACGAAGACGGCGGCCAACCCGGTGGCCGGGCGGTCATTGAATGAACGGAACAGCTCCTCCAGCGAGCGGCCGGACCAGAATGCGTCTTCGAACGCGTCCATCTCGGCCCGGGTGCGGCGGAACAGCAAAGTCTTGTCGACGATGATCGACCAGCACCAGATCGAGGCACTGAGCAGCCCGATCATGACGATCTTCACGACGAAGTGGGCCTGCAGGAACAGACCGAGCAGCGTCATATCGGCGACAGGCGCGGCCTGCATCGCGTCGGCTGGGTTCATCCGTCGAGGTCTCCTGCTCCGGACCGCGCTGCGCCGGGCGAGGCCCGCGTCCGCCGGATCCGTGAGCGATATCAACGCTGTCGCCCGCGAATCTGTCGAAAGTAAGGGCCGTCGGCGGCCCCGCGCCCCGCCGTGGCGGCGGGTCTGTTAAGGGCGCGGCAGGGTTAAGGATCGGTTTCGATCCCGGCGATCCTGAGGCGTCCGGCTGTTCGGACGGGGGCGGGGTGGACCTGCCGGAACCCGGTCCCTTATGGTCTGAGCCAGCGACGCCGAGTCGCGCCTCATTCGAGATCTGCACAGGAAGCGCATGACACTTCCCGTTCCCAGTCTTCAGGAGCTGCTGCCCACGGGCCACGCCCGGTTCCTCGGATGGTCCTGCATCGCCGATCCCGCGATCGCGGGCGCCCTGGCCCGGGCCGGATTCGATGCCGTACTGCTGGATCAGCAGCACGGGGCCTACGACTACAAGACGAGCTGCGCGGCGATCACCGAGGTGGCGCTCGCCGGCAAGGCCGCTCTGGTGCGGGTGCCGGTCGGCGATGTCGCCATGGTGTCGCGGATGCTGGACGCGGGCGCGGCCGGGATCGTCGCGCCGATGATCAACACGGTGGCGCAGGCCGAGGCGCTTGCCGCCGCCGCCAAGTTCCCGCCGGTCGGTCAGCGCAGCTGGGGGCCGGACCGGGCGATCGTGCTGTCGGGCCTGCGGAACGGGGCGGAATATCTCGCAGTCGGCAACGCGCGCGCCCTCACCATCGCCATGTGCGAGACCGCGGAGTCGATCGCCGCGCTGGAGGCGATCCTGGCGGTGCCGGGCATCGACGGCATCCTGGTCGGTCCCGCCGACCTTTCGATCGCCCTGTCGAAGGGCGCGGCCGTCGATCCGGCGGGCTCGGCCGTCACGGCAGCTTTGGGCGAGATCGTCCGCAGGACCCTGGCGGCGGGCAAACTGCCCTGCGCCTTCGCGCCCTCGGCCGCCCGAGCACGCGAAATGGTGGCGATGGGCTTCCAGCTCGTGTCGATCGGTTACGATTCGATGATCGTCGCGGACGCGTTCGCGCGGCTGCTGTGCGAGGCCGACCCGTCCCGGGCGGGCTGAGGCCTATTCGGCCGGAGCGAGCTGACGCCGCAGAGCATCCGGCAGGCGGACCGCTCGGCCGTCGCGGACGCAGGCCACCGTCACCTCGGCGGCGACCAGCAGCGTGTCGCCCCGGCGCACCTCCTGAGCGAGTTGCATCGAGGCGCCGCGGAGCGCTCTCGTGTGCGTAATGATCGTCAGCAGATCGTCCATCCGAGCCGGGCTCACGAAATCGAGGCTCATCCGACGGACGACGAAGACGAGGCCCTGCGCCTCGCGGTGCAGGTTCGACTGGTCGCCGGCAAGTCCGCGGAGCAGTTCCGTCCGGCCGCGTTCCAAGAAGCGCAGGTAGCTGGCGTGGTAGACGAAGCCCGAGAAATCGGTGTCTTCGTAATAGACGCGCACACGCATCTGGTGCGGCTGACCATCCTGCATCGGGTGGCCGGTCGCCGGCTCGATCACGCTCATACCGTTCGTGTAGCGGCTTTCTGAGCAGGGGTGCAACGCGACGAAGGCCGCCCGGAGGGCGGCCTTCGCAAAGTTCAGATCACGGCAGGTTCGATCAGCCGCCGATGCGGTTGGCGAGGCTCGCCGAGTGCGCATGCTCGTCGGCGATGTAGGGCAGCGCCTCGGTGGCGAACTGGCGGCCCTGGGCGTTGTCGCCCGACTTCGCGTAGGCGTCGTAGAGCGCCAGCGTACGGGCATCCGACCGAGCCTGCTGATCGATGTAGGTACGGTCGAAGGCACGGCCATTCGGAGCCGACTGGAGCTGCGCCAGACGGGCCTGACCGCGCTCGCCCAGGGCGACCCGGCGGCCCGGCTCGGCGGGGCTGTTGTCGACGATGCCGACGGCGCCCAGCGCGCCGCCCACGATGCTGGTGCCGAGGTTGGCGGCGACCGTCACGGGGGCGAGAACGAGGCCGATCGGGTTGCTCAGGTCGGTGCGGATCCCTTGGTTGTCCGAGATCACCGTGCCGTTGCGCGACAGGGAAGTGTTCGGCGGCAGGAGGGCGTCGGTGGTCGCCTTGCGCTCGACCAGAACGCGGTTGGCGTAGTGGCGGACCTGCGGGTTACGCGACCGCTCGAGGGCGATGCGGCTCGCCTCGATGCTGGCGGCGTCCGACCGCAGGGCCTCGGCGCGGAAGGCCGGGGTCTCGGTCGTGGCGGCGCCGATCCCGTCCTGCTGGGCGAACGGCAGCACACGGATCGGGAGCGCATCCTGCGCGAAAGCCGGCGCGGAAATCACAGCGGCGGAGAGGCCGAGAACGGCGAGCGTGATTGTCTTCATGGCGGAAGTTAATCCCTGACGTTGTTCTTGATGGCTCGAAGATCTCTCGTGAGCCGAGGGGCAGGGCCTCGCTCACGAAACCCTGGCCGGCGCCTCGCAAACGGGGCACGGTCGGCTCCACAACTGCCGCGTTTCGGCGCTGTTCCACGATCGAGCGTAGAAACTTTTGGCCACAATGGCGTGATGCTTGACCGCAAGCTCGGCTATACTGGCGCGTCGCACGCCCAGAAATTGCAGCTGAGGCAGAGACTTGCGGTGGATGGGCCGCACAATGGCGGCGGATGGACTGTCAGGCTCCGCACCGCCGGTCCATGAGCTTGGCGAAAATCGGCCCCGCTCCGAGTGCATACGCTGCGAAGGCTCGCCACTCGGATCGGAGCGATCCCGTTGCACTCTCAGCCGTCTTCGCCATCGAACAGCCGACCCGTCGCGTTCGGATCGCGCTTCGGCTCTGCCAGACCCATATGCCGGTAGGCGTGGCGGGTGAGCACGCGGCCGCGGGGGGTACGCTGCACGAAGCCGCGCTGGATCAGGTACGGCTCGATGATGTCCTCGATCGCGTCCCGCGGCTCCGACAACGCCGCCCCGATCGTCTCGATCCCGACAGGCCCGCCTCCGAACGAGCGCGCGATCAGGCTCAGGTACTTGCGGTCCATCACGTCGAGACCCGCCTCGTCCACGTCCAGCAGCTTCAGCGCCCGGTCGGCGATCGCCCGCGTCACCGTCTCGGCCTCCGCCACCACGGCGAAATCGCGCACCCGCCGCAGCAGCCGCCCCGCGATCCGCGGCGTGCCGCGCGCGCGCCGTGCGATCTCGTTGGCCCCCTCGGCCGACATGCCGAGGCCGAGAACCCGCGCCCCGCGGGCCACGATCTGCTCCAGCTCGTCGATCTCGTAGAACTCCAGCCGGATCGGGATGCCGAACCGGTCGCGCAGCGGCGTGGTCAGCAGGCCCGCGCGCGTGGTGGCGCCGACCAGCGTGAACTTGGGCAGATCGATCTTGACCGAGCGCGCCGCCGGACCCTCGCCGATGATCAGGTCGAGCTGGTAATCCTCCATGGCCGGGTAGAGGATCTCCTC
>NZ_FNHS01000001.1 GCF_900103445.1 Methylobacterium phyllostachyos | reverse complement strand
CCCCGATCTTCCGCCACAGGCGCCTGGGCCGCGACGGGCGCAGCTTCGGCTGCCTCAAGTTCCGCTCCATGGTCCCGGACGGCGAGGCGGTGCTCGCCCGGCACCTGGCCGCCGACCCGCAGGCCCGGGCCGAATGGGCCGAGACGCACAAGCTCAGCAACGATCCGCGCATCACCGCGATCGGCCAGGTGCTACGCAAGACCTCGCTGGACGAGCTGCCCCAGCTGTGGAACGTCCTGCGTGGCGAGATGAGCCTGGTCGGCCCGCGCCCGATCGTCCCGGCCGAGGTCGCGCGCTACGGCCGGGCGTTTGCGACCTGCTTTGCGGTGCCGCCGGGGGTGACGGGGCTGTGGCAGGTCTCGGGCCGGTCGGACACGAGCTATGCCGAGCGTGTGGCGCTGGATCTGGACTATGCCAGCCGCTGGAGCTTGCGCCGGGACATCGCCATCATGCTGCGCACCGTCCCGGCCGTCCTCGCCCAGCGCGGAAGCCGCTAGGACGGGGCGCTCAAGCCGGAAGTGCCGCGACTGGGACGGATCCGAGCACGATGGCGCGGCGGGCGGGATCGGTCTACCACCTGGCCCATGCCGGGATGCGGGGACGGGCGGCGATGAAGGGTCTGTTGCTGAACGCGCTGCTCGGGCTGGGTCTGGGGCGGTTCGGCTCGGCATGGTGGCTGCTGGCGTTCCCGCCGATCGTCGCTGGTGAGTTGGCCTACGGCATGTACATCCATCACCTCAGCGCCAGCGGCAGTATGCGCCGCGGGCTGGCTCTGCTCGTCTGCGGGCAGCTCGGTTTCCTGCTCGGCGCTCTCATGAGACCCATGCGCGGCGAAACCTGAAGAGGCCCTTCGGGACCCGCGCTACGACGGCCGGAGCGACAGGGCGGCCCGCACGACCGCGTCGGGATGGAAGTGGTGCAGCATGTGCCCGGCTCCGGGCAGAAGCTCGAACTGCACATCGGGTATCATCCGGGCGGCGCGCTGCGCGTGCACGGCCGTGTTCACCACGAGATCGGCGCTGCCGGCGAGCAGGCGCACCGGGACCCGCAGACTCGGATAGGCCAGCATGCTGCGGGTCAGGCCCGGCCAGAGCCAACCGGCATCCTCGCCCTCTGCCGTGATCTGCGCGGGTCGTGCCGCGAGGTCGAACGGGAAGTTTCGGGCGACCGTGTCCGGCATCATGCGCGGGAAATACATCGCGTTCCAGAGCAGCGGCAGCAGCGCCCTGTCGCTCGTCGCACCGAGGAGCCGAGAAAGCGCATCGCCCCCGAAGGGCAGCGCCCGGGGCCCGAATAGCACATGCTCCAGGCGCGGCTCCGGGAAGCAGATCGGCGCGACCGAGACCACCCCGGTAATCTCGTCGGGATAGAGGAGGCCGTAGGCCAGCGCCACCGCACCACCGAAGGAATGCCCGAGGATCACTGGCTGGTGCAGACCGAGGTGCTGCACCGCCTCGCGGATCCGCTCTGCCTGATCCCAGAGATCGCCCGCCTGCCCGCGCGGGCGCAGGCTGAAGCCGTGGCCCGGACGATCGACCGCGACCACACGGAAATGCTCGGCCAGGGCCGGCACCGGCCCGAGCCAGAGATCCTCCAGGCACATGAGGGTCCCGTGGATTGCCACGAGATCAGGCCCGGACCCGGTTTCCGCATAGGCGATCGTTCGGTCGTCGGTCAGGCGGACGATCCGGCGCGGCACGATGCGGGGATCACATTGCGCCTCCTGCTCGGGCTGGGCCGATCCGGGCAGGGTTTCGACCGAGGCCGCCAATTACGAGCGCCGCTTGCGGCTGGTGGGACCCATGACCGCCAGGGCCGTGGCCGCCCCAACCCCCAGGAGGCCGGCCGCTGCCGCGAGCGGGTGCAGCGTCGCCCGCGTGTACGCGCTGGTCCGCATGACCGGAATGGGTGGATCACCCCGCGTCTCGCCGGCCGGCACGGGCGCGTGGAGGGCGCCGTCCGGGTTGCGGGGGGCGCTCTTGCGCTTCTGCAGGGCAATGATCGCCGGGGCGAGATAATCGTAAGCGCCGGGTGCGAATTCCTTGCCGGCCGTGAAGGCCTTGCCGGCGCCGCCCACGAAGATGTCACGCTGCGGATGCACGGCCGCGTGCAGGATGGCGTTCGCCACCTCCTCGGGCGGGTAGATCGGCGGCGGCAGGCTCGGCTCGCGGTCCATGTAGTTGCGCGCGCGCTGGGGGAGGGGGGTATCGATCGAGGCGGGCTTGATCAGGGTGACCGAGACCGGCGCCTTCTCGTAGAGGAGTTCCATGCGCAGCGCGTCGGTGAAGCCCTTCACCGCGTGTTTCGAGGCCGCGTACATCCCTTGATACGGAAAGGCGAGATCGGAGGCGATGCTGCCGACATTGATGAGGGCGCCGCCCTGCTGCCGCAGATGCTCGGTCGCCACCAGGGAGCCGTAGACCGTTCCCCAGAAGTTGGTCTGGATCAGCCGCTCGTGGTCGGCGTCGCTGATTTCGCGCAGCTTTCCGTAGATCGAGCCCCCCGCCACGTTCACCCAGGTGTCGAAGCCGCCGAAGGTCGCCACGGCCCGGTCGGCGACCGCCTGCACGTCCGCGCGGTTTCCGACATCCGCGACAACATGAACGGCCTTGCCGCCGACGCCTTCGATCTCCTGCTGTACGCGGGCCAAGGTGTCGCCACTGCGCGCAGCCAGGACGACACGGGCTCCGTACCCGGCCGCCATCCGCGCGGTGGCGAGGCCGATGCCCGATGACGCGCCGGTGATCACGATGACCTGCTCGCGGAGCGGCTTGTGCTTCATGCGGTGAACCCCTGCGATCCGAACATGCGCTCGCGCGGCCCAACAAGGCCGCACCGGTCGCACCTATGGCTATCCCTCGGGTGGGGTGCTTTGTTCCTGGGTGAGAGGGCAGTCGCTGGGTCGCAGGGGCCACGCTGCTCCCGGGCGCCCCCACGGTCGCGACTCTGGGGGCGTCTGGCACCGGCCGCTTGCCGTCCTGATGGCCCGTGCTTCGCCCGTGCCGCGCCGCCTCGACGTTCGCCGCGGCGAAGCCCCGCCTGTGGAACCGGCTGTCAGCCCTGCCGAGGCTCGCCCGATAGGTCCCCCCGGCCGGCCCGCGACGGACCTGCGTGTGCGCAATCTCACACGCGCGGCGTGCGAGCAGTCTTGATCGTTATCATGACATTCATCATCTAAATTCGGCATGATGACCGTCATGCTCAGCGGATGGAACTCCGACCATGAGCGACAAGCCTACAATCCTGATCACCGGTGCCTCTTCGGGGATCGGTGCCACCTATGCCGATCGCTTCGCACGCCGCGGTCACGACCTCGTCCTGGTCGCCCGGAATACGGCGCGCCTCGCGACCTTGGCCGACCAACTGCGGTCCAAGACAGGCGTCGCCATCGACGTGCTCACCGCCGATCTCACGGTCGAGGCCGATTTGCTTCGGATTGAGGCCCGGCTCCGGGAGGATGCACGCATCGGCGTGCTGGTGAACAACGCAGGGGCCGCCGGTCACGGGGGCTTCCTCGATCAGGATCCCGCTGCGGCCGCCGCGCTCGTCGCCCTCAATGTCACGGCGCCGACGCGACTCGCCAGCGCCGTCGCGCCACGCTTCGTGCAGGCCGGGACGGGCGGCATCGTGAACATCGCTTCCGTGGTCGGACTCGCGCCCGAATTCGGCATGACGGTGTACGGGGCGACCAAATCCTACATGCTGTTCCTGAGCCAGGGTCTTCAGCGCGAACTGGGTCCGAAGGGCGTCTACGTCCAAGCCGTCCTGCCGGCGGCAACCCGAACCGAAATCTGGGAGCGCTCCGGGCGCGATGTGAACATGCTTCCGGGTGTCATGGAGGTCGGCGAACTCGTCGATGCGGCGCTCTCGGGCTTCGACCGACGCGAGGACGTGACGATCCCACCCCTGCCTGATGCCGGGCAGTGGCAGATCTTCGAGGCCGCGCGGCTTGCGATGGTCCCGAACTTCGCGCAGTCCCACGCCGCTGAGCGTTACCGCGCTTCCGCGTAGCCCAAACCGTGACCGTCCTCACCGACAGGGGCGGGATTTCCGGCCCGTGCTCTGGACCCTCCTCGGGCCGAGGAGGTTCGGCCGCGGGGCGCCGCTAGCCGCGATGGTTGGGACGGCTGTGGGGCGGGCCTGGGTCATACTGCGTCGATGGGAGCCGGGATTCCCGGGGCCGAATGCGGTGAGCAGGATCTCGAGCCGCTACCGGGTCGTCGATGCAGTGGCCGCTTCGAGCAGCTCCTTCGCCAAAGCCTGGTCATCGACGGCGCGAGCCAGCACCACGGCGCCCACGAGCGTCGAGAGGGCGGCCAGGGATTGCTGGCGGCGCCGCTCTTTGGACAGCCGCGGCGTCAGCCCGGCGAGGATGGTGGCGAGGCTCTCGACGCCCCGCGTGAAGTGGGCACGCATCGGGCTGTCCGGCGGCTCCCGCGCCACGTCGTTCGCCAGCGCGGCGAGCGGGCATCCTCTCCCGGGATTCTGGACATGTGTGGGCGACAGGTAGTTCGCGATGAGGGCGTCGCCCATTCCCTGGCGCTCCTCCGCCAGTGCCGCGTCGAACGCCTCGACCGCCAGAGCATCCTTGTTGGCGAACTGGCCGTAGAAGCCGCCATGGGTCAGCCCGGCGGAGGCCATGATGTCGGCGACCCCAACCCCGTGCAGTCCACGTTCGCGGAACAGGGCCGCTGCAACCTCGACGACCCGCTGCCGGTTCTGTCTGGCCTGTTCCTGGGAGACGCGGGGCATGCTCTGATCCTTCGATAGGGCCTCACATATAGATGCGTGGCGTCATTCAAGGAGCTGCCGTGCGGACGCTTCGTCAGGGCGTGTGGCCGGCTGGCGCTCCCGCTACGGCAGCCCTCGTTGGACGCGGCGACCGCCCGACCCGGAACTCGAAAGCGTAGAGGGCTGGGTGGAACAGCAGGGTCAGCAGCGTCCCGATGCCGACCCTGTCGATCAGCGCGTAGGCCAGCGCCCCCCAGGGCAGCGAGTGGGTCAGCGAGATGAAGGCCAGTATGGCGACCGCCGTCAGGCTCACCGGACGCGCCCGCCGCACGGTCAACTCGACGATGGCCCCGTAGTCCGACAGCCCTGTCGCACGGTCGTGGTGCATCTGGTCTACGAGGATCAGCGTGTGGCGCATCAGGATGCCCGACAGCGCGATCAGGCCCAGGATCGCGTCGAAGCCGAAGGGCTGGTGGACGACGAGCAGGGTCGGGACGGCGCCGACAAGGCCCGGCGGCGCGGTCGCGAACGCCATGAGCATCGTCGTAAACGATCGCACCTGCAGCATGATGATCGTCAGCGTCACGATCAGCATCAGCGGGAACACCGCGACCAGCGCGTTCATCGCCTTGGCGCTGTCTTCCACAGCGCCGGCCGTATGGCATCGCACGCGCCCCATCCCGGTTGCGGGGATGCGGCGATGATGCGTCCTTCCGCGATAGTCGGATGCGGTGCGACCCGGCGCGCGCTGGCGGATCTGGGCCCCAGGCTTGGCGGGGTCGGCCGTTGACGTCTAGTCGCAGCGATCGCGACCGTCAGCTCAATGACCGATTGCGGACATCTTGTTGAATGAGTTCAGTGTGATGCGAGATTTGCGGCACGCAAGGCGGTCAGTGGCTGAGGACCATGGTTCCGCAGCCGTATCGGCCGGCTTGCCTTCGGTGATGCAGATCTTGCTGCGCTTCGCGCTTCAATCGTAGGCGCGCCGATCCGCCGATCCGCCGATCCGCCGATCCGCCGATCCGCCGATGCGACCGCCGGGGCTGTGCGCTACGCTGCGCGCCTGACATGGCGGGCGATGGCCCTGCCCAAACCCTGCCGCCTTCGCACGCGGGGCACCACACGGCCGCTATCGAGAAGCACGCGCGCTCTTCCGCGTGTCAAACCTGTCTCGATACCGGCCACCCGGCGTCCCGCAGGATCGAGCGCCGCACGCGGCAGCCCACTCAGCGCCCGTAGATATCCTCGACGCGGATAATATCATCCTCGCCGGTATAGGAGCCGACCTGCACCTCGATCAGCTCCAGCGGGATCTTGCCCGGGTTGGAGAGCCGGTGCATCGACCCGATCGGCAGGTATATCGCCTCGTTCTCATGGACCAGGACAACCCGGTCGTCGATCGTCACCTCGGCGGTGCCGCGCACCACGACCCAGTGCTCGGCCCGGTGGTAGTGCTTCTGGAGAGACAGCCGCCCGCCCGGAACGACCTGGATCCGCTTCACCTGGAACCGCTCGCCGATATCGATCCGCTGGTACCAGCCCCAGGGGCGGTACATCCGCAGATGCGCGTCCGCCTCCGGCTCGCCGGAGGCCCGCAGCGCGTTCACCAGCTCCTTCACCTGACCTGAATGCGCCTTGGAGGCGACCAGCACCGCGTCGGGCGTGGAGACCACCACCACATCTTCCAGCCCCACCACCGCGGTCAGGCCCTCGCCCTGGCTGTGCACGAGGCTGTTCCGCGTCCCGATCAGCGACACCCGGCCCCGTACCGCGTTGCCGGCCTCGTCATGGTCGAGCACCTGCCAGACCGCGTCCCAGGTGCCGACATCCGACCACGCGAACGACACCGGCAGCACGCCGGCTTGGGCGGTGCGCTCCATCACCGCGTAGTCGATCGAGATCTTGGGCGCCTGCGCGAAGGCCGCCGCGTCGAGGCGTACGAAGTCGAGATCGGTCACCGCGGACTCGTAGGCGGCGCGGGCGGCCGCCAACACCTCGGGCACGAAGGCTTCGAGTTCGGCCAGCATCAGGTCGGCGCGGAACAGGAAGTAGCCGGAGTTCCAAAGGGCGCCGTCGGTGATCAGCGCCTCGGCGCCGGCGCGATCGGGCTTCTCGACGAAGCGGGCGACGCGGGCCGCGCCCGGCGCCTCGTGGATCGGCTCGCCGCGGCGGATATAGCCGTAATCGGTGGCCGGGCGGTCGGGCTCGATGCCGAGCGTCATCGTGAAGCCGGCCCGGGCGCCTGCGGCGGCGCGGACGACGGCGTCGACGAAGGCCGAGGGGTCAGGCACGACGTGATCGGCCGCCATGATCAGGACGACCGCCTGAGGGTCGCTGGCCGAGGCGTGCAGGGCCGCGACCGCGACGGCGGCGGCGGAATCGCGGCCCTGCGGCTCGAGCAGGATGTCGGCGGCAAGCCCGATCTGGTCCCGCTGCTCGGCGACGATGAAGCGGGCTTCCGCCGAGGCGATGACGGTGGCCTTGGCGAATACGGCCGCGTCCGAGACCCGCGCGAGCGTCGCCTGGAAGGTCGAGCGCTCGGCATCGACCAGCCGGGCGAACTGCTTGGGCATGCTCTCGCGCGAGGCCGGCCACAGCCGCGTGCCCGTCCCGCCGCACAGGATCATCGGGTAGATGGGAGCAGAAGATCGGGACATGGCGGCTCCTCCCGCGGTGCGTGACGGAATGGCGTGATCGCGCAGTCCGGACCGCCCCGCAAGGATGAGGAGTGCCGGCGCCCGCGATTTTTCGCGTACTTGCCCTTAACGGCGTGCCGGAAGCCAAACAACCTGCGCGGATTATCCACGGCGGTCAGGACTGGCTCAACACAGCCGGATCGTTATCTCTGGTTTCGCAATGCCTTCATTCAACAAGACCCGTTCGACCTCCGACGACCCGGCGCCAAGCCCCCGGCGCATCCCGTCGGTGGAGCGCCTGGTCGGAGGCGCGTCCCCGGCGGATCTCGCCGCCTACGGGCGTATCGCCTTCACCGGCGCGATCCGGGCTGTGCTGGCTGGCCTCCGCGCGGAGGCCGGCCCCGTTCCGGAGGCGGCGGCGATCCGGGCGGCCGCCTGCCGGCAGCTCGCCGCCGAGCGGCGCCCGTCCCTGAAGCCGGTCTTCAATCTCACCGGCACGGTGCTGCATACCAATCTGGGTCGCGCGCTGCTGCCCCGCTCGGCGGCCGAGGCGGTGGCGGCCGTGATGGTGCAGGCGAGCAACCTCGAATTCGATCTGGCGACCGGTGCCCGCGGCGAGCGGGACGACCATGTCGAGGCCCTGATCTGCCGCCTGACCGGCGCTGAGGCGGCGGTGGTCGTCAACAACAACGCGGCCGCGGTCCTGCTGGTGCTCAACGCGCTCGCCATGCGCAAGGAGGTCGTGGTCTCCCGCGGGGAGCTCGTGGAGATCGGCGGCTCGTTCCGGGTGCCGGACGTGATGGTGCGGGCCGGCTGCCGCCTGCGCGAGGTCGGCACCACCAACCGCACCCATCTGCGCGACTATGCCGAGGCGATCGGCCCGCGCACCGGCCTCGTGATGAAGGTGCATCCGAGCAACTACGCCATCGCGGGCTTCACGGCCGAGGCCGACCCCGAGGCGCTCTATGCCCTCTGCCGGGAGCGCGGCGTGCCGCTGGCCGACGACCTCGGCAGCGGCAACCTCGCCGATCTCGCCGCCTACGGCCTGCCCCCCGAGCCGACCGTTCGGGCGGCGCTGGAGCGCGCCGACGTCGTCACCTTCAGCGGCGACAAGCTGCTGGGCGCGGTCCAGTGCGGGATCGTGGCGGGCCGGACGGATCTGATTGCCCGCGTGCGTAAGAACCCGCTGAAGCGGGCGCTGCGGGTCGACAAGATGACCTACGCGGCGCTCGAAGCGGTCCTGCGGCTCTACCTCCACCCGGAGCGGCTGGCCGAGGAACTACCGACCCTGCGGCTGCTCACCCGGGACCGCGCGGCGATCACCGCGCAGGCTGAACGCCTCGCCCCTGCGGTGGCGGAGCGCTTGGCCGGCCGGGCGGCCGTCTCAGTCTCGGAGTGCGTCAGCCAGATCGGGTCCGGCGCGCTGCCGGTGGAGACGCTGCCCAGCGCCGCCCTGGTCCTGACCCCGGAAGCGGCCGGAGAACCGGCACGCCGTGGCGCGGGTGGGCGATGCAAGCGCCTCGCCGAGCGCCTGCGCGATCTGCCCGTGCCGGTGATCGGCCGCATTCAGGACGACGCCATCCTCCTGGACCTGCGCACGCTGGAGGACGAGGCCGGTCTCCTCGACAGCTTGGCGTCGCTCGTTTCGCCGCCGTCCGCGTTGTGACAAAGTCGGGACTGTATGGACGTGGATGCCTTGGTCGAAGCTCGTGCGCCGGCTTCAAGTGTTGTGGTATAATGACGAACCCGCGGTCGCGGTCGAGAGGTGCGGTGCCTGGACCGCGATAGGCGAACGATATGGTTCATACTGCCGACACGGTGGAGGCTCAGCGCGAGACGGATCCGCTCCTCCTCGATAACCAGCTTTGCTACGCGCTCTACGCGGCCGCGCATCGGATGACGAAGTCCTACCGGCCTTTGCTGGAGCGCCTGGGGCTGACCTATCCGCAATATCTTGTGCTTCTGGTGCTGTGGGAGCAGGACGGCGTCACGGTCTCGGAGATCGGCCGGCGGCTCCGGCTCGACTCCGGCACTTTGACGCCGGTGTTGAAGCGCTTGGAGAGTGCGGGCTTCCTCCTGCGCACCCGCCGACAGTCGGACGAGCGCGAAGTCGAGATTGCCCTGACGCCGCAAGGCGCCGCGCTCCGGGCCGATGCCGTCTCGGTTCGCGAGAGCGTCATGTGCCAGCTTGAGCTGAGTGAGCCGGAGATCCGGGCGCTCCGCAAGGATCTGAGCCTGGTGATCGAGCGGCTGAGCGACGGCGAGTGACGGCGCAGCCGCTCCGCCTTCACCGGCGCAGGCGGTTGCCCAGGACGAAGCCGTAGAGCCCCATCAGGATGATACCGACTGCGCCCTCGATGCCGACCAGCAGGTTGGTGACGCGGCCCGTGGGCTTGAGGCCGATCTCCGGCGGATTGGCCGTCATCATGTTGAGGGCGCTGTAGCTCAGGAGATCGAGGGGGTTGTAGGTCGGCCCGGCCTCCGGCCCCTCCAGGATGATCAGGCCCCCCGTCAGGCCGTAGAGGCCCGCGAAGACCGCGATCAGCAGCGCGAAGGCGCGGGCGATGCGCGATAGGCTCTCGCCGTAATCACACAACCACTCGACGAAGCGGTCGGCGCTCCAGCGGTAGCCGTGTCGCAAAGCGCCGGCCCAGTCGCGCGCGCGCCAGGCGTCGCGAGCCTGCCGGCCGGCGTGAAAGCGGCCCATTCGGCGGCCGCGCTTGTAGGCCCAGCTCGCCGCATCGTGGCTGCCGATGCTCTTCCAGTTCTGCTCCAGGGCGAGGTAGCTCGCCTGCGCGGCCTCGAAGGCGCCCGCCACCTCCTCGCCGACCGCGCCGCCGAGCTGCTCGACGCTCATCCGCGTCCCATTGAGCCATGCGCCCGAGAAGCGAGCGTGCCGCAGCTGGCAGGTGGCGAGGTTCAGGCGCACGAGATCGGTGTCGGACAGATCGGCGCCGGAGAGATCCGCCCCATCGAGCTTCGCCCCCGAAAAATTCGCCCCGCGAAGCCGGGAGCCCGCCAGGCTCGCCCTCGTGAGGCTTGCCCCGGCAAAATCCGCATGGGTCAGGTTGGCGTCGGTGAGCTTGGCCTCATCAAGGCGCGCGCCACGGAAGACGGTATCGTCGGCGTCGGCCCCGGTGAAATCCGCGCCCCAGAGGTCGGCGTCGGCGAAATCCGTTCCGTCGAGGAGTGCGCCGGACAGGTCGGCGAAGCGCATCGCAGCCTGCCCGAAGCGCGCATCCTCCAGCATGGCGCCCGCG
This sequence comes from Methylobacterium phyllostachyos, assembly GCF_900103445.1. Lineage (GTDB taxonomy): Bacteria > Pseudomonadota > Alphaproteobacteria > Rhizobiales > Beijerinckiaceae > Methylobacterium > Methylobacterium phyllostachyos. The sequence continues at coordinate 530,743 of NZ_FNHS01000001.1, read as the reverse complement.
AACTTCACCTGTCCCGCCACGATGCCGGAAAAATCCGCCCCCGACAGATCGGCCTCGGAGAGGTCGGCCGCCTCGAGGATCGCGCCGGTGAAGCGGGTGGAGCGCCCGACCACCCCGACGAGGTTGGCCTGGCGCAGGTTCGCCGCGGAGAAGTCGGCTTCCTCCATGCGCGCCCGGGACAGGTCGGCCTCCGCCAGTGGCAGCCCGCCCGATTCGGGATCGGCGCCGAAACCCGCCGTGGCCAACGCATCGCGCGAGGCGCTCAGATGTGCGAGGTCCGAACCCGCTTCGCGCACGGGAGCCCCGGCGGCGATCCGGTCGAGGAGCGCACGCAGGCGCGTGTCCCCCAGCATGTCCGGCCGCGCGTCCGGTGGTGTCGCCTGATCCATGGCGGTTCCTTGCCGGAGAGAATGGCCGTGCGCCAGACGCCTTCTCTCTCGGACCGCCTTTCTCAGGCTGCGCGTGTCGAGGCGGTCACCCGCACCGTGATCGCCTTGGCGGCTGGGGTCTTGGACTGCTCGTCGTAGTGCCACAGCGGCAGCAGGACGTTCAGCTCGGGATAGTAGCCGCCGCAATTCCCCTCGGGAATGTCGTAGGCGACGACCCGAAGGCCAGCGACCTGCCGGGCCACCGCATCGCCCGCCTCAGTCGCCACGTCGACAGCGCCGCCATCCTTCAGGCCGAGCCGGGCGATATCGGCCCGGTTCATGAACAGGACGGCACGGGTGCCCTTCACGCCGCGGAAGCGGTCGTCGTAGCCGTAGACCGTGGTGTTGAATTGGTCGTTCGACCGGAGGGTGATGAGGTCGAGCACGTCGTGTCCGCGAGACGGCAGATCCGGGTCGGCTTCGAGCCCTTCGGGCACCGCGAAGTTGGCCTTGCCGGTTTCCGTCTCCCATTTCCTGTCGCGGGCGCCCAGCGGCTTGGTGAGGCCGCCGGGCTGGAACATCCGCCCGTTCAGGTCGTGGAACACCTTCGGGTAGGTGGCCTCGATGGCGGCGCGCACGCGGCCGTAATCGGCGACCCATGCATCCCAGTCGATCCGGGAGTTCGGCGGCAGCGTCGCCTTGGCGATCTCCGCCACGATCCAGGGCTCCGAGCGCAGGTGCGGCCCGACCGGTTCAGCCACCCCCCGGGAGCCGTGAAAGCGCGCGGTGGAATCCTCCATCGAGACCGCCTGCGGTCCGCTCGCTTGCTGGTCGACCTCGATGCGCCCGAGGCAGGGCAGGATATAGGCGACTGACCCGTTCACAAGGTGTGAGCGGTTGAGCTTGGTCGAGATCTGCACGGTCAGGCGCTGCCGCCGCCAGGCGGGTTCCATTCGGCCGGTATCGGGTATCGCCCGCAGGAAATTGCCGCCGAGCCCGATAAAGGCCTGCACGCTGCCGTCGAGGATGCCCTCGCAGGTCTCCACCGTGTTGAGCCCCTTCTCCCGCGGCGGCTCGAACCCGTAGAGGTCCTTCAACTGATCGAGCGGTGCCAACTCCGGCTTCTCGGTGATGCCGACGGTGCGCTGGCCCTGCACGTTCGAATGGCCCCGTACCGGGCAGATCCCGGCCCCGGGCTTGCCGATATTGCCGCGCAGGAGCAGCAGGTTGACCAGCATCCGCACCGTCTCGGTGCCCTTACGGTGCTGGGTCAGGCCCATCCCGTAGATGCCGATCACCGCCTTCGCCCGGGCGTAAACCTCGGCCGCGGCCTCCAGGGCGCGCCGGGTCAGGCCGGAGCGCCGTTCCAGCACCGCCCAGTCCTGGCGATCGCAGAACCGGACGAAATCCGCGAAACCATGGGTGTGCTCGGCGATGAAGGCATGGTCGAGAACCCGGGGCCGGCCCGCCGCTTCGGCCTCTCGGTCCATGGTCAGCAGCGCCTTGCACAGGCCGGTGAGTGCGGAGAGGTCGCCGCCGGCCTTCACCTGATGGTACTGGGTCGAGATCTTGGTCGAGGATCGCGTCAGCATCTCCACCGGTGATTGTGGATCGGTGAAGCGCTCCAGGCCCCGCTCGCGGAGCGGGTTGAAGGTGATGATCTGCGCCCCCCGACGCCGGGCCTCCTGCAGCGGGTGCAGCATCCGTGGTGCATTCGAGCCGACATTCTGGCCGAAGAAGAAGATCAGGTCGGTGGTCTCGAAATCCTCCAGCAGGACCGTGCCCACCGGTGCGCCGATCGATTGCGGCAGCGCCACCGAGGTCGGCTCGTGGCACATGTTAGAGGAATCCGGCAGGTTGTTGTTGCCGTAGAGCCGGGCCAGCAGCGCCCACATGTAGCTGGTCTCCAACGAGGCCCGGCCGGAGGCGTAGAACACCACCGATTTCGGATCGGCCTCGCGCAGGGCCTTCAGCTCCCGGCCGATCTCGGCCATCGCCTCGCCCCAGGAGACCACGCGGTAGCGGTCGGTCTCGGGATCGTAGCGCAGGGGATGGGTGAGGCGGCCCTGCTCCTCCAGGGCGTAATCGCTCCAGCCGCGGAGTTCGGTGACGGTGTGAGCGGCGAAGAAATCCGGGGTGGCGCGGCGCCGCGTCTGCTCCCAGGCGGTCGCCTTGGCGCCGTTCTCGCAATACTCGAAGGCCAGCGGCTTGGCCGGCTTCGCCCAGGCGCAGGACGTGCACATGTATCCGTCCGGCTTGTTCTGCTTCAGCAGCATCGCCGACCCGGTGACCGGCACGCCCTCGCGGGTGAGGATCTCGACCAGGGAGCGCGCGGAGCCCCAGCCGCCGGCCGGGCCATCGTAAGGCTCGATCCGAATCTCACCGTTCTCCTGCTCGGCCATGCCGTCCTCCCACCCGGCACCCCAGTGACCGGACAGGGTGAACGCGCGAGGAAGGGATCGGGATCGCGGGCGCGTCACTGCGGCGCCGGCCGGCTTCCGTTCGCGGCGCGGCACATCCAACGTCGATTCGTGCACGTATCGAGCGGGGAAGAGGCTATGGCCGGCGTCGATGTCGAGATGGTGAAGTGCGCCTGCCAGGACTACGTCTGCGTCATCCTGCTGCGACGCGTACGCGGAGGGCCACAAGGATCACCCCGGCTGTGAGCATGCCGGCTGCGCCTGACACGGGTGAGACATCCGGAGCCGCGCGGGCGCGGTGTCACGCCGCGCGGGGCCGCGTCAGGAGACGGCCGTGAGCTTGTCGGCCATGGACTGATCCTTGTCCCGGCGGGTCGAGAAGATCAGCGTAAAGAACGTGCGCTGGACACCGAGTTCGGCGAGCCGCGCCTCGCAGCGTTCGGCCAGGGCGCAGATCTCGGACAGCTCGGCCTCGATGTTAGTACCGTTGGGATGCATCGTGGCGGTGAGTCCGCTCGCCTCGATGATCGCCTTGATCTCTCGCACGTAGGGCGAGACCGAGGGGCCGACTCCCATCGGCACGATGCACAGGTCGGCCGATACCTTCATGACGCCTGCCTGATCCGGAACACGTCTGCCGCACCGCGGCAATCGGCGGCGCGGGATGGAGCGGGTGAAGGGAATCGAACCCTCGTATTCAGCTTGGAAGGCTGGTTCCCCGACTGAATTTCAGCCGCTAAAGCCACCACGACCCATTAAACAGCCCACTGAGAATACAGCGGAAATCCGCGTTCGTGCGTAGGATGCCCCGTTGCGCCCGGTTTCCCGGTGCGGCTGGTATTGGCTGGTATCACGCGGAACAGGCCGAGGCGAGGCATGGCGAAGGCGGTGACGAAGGCCACGGCGAATCCGGCGGCGTACACGCGGAAGCGGGTGTCACTGGCTCTCGAACACGTCGAGCGCGGCGAGGACATGATTGAGCGGGGACGCGTCCCGGGGCGGGGCATCGAGTTCGCAGACACCCGGACGCCCGGCCTCATCCTCCGGATTACCCCGACGGCATCGACGTTCATGCTCAAGACCGAGCACGCCACTGTCAGGCTGGGCGAGGCTAGCCGCATCACCGTCGAGCAGGCGCGAGACCAAGCCACCCTCGCACGCATCAGCCTCAAGCGCGGCCGGGACCCTCGGCGCCAGGTCGCCGCGTTCGAGGCATCGCTAGGGGATTCGGGGGACCAATCCTCGGCCGCCGAGGTCGCCGCGGCGGTGGACGACACGCCGGCGCAGACCGAGGCTGACCGGCGCGCCCACGGGCCTTGGTTATGGCGCGACCTCGTAGACGAGTTCCTCGTCGCCAAGCTTCCTAAGCTGAAGGGTACCTACCGGGCGCAGTACGAGAGCTATCTGCGTCACCAGGCGTTCGACCGCATCCGCGACCGGCTTGTCTCCGACATCCGCATCAAGGACCTGGAGGGGGTCCGTAATTCCGTCCTGAAGTCGAACACCGCGTCGGCCGCTCACCGCGTCGTCCAGCAGGGCAAGGAAGCGATGTCATGGGCATGGAAGTTCAATGCCGGTGTTAGCGGCCTCGACGCGTTCGAGTACGAATGGTGGCTGCGGTGGAGCATCGATTACGCGTCGGGCAAGCGCGACCACGTCCCCCGGATCGAGGAGCTCGCCCGTACGCTCGCCCTCGCTGAGCGGCACCGGTCCCTTGGCCAGACGGAGCATGCGACCGGGACCGGCACCCTGGCGATGTTGTGGCTCACCGTCCTGACGGGACAGCGGACTTACCAGACGTCGATTCTTCGGCACGACCGCCTCTACCCCCTCGACGGGATGCCGGGCTGGGTCAGTGCGAACTGGACCGGGGTCGAGATGAAGGGAGGCAAGTCGGGCAGCCGCCCGCACGCCTTGCCGCTGCCCCCGCAGGCGACGGCGGTTCTGAAGCGCCTCTGGGCCGAGCTCGACGAGCCGTCACCATGGGCGTGTCCGTCCGTCCGCGGCGAAGGCCATGCCCACCAGAGCGCCGTCAACAAGTTGCTTTGGCGCCTAGAGGGCCTCGACCAGTACGGAGACCCGAAGCCCGGCCGGGCGAACCTTCTCGCGCTGCACGGAATCGAACCGTGGACGCCGCATGATGCCCGGCGCACGATTGGCTCATTCCTCGGAGACCGCCGGCTCGGCGGTGCTGCGTCGGCCATCCTCTCCCACAAGGAGGGCAAGGACGAAAACGAGAAGGAACGGACCGCAGCAGTCACGCGGCTTCACTACGACCGCGGCCAGCGAATGGCCCTCAAGGCCGAGGGCATGGAGATGTGGGTCACCGCGGTCTTGGACGCCTACGAGCGCGAGCGGGCCGCGCTAGCCTTGCTCCCGGTGCCGGCACCACCGCCTAGGACGAAGCGCAAGCCGGCGGCTCCGCGGCGGAAGGAGGCGGCCTAGCAGGCCCGGCGCTGCGGCCGACGCTCCCGCCGGTCCCTGCCGAGGGCCCTAGCGCGATCTCGCGGCCGCTCGGCCGAGACGAATCCGCGGCCGCCGCGGTAGCGCCCGGAGGCCTCCAGCATGTCCTCGGCCAGGGCGCGCATGACGGCGTCGCGCTCCTCGAACCCTGCGTCGGCGACGTCTTGAAAGCTGAGCATTGACCCCTCCGTTCTTTAGAACAGATAGGGAACACGAGGACGGGTTCAACGGGGCATAGAACGGGATGTGAGAACCTCGCGGCTTGGTCGATTTCCCCTACCGACGGGTACGCGTGACGTGCTGCTGGTGCCCCCGGCGCCGCGGGGACTACCACACGGAGCGGCTATCCGCGCGCCTCGGGCCCGGGGCCGACCTCGACACCGTGTTGCGGTGGATCACCAGAACCTGCCCGCGCCCGAAACCATGGGGGAAGCGCGGGCCGAGCCAGTACGTGCCTTGGTGTCGGGCCATGTTCGAGGACCTCAACGCTGGTCGCCCGCCGGACCGCCCATCACCCTAAGGGCCTGCCGGATGCGCGGCAGCCGCTACGTTCAGGTTATGCCGCTTTGGGGCCCCTTATGCGCAGAACATAACGGCACTCGGCCGTCCCGCCGCCCCTTATGTTCAACTCCGGCGTGAGGCCCAGGGATAACCCCTCGGCCGCCGTTGACCGGCTGAGTCCGCGCCGCGATCATCGCACCCTCACAAGCCATCGAGGCCGACGTGAAACGAATAGCGCTCCCCCGCTCGAACCGAACGACACCCCCGGGGGCGTGACCGCGCGCGGCAGCCCCCCCTCACGGAGGCTGCCCCTATGACGACCTACTTCACTGCCGATTCGCACTTCGGCCACGCGTCCGTCCTGCGGATGAGCGGCCGCCCCTTCGCCTCCATTCAGGAGCACGACGAGGCCCTCGTGGCCGCGTGGAACAGCGTCGTCGGTCCGCGCGACGAGGTCTGGCACCTCGGCGACTTCGCCCTCGGGGCAAGCCCGGAGCGGTGCGCCTCCCTGTTCCGCCGGCTGCGCGGCCGCAAGATCCTCGTCCGTGGTAACCACGACCGGAAGCGGGTCACGGACCTGCCGTGGCACGAGCAGCACGACCTCGTCAGCCGCCGCATCGAGGGCCAGCGCATCGTCATGTGCCATTACCCCATGAGGGCGTGGCCGGGCGCGTGGCGGGAGAGCGTCCATTTTTTCGGGCACACCCACGGCTCCCTGCCGGACACCAGCCAGTCCTGCGACGTAGGCGTGGACCGGTGGTCGTACGCCCCGGTGACGCTCGGCCAAATTCGGGAGCGCCTCGCTGCGACGCCGGAAATTCCCGAGGAGCGGCGGCTCGGGCAGCAAGGGGAGGACGACGATGCCGAGGGGTGAGCAGGAGATCCCAGCCGACTGCGTCACGTGCATCAGGTGCGGGTGGGTGTCCTATGCCGTCTCGAAGGCGGACGCCGAGGCGCACATCGAGAGGCACAACCTGTGGCGGCTAGAGGACCCAAGCCGCCTGCGGCATTGGCCGACCCCGGCGGTGCTCGACAGCTACCGCTGCAGGGGATGCGGGCAATGGGGGCCGTACCGGCGGACCGTCGCCGGGGACTGCCCGCCGGGGGCGACGCTCAACGCGGTCGTCTGCGAGCACGTCACTTGAACGCGAAAGGCCCCGGCATCTCCGCCGGGGCACTCGCTCATCATGTCGTTAGCACATGATGTCAGCCGAAAATGTCGGCCCGCACGCGGGCCTTGGTCGCCTCGATGTTCGCGGGGACGGTTCCGAGCCACATGCTCCATGCCAGCCTGTACGCCTCATCATTGACGCCACAGCCATCGAGCATCTTGTACAGCTGGCGCGTCAGGTCGACGTGGTTTTCGTCCTGCTGGAAAACACCGGCGACGAGCATGTCCGGATTCCCTGCGACCCGCCGCATGGCGGCGCTACCGGGCTCGCCCTTCATGATGCTGTACGCGTATCCGCTGGGCTTGGATGAGTCCGGCCATAGGCCATAGACGCGGTCAGCGGCGTTGAAGATGGCCACTAGCATGTACGCTTGGTTGATCTCGTCCGCGGCGAGCATGCTGGCACTATTCTTTTGTGCCATGTCGATGAGGTCTTGGACCTGCTCGGCCGTGATCTCGCGCTCCCGATGCTTCGAATTTCGCCTCGTCATCTCGGTCCTCATCTTCGGGCCGCCCGTGCGGCCGTCGAGAAGACCCTGCCGAAGCGGTCGTCGCGGCTGGAGTCGAGAGATGGTCGAAGGTTAACAGGCTGGTTAATCGTCCACAGCAACGAGGCGCTCACCCGCGCGAGGGGTGGCGCTCCCGTTCGGCCCTGGCCTTCCACTCCGCCTCGGCGGCGACCAGTTTGTCGTGCAGGTCGCGGGCCTCGCCTGCGCGGGGGTGGTCCATTCCGAGGAACGGGCGCAGCCGCGCGGCCGCCCCAGAGAATCCCGCCGCACGGCACCTGGCGACGTGGGCACGCTCATCGAGGCTCGTCGGCTCGGGCCCGTAGCCCAAGTGCGTCAGCGTTCTCGGCCGGTTGTATGTCTCGCTCGCGCCGGCGACGGCCTCCTCCTGCGCGCGAAGCCGCGCCGCATCCCGGGCAGCCTTCATCAGCACGGGTTCGGTCTCCTCCACCGCCTTGACGAGGGCCACGGCCTGATTAGCCAGGACCTCCTCGACCGGGGCGTCCGCCGGCGGGACGGGCGGGGATTCCGGCAGAGCGGGCGGGGCGGCGTGGATGGCGCGGCAGGCTCCCCGGGCGACCGGGGGCAGGCGGGGCGTGGAGGCGGTCGTCATGCGCGGTGTTCCCTCTTTGCGGCTTCGATGGCCGAGCGGTTCGCGGCATTCTCGGCGGCGGCGACCGTCCGAATGAGGTGATGGGACGCCCAAGGGCGCAGCGTACCCTTGACCATGCCCTTGGTTGGGAAGGCTCGGCGTCGCCATGCGTCCCTGGCTTCGGCGAGCGACGGGTGGCGGCTGACGACGGTCCATGTTCGCCGGTCGACAATTACGTGCGTCGCGGGCGGGCGCGGCTGCCGAGGTCTAGTCCCAGGCATGGCTGACCTCGCAACTGAATCGCCCCGGGATTTTCGGAGGCTCCAACTCTTGAGAGACTGGAGCCATGACGAAGCATACCCCACCCTTTTCCCCTGAGGTTCGCGAGCGGGCAGTCCGGCTGGCCCGGGAGCATGAGAGCGAGCACGGTTCGCAATGGGCCGCGATCCAGTCGATCGCGGCCAAAATCGGTTGCTCTGGCGAAACGCTGCGCAAGTGGGTCCGTCAGGCCGAGCGCGACCGGGGCGTGCGGGCCGGACCGACGACGGATGAGCGCGAGCGGATCAAGGCGCTGGAGCGGGAGAACCGCGAGCTCCGGCAGGCCAACGAGATCCTCAGGAAGGCGAGCGCGTATTTTGCCCAGGCGGAGCTCGACCGCCGGTTCCGGTCATGATCGCCTTCATCGACGATCATCGTGCGCTCTACGGGGTCGAGCCGATCTGCAAGGTTCTGCCGATCGCCCCGTCGACGTACCACGCCCATGCCGCGCGACGAGCCGATCCCGGGAGGCTGTCGGCTCGAGCCAAGCGGGACGCGGCACTCATGGTCGAGATCCGGCGCGTGTACGAGGCAAACTTCCGGGTCTACGGCGTGCGCAAGGTCTGGCGGCAGCTCGCCCGCGAAGGGATCATTGTGGCGCGCTGCACGGTGGTCCGGCTGATGCGAACGATGGGCTTGGCTGGCGTCGTCCGGGGGCGGAGGGTTCGCACCACCGTTCCCGATCCGGCGGCGGCCTGCCCGCTCGACCGGGTCAATCGACAGTTCAGGGCCGAATGCCCGAACCGGCTATGGGTGGCGGATTTTACCTACATCGCCACCTGGGGCGGCTTCGTCTATGCGGCCTTCGTGATCGACGTCTTCGCCCGCCGGATCGTGGGCTGGCGTGTGTCGCGCTCGGCCCGGGCCGACTTCGTGCTCGATGCCTTGGAGCAGGCCCTGCACGAGCGCCGCCCCTTCGCCGGCAGCGGCCTCGTCTGTCACTCGGATCGCGGATCGCAATATGTGAGCATCCGCTACACCGAGCGCTTGGCCGAGGCGGGCGTCGAACCCTCCGTCGGCAGTGTTGGCGACTCGTACGATAACGCTCTCGCCGAGACGGTGATCGGCCTGTTCAAGGCGGAGGTCATCCATCGACGCGGGCCGTGGCGGTCCTTTGAGGCGGTCGAGTACGCCACGCTGGAATGGGTGGACTGGTTCAACCACCGTCGGCTGCTCGAACCAATCGGCCACATCCCTCCCGCCGAGGCGGAGGCACGCTATTATGCCCAGGCCGAGGTCCAAGCCTTGGCCGCCTGAGCCAAACCAAACGGCCTCCGGAAAACCCGGGGCGATTCACAACCAATTCGGGGGGCGCGAACGGAATCGGGGTCGAGCCTGCTCCGAGGTGCCCGACACCAAGCGCGGATCTCCGCGTCGAACTCGCGTGTCAGCGGCACCCGCCAGGTGTAGCGGCCGACCACGATGCCGACCCGTTTCGCGAGGCGGGCGACCGTCGACCGCGAACAGGCCAGCAGCCGGGCTACGTGGTCGACGTCTACCTCGGTGCCGACGTCCGGAAGATCAGGCTCGAACGGCACGGCCAGCAACGTCTCGACCGCCTGGGCGACGCGCGCCACTCTCCTGGCCTGGAGTTGGTCCGCGAACCGTTCGGCCCGCCGACGCAGGCGCCGCTCCCGCTTCTCGTTCCGAACCGGCAGGGTAGCGCGGTAGGCGACCCGTTCGATGTGCGCGGCGTAGAGCGGTTCCGCGGCCGGGCCGACAACAATGAGCCTGAGCGACCACGCCTCGCCGTCACCCTCGCCGATGACGTACGCCCGGGCGGCCGCGCCGGCATCGAGCAGCGGGGCGACATCGCCGGCGGCGTTGCGCGGCAGGTGCCCGATCTGGTGGGCGTTCCTCCACCAGACCTCGACGGCGTTCGCGTCGTGCTGGTTGTCGGGGACACGCACGAGGTGGAGACGGTCCCCGAGCCGGGGCATGATGCGCTCCCCCGTCAGGTCGTCGCGGCGGCCGTACGCGTAGAACTGGAGCCCGGCGCACTCGCTGACGAGCCAGGCCTCACCGCGGTTGAGCGCCGGGATCTCGACGCCGAGGTCGGTGTCTTCGTAGCCGCGCAGGTCGGGGACGGCTTCGTCGCTCATGGCGTCCCCTTCTCGTTCGGGTCGACCCAGGCCAGCGCGGCCTCCACCTCTGCGATGGCGCGCCGAACCGCGGACAGGACGACCGCCTCGGCGGTGGCGACGCGGATCTGCAGGCGCTCGTCCGCCCAGCGGCTCGACCCGGCGCGGGCCTTTGCGGCGGTCAGGACCGCTGCGTAGCGGGCGCGCGTCTCGCGGGCGTCGAGCGCGGCGAGCTCGTCGACGAATCGCAAACGGTCGCTCATGCCGCGGCCCTCCAGGCGGAGATGTCGCTCAGCCCCGCAGCCCGCCGGTACTCGTCGATGGCGGGGCTCTCCGGGACGTCCTCGTGCGGTCCGGACCGCCGCCGTTCGAGGCTGGCGTCACCGTCGGCGCGCGATACAAGCCAGCGCCTCGCGTCGTGCCCGGGCGCCTGGACGGGGGAGAACCCAAAGACCTTCTCCATGGCGCGCTCGACCTCGGACGCGATCTTCTCGTCGAGCTTCCAGCACGCCCACCATGCCCGGTGGGCGGCCGTCCGCAGGGCCGCATCGCGGGACATCCAAAGGAAGAACCCGCACTCGTCGACGTTGGCGTGGAGGCCGCCGCCGCAGGCTTGGCCGAAGCATCCTGTTTCGGCCTTCGGATTCGCGCCGGGCCCAACCGGCCGGCGGAAGGTTAGGTGGTAACCCGCCGTCCAACCGAGGCGCGTCCCGGTGATGCTCAACTCGATACGGTTCTTCCGCGGCAGGAGTATCTCGATCCGCTCCGGCGCGGCGCCGACGGCGACGTAGTTCTCCCACCGCTGGCCGAACGGGATGGCCGCTATGGCCTCAGCCTCTTCGACGCAACCGGGACGGTGGAACAGAAAGGCCGAAGGCGCGGCCGCGGGAACCAGGGCCGGTAGCGAGAAGAAGTCGAGCTGATCGGGGTTCGGCCGACGCTTCGCCATCACAGGACCTCCGCCTCGATGAGCGTCAGGCCGTCCCGGTCGTAAAGCGTCACGGTCTCGGGCTGGCGCGGCACGTAGCGGACCTCGCGGACCAGCCCGAGGCCCTCCAGGATTCGCGCGGCCGGCCCGCGGCGCTTGCGCACGACGTCGTTCACATAGGGGACGCTCAGGCCGTGTGCCGCCGCCCACGCAGTCTGTCCGCCTGCCTCGACGCAGGCCGCCCGCAGGCGGTCGACGACTTCTTCCTCTGTAAGCGACGCGGACATCCAAGCTCTCCAAGCGTTCAATGCAGTGGAGGTTATGGACGTTCCGCTGAAATGCAAGATGCCATATTCCTTCGACATTAGAATGATCGTAATTCGTAATTTGCAAATTGCACTTTACGAATTGGGTCGAAGAAAAATTCTTGGCGGCCCTTTCATTGTGCTTGGTCGAGTGCTTCAATATGGCAATCAGCAGATCGCCAGGAGCCCCGACACCGTGTTCACGATCTTCCTCTTCCTCGTCAGCGTCGGCCTCGTCGCCGCCGCGGCCGCCACGGCGGCCCACCGCCCGCTCCCCCTCGACTTTGCGCTCCCTGTCGGCGCGCTGGGCCTCGCCTGGCGGAACACCGGCGAGCGCCAGACCCGCAACGGGAAGCGCATGCTCTGGAAGGCTGAGGGCGACACGACCCGCTACAGCCGGGCCTACTCCGCCGACCGCGAGGGAATGCGGGAGCTCGGGTTCTCGTGGGACGGCTCGACGCCGGTCTGCTGGGAGCCTGTTCCGGCGCCCGTGCCCTACACCGTCGAGGAGGCCATCGCGGCGGCCGAGGCCCGCGCGGACTCGGCGGACCGCGCCAAGAAGCGGGAAGCGCTAGCCGCCGCGGAGGCCGAATGGGCCGCCAACGGCGCCGCCCGGGCGGAGGCCATCGACGCGCTGCGGGCCTGCCTCAAGACGCGGGCATGGGCCTGGAACAAGCGTAAGCGCGAACTCGCTGAGTCCCTGCTGGGCGACCGCCCTTCTGACCGGGACGCTCGCATCGCCCGCGAACTCGTCGCTGAGGTCGAATACCTCGTTCAGACGATTACCGCCCGGCTCGGCCAGGAGCGTGTCGCCGAGTGGTGGGAGCGCGCCGCCGTCCCCGAGGTCCGCGCCGCGGCGCATGAGGCCTGCCAAGTGCTGTCCGACATGGACGGCGATTGGGCGACCGTCCGGAACGCCCGCGGGTGGTCAGCGGCTCACTCGCACGCCGGGCATGTCCTGGCGAGCCTCCCCGCGCTCGGTCAGCCCGAAGCCTCGCACGCCTTGAGGGCCGTCTGGGCGCACCAGCGGCAGATCCCGGCATACCTCCGGGAGCGCGTGTTCGGTTCGCCCGAGGTCTAGCCCATCCCCCTCTTCTCGCTTTCGTCCCCCCGCCGACAATCACCCCGTAGCCCCGAACAGGAATCCTCACGTCATGCGCAAGCTCAGCCAGTTCTTCGCCCTCGTCATGGCCGCAATGGCCGCCATGGCCCAGAAAGTCTGGGACGGCACCCGGTGGGTCGCGAAGGCCTTCTCCGGCATCCCGACGCCACAGGGTGTCGAGGTGGAGGATGCGATGGACGCCGTCGCCGCGAAGGCCTCCGCGCCCGTGACGGCGTCACAGCCCGCCCGTGACGGTGTCACGCCCGCTCCGGCGCCAGCCCCCAAGCCCGAGGTCGCTCCGAAGCCCGCCGCGAAAACAGCGCAGGTCGTGGAGCTCGATCCCGTCCTCGCGAAGGGCAAGGCGGCCCACGCGTTCGCCTGCGCCCTCGCGACGCTGGGTGACGAGCCCCCGACGGAGGGTCTCAACGAGGCCGAGATCGCGTGGCTCAACAGCCTCAACACCTACGAGATGATGCACGTGTGGAGGGCCGGCCCGATGCAGGCCGGCGCCCACATGCTCGGCATCAAGGCCATCCCCGGGCTGCCCCTGTGCCCGACCCTGTCGGAGTACAGGCACATCCTGGGAAGCGCGGCGCAAGTGACGCCTCGTCAGCGCGAGGAGATCGCCGAGTACAACGCCACCCTCGACGCCGCCTTCGACGAGATGATCAACAGCCCCACCTTCGAGCTCAAGCACGGCATCTAACGAAGCCCCCCCGAACAGAGAAAGGCCCGCTCCGACGTCCCGGGGCGGGCCTTTCTTTTTGTGTGGTCACCGCGCCGTCCGGCCCTTGTGCCTTGCCCCGTGCGCACACGGTAGCATGACAACGTGCGCAGAGATGCTGACGTCATGCCGACCGGGCGGCGCGAAGGACGAGGCCCTCAGCGCGGAGAGCGCGGGTCCGCATGCGGGCGGTCTCAGCCCGGACCGTGGCGGTCTCGGTGCGGGCGGTGGCGAGCTCGCGCTGCAACCGGGCGACCTCGGCACGGAGGGCGGCGGCCTCGTCGACGCTGGCCTGCAGGGCGGCACGCTGGCGGGTGACGGCCTGCATCGCGCGCCCGGCGGCGCTGACGTTCCGGAGGCCCTGCTCGTAATCGGCGTCGGCCTGACGCCGCCGGGCATCGGCCATGCTCGTGGCGAGCACGCCCGCCAGGGTCATGCCCACCCGGTCGAGGTCGCTGGCGATTCCGTGGGCGCTCGTCATGGGGTCACTCCCTCGTCCGGTGTGACCTCACGATCGGGGGTCACGGACTCACTGTCGAGGGGGAGTCAACGGCTGTCCCTGGCCCGGACGCCAGAACATGTGGAAAGCTCGAACGGTGGTTAGCGCCCCGTTACTTGCTGGTTGTGTAACGAAAAGTCAGAGGTACGGCGTCACCGCTCCGACCGCATGTGTGGTCCGGTGCACGCAGCCCAGGCACGCTCGAAGGCATGAAGTTCGCCGTCTCCATCGACACCGAGCGCTACCGCCGCCAGGTCAAGGACCTGATCAGGACGAGGCTGCTCCCGGCCCAGCAGGACACCGTCCTGTACCTCGCGGCGTCCGCCCGGAAGAGACTGATCGAGCGCGCCCCGGAGTTCCTGCAGAACCCCGTACCGTGGACGCTGCAAGGGTTCGCGTTCTCCCCGGCCGGCGACGGCGACCGGGCGGCCGCCTTGGTCTACGTCATGGAGAAGCAAGCCGAGGTCCTGAGGTTCGCGGTCTTCGGCGGGACACGCCGCGGCGGGGACTACGCCACCACGCCGGCCGGCCCGCTCGTCCCCGGGCGTGACGCCGTCCTCGACGAGCACGGCAACATGCCCCGCGGCGAGGTCTCGGACGCCATCTCGCGCGGCGCCCGCTGGGTCCGCCTGCGCCCGACGGCGCCGCTCACCCTCATCCTGCCGGGGCGCGAGCGCGGCCGCCCCGAGGTCATAGCCGCCATCGTGGCCGAGACACAGTACGAGGCGCGGTTCCCGTTCGAGCTGATCGTCCGTGACGCCGTCACTGCCGGGTTGCAACAGGCGGGCAAGAAGTTCCGCCTGTGACGGGTCACGAAGCCGTCGGGTAGAGCGGCACGAGCTTGGGGTTCACGACCACGTTCAACTGGGGGCTTGCCCCGCCGCTCGCTGTCATCGTCTTGACCGGTCCCTTCCACGTCGCCCCGGCGTCGAACGTGACGTAGGCCATCCCGTAGTTCGAGAACTGCGTGTTGGCGCCGGGAGCGCCGGGCGAGCCTTCGAGGCTGCCGCTGGGGACCGCGAGACCCATGGTTAGAGCGCCTCCCAGATCCGGAACTCGATGCTGCCGGCCTCGGCCTTCAGGGCGATGCAGCTGTCCGTGCGGACCGCCACCGGCCATTGCTTCCCGTCATGGCTCTTGGGGGCACCGGCCAGCGCCGCGGGCGAGCCCGCGTTCGCCGAGGTGACCGTCGCGTCGAGGCTGCCGCCGTCCGGGCCCGCGTTCACCCACGCTGGGCCAGAGGTCCAGACGACGTAGCCGCCGCGGGGCAGCGGGACGGAGACGAAGGGCGTCGACGACGCCGACGGCGACCATCGGCGAATCGAGCCACTGCAGTTCCAGGGGGACCTGCTGCCCGATGTTGTTGTCGGAGACGGGCGGGTGGAACCCGGCCGAGGGGGACGTCTGCATCGGGCCGTCCCCCTTACTTGCCGGCCTTGCCGCCCTTGCCGAGGTCGACGCCCTCGGGGGCCTGCTCGTCGGTGGCGAGGATGGTGACGTAGCCGCCCTCCTGCAGGTCGGCGGCGACGGACAGCGGCAGGGTGAGCTCGTCGCCCGGCCCCTTCCAGACGGCCTCGCCGTCCTCGACGGTCTTCACGCCCCGCAGGGCCCGGCACAGCGCATCAGCCATGGCGTCTCGTCCTCGGTCTCAGGTGGTGGGTTCGGGAGGGTCGCGAAGCGGACCGCCCGGCGCGGAGGGCGCCGGGCGGGGTGCCGGTCAGTTGCCGTTGAAGGTGAGCGGGTTGCCGAACACGTTCATGGCCCAGCAGGCGTTCGGGCGGACCGGGATGGTGATGGGCGCGGCCTCGCCGTAAACCCACTCGCGCGAGGGGTCGTCGGTCATCCAGGTGTCCATGAAGAGCTCGGTCGTGGCCTGACCCATCTTCACGGCCTTCTTGTTCTCGATCCGGCCGTAGGCGTGCACGCCCTCCAGGTCGGGACCGACGCCGATGACCGCGCCCGGGGGCAGGACCGGCACGCACTTGGTCACCGTGAAGGTGCCGTCGGGGAGGACGTTGATGACGTCCTTGTAGTCCTGGTAGATCCAGAGGTTGTAGTCGCCCATGTTGGCGACCAGCTTCGCGCCGCGGACGGTGTTGGTCGGCCCGATGTCGGCGGTGTTGCCGCCCGCCGCTCTACGGAGATTGATGATCTCCTTCAGCTTCGGGTCCTTGCGGGCCCAGCGCCACGCCTGCAGGTCCATGTAGACGTCGGTGATGAGGGCGCCCTCGATGTTGTTGACGAGCTCGCCCTTGTCCTCGATGTCCTGCAGCGGGTCGGCCAGCGCGCCGCCGTTCCAGCGGGCGTCGCCGAGGAGCACGGATTGCAGCGCCGGGTCGCGGCGGAAGTTCAGGACGATGGGCTCGGCGTAGCCGACACCGTTGACCACCAGGCCGCCGGTCACGATGGACTCGACCGCCATGCACTCCTCGCGCCGGGTGAACAGGTCGCGCATCTTGGTGACCGTCCGGACGAAGTTCGCGGCGTCCCGCTCCTGGGCGGTCATCTCGCCGCCGATCTGCTCGCCGGCCGCGCGGACGAAGGCGCCCTCGACCGGGACCTCGGCCTTGAGCTTGACCGTCGGGGGCTGGAAGTCCCGGGTCACGAAGCCGTCGAGCTGCATGTCCGGCGCCTTGGAGCGCGGGTGCACATACGGCGCGACCTGGCGGTTGCCGATCTCCAGGTCGATGTAGATGTGCTTGTGCTCGGACTTGAGGATGCCCGGGAAGAACTTCCCGAGGAAGACGGTCTTCGGGCGCTTCAGGGACTGGACGAGCTTGATGACGCGCGCGGTATCAGCGGTGTTCATCGTGCCGGGGGTGTCGGCCATCGAGGCGGTTCCTTAGTCTGGCGCGCGGGGCGGCGTTGCGGGATTGGCGCGAAGGGGCGGGGCCGGCGTCAGCCGACCGCCGGGATGGCGACTTCCGAGAGGTAGATGCCGAGGTCGCGGAGGTCCTCCTCGACGGTCAGGAGCGTGTGGCCCGTGCCGACCGAGACCCAGGTCTTGGGGAAAGTCCCCTTCGTGTAGGTCACGCCCTTCTTCGAGCCGCCGGTGGTGTCGACGCTGGAAGCCAGCACCAGGCGGGCTCGCTGCGAGCCGTCGTTCACCGCCGAGGCGTCGGCCTTGGTCTTGGCGCAGAGGACGTACTCGCCGGTCGCGTCGATGCGGCCAAGAACGGAGCCCTTCTTCAGGACCTGCCCGGCGGCGAGCGTGACGGTGCGGGTCTCGACGCTGTTGTCCGAGCCCCAGCGGTAGTCGTAGGGGTTCGAGGTGAACTCGTCGCTGCGGGGGATGCCCATGGTGACCTCTGGTGTTCAGGCTGCGGAAGGGGTGGCGGGCGCAGTCAGGCGACGCCCAGGCTCTTGGCCGCGGCGAGCCACGGATCCTCGGGCTCGCCCTTGCCGCCGCCGCCGGCGCCCAGGCTGGGGTTCGGGGCCTCGGCGTTCATGGCCTTCCGGAAGGCGGCGCCATTCGGCGACGTGGCGGACGATTCGCGCTGGGCCGGGGCCTCGGAGGCCTCGGTGTCGACGTCCTCCAGGGCGGCGGCCATGACGGCCTCGGCCTCCGCCGCGGACAGGTCGGTGTCGTAGGCGAGGTGGGCGGCGAGCTTCGGCATCAGGCCGGCGGCCTCTGAGCCGGTGATGGCCTTCATGCGGGCCTTCTCCGGGGAGAGAGCCTTCACGGGGGCGGTCGCCGCGGCGGCCTTCTTACCGTCCTTCTTAGGGGGCGTGACGCCCTCGCCGTCGTCCTCATCGTTGTCGGAGACGTCCTTGTCCACCTCCTTGCCCTCGGCCTTCTTGGCCTTGGCCTTCTCCTCCTCGGTCTGCTCCGAGGCGGTGCGGGGCGTCGCCAGCTTGGCGCGGAGGCGGGGGGCGGACATGGGCTGCTCCGGGTTCGGGGGACCCGCGCGCCGCCCCGGCATCGTGCCGGGGCCGGTGAGCGGGTCTGGAACTGTGTGTCCCGGAGAGCGTCAGGTGCCGCCGTGCATCCGCCAACACATGCCCGAGCGGAAAAATCGCCGGTGGACAACGGCCTCCTCGCGTGCGCACGCGCGCGCCCGCCGGCTTAAGAAGTCGGCAGTCCGTACCGGGTCCCGGTTCGAACAATGACTTCGATGGTCTGAACTTCGTGGCATTTGATGCCGTTCGACGGTATTTCTCGGGGCTTGACATACCGATGGCGGAAATTCCCGCGGTGTAAATCGGCGTCGTCTAGACGCCGTGCGCCCTTGCGCTTCTAAGCGTCGTGTGCACTTATGACGGTGTCATGGACGCGTTGGATACACTCATCGCTGAAAAGCGGCAGGCCATTCGGGCCGTGGAGGCGGAAATCGCCGACCACGAGGCCAAGGTCGTCAGCCTGCGCGAGAGCATCATGCTCGCCACCGTCGAGTTGGCGGCGTTCGAGAAGGCCGCCTCGCTTCGCCCCCTCTCGTCGCTGAGCGGCGACGACGATGCGTCGGACGCCTCGGACGGTGACGGCAAGCGCCGCGGCCGGCAGCGCGGCAGCATCTCCCGGGCTTGGCGTAAGACGCTCGGCTATCTCAACTTGACGGGCGAGCCTTTCGACTACGAGATGATGATGAGTGCCGCCCAGAGCGCCGGCATCAATGTGCAGTCCATCGCATCCATCCGCGACCGCGCGCGGGACTACGTGACCCAAGGCTTCCTCGAAGGGACGCCCGAGGACGGTTTCCGGGTCACCAAGAAAGCGGTCGACCAGTTCAAGCTCGATCAGGCGCCAGCCGCCGGTCACGGCGGGCACTCGCCCGAGGTGCCGGAGATCGAGGAAGAGGAAGAGGACGACGACGCCTCGGACGCCGATACCCTGCGCGAGCAGGGCGCGACGAGTGACGCGCCGTTCTTTGGGGACTCCGATGGAGGCAGTATGGCCTCATAGACTGTGCTTCGACGGCTCAGGTCCGGCCGGTCGAAGAAACGGGGTCGAGCGCTTGCAACACCCGACCCCGCTTGGACCATCAACAACAGCCGCTTCCGGGAGGAAGCTGCGCTGAAAGTCGACGGCTCCGCAGCCTGAACGTGTCACTTTCCGCCGCAGTTTTCAACTCGGGAGCCCCTTCATCCTGTATATGAACAGGAGGGCTCGCCCATGCGCGGCCGCTTCCCCTGCACGTTCGAACTGGCGTGCTACGTCCTCTACCTCGTCGAGATCCTCGGCCTCACTCAGACGGAGGCCGCCATCATCGTGGGCCTCAACGTCGGATCGGTGAACCACGTCGTCCACCGCCGCCGGCACCCCGAGGCCTACCCGGTCCCGCTCCCGTCGTGACCGATTCGGACCGGGGCGGTGAACGCCCCGGTCCTCTAAGCAACCTGCAGCAGGCCGCTTAGGGTCTCGTCCTCGTCCCCGACGAGCTCCGCCATGACGTCGTCGAATGTCGAAACCTCGTCGGCGAGACCGGCGTCGACGGCGGCCTGACCGATGAACACCGCGCCCTGGCCAAACTGCTCGGACCCGACGACGTCCACCGACAGGCCGCGGTATGCGGCGACCTGCGCGATGAACACCGCGGCGGTGTCGTCGGCGATCTTCTGGATTGCGGCCCGCCCCGAATCGGTCGCCACGTCCGGGCGCTTGTTCGGGGTCTGGGACGAGATGATCTCATGCGTCTTCACCCCGGCCTTCTCGTCGGCGCCGCGGCGGTCGGTGATGGAGCAGCAGCACCCGAGCGACCCGATGGCCAAGGTCGGCGTGATGGCGATGTGGTCGGCCGCGGACACGATCCAAAGGGCCGCGCTGCAGGCGTCCCCTACCACCATGGCGATGACGGGCAGGTGCTCGGACGCCGCCTTGACCGCGGCCGCCGCCTCGCTGCAGCCGGTGACTTGGCCGCCGGGGCTGTCGACCTCCATGACGATGCCGCGGAGCGCGCCATGGCTGACCGCCGCGGTCAGGTCGTCTTTCAGCGTCTGGTACGAGGTCATGCCGCAGCTCTCCAGCCACGACGCCCGCGCGATGAGCGGTCCGATGACCGGGATGATGGCGACCCCGTCCCGATGCTCTTCCCGTACTCGCGCAGGTAATCGTCGCCCTCGGCCAGCGCCTTCCGCTTCGGGGGGCCGTCTACATCGACATCGTGGTCGCCGGCCGAGACGCCGCCGGTGACGTGGTCCTGTGCCCGCGGGGCGAGGGCCTTGATCTGGATGTCCTCCCGGCGCGCGAGGAACACGAGCTCGTCGAGGCCCTCCGAGGTGATGGCCCACGGGCGGCTCAGCGCGGTGGCGATGTGGGCGAGGTCGCGCGCCATGGCTCAATGCTCCCTGTCGGTTTCTTCGTCGCGCTCGGGCTGGGGCGGCGCGGCGCCGCCGCCGGTGACGGCATGGCGGGCGGCGAGGTCGAGCGGGTACGGGCGCTTCCGGGCGGCGTAAAACTCGGCCTCGGATTCCTGCTGCTCGGCCTCTTCCTGCCAGCGCCGCCCGAGCTTGGCCCACTCCATCTCCATGGTGGTGGTGCCGTTCGCCAGACGTGCGGCTCCTCGCCGAGCATGACCTCGCGCACCGGCTCCTTCTCGGGCGGCGGCGCGAGGAGCTCCTCGTACTCCCTGAGCTCGGCCTCGCCGAAGCCGAGGGCCTCCAGGCCGGCGTCGCCGAGGTCGAGGTCACCGGTTCCGATGGCGTCCTGCAGGGACCGGAGCTCCTCCGCCAGCAGCTTCTCGTCCCAGCCGGCGTTCAGCGCGATGCGGTTGTCGGCCAGCACCAGGGCGCCGCGTTCGGCATCGGTCAGGCCGGTGACTCGGATGACCGGCACGTCCTGCATGCCGAGGGACTTCGCCGCGGCGAGGCGCCCGTGGCCCGCGATGATCACGTCGCGCTCGTCGACGAGGAGCGGTTGCGTGAACCCGAAGCGGTCGATGGCGGCCGCGAGTTGGGCGACCTGTTCGGGGGAGTGCGTACGCGCGTTGCGGTCGAAGCCGGTGAGGGTGCGTACCCCCACGATTTCGACCGCTGCGTACCTGAGGCGGTGGTCGGTGCGCACCTGCTAACCCTCTGACGATTCAGGGCGACCGGTGCCGGTGCGTACCTGCGTACCCAAAAAAATCGCGTGTGCCCCGCCTGGGCCCGGAATCGGGAAACCTGCGGGTCAGGCCCCCCGGCCGGAAGGACCCGCGACCCCCACCCCCCTCGGCCCCCTCCCGCCCCGGGGAGCGGGGTGCGCACCCTCCTCGGCGAGGCAAGCCACGCCACCGGGGACGTCAGCCAGGCTGAACCACCGGCGGGCTGCCCCCTCGCTCACGCCGCGGTAGTCGCCACGCGAGATCCGGGTGACGCCCTCCCGGGCCTCCAGCAGCCCGAGGGCCTCGCCCTGGCTATCGAACCCCACGAGGCGGGCGGTCTCCTTGCGGACGGCCTCGGCCACGTGGCTGGGGATGGAGCGGCCCTTGAGGTTGCTGGGGCGGACGATGGGATTGGCGTTGTAGCGGGGCATGGGGGCTGGCCCTGGTGGGTGACGTCCCCACGGTCGGGGCGCCCCGTGCATCCGCCAACACATGCCCCTCAATGGCGGTCTCAGGCCTGCCGGGTCAGCCCGAGGCGCTGCATCAAAGCCGCCTTGGCTTGCGGCTGCGCGACGCCGCGGCGCTCGACGAGCTCTTCCATCGCCTGCCCGAGCAGCCCGCCGAGGTCGTAGGAGATCCCCTCGAAGCTCCTCTGCTCTCGCACGCGCGCGCGAAGGCCGCCTCGACGGGACAGGTCTGAGAGGGCCGTGGCGATGGCGGCGTCGACTAGACGGGGCTCGGGGATGCCCTCGGCCTTCCGTCTGGCACGCTCGGCCCGCTTGCGCTCGGCGGCGTCCCTGCGCTCACGGGCGGTGCGCGCCGAGCCGGTCTCGGGCGCGGGGTCGTCGAGGTAGATCTCCTCGGGCATCTGCTCGACGAGACCGGCGAGGATGTAGGAAGCTTCGGTGAGCATGGGGCTGGCTCCTCGGGAAGATCATGCCAGCCAGCCCGGCAAGGCACGACGCCTAGATGCGGGACGGGCCACCCCACCCGAGACGGAACGGTCCGACCGGTATAGTGCCGAGATGGGCCACGATGGCGTCGAGGACCTCGGGCTTGCGGGCCCGCACGGAAATGGTCGCCTCACGGACGAGGGCATCGGCCCGCTCCCGCCCGTCGTCCGTCTCGTCCGCCAGGGCGCGCCCGGCCGCCACAAGGGCGCGCCGCATGGCACCGCCCCGGGACGCGTCGTAGTCCGCGAGGACGGCGTGCACGGTGCGCCAGTCCCGCAGGACGCCCCGCAGGTAGGTCCGCCCGGCCTCGTGCGAGGGCGGGGGCAACAGGGCCTCGGTCTGCTCGCTTAGATGATGGACCGCGCCGGCCGCGTACATGCGGCGGCCATGCGGCGAGACCGGCTGGGCATCGCCGTACCAACCGGCGCGGATGGCGGCGAGGCAGGCGACGCGGTCGAGACGTTCCTGCTCGGGGGTCACGCGCAGGCCTCCATGTCGGCGGGGACGGGGGCCGGACATGAGAACGCCCGCCGGGCCGGTGGGCTCTCAGCGGGCGTCCGTCCTCGGTGGAGGGAGGTGCCAACCATCGTGACGACGGCAGAATAGGCTGCGGCGGAGTCAGCGACAAGGACATCCACGGACTGGTCGCCACTTTCCCTTGTACCCCGTAACACTTCATGTGTGCCCTCGGGGGCGTCCGCGAGGGCGGGAGATTCGATGACGTCGCAGGTCTCCGGCTCGACCACGGGGGCCGGGACGGGCGAGACCTTCCGGGCCTTGGCCGGCTTAGCCGTCGACCCGATGTCGGCCACGACACGGGCGTCGCGCAGGCAGGTATCTAGGTAGCGCTGCTCGATCCCGAACACCTCAAGCACCTCGCGGTTCTTCAGGCCCTCGTCCCGCATCTCCAGGGCCACACGACCGACCTCGCGCCGGGTGTCCTGCGAGACATCCCGGGAGCCGACGCCGGCCGCGCGCCGGCTCTTCGTGACCCGCTCCTTCGCGTTGGCCTTCCGGCGCGCCTCGTCGACCAGCATGCGCAGGTCGGCCCTCTTCATCTCGCGCGGTTTGATGTCGAGCTCCTCGACGAAGTACGCGGGCGACGGGCGGTAGCGGGGGTCCACCTTGCGCTCGACCGGCACGGGGCCGCGGCGGTCGATCCAGACCTTCTTGATGCGCTGAGCGGCCTCGCCGGCGTGCTGCACGACCGTGACAGTCTTGGCGATGGCCTCGTGCTCCTCCAGGCCGCAGCGGGCCGCCTGGTCGCGAATGTAGCCGGGCAGGTCCTTGGCGGGCATGCGCCACGACGCGGCGTAGGCCAGCATCAGGATCCAGGTATTGCGCCCCTCGCCGTCGGGGATGGGCCCGGTTCCGAACCGCAGGGCGAAGAGCCTTTCCGGGTCGGTGCTGATCGTCTCCCAGTAGGAGCGACCGCCGAGCTTGGCCCCGTGCAGCCCGGCGCGCGGCTTCCTGGCGGCGAGGCGCTTGGCGACCAACTCGGCCTTGGCGGCGAGCCGCTCGGCCTTGGTCTGGCGGGCGTGCGGGAGGACGGCGGCCGCGAGGCAATCGAAGGTGGTGCGCTGCATGTCGGCCAGCACCGGCGGCCACACCATCCCGACCTGCTGGCCGGACCTCTCGTTCTTCGAGCCGGGCAAGCGGAACCACTTGGTCGGGCTCTTGCCGGAACGGTCGCTGCCGAGGAACAGGAACTTCTCGTGCAATGTCTTCTGCACCGCCTTCCAGCGGGGAGCGATGAGGGCCCAAGCCTGGGCCTGGTACTGCCAGACCACGAGGTGGCCACGGCCGCTGAAGTTGATGAGGGTTGGGGCCGGGAGCCCGAGGTCCTCGCAGCTGTTGAGGATGACCTCCCGGATGACGGACGGCGGGACGTCCCGCCAGGCCTCTTCCTTGTAGCTGTCGAGGTCGACCCAGGACGACCCGATGCCCACGATGTTGGCCTCGGACTTCTTGGGCTTGGGTTGGCCGCGCTCGTGGTAGCGGTACGTCGCCATCGTGATGAACCGGGCACCGGCGATGTCGACGGTGCTGCGGGTCGCGAGGGCATGGGGCGACCAGCGCTTGTTCGTCCAGGTCATGACGGCGTGCCCCTTGGCGTCGATCTTCCGGGTCGCCACGGGTCCGCCGAAGGCGACCTGCCCGGTGCCGCCCTTGGGGTGGAGGATGCGGGCGAAGTCGAGCGGACCGACCTCGTGGGCGTAGCGCAGGCCCGAGACGATTACGTGCGGGGCGCGCGTGGAGGCCTTGCCTCCGACGACAGTGTTCAGGGGGGTCACGACGGTCCTCTAGCTAGGCTCGACCGCAGGGCACCTCTGACCGCGGGGGAGCAACTCGATGGACCAAAGCTACACCGGGACCCGGAAAGGTCAAACTCGGGTAAGACTGTGGAACTACTTCGAGGTTGGCGTCCGAATTCGGCGGGGGTGAAGGCGCAAGGATGCCGGAGGAAGGCGCCTGAGAGGCCGCTACGCCACCTCGTTCGGATGGGGTGCTATACCAGGTCGCCGACACGGCCAGGGTGCCCTGCGAGGCTTCCCTGCGCCTTGATGCTACTTCCACCGTACCGGGCGCGACTGCGATCGGGGTGTGGACGAGCCAAAAAATTTTCTCCCCCGACTTTGGCCTTCGGCCAGAGAGGACATACCCCGTAACACTTTGTGTATGGTCGCCGCCTCAGGTAGAGCGCCTTACCCCTGTGTGCGCCTTCGAAGGCACCATCCTTTCAGCTCCCCCTTTAGCCGGGGGTGAACCCGAAGTTGCTTGTGGTGCGCTCTGCGATGCGGGCGCGCACTTACCCAGCCCTCGTACACCCCTCGCCGGACGCCACTGTAATTATTCACTGCCGGTCGACGCCAACTCCGCATTGGAGAAGCCGTAGCGCCGGCGGCTAGGCTCCGACGGAACGGTCATCGCGAACCGCCACCCGCCGAGTGCTGCGTGAGAGTTCGCGTTGGCCGGCGGGGAGGCCGCGCTAATCAACGCAAAGGTGTCGAGGCCGCTACACATTCGAGGTACGTATCCGTGGTTCGTCGGATGTTTTCAAGGCGCCATAACCGCTCACCGAATCTTCGTTGCGGCGAAGGATCATGTCGAGGTTCGGAAATCCGAGCTTGGCTTGCACGGCATCTCCGAAGCGGCAGATTGAAAAATCGGACCCCGTCTGAACAGTCTTGTCACCAAAAGCGGCCGTTCCGCTTTGCGCCCAACCCGGTCATTCAGCTTCCTTTGACAACATCTAGAAAGCGGACGAAGCCGGCTTGGATTTGCCCGTCACTTGGAAGCGGCGCCTTGAAAGGGTGTTCCCGTTTTTTGTGCAGGAGGTTCCCCTTGATCCAAACGAATTGGCTGTTATGTCTGACTTGGGAATGGGGTCTCCCTCAAAACCGCCCTCGGGGCTGATGACTCCTATCGTTGCCAACGCACGATAGGAGTGTGCCTTGTCCCCGTACCGCCCATCATCACTAATTCGTGCCCGTCGTCTCTCCGCTCCTGCCGAGAGCGTGCAGCCATGAATCTTGCCGCGATCAGCCCGGGCACTGCGCCCTTCGACGAGGTCAACGTCGTGATCGAGGTCCCCATCGGCGGACCGCCGATCAAATACGAGATGGACAAGGCGTCCGGCGCCCTGGTCGTCGACCGCTTCCTCTACACCCCCATGCACTACCCGGGGAATTACGGTTTCATCCCCAACACCCTGTCGGAGGACGGGGATCCCTGCGACGTGCTGGTGGCCAACACCCGGGCGATCCAGCCCGGCGCCGTGATCGCCGTGCGGCCGGTCGGGGTTCTCCTGATGGAGGATGAGCACGGTCCCGACGAGAAGATCATCGGCGTGCCGGCCGCGCGGCTGACGCGGCGCTACGACGGCATCCGGGCACACACCGACCTGCCTGAGATCACCCGCCAGCAGATCCAGCACTTCTTCGAGCACTACAAGGACCTGGAACCGGGCAAGTGGGTGCGCATCGCCGGCTGGGCGGATGCAAGCCGAGCCCGCGAGCTGGTCGCTGCGGCCGAAAGGCGGCAGCGCGAGAAGGTGGCTCTGTTGTGAGCCCTGGCTCGCCTGCGGGCGCGCCGAACCTGGTCCTTATGCGGCACGGCGAGAGCGAGGCGAACCGAGCCAATCGGTTCACCGGGTGGCTCGACCCGCCACTGACCGCACGGGGCATTGGGGAGGCCCGAGCGGCGGGCGCCACGCTTGCCGCACGGGGGCTGGACGTCCGGACCGCCTTCGCGTCGCCCCTGCTCCGGGCGGTGGCTAGTGCATCGATCCAGACGGAGGCTTCAGCCGAGTCTGGAAAAATTGATGCTCGAACAATGAGCGAGTGCTCACTCGCATGAACGAAGTGAGTGCGTCTGAGCACTAGTTGCGCCCTCGCCCTGGAGACGCTGGGACAACCGGAGGTGCGCCCGCGGCTCTGCGAGGCCCTGGTCGAACGCGACTACGGGGAGTTGAGCGGACTGGACAGGGCCCAGGCCTGCGAAAGGTGGCCGCCGGACCGGATCGAGCGATGGCGACGCTCCTACGCGGACGCGCCGCCCGGGGGCGAAAGCCTGCGCGATACCGCGGCGCGCGTCATGCTCGGCTACGTGCGGGAGATCCTGCCGGCGGCCATGAATGGCACGACCCTGGTCGTTGCCCACGGGAACTCGCTGCGGGCCCTGGTCATGGCCTTGGACGGGCTCACCCCGGACGCGGTGGAAGACCTTGAGCTGCCCACCTGCGCGATGCGCCTCTACACGCTGGCACCGGACACGACCGTCCTGTCGCGAACGTGCCTGGAACCGACCCTGCAAGCCGTCGACGGAGGAAACTGATGGTCAATTCGCCCGGGGAAGATCCCGATCTCGAGATGAGGGACATCGACGAGATGGGGCGCCTGGAGCGGCGGCACGCGGTGGGCAAGGCGCCCATCCCGCGTGCCGTCCTGATCGGCGCCGCCATCGTCGTCATCGCGGTCGTGGCCATCTGGCTTCTGTCGCGCTGAGGTCCGGCCGCCGGTCCGTTGGGTCGAGCTCAGACCCGCCGGACCGCGCCCTTCGCCGCGCTGGTCGTGAGCATCGCGTAGGCGCGCAGCGCCGCACTAACCTTGCGCTTGCGCGGCTTCGTCGGCTGCCAGCCCGCCGCGTCCTGGGCGACCCGCCGCCGGTCGAGCTCCGTGGGTTCCACGTCGAGGTGGATGCTGCGTGCCGCGATGTCGATGGCGATCCGGTCGCCGTCGCGCACGAGGCCGATGAGGCCGCCCTCAGCCGCTTCCGGGGAAACGTGCCCGATGGACAGACCGGAGGAGCCGCCGGAGAAACGCCCGTCCGTGACGAGGGCGCAGGCCTTACCCAACCCCTTCGATTTCAGGTAGCTCGTCGGGTACAGCATCTCCTGCATGCCGGGTCCGCCGCGCGGTCCTTCGTAGCGGATCAGCACCACCTCGCCCGCCGTGACCTTGCCGTTAAGGATGCCGTCGACGGCCGCGTCCTGGCTCTCGAACACGCGGGCCGTCCCGGTGAAGGTCAGGTTCGAGGCGTCGACACCCGCGGTCTTCACGATGCAGCCGTCCTCGGCGAGGTTGCCGAACAGCACGGCGAGGCCGCCATCCTGCGAGTAGGCGTGCGCGGCGTCGCGGATGACGCCGCCCTCCCGGTCGAGGTCGAGTTCGTCGAAGCGGGATTCCTGGCTGAACGCTACCTGGGTCGGCACGCCGCCCGGGGCCGCGCGGTAGAAGTCCTGGACAAAGGCGGCCGGTTCGCCACGGACGTCCCAGCGGGCGAGCGCCGCGCCGAGCGTCCCGGCCGAGACGTTGCCCACCCCGGTGTCGATCAGGCCGGCCCGGTCGAGCTCACCCAGAATGCCCATGATCCCGCCGGCGCGATGCACGTCCTCCATGTGGACGTTGGCCACCGCCGGGGCGACCTTGCACAACACCGGCACCCGGCGCGACAGCCGGTCGATATCGGCCATGGTGAACGGCACCTCGCCCTCGTGGGCGGCGGCCAGCAGGTGCAGCACCGTGTTGGTCGAGCCGCCCATGGCGATGTCGAGAGTCATGGCGTTCTCGAACGCCTGGAAGCTCGCCACCGCGCGGGGGAGCACGCTGGCGTCGTCCTGCTCGTAGTGGCGGCGGGCGAGATCGACGATCAGGTGGCCGGCCTCGACGAACAGGCGCTTGCGATCGGCATGGGTGGCGAGCACCGAGCCGTTGCCGGGAAGGGCCAGCCCGAGCGCCTCGGTGAGGCAGTTCATCGAGTTCGCCGTGAACATGCCGGAGCACGAGCCGCAGGTCGGGCAGGCCGAGCGCTC
Source organism: Methylobacterium phyllostachyos (assembly GCF_900103445.1). Classification (GTDB taxonomy): domain Bacteria; phylum Pseudomonadota; class Alphaproteobacteria; order Rhizobiales; family Beijerinckiaceae; genus Methylobacterium; species Methylobacterium phyllostachyos. The sequence continues at coordinate 502,483 of NZ_FNHS01000001.1, read as the reverse complement.
GATCACCGCGACGTCGGCGTCGGAGATCCGGTCGTCGGCGGCCGCGATCATCGCGTCGACAAGATCGACCTTCTTGGCGATGCCGGGGAGCTGGACCTTGCCGGCCTCCATTGGGCCGCCCGAGACGAAGACGGTCGGGATGTTGAGGCGGAGCGTTGCCATCAGCATGCCGGGGGTGATCTTGTCGCAATTCGAGATGCACACCATCGCGTCGGCGCAGTGGGCGTTGACCATGTACTCGACGGAATCGGCGATCAGCTCGCGGGACGGGAGCGAGTACAGCATCCCGTCGTGGCCCATGGCGATGCCGTCATCCACGGCGATCGTGTTAAACTCCTTGGCGACGCCGCCGGCCGCCTCGATCTCACGCGCGACGAGCTGGCCGAGGTCCTTCAGGTGGACGTGGCCCGGCACGAACTGCGTGAAGGAATTCACCACCGCGATGATCGGCTTGCCGAAATCGGCATCCTTCATGCCGGTGGCGCGCCACAGGCCGCGGGCACCGGCCATGTTGCGGCCGTGGGTGGTGGTGCGGGAGCGATAGGCGGGCATGGGCGTCTCGTTGGTGTCATGCGCGTTCTGCCGGATAGGCGTCGGCGAACAAGCGGGTTCGGCTCGGTGCTGTCATGCACCTTGGCTGTTGGCGTCCCGTCCACGCTCCCGCCGGCATCGGTGACGGGAACCGAGCGGGCGCCGACCTTGCTCGGCGCTACCAGGAGCGTCCGTAGCGCGCGAACGGGTTCTCGAAGCGCGCGCGGGCGCCGAGTTCGGCCTCGATGGCCAGCAGGCGGTTGTACTTGGCCAGCCGCTCGCCCCGGCAGGGCGCTCCGGCCTTGATCTGCCCGCTGCCCATGGCGACCGCGAAGTCGGCGATGAACGTGTCCGTGGTCTCCCCGGAGCGATGGGAAACCATCGTTGCCCACCCGGCCTTCCGGCACAGGGTGATGGCCTCGACCGTCTCGGACACGGTGCCGATCTGATTCAGCTTGATCAGGGCCGCGGTGCAGGCCCGTTCGTCGATGGCCTTCGCGATGAAGCGGGGATTGGTCACCAGCAGGTCGTCGCCGACGACCTGTATCCGCTCGCCTTGCGCGGCCGTCTGGGCGACGAAGCCGGTCCAGTCCTCCTCCCCGAACCCGTCCTCGATGGAGACGATGGGCCAGCGCTCGACCCAACGGCCGTAGAGCTCCAGGAGCTGCGCGCGGTTTAGCATGCCAGTCCGCGATCGGGCGAGGTTGTAACCGTCCGTCGCCGCGAAGGAAGAGGCCGCGGGATCCAGGGCGATGGCGACGTCGGCGCCCGGCCTGTAGCCGGCCCTCTCCGTGGCCTCCACGATCAACGCCAAAGCCGCCTCGTTGTCCGGCAGGTTGGGTGCGAAGCCGCCCTCGTCCCCTACGGCCGTGGCCAGCCCCCGTTCGTGGAGGTTCTCCCGAATAGCCGCGTAGGTCTCGGCCGCGACACGCATCGCCTTGGCCACGCTCGACGCGCCGACGGGCACGAGCATGAACTCCTGGACGTCGAGTGAGCTGTCGGCATGCTGACCGCCATTGAGGACGTTGAGGCACGGCATCGGGAGAAGGGTTGCGGCCTCGCCTCCAAGATGGGCGTAGAGGGGACGGCCCGTCGCGCGCGCGGCCGCACGCGCCGCCGCCATGGAGACGCCGAGCAGCGCGTTGGCGCCGAGCCTGGACTTGTTCGGCGATCCATCGAGCTCGACGAGCGTCCGGTCGACGCCTTGCTGGTCGGCTGCGTCCCACCCCCGGAGCGCCCCGGCGATCTCGCCACGCACGGCCCCTGCGGCCATCAGCACACCCTTACCCCCGTAACGAGCCGGGTCGTTGTCGCGCCTCTCGACCGCCTCGTTGACGCCCGTCGAGGCGCCCGAGGGGACGCCGGCGGTGGCACTGACGCCGCCTTCCAGCGTGACGCGGACCTCCAGGGTCGGGCGGCCGCGGGAGTCGAGGATTTCCAGGGCTTCGAGGGCGCGGATCTTCGTGTCCGGACGCATTGGGTATTCCGTTGATTGATGAAGTTCCTCGGCGGTAACCGAGCAAGGAGAAGGGTGCCGGCGCGGAACCCGCGCCGGCACCCTCATGTCGTCAGCGATGTGCCGCTGTTCAGTTCGGCAGGGCGAAGTCGGTCAGCGTGCCACCGAGGTTGGTGTACTGCGACAGGGCCGCATAGCCACCCACCGCGCCGAGGCCGGCGTTCGGGTCGGTCAGGCCGGCCGCGAGGCCGATGCCAGCCCAGCCGCCGACGCCCGACAGGACGGCGATGTGCTGCTTGCCCTTGATCGCGTAGGTCATCACGTTGCCGATGATGCCCGACGGGGTCTTGAACTTCCAAAGCTCCTTGCCGGTCTTGTCGTCGACCGCCTTGATGTAGCCTTCCAGGGTTCCATAGAAGACCACGTCGCCGGCGGTGGCGAGAGCGCCCGACCACACCGAGAACTGCTCCGGATCGGACCAGACGATCTTACCCTTCACGCCGTCCCAAGCGATGAAGTTGCCCATGCCGCCGTGCGAGTTCGGGGCCGGGTACATCGAGAGGGTCGCACCGACGTAGGGCTGGCCCGGGGTATAGGTCACCCGGAACGGCTCGTAGTCCATGCAAACGTGGTTGGTGGGCACGTAGAACAGGTTGGTCTTCGGCGAGAAGGCCGCAGGCTGCTCGTCCTTCGACCCGAGGGCCGCCGGGCAGATGCCCTTGGAGTTGGTGTCCTCACCGTTCTGCTCGGTCGAGTATTTCGACTGGACCAGCGGGCGGCCGTAGGTCTTGGAGCCCTTGTCCATGTCGACCTTGGACGCCCAGTTGACGGCCGGGTCGAACTTCTCGGCGACCAGCAGCTCGCCCGTCTCGCGGTTCAGCGTGTAGCCGAAGCCGTTACGGTCGAAGTGGGTCAGGAGCGGCTGCTCCTTGCCGTCAACCTTCTGATCCGTGAGGATCATCTCGTTGATGCCGTCGTAGTCCCACTCGTCGTGGGGGGTCATCTGGTAGACCCACTTGGCCATGCCGGTATCGGGGTTACGCGCCCAGATGGTCATCGACCACTTGTTGTCGCCCGGACGCTGCTTGGGGTTCCAGGTCGAGGGGTTGCCCGAGCCGTAGTAGACCAGGTTGAGCTTGGGGTCGTAAGAGTACCAGCCCCAGGTGCAGCCGCCGCCGGTCTTCCACTGATCGCCTTCCCAGGTCTTCAGCGAGGAGTCCTTGCCGATCGGCTTGCCGAGTGAGGTGGTCTTCTCCGGGTCGACCAGCAACTCGTCGTCCGGACCTTCCGAGTAGCCGCGCCAGATCCGCTTGCCGTCCTTCAGGCTGTAGGCGGTGATCGAGCACTGCACGCCGAACTCGCCGCCCGAGATGCCGACGAGGACCTTGTCTTTGACCGGCATGACCGTGGCGGTGTTGGTCGCGCCCTTCGACGGATCGCCGTTCTTCACCGACCAGTTGACCTTGCCGGTCTTGGCGTCGAGCGACACGAGGGTGGTGTCGGCCTGGTGCAAGAGGATGGCGCCGTCGGCGTAGGCCAGACCACGGTTGACCGTGTCACAGCACATGACCGGGATCACGGACGGATCCTGCTTGGGCTCGTACTTCCAGAGGATCTTCTGCTCGTGCTCAAGATCCAGCGCGTACACGATGTTCGGGAACGGCGTGTGCACGTACATGACGTTGCCGATCACGAGCGGCGCGCCCTCGTGGCCGCGCAGAACGCCGGTCGAGAAGGTCCAGGCGACCTGCAGGTCCTTGACGTTCTTCGTGTTGATCTGGTCGAGCTTCGAGAAGCGGGTGTTGGAATAGTTCAGCCCGGGGAACGCCCAGTCGTTGGGGTTCTCCATCATCTTCATGAGGTTTTCGTTGGCCGAGGCCGGCAACAGGGTTGCGGCGTAGGCGACCGATGCCACGAGGGCGATCTTTTTCATGCGCGTTCCTCCGTACTGACGCCCCTGACCCCGTCTTGGCGTGGCCATGCGTCACTTCACGCGTGCTTGTCGTCGCAGGAGATCGTTGTTCAATGGCAACGACTTCAGGCGAGCGTCGTAGGTCTATCGAATGCACGTCGGATTACAATAAGATTCTTCTAAGTGCGACAGTTTTTCAGATCTAACTCGATATCAGCTCATGATTAGACATGACTAAACCTCCCAAAAAACCATTAAGGTTTCAGGATGTCAGTAATGGCGCTTTTTAAAGATCAAAGTACCTGTTTTATTGGCTCGAAGTCGCGGTTTATGCCTTGACTCCGGGTCGTACAGGGTTACATTGACCCTGCAAGGTTACTCTAATCTTGTTTGCGACAGACTTGGATCTGGCGAACGTCTTAAGTTACCGCTCGGGAGGTTCGCTGGAGACGGCGGGGTCTTAGGACCTCGCCGTTTTTCTTGTGCGAGCACGCAAAAAGGCGCGCGCAGTGTCGCGCACGTCAGGGCGGCTCAGAGCGGCGAAGGGTGGGATCGCATCGGCACACAGCTCACGCAGGATCCCGGCGAAGGGATCAGGTTACGGGAGGTGCGCGGCCGGAAGTGGGAACAGGCATAGCCCTACCCGCGCCCGGAAGCGCACGGTAGGAGCTATCGTCCAGGCATAGGGCCCGGCAGTTGTCGGGGAGCTCCATCCCCATCCCACGTCCGGGACAGTGGCTTAATCCACGGCGGCCGTCAATTCCGACGCAGGTGACAAGGCTGTGACGGCACCCGAACGAGTTCGGTGTTGCCGGGTCAGCCGTCCGCGAGCGCCGACGCGAGGAAATAGGATCCGTAGGCGACGACCATGAAGGCGGCGGCGCCATCCAGAAGGAATGGCGGTACGCTTCGGAAAACCCCCGTTCGGCCCAGCGTCGCCGCCAACGCGCCGATGATCGCGACGCCGAGCGCGACCCCGAGCGTCGCAGTCGCGGCGCCCTCGCGCAGGGCGACTACGGCAGCCGCGCCGAGGACGCCGCCCAACAGGAGACTGCGCCAACCGCAGCGGTAGGCTCCCGCGATCAGGACCGTGGCCGCGATGGACAGTTTAATGAAGGTAACCTGGAAGGTGATGACCACGCCGAGCCAGGAGACGTCGCCCATGCGCTCAACCCCGGAAGGCGACGAGGATCGCGCCGGCTGCGATCAAGACGATGCCGAGCCAGTTGGGTCCGGACAACCGCTCGCCCAGAAACACGACCCCAAACACGGCGACAAGCACGACGCTGAGTTTGTCGATGGGGGCGACCTGCGCCGCGTCACCCAGCTTGAGCGCCCGGAAGTAGCACAGCCACGAACCGCCGGTGGCGAGACCCGAAGGGACCAGGAACAGGTAGGTCCGGCCGGACACCGACGAGAGCGGCTGCCACTGGCCGGTCGCGATCAGGACGCCGCTGAGGACGAGCAGGATCACCATGGTGCGGATGAAGGTGGCGAAGTCCGAGCCGACCGCCTCAATGCCGACCTTGGCGAAGATCGCGGTCAGCGCTGCGAAGCCGGCCGAGAGCAGGGCCCAGGACTGCCAGGACTGCAGCAGGCCCCTCACGGAGTCCTCGGCGCGGGGCCGGCCGCCTGATGGCGCTCCACGGCGGCCGCGATCATCGCCCGCGCCGCGGCCGCCGTGTCCCAACCGGTGATCCGGACCCACTTGCCGGGCTCCAGGTCCTTGACCTGACCGGCTGGTTTTGGACCGGGCTGATTGAGAGGATCAGCCAGGACCAAAGGAGTTGGACATGCGGCGAGGTCAGAAGACGAACGCGGAGCAGGTCGTGCTCAAGCTGCGCCAGATCGAGGTGCAGACAGCCCAGGGCAAGGGTTTGACCCTTGCGTGCAGGGAGGCGGAGATCTCCGAGCAGAGCTATTACCGCTGGCGCAAGGAGTACGGCGGCCTTCAAGTCGATCAAGCCAGGAAGATGAAGGATCTGGAGCGCGAGAACGCTCGTCTGCGCCGGCTCGTGGCCGACCTTTCTTTAGAGAAGCAGGTGCTGGCGGACGTCGCCTCGGGAAACTTGTAGCCCCCGAGCGACGCAGGCAGGCGTTGGACGGCATCCGTGAGAAGTACGGCCTCTCGGAACGTCACGCCTGCCGGATCGTCGGCCAGCACCGGGGCACGCAGCGCTACATGCCTACCGTGCTGGCCGACGAGGATGCGCTGACCCAGGCCATCATCGCCCTGGCGTCCGAGTACGGACGCTACGGCTACCGCCGCGTCACCGCGCTGCTACAGGCAGCCGGCTGGCAGGTCGGCAAAGACCGGGTTCAGCGCATCTGGCGTCGCGAGGGGCTGAAGGTCCCCAGCCGACATAGACCCCGCAGCCGCCTGTGGCTGAACGACGGCTCGTGCATGCGGCTACGACCGCTTCACCGTAATCACGTCTGGAGCTTCGACTTCGTGCAGGCCCAGACGCACGATGGGCGCTCTCTGCGCATCCTGACGCCGATCGACGAGCACAGCCGGGCCTGCCTCGCGCTGAAGGTGGCGCGGCGCATCAACAGCGTCGGCGTGATCGAGGCGCTGGCCGATGCCATGTGCCTGCACGGCACCCCGGAGCATATCCGCTGCGACAATGGCCCAGAGATGATCTCGAAGGCGTTGCGCAAGTGGGCCGCCAAAGCTGGCTCAAAGATCCGGTACATCGCGCCAGGATCCCCGTGGGAGAATGGCTACTGTGAAAGCTTCAACGGCAAGCTTCGTGACAAGTGTCTTCGCCAGGAGATCTTCTACTCGCTGAAAGAAGTGCAGATCGTGATCGGTCTATGGCAAACCACCTACAACCGCGTTCGACCGCATTCGTCGCTGGGCTATCGGCCGCCCGCGCCCGTCAGCTACCCGGATCTGGCCTTCCGTCTACCCATGGCCGCCACCATGCAGTAGCCTCTCAATCGGCTCGGTCCAAAATACCGGTCAGGTCAGCTATTATGTAACGGCAGCCAAAGGTTATTGGTAGTCACCGAGTTCACTATAAACAAATTAAATTTTCAACATATAGTTTTCTTGTTGAACTATTGCCTTCTAATCTGCGCAGCTGATGTGGCCGATGTCAATTTCAACTGTCTCGTCGATTCGCCCTTTGAGGTTGGTGGCGGGAGCATTCACGACACTGGATTGAACCCTCATCACTTTCAACCATTGCAAAGGGCTATGTGGGCTGGCGAGATCGTCAGTAACTCGTTCGCTAGTTATGCTGCCGCCGTGATCCGCCCCCACTGAAGTGGGTACGTCCGCGAGATCGTGGTGCGGGGGCCCGGGGCCGAGGTGAAGCGGGGGGAGGCCGCGCGGGGACGACTGCTTCAGCGCGCAGCAGCCGGGCGGGGCCAAGTGGCAGACCGAGCGCTTCTGTCATGAGCCACGGTGAGCGTCGGTCGCCGACCGGCCGCGCGACGTGTCCGGGACGATCGGTCCGACGGCCGTCGCGGCTCTGGGATCGGGCCGGCAGCGACGGCGATCACGCTCGGGTGATGGGCGGCGCCTGGAACGCCCTTCGTTGTCAGCAAGTTAGACCCGCACGATCATCGGAGGATCACCCCATGAAGCACGTCACGCTCGCCGCCGCTGTCCTCTCGCTCGGTCTGCTCGCAGCTGGCTCGGCCGAGGCCAAGGGCTGCCTGAAGGGCGCCGCCGTCGGCGCGGTCGCCGGGCACATGGCCGGTCACGGCGTGGCGGGCGCGGCCGCGGGATGCGCCATCGGCCACCACCGGGCCAACAAGAAGCACGGCTGACGCTCGTATCGGTCTCGGTCGGAACCTGAGAGGGCGCCCCGGAGACGGGGCGCCGTTTCTCGTACATCTCCCCGGACCGCGTCCGCCTCCCGGGGCGGCAGCCCCGGCCGGAAGCATCAGCGCTTGCGGACGCTGATGGTGCCGGAGGGTTCGAGCAGGACGAGGCGCGTCTGCGCGACATCCGCGACCTTGGCTTGATGCAGGGCCTCGGCGAGGTCGGCCTCGCTGACCCCGTGGCGGCGCATCGCGGCCTGGACGGCGCGCCCGTCGCGGGCCAGCACGACGGATCCACCCTCGACGAGGCGGGCGATGCGCGACGAGGCCGCCGCCGCCCGGGCCAGCGCCGCGTGCAAGCCGACCATCAGCGTCGAGGCCGCCAGCGTCCCGAACAGCGGCGCGGCGCCGGTCAGTGCCCGACTCAGCGACGAGCCGACGATGATCGAGACCACGATGTCGAGCGCCGACCAGCGCCCGAACACCCGCCGCCCGCCCAGCCGCAGCAGAAACAGGCCGTAGGTGAAGACCAGCGCCGCCCGGGCACATTCCTGCCCCCACGACAGCGCGTGGTCGGCGCCGAAGACGAACTCCGCCCAAGCCGGCACGGCGCGCCTCAGCCCACTGTGACCCGCACCCGGTGCCACGCGGTGCTCAAGTAGCCCTTGCGGTTCCAGGTGTCGTCGGCGGCGGCGGGCTGGGTCTGGCCGGCCGCGTCCCAGGCGCGCACGGCGAGCTCGTGCTCGCCCGGGGGCAGGTCGAGGTCGATCGACCAGAACGTCCAGGCGAAGGGCGCCTCCGCCTCGCGCTCCAGGCTGGCCTGCGCCCAGGTCCGCCCGCTGTCCCCGGAGACGTCGACGCGGGCCACCGTGCGGTCGCCGCACACCGCGTAGCCGCGCACAGCGGTGAGCCCCGCCGGCAGCGACGCCCCGCGGGCGGGCTCGCAGATCGCGCTGTTGAGCGGCATGGTCTCGATGGTGATGCCGTCGTCAGGGCCGACCTTGTCCGGATCGACCTGCGGCGGCAGAAACTTGTAGTCGCCCGCCTGGATCGGGTTGTCGGATGGGCGATCCTGCACGGTGATGGACGCCAGCCACTTCGGGCTGCGCACGCCGGCGTAGCCCGGCACCACCGCACGCAGCGGGAAGCCGTGCTCGGGCAGGAGCGGTTCCCCGTTCATCGCGTGGGCGAGCAGCGTCTCCGGCGCCAGCGCTTTGGCCATTGGAATCGAGGCGCCGTAGCGGTAGGCTTCCCCTTCCACGGTGTCGTGACACGCGAAGGCGACGTGCAAATCCTCCTGCGCGTGCGCCCGGTCGAACCCGGCTGCCGCCAGCACGTCGGCGAGACGGGGACCGGTCCAGTCGGCGGTGCCGATGGCGCCGGCGTCCCACGGGTCGCCCGAGACCGGGGCGACCGCGCGCATGTCGGCCCGGCGGTTGCCGGCGCATTGCAGCGTCGCCGTCACCGTCGCCTGCGGCATCGCCTGGATCTCGGTGAGCGACAGGGACAATTTTCGGCCCACCGCCCCGCCGACCTCCAGGCGATAGGCCTCCGCGTCGATCGCCGGCAGATCCCCGTGCGAGCGCACGTAGAAGTCCGCCGCCGCCGTGCGCCAGGACGCCCGCAGCCGGTCGAGCGGCGGCTCGGCATTGTAGGGGGCGCGCCCGTGCACGATCAGGCGCGCCATCCGCTCGGCAAGTCCGCCATCGGAAAGGCTGTGGTCGGGCTGGTTCGACATCGGTGGTTCCTCGTGTCCGGGTCGCGCCGCCGGGACCAAACGGGTCCCGGCGGCGCGACCATGCCTCAGGGCTTCATCAGGGAGACGACTGCGTTGCTCGCGCGGTCGACCACAGCCACGCTCAAGTCGCGGTTGAGCGCGTACGTCTTGGTCCCGTCGGGCGAGAACACGATCGCCTTCCGCGGCTCGTTCAACCCGGTCACCGTCGCCACCACCTTGCGAGTGCTTATGTCGATCACCGACAGGGTGTTGTCTTTCAGGTTGCCCGAGTAGACGAACTTCCCGTCCGAGGTCAGTGCTGCGCCGTAGGGGTCCTTGCCCACCGGGATCTCCGCGACGACCTTCCCCTCCGGCACGTCGACGACCCTGATCGCGTCGCGCCCGCTGTTGGCCGCGTAGATCGTCTTGCCGTCCTTGGTGACCGAGATGGCGCGCAGCTTGTCGAAGCCAGCGATCTCGCCCGTCGGCTTGTCGGTCGCCGTGTCCACCAGGGTGATCTTGTCGCCCACGAAGTTGGTCACCTAGAGGGTGCCCCCGTCCGGCGAGAGGCGCACGCCCTGGCGCGGTTGGTCGAAGCCGGACACCACCGCCTTGGGCAGGCCCGTCTTGGTGTCGAACACGGCCACGGTACTCGACGCCTGGTTGTTGACGTAGAGCGTGCCACCGTCGGCCGAGAGGACGGTGCCGAAGGCGCCGGGGCCGGCGGCGAGGGCCATCGTCTCCTTGCCCGTCGCGGTCCCGTGGGCGGTGACGCGGCCGGTGCCGCTGTCGGAGACGTAGAAGCGCGCGCCGTCGGGGCTGAAGACGATGTTGCGCGGGGTGACGAAGCCCGGGAGCGTGCGACTGAGCTTGCCCGAGGTCACGTCGTAGACGAGCACGCGGCCCTCGTCGCTGTTCGAGGCGGCGGCGGTGCGCCCGTTGGGGCTGAGGGCGAGGCTGTTGTTCTTGATGGCCGAGTCGAAGCCCGCGGCGAGGTCGGGGGTCGCCGCAGCGAGGGCGAGGGCAGCGCCGAAGAGGGCGACGTGGCGTGAGACAGGCATGGATCAGCTCCGGGGCACGGCGGGTGTGCGTGCCCGGATGAGGAGTCCGGCGCGGGCGATCTATTCCACCGGCGGTGCGGAATTCGGCGCGGCACTAAGCCCCGGCCCGGGTCCGCCCGTCGGACCACGTCCGCTTGAGCTTCGCGCGGGTCTCGTCGAGCACGGCGGCGCGGCGGGCGTGCCAGCGCTCCAGAAGGGCGTCGGCCTCCGCCTCCGTGCGGGCGCGGGATAGATCGATCGAGAAGTCGGGGTCGTAGCGCTCGACCGCAGTGATCGAATCGTAGCCCTCATCGCGCACCGTGCGCAGAGCCTCAATCAGCGTATAGTTCGGCTGCTCCGGCTCGCCGCCGTCCGGCGTCATGCCGCGCTCGGTCAGGTGGACGCTCAGGCGCGTGCCCGGATAAAGGGTCTCGCGTGTGCTCTTGTTCATGCCCAACTCCAAAGGATGGCGGGGGATCGAACAGGGCACACCGGGACGCGGCGCGCCCTGCACTTCAGGGTTGTGGCTTCATCGCGGCGAGGTAGTCGACGATGGCGGCCACGTCGGCCTGGTCGACCGGCGCCTTGTAGACGTTGATCATCTTGGTGACCTCGCCCTGCCACTCAGCCTTCGACAGGTGCGGCTGGGTCAGCACCATTCCAGCCGAGTGGCAGGCTAGGCAGTTGTTGTTGATCGCCTCCGCCTCGTGGCCGCCCGGGAAGATCCGGTCGGAGGACGGGAACTCGATCTCAGCGGACTTGAAGCGCATCGGCTCGGGGGCGGCGGCCAGGGCGGGGGCGGCCGACAGGGTGAAGACGGCGAGCAGCGCCGCCGAGGATGCGAGGGTGCGGGTCGGGATCATATCGTTCCTCCTCAGGCGACCTGGAATGACACGGTCTCGACGCCGTTCTGCATGAAGCCGGCTGCGTTCCACACGGGGTCCATCGGCTGCACGAGCCCGTTCGCGTTGGTGCACCGGACCTTGACCGCGTGCGCGCCCGCCGCGAGCGCCGGCAGGCTGCCGGTGAACCGGCGGAAGCTGTACTTGCCCTCGTCCATCCCGAGTTCGGCGGGGGACCACGTCGCCCCGCCGTCGCCGGAGAAGTCCACCGCCTTCACCCCGCAGTCGCCGCCGAGAGCGAGGCCGCGGATGGCCACGGGGCTGCCGGCCGCCACCTTGGCCCCGTCGCGCATATTGGTCACGAAGGAGCGCGGCACCATCCGGTTGATCGGCACCGTCTTGAAGCCGGTCTGGCCGGGCTTGATGTTCGCGCCGGGCACGTCGGGGATGCGATAGGCAATCTTCATCCAGTAGTTCTCGTCCGGCTTGTCCAGCACCTCGATGTCGGACAGCATCTTGACCCAGTAGGTCGAGTACCAGCCCGGCACCACGAGGCGCAGCGGGAAGCCGTTGAGCAGGGGTAGTTGCTCGCCGTTCATCGCGTAGGCCAGCATGACCTCGCCATCCTGGGCGTGGTCGAGGTCGAGGGACTTCTTGAAGTCCGGGGCGCCGTCCACCACCGGCTCATCGAGCCCGTTGAAGCGCACCTGCACGGCCCCGGCTTTTACGCCGGCCTTGTCCAGCACGTCCTTCAAGCGCACGCCGGCCCAGCGGGCGTTGCCCATCGAGCCGTTGGCCCATTGTGCGCCAGCGACCCGCGGCTCGAACAGCCCGCGCGAGTTGCCCGAGCACTGATTGACAGCGGCGATCTCGAAGCGCGGTAACCGTGCGAGGTCGTCCAGCGACAGAGACAGGTCTTTGTGGACGTGGCCATGCACCTTCAAGCGGTAGGTGTTCGCATCGACTGCCGCCGGGATGTTGGCCCAGTGCCAACGCACGTAGAAGCGATCGTTGGGGGTGAAGACGCCCTCGTCGAACACCTCGAACGGCGTCTCCAGCAACGGCGGGCGGGTGCGCTGGAGGATCATCTCGCCCTTGCCCGGGAAGGCGGTGGTCAGCGCCCGCTCATCCGGGCCGCCCGGCAGCGGCAGCTTGACGGACCCCGCCGCCCAGGCCGGCGCGGCTGCGGCCAGCCCGCCGATGCCGAGACCGGTGAGGAAGCCCCGCCGGCTCGCGATGCCCAATGTCGACTTCACTCTAGTCCCCCCAGATCATGGCGTGCGGCCGTTCCCGCGTTTTCGATCGTGCTTACTATGCCTTTGAACAGACGTTCGGACAAATGCCCATCGTGGTCATTTCATTCGTAAAATAAGAACGTTCCCGACGCGTGCGACGGCAAGCGAAACCGCGTAAACGCAGCCATGTGTCCGGCGTGGCCGTCTCTGGCGATCATAGGAGTCGATAGGTGTGGCGATAGGGAGCCGTCGACGGGCCTGCATCTCCGGTGTGGTAGAGGACGACGGACCGAGTTCGCCTGATCATCCGTCGGGATCGACCGCCCCTCCGCTCCTGGCGCCGCGCCTGTTCTCATACATCTGGCGTCACTCGAAGCGCGACCAGCTTGCGATCTGCGCGGTCGTGCTCGCCTCCCTGCCGTTCTATTTCGCGTCGCTCGACCTCCCGAAGCGCATCGTCAACGACGCGATCACCGGCAAAGCCTACGCCCACGGCGAAGTCACCGCCCCATTCCTTGCTCTCGAAATCGATTGGCCGGCCTCCTTGGGCGGGGGGCGCATCCATGTGTTCGACGGGTTTCAGCTCGACCGCCTGGAGCTGCTGCTCGGCCTTTCCACATTGTTTCTAATGCTCGTCCTGTCGAACGGGGCGTTCAAGTTCTGGATTAACCTGCAGAAGGGCATGCTCGGCGAGCGCATGCTGCGGCGCCTGCGCTTCCAGTTGTTCTCGCTGATGCTACGCTACAGCCCGCAGGCGCAGCGCGAGGTCAAGTCCTCCGAGACCGCAACCATCATCCGCGACGAGGTCGAGCCGATCGGTTCGTTCATCGGCGACGCGATCGTGACGCCACTCCATCTTGGTACACAGGCGTTGACCACGCTCGCATTCATCCTGATGCAAAACGTCTGGTTGGGTCTGGCCGCGGGTGGGATGGTCGGCGTGCAAATAGCCGTCATCCCGCGACTGCGACGCCAGATCATTGGCTTGAGCCGTCAGCGTCAGATCGCATCGCGTGCCTTCGCTGGTCGTGTCGCCGAGGTTCTCGACGGGCTTGATACGGTCACCGTGAACGAGGGTGAGCGCTGGGAACGCTCCGAGATCAGCGGTCGCCTTCACGGGATCTACGATCTTCGGATGCGCATCTACAAGCGCAAGTTCGCGGTGAAATATCTCAATAACCTTCTCGCCCAGATTACCCCATTCTTGTTCTACGCGATTGGCGGAATGTTCGCGCTGAAGGGCCGACTCGACATCGGCCAGCTGGTCGCCGTACTCGCCGCCTACCGCGACCTGCCGCCGCCGCTCAAGGAACTGATCGACTGGGACCAGCAGCGCCTCGATGTAGAGGTGAAGTACGAGACGATCGCGGCGCAGTTTGCGCCGCGACTGCTCAGAACCGCCGAAGTCAGTGCGCCGGGGTTTTCCGACGATAGCCTGAACCACCTCGCGTTCGCCGGCTTGATCCTTCACGACCCACAGGAGGATCGGTCGGTCGCGGTGACCGACATCGCCCTGCCTTTACCACCGCGTTTCGCCGTCGTCTCGCCGGGAAGCGGGCTAGCCCACGCTGCAGCCATGGCACTGGCCGGGTTACGGCCCGCGGTCGGCGGCAGCCTTCGCCTCGACGTCGGTGGCGGCGGCGTGCGAGCGGTCGGCTATGCCGGGCGCGAGCCGACACTGTTCCCCGGCAGCATTCGAGACAACCTGATCTACGGGCTGCGCGTGGCGCCGCTGGCGCCGCCGGAGGACCCGCTCTACGCGGCCGAAGCGCGGCGCACCGGCAACACGCCGGAGGCGTCGGCCGCGCCGTGGATCGATCACGCCGCCCTCGGCGCGGCCGACGCGTGCGGGTTCGACCGCACGATGCTCCACCTCGTCTGTCGGCTGGGGCTCGAAGAGGATCTGTACCGGTTCGGCCTTACCGCGCGATCCCGGTGCGAGGGCACGCCGCTCGGCACCAGGATGATCGCGGCGCGCCGGTTCCTGCGCGAGGAACTAGCTCACTCCGGCCACGCAGGGTTGGTGCTACCTTTCGAGCGCCGACGCTACAACGCCCGCGCCACGATCGCGGAGAACCTGCTGTTTGGCGTGCCGGTCGACCAAGCGCTTGTCGGGCGGGACCTCGCCGCGGAACCGCGGTTTCGGGCCGTTTTGACGGATCTGGACCTCATCGACCCGCTCTGGCGCCTCGGCGTCGCGATCGCCCGGACGCTCGTGGATCTCTTCCGCGGCGTGGCACCGGGTGACGGCCTGTTCCGGCGCTTCTCGCTGATCGAACCGGAAGAGCTGCCCGAGGTCGAGCGCCTTCTCGGCGCCATCCCCGAGGGGACCGTGCCCGCCCCCCACACGCCGATCTTCCTGGCGATCGCGCTGTCCTACGTCGAGCCGGTGCAGCGCCTCGGTCTCCTCGACGACGCCCTCCGGCGGCGCGTCGTCGGCGCGCGGGATCCGCTGCATGAGGCGCTGCGGACGCGGGGCGTGCCGGACGTGGAGGCCTTCGACCCCGATCGCATCAACATGCGCAGCTCGATGCTCGACAACCTCCTGTTCGGCCGCATCGACGCCGGCCACGGCCTGGCCAGCGACGTGATCCAGGCGGCCGTGCGCGGTGCCGTCCGGCGATTCGAGCTTGAGGACGACGTCCGGGTCCGCGGGCTGGACTACGCCGTCGGGAACCGCGGGCAGGCGCTGACGCAGCGGCAGCGGGCGCTGATCGAGATCGGCCGGGCTGCCCTGCGGCAACCGCGGGCCATAATCATCGACGGGACCCTGCGGCACATCTCCGATCTCGACCGGGTCATCGCAACTCTGTCCGAAGGGCCTTACGCGCCCGGGTGCCTGATCGTGTGCGCCGAAACCCCGGCGGAGGCCGCGGCGATGCCCGTACAGATCGTGATCGGCGCGACGGGGCGGACAGAGATCCTTCAAGCTCATCAGGAGCCGGTCACCGCGTGAGGCGTGGGAGCCTCGCTCGATCGTCCTCTTCCAGGGTTAGGGCGTAGAGGGTCTGCGGCTCGCCAATGCCGCGCAGCGTGACCGTGTCGATGGGTTCCAGGGGCAGGCCGAGCCCTTGCGCGAAATCGCCGGTGGCCAGGAGCGGCGTGCCGTAGGTGCGGCACAGGGCCTCGACGCGGGCGAGCACGTTCACGTCCCGGCCGATGGCGGTGAAGTCGAGCCGGTCGCCCGCGCCGATATTGCCGTAGGCGACCTCGCCCGCGTGGAGTGCGGCGCCGACGGGTGGGAGGTCCGGCGTCCGCGCCACCGCGGCGAGCGCGGCTTGAGCGGCGCGGAAAGCTCTGCGGCGTGCCTCAGCCTCGTCACCGGACGCGTCGAAGACTGCCAGCAGGCCGTCACCGATGTACTTCAGGACCTCCCCACCCTCGGCCTGCACCGCCGGGACGATCGCCGCGAACATCGCGTTGAGCAGGGCCACGAGATCGGCCGGCCCACTCGCGTCGGAGAGCGCCCCGAACCCGCGCATGTCTGTGAGCAGCATCGCCGAGCGCATCACCCGCACGTCGCCGAGGCGCACGCCGCCCGCGATGATGCGCCGGGCCGGGTCGCGCCCGACATAGGCCGCGAGCACGTCGCCGAGCATGCTCTCGCAGGCCTTGAGCTCGAACACGAGGGACAGGGACGCGCCAAGCGCGATCAGGTCGGCGATCTCCCCCGCGTCGAAGCCGCCGGGCTGGGCCGTGGCCCAGGAGGCGGCGCCCGTTCGCCCGGAGGAGGCCGGCAGCGGCACGATGAGATAGTCGGTCAGCCCCTCCGCGCGCAGCGCGTCCAGCACCGGAAACGGCAGCGGCCCCGACCCGTCGAGTCGGACCCTGTACGGCGCGCCCGCGGCGACGACGTGCTCAACCGTGTTGCCGTGGAACGTCGGCGTCGTCTCGATGCCGTGCGGACGGCGCAGCGTCAGCATCTCCCCGCCCGGACGCCAGACCCGCATGACCCAGCGGTAGGACGGGTGCAGGGTCGGGGCATGGGTAGTGGCGCGGTCAAGCGGCAGACCAAGGTCGCACAGAAGCTCCGATAGGCCGGTCAGCAGCGCCCCCGTGTCCGCTAGGCCCCGGCCCGGGCCTGCGAGCCACGCGGCTGCACGCTCTCGCAGGTGCCTCATGGCACCCGTCTCGCCAGCACCACGAAATCGCCGGCCGTGGCGGTCGACAGCGGACCATCAGCACAGCACGGCGCGCGCACGCGATCGGCGTCGACAGGGCCGAGGTAGGCGCCGGCCTCGTCGAAGACGCGCAGAGGTCCGCCGTCGACCGGCATCGCCCGCAGAACCGCGAGGTAGGGCGCGGCGACCGATATCGCCGGGTCGCCCGGTTGCGCGGCGCGATCGATCTCCCGGATGCGGCAGGCGTAGAGCGAGCGCGGTTCCAGGAAGCGCGCCACCAGCATGGACCCCGCTACTGCCAGCAGGACCGGGACCATCATTGCGTCGAGGCGCCGGGTGAGCTCCAGCATCAGCACCACCGCCGAGACGGGGCCCTGGGTCGCGGCCGCGAGGACCGCGGTCGCCGCGACCAGGGCGCAGGCGCCCGGCGGCGCGCCCGGCACGACGCGGGAGAAGGCGTAGGCGGCCAGCCCGCCGAGGACGGCGCCGAAGCTGATCGTCGGCGTGAACAGGCCGCCCGGCGCGCCGCAGCCGAGACACAATGCGGTGGCCAGTGGCTTGGCCAGGACCAGGGCGGCGAGCAGCGGCCACGCGAGGCCGCCCGTGAAGAGCTGCTCGGCTAGGTCCTTGCCGTTGCCCAGGATCTGCGGCAGTCCCATGGCGACCGCGCCCACGAGAGCCAACCCGGGAACGGGTGCGATCAGGGCGGCGACGCCGGTCGGGCGCCGGGCGTCGGCGAAACCGATCAGGCGCACGTAAGCCGCTGCCGCGAGCCCCGCCAGCGGGCCGACGAGCAGCGAGAAGGCGATCAGGGCCTGCGACACCGGCTCGGCCGGGATCGCGTAGGTTGCCCGCTCGGGCAGGAGCAGCCAGGCGGTGGCGGTCGCGAGCCCGCTCGCCAGCAGCGCCGGGGCGACGAGGGGCAGGGCGAGGCTGCCCAACAGCACTTCGAGGGCGAACAGGGCACCGCCCAGCGGCACCTCGTAGACGGCGGCGATTCCGGCCCCGGCGCCCAACGCCGCCAAGATGCGGGTGTGGCTCGGCGACAGGCCGAGGCCGCGGGCGAACAGGCTGCCGAAGGCCGCGCCCGTCTGCTTCGGCGCGGCCTCCCGGCCCAGCGAGGCCCCGAGGCCCACCACAGTGATCGAGAGGACGCCCTGCGCCAGAGTGCGCAGGAACGGCAGCCGCCCGCCCCGGAACCAGATCGCTGCCGAGAGCTCGCCGGAATGGCCGCCGCCGGCTGGCCCGGCGCGGATCCGGCCGCGGCGCAAAGCAAGGCCGCCCGCCGCCGCCACAAGCCCTGCCAGCGCCAGGGCGAGGACGCGGTGGAGGGGGCGCGCGGCCGTCACGGCGGCCTGGAAGTCCGCCGCGCCTGTCCCCCAGGCGAGGGCTTGCACGCGGTGCAGGAGCTGCATCAGTAGGCCGGCCGAGAGTCCCGCCGCCACGCCGGTCACCGGCGCGAGGCACCAGAAGCGCCATCCGAAATCGCCGCCCGGGTCGAGGTTCGGCTGGGGGGAGGACATCGGCTCGCTCAACCTTCGGGATCGCAGTGGCACCGGTACGATCTGGCACGGGCGCTCGCGACCGTCCAACGCCGTCGCGCGCACGCTTCGTTCGTGGTGGGCGATCGATCGCGCGAGGCTTGACGGCCGCGCCCGCCACCCCACTTCGGTATGTGGGGATGGAGTTCCCCGCAACCGCCCCCGAGGCTGATGACTCCTACCGCGTCGCGACCGACGGGGGATCGTCGTGCCTGGGCTGGATTGCCTCCGCCATGACCCCCCACCGGCCGTCCGCCTCGGGCACGACTACGAGAGTGATGGACGATGAATCTTTCAGCGATACCAGCCGGCGATGAGGCCCTCGACGAGGTGAACGTCGTGATCGAGGTCCCGGTCGGCGGCGAGCCGATCAAGTACGAGATGGACAAGGCGGCCGGCGCCCTATTCGTCGATCGGTTCCCGCACACGCCGATGCGCTACCCTGGCAATTACGGCTTCATCCCCAACACCTTGTCCGAGGACGGCGACCCCTGCGACGTGCTCGTGGCCAACACGCGCACCATTCTGCCCGGCGCGGTGCTGCACGCGCGGCCGATCGGCGTCCTGCTGATGCAGGACGAGCACGGCACGGACGAGAAGATCGTCGCCGTGCCGGCCGCGCGCCTGACCCGCCGCTACGATGCCGTGCGCGACCACACCGACCTGCCGGAGATCACGCGCCAGCAGATCCAGCACTTCTTCGAGCACTACAAGGACCTGGAGTCCGGCAAGTGGGCGCGGATCCTGGGCTGGGACGGCCCTGCGGCCGCCCGCAGGATGATCCGCGAGGCGATCGAGCGCGCCAGCAATCCCGCTCCGGTGGGATCGGCCTGACGACGCAGGACCGGTCAGGGCCGCGTCGCCATCCCTGCGCGGCCGGACCGCGCGAGGACGACAGCGGCGAGGCCGAGAAGGGCCGCAGCGGCGAAGAGGCTGTACGAGCCGACCCAGACGTATCCGCCTCCGCCCAACGCCCCGCCGCCCGCGAAGGCGCAGAACAGCAGGCCCTTGCGCGCCGCCACGTCCGTGAGCGCCGCGCGCCGCCCAGGGGCGCGCCGCGCCAGGGCGCCGAGCGCGTCACCGAGGTCGGTCAGAGTCCCGGTGACGTGGGTCGTGCGGATCGTCGGTCCGAGTAGGCGCGAACTCGTCGCGTTCTGGAGGCCCATCGCGAAGGCCATCGGCGCCAGAGCGAGGATCGGTTCCGGTGCGGCGGTCAGCAGCGTCGCGGCCAGGGCGAGCAGCAGCCCTTCGACCGCGAGCAGGCCCGCCAGAGTCCGCCGGGCCGCCCGCGCGGCGAACGCCTCGGCCACGAAGCCGCACAGCGCGGCGCCGACGACGAAGCACAGGATCGCGAGGATGCCAAGTACCACCGGGCCCATGCTCGAGAGGGCGTGCGCGACGGTCTGCGAGGTCGTGCCCGACATGTGCGCCGTGTAGCGGCCGAAGGCGAGGATGCCGGTGGCATCCGTCGCGCCGGCGATGCCGGCCAGCAGGGCGGCGAGCCAGTCGATCCCACGCAAGGTGGGGGGTGACTCGGATGCGGGCTCAGGCGGCATCGCGTTGCGCCCCTGACAGGCCCAGCAAAAGCCAGACGGCTGCGAGTTGCATCGGCATGCCAGCTGCGAACATCACGAACCCCGCCCATTTCTGGTCGACGAGCGGCGGCACGTTCCATCGACAGATGACGTCGAGATAGGGCGTGTAGAGGACGTCGGGGCTGAGCATCCACACGACGGCGACCGTGGTCATCGGGACGCTCGCGACCCAGAGGAGCAACGCCACCCGCCAGGCCGAGTGGACCTGACGCGTCGCAGGCATCGCCTGCGCCCACATCATGAGGCCGGTCCCGAGTTCGAGCAGCCCGAGCGGGGCCGCGTACAGCGCGTTGGCCAGCGTCGGTTCGAAGATGCCGGGCAGGCTGACCGCGACGCTCAGGGTGCAGAAGGCCGTAAACGCCAGGATCGGATCCAGCGTCGCGGCGAAAAATCTCGCCGCGCGCGGTCCCGGGCGGTCGAGGGCGAGGAGAAGGAGTGGGGGAGCGATCTGGTTGAGCGCCATCAGAGCGGCGGTGTAGCTCGCCATCGAGGCCAGCGGGTCGCGTAGACCGAGGCTGGCCACCACCGTCACGACGATGCCCGTGGCACCGGCCGCGCGGCGGAGGGAAGGAAGCGCTCGCTCAGGCATCGTGTAGAAGGACGCTGAGATCGTGAGCGAGCGCGATCGGATCCTGGGTTTGCGCGTATCCGTAGCGGAGGCGGCGAATTCCGCCCGGATCGACCGCCGTCACGAATGAGCTATGGTCGAAGAAGCCACCTTTTGCCTTCCGCCACGTGACGCCCCATGCAGCGGCGGCCCGCGCGACCGCCGTGGGCGAGCCGGTCAAGCCGACGAAGGGCGGGCTGGGACCGAAGCTTCCGAGGTAGCCTTGCAACGTCGCGGCCGGATCCGCCGCGGGGTCGAGGCTCACGAAGGCTACACGCACCCTGGCGGCCTCTCCGGCGCTCAGGTGGGCGAGCGCGGCCGCCACGTCGGCCAGCGTCGTCGGGCACACGTCCGGGCAGCGCGTGTAGCCGAAATAGACCAGGACCAGGCGACCGTGCTCGGCGGCGAGGTCGAACGGCCGGCCATCGGTCTTCGATAAGGCGAGCGGCGGCGTCGGACCGGCGGGGACCGGCGTACCGATGAGCGCGCCGCCGGAGCGTCCCCACCGCAGCGCGACGGGCGACAGCGTGATGAGCGCGACAGGCGGCAGGGCGCTCAGGACCGCCCGTCGCGTGATGCCGGCACCTCTCACCAGACGACCCACCCGCGGGCGGCGGTGACGTTCCGCAGGAATGGCCAGAAGATCGGCACATAGGCCGCGGCGGTGGCGAGCGCGGTGAAGGCGGTGATGAGCCCGAGATGCTCCAGGGCGCGGGCGAGCTTCGAGGCTTCCTGATGGGCGACGATGCCGACCGGCTCGCCGCCGTCGAGGGCGTAGCTCTCGCGGCCGCCGAAGGCCTGGGCGAAGGGGATCGCCGGGCGCCGGTCGAGGCGGCGCGTGCCGAGGCTGCCGAGGAAGACCGTGTAGAAGGCGATCGTCGCGAGCCACAGGATGCAGCCGCCCACCGCCACGAGGATCAGGGCGAGATGGGCGTCGCCGTAGACCCGGTCGTAGACCGAGCGCGGCAGCATCGACACCCAGGCCCGGCGCGGCACGCCGAAGAGGCCCGCCCAGTGCATGCCGAGGGCGAACACCGACATCCCGGTAAACCACAGCCACGCGGCCGCGAGCGCCAGCCGCCGACTGAGGAGCGCGCGTCCGGTGAGATGCGGCAGCATCCAGAATGCCACGCCCATGAAGGTCAGCGCCGAGGCGGTCCCGACCGTGATGTGGAAGTGGCCCGGCACCCACGTGGTGTTGTGGACGATGTTGTTGAGCTCCCAGCTGCCGTTCACGATGCCGCCGGCCCCGCCGAAGATGAAGGTGAGCATCGCCAGCACCTGCGCGGCGACACTGGGGTCGCGCCAGGGCAGAGCGGTGAACCAGCCGAGCCAGCCCCGGCCGCCGCGCAGTCGCCCGGCGTATTCGAGGCTGAGCCCGATGGTGAAGGCGGTGACCAAGCTCGGCAGCGCCACCGACAGGGTGAGCGCGGTGAGAATGCCGCGCCAGACCGGCGAGAAGCCGGGATCGGTGAACTGATGGTGGCTGCCGACCGGCAAGGAGAACACGAGCAGCAGAGCGAAGGTCAGCCGCGCCATCGGGTCGGACACGAGCTTGCCGCCGATCTGCTTCGAGAGCAGCCCGTACCAGCTCACGTAGGCGGGCATCAGCCAGAAATAGACGATCGGGTGTCCGGTCCACCAGAACAGGGTGCGGGCCACGATCGGGTCGACCGTATCGGTCAGCCCCAGCGCCCACGGGTTGAGCTGGACGACGAGCTCGATCAGCGCGCCGCCCCCGGCCAGCGCCCACATCAGCATGGTCGTCAGGCTCATGTAGGTGACGAGCGGCGTGACCTCGCCGGGCCGGCGCGCCTTCCAGCGGGCGCGTAGGTCGAGGAGGATCGGCAGCGGCATCAGGCTGCCGAGGACGACCAGCGTCATGCCGAGGTAGAACCACGCGCTGCCCTTGAGCGGCGGATAGAACGTCCACAGCACGCTCGACGAGTTGTCGAACATGGCGAGCAGCAGCATCAGCGTGCCGAGCGCCATCGTCGCGAAGCAGCCGCGCCACAGCGCCATGCTCGGCGCGAGCCCGAGTTCGCGCGCCGGGAGGTAGACCAGCAGGCCGCAGGTCACGAAGAACGTGAAGATGTAGGCGTTGAGCACGCCGTGGATGGTCAGGCCCTGATAGTAGGACTTCAGGATCGGCGTGAGGGCCGGGTAGGCGTTGACGCCGCCGTAGTTGAGCGCCTGGAGCGGGCCGATCATCGCCCCGATCATCAGGGCCGAGAAGCCCCAGACCAGGAAGGCCAGCATCGTGCGCCGCTGCGGCGCCAGGACGTCAGCGGGTGCGGCGACGGAAACCGGCAGCGTGCCGGGGATCGCGGTGGCGGTCATGCCGGGTCTCCCGTGACGACGATGCGCCCGAGCATGCCCTGATGCTCCAGCCCGCAATACTCGTTGCAGACGATGTTGAAGGTGCCGGGCCGGTTGAAGGTGTAGGTGACGCTGCCGGTGATGCCCGGCACCGCCGTGACGTTGACGGTGGTACCCTGGATGGCGAACCCGTGCAGCACGTCGGCGCTGGTCACGCGGAAGGTGACGGTCGCACCCTTGGGGATGCGCAGCGGGCTCGGGCTCCAGCGCCAGAGGTGGGCGACCACGGTGACGGTGTAGGCGTTCGGACCGGTCTTCACGACGCTGCCCTCGGGGGCATCGAGCGCGGCCGGATCGCGGCGGAAGCCGTCGGTACGCACGACGATCCCGTAGGCGTAGACGACGAGGAACATCGTGCCGGCGAGCAGCAGGGTCAGCATCGTGACGGCCAGGAAAACCCAAGCGCGCTCGTGGCGCTCCGCGGCTTTGTGAAAAGCGTCCTCGAAGGCGGACGACGCGCCGGTCTCGCTCATCGCGGGTTCTCAGCTCCGGGTATGGAAGACCAGCGCCGCCAGGCACCAGACGACGACGATCGAGGCGACCAGGAAGGCCGCCACCACCCAGGTGCCGACCGGCCGCACGGGTTCGGTCGGGGCGGACGCCTCCGCGGGCGACGGGGGAGTACCCTGTCCGCTCATCACTTGTGCTCCGCCTTGGAGGCCGGGACGGTGCCAGCCGGGGGCGTCACCTTCGGATCGCCGAGCACGGCGCCGTCGACCGTGCGGCCGTACATGGAGTTCGGGTTGTCGTGGAACTTGGCACGCGTCTCGGCCACGTCGCCGGTGAAGCGCGGATCCTGTGGGCGGACCTGGCTGTCGATGTAGGTCGCCACGTCCCAGGATTGCTGCGGCGTCAACGTTCCGCCCATGCCCAGCGGCATGTTGGCGTGGATGAACTCGGCGGCGTTCTTGATCGAGCCCATGCCGGCGCCCCAGTTGAAGGAGCGCGGACCCCAGAGCGGCGGGAACACAACCTTGCCGTCGGCCGACTGGCCGAGCCCGTCGGCTCCGTGGCAGGCGGCGCAGTTCTCGGCATAGACCTGCGCGCCGCGGGCGTAGTCCGGCGCCAGCGCGGGCTTCGGCAGCGCGGGGAAACCGCGGCCTGCGGGCTTCTCGCCGGTCGGCAGGCCTTTGGCGAGGAAGAAGGAGTAGCTCTCCAGGGCGACGAGCACCGGGTCGCCGAGCGGGGGCACTTTCCCGTTCATGCTGTAACGGAAGCAACCCTGCAGGCGCTCCTGGAACGAGTTCACATGACCGTTCTTGGACCGGTAGGCGGGATAGGAGATGTAGGCCGCCCACATCGGCGCCGAGCCGGCCAGCCGCCCGGCGTCGAGGTGGCAGTTCGAGCAGCGCAGGTCGTTGCCGACATAGGCGGCCGCGTGTTCCCCCGGCTCGCGGAAGATCTGCTCGCCCAGCCGGACTTCGTCGCCGAACTTGCCGGCGGGAATCGCGTCCTCGGCCGGCGGCGTGAAGGGCGCCGGCGTTTCCGTTGCCCCGGCCGCACGCGGGAACCACGCCGTCTCCGCGGCCAGCCCAGCCACGGCCAGGGCCGAGACGGCGCAGGCGGTCGCGGCCACTTGCATGAACCTCATGGCTTCCCTCCCGCCGTGTTTTCGATCGTCTCGCCCGTTTTCAGGCCGGCCGCGTAGGCGGCCACCGCCTCGATGTCGGCCGGGGACAGGCGGGCGGCGATCGCCCGCATGTAGGCGCCGCGCGGATCGCGGATGTCGCCCGCGCGCCAGCGATGGAGTTGCTCGGCGATGTAGGGGCCGGACTGGCCGGCCAGCCGCGGCGTGAAGCTGCCGACGCCGACCCCGTTCGGGCCGTGGCACTGGGTACAAGCGATCAGGCCTGTGCGCGCGTCCCCGCGCTGGAACAGGGCCATGCCGCGATCGAGCTTGGCGACCGGCTCCGGGATCGGATCGACCGGTGCGGGGATGGGCAGGGCCGCAAAATACTCAGCGACGGCCCGGCGCTCATCGGCCGAGAGCGAGGCGGCGTAGGGGGCCATGATCGCGTTGGCGCGTACCCCCGTGGCGAAGTGGCCGAGTTGGTCGGCGATGTAGGAGGCGTGGAGTCCGGCCAGCCGTGGGATGCCCACGTCCGCCTGTCCGGCGCCGTCGGCGCTGTGGCAGGCGGCGCAGGCCGGCCGTCCGGAAGAACCGGGCTGCATCGCGACGGTCGCGCCGGTAGCCGGATCGTCCCCCGCGAAGACTGGCGCAGGGGCGAGGAGCGCGAGCGTCAGTGCGAGGCCTGCGCGAGACATCCAGCCGCCCATGCCCACGAAGCCCCACCACGCAGACGTATTCGAGCAGCCTGTCATCACGTGTATGTGAGCTTTCGCCGTGTTGCGGTCCATTCGTTTGATCCGAACGCTGCATCCCACCGCCAGCGGTAGCGACGGCCGATCGCGCGTCAGTTCGACTGGTTGCGATAGAGACAAGTCGCCCCGCGGTCCTCGTAGCCCCCCGGACACGCTTGAAGGCATGTCCCGGCCACCTGCTTCAGGCCCGGCGGGCACTCCCCCTGAGGGGCCGTAGGACCGTAGGTTTCCCTCCGCCAATCCATGTCGGCCCTGGCGTGGATCGACCGGCCGGCCGCCCCCACCGTCCGATAACCCGGGGAGCAGGCCGGTGCCGCGATCGTCGGTACCGGGACAGCGAGCGCCGAGGCCGCGAGCGACAACCATAAGGTCCGTCGTACACGGTGGAACGAGCACGGTGTGCCGATCATCAGTTGTCGGTCCTGTCTGAACGTGATCGCCGCGCGGCACCGGTAGTGTCCGGGCTGGCCGTACACCTGCGGTTTGCCGCACGACCGCCGATCCGCCGGGTCGGCTCGGGCGCGGCGTGCCGCTCACGGCGACGCCTCGCCTGTGCCTGTCCCGGCCCGCAGCGTCGCGAGACGCGCCCGAGCGGCGTCGGCCCGCGTCAGCACCCCGCGGGCTTCTTCCAGCATCACCGTGCCGTGCGGCGTCAGGCGCAGGCCGCGCCCGGCTCGGTCGAACAGCGACAGCCCGTACTCGGTCTCCAACGCGGCGATCGAGGCGCTGACGGCGGAGGGTGCCGCGTGCAGCGCCGCCGCGGCCTGCGTCAGGTGCTCCCGCTCGGCCACCGCAACGAAGACGCGAAGCTGGTGCAGGGTCATGATCCTGCCTCCCATCGCCGCCTCCTCAACCGCCGCGGTACGGCTTGAAGCCGTACCGCTCGAAGATCTGTAGGGCGTCGGGAGACCGGATGAAGGCGAGCCACGCCTTGGCCGCTTCGGGATGGGCCGCTCCCTTCACTTCGGCACCGGCGTAGACGGCCGTGGCGTTGTCCGCGTCCGGGATGTCGACGTGGCCGATGGGATTGCCGACCTGCTGCTGGAACAGCGCCTCGGACTGCCACGTCACGCCGGCCTGTGCCCGGCCCTGCATCAGGAACAGCGGCGTCTGGCGATGGTGGATATGCGTGAGGATCGTCGAGCCGTCCTTGACCTTCGTGTCGTAGACCGCTGTCTCCAGATCCTTCCCGCCCGCCTTGGCCAGCGACATCTTGATCTGCCGCGCGATGCCCTCGAACTCGGGGTTGGGCATCGCGAGCCGGATGCCCGGCTTGCCGAGATCAGACAGACCCTTCATGCCCGCCGGGTTGTCCTTGGGCACCATGATGGTCAGCGTGTTGGTCACGTAGGGCACCGCCGGCCCGACGAGCTTACCCTCGTGGATCAGCGCCTCGACCTTCTTGAGCCCGGCGAAATAGGCGTCGGGCTTGACCGTGAAAGTCATGTTGCCGACCGTGACGGTACCGCCCGCCTCGATCTGCTTGACGAGCAGGCCCGGCGGGATCGTCTCCCAGAAGATCCGACCCTTGTACTCCGGGTGGCTCGCCTCGAACGCCTTCACCAGCGGCGCCATCGCGAAGAAGTAGTTGCCGCCCACGAACAGCACGAGCTTCGGGTCGTCCAGGCTGCCGTGGAAGTCGGCGAGCACGTCGACCTCGGGCACGGTGAACGGCAGACCGCGGGGCGTGGCGTCGTTGTTGTCGCCGTGCTGCCAAGGTGGGAACGGGCCGGGTGGGCCCTTCGCGTCCTCGGCCCGCGCGGCGGAGGACAGCGCGAGGGCGACGGCGCAGCCGGCGAGCATCGCTTTGTGGAAATGGTGCATCGAGCCCTCCTCACTTCGCGTAGTGGAAACCGGCCTGCTGCAGCTCGGGCAGCGTGCCGACGGCGCCGGGCGTGAGGATCACGCCGGGGATGAGATGGTTGGTCAGCTCGGCCGCGAGCGCCTCGTGGCTGAGCTTGTCCGGGTTGACGCCCTTGGCGATCAGGCCGCCGGCCTCCTCCCAGATCGCGTTGTGACAGGAGGTGAACACCACGCCGCGCCGCATCAGAACCGGGATCGCGTTGTCCTCGGGCGAGAACACGCCGGCCGGATCCTCGAAGTTCTTCGGGTCGGCCGAGGCCGCCTTGCCCTCGACGATCAGGGTGTTCGACTTGAACTTCGGCCCGGCGAGGTCGGCGAGCTTGTATTTGTCCCAGGTCTCCTGATCGTAGAGCGCGAGGTGGGCCGTGCCGTGGGTCGCCGAGACCGCGAGGAAGTCCGGGTGGCGGAACGACCAGACCTGCGCGTTCAGCGCGTTGCGCATCAGGTTGAGCCAGGGGCTGGCGATGTCGGTGTTGTCCCAGACCTGCTTCGGTTTGGGTCTGTAGGCCATCACCTCCGTGAGCGCCTCGTGGTCCCACTCCTCGGGCTTGGTGAGGATCATCGGCACGGTCTTGAAGTCGCGCCGTCGCGGCGCCTTGGCGAGGCGCTCCATCAAGGCGCGCAGGTCGCCCGCCCCGGCCTCGACAAGGGGATACTTGTCGGGGATCGCGGCCCGGGCTGCCGCCGGCGTTAGGGCCGTGCCGCCCGCCGCTCCCGCGGCGAGGCCGAGACTAAGAATCTGCAGCGCTCCGCGCCGTCCGGTCTTGAACGTCATGATGTATCCTCCTGCTGGATCAGGATCGGGGCGTCGGCGGTCAGCCGACGATGGCGAGGCCGGCGATGGCGATCGCCGCGATGGACAGGGCGACGCTCCACAGGAGGACCCAGCGCATGTGCCCGCTGGTCTCGCCCTCGCGGGCCTGCTCGGCGGTCTCGATGATGGCCGGCTCGGTCATGGGACTCTCTTTTGGATCGGCGGTCCCGGCTCCTTCGGCCGACCGCCTTGGGTTCAAGATGGACTTCCCCTGGCATTCTGAAAAACGGTTTGTTCAGCACATTTCGTTCTGTATTTTCGATAATTTGGGTCAGGCGATGCCGAGGATGCGGATCAGGCCGAGGCTGACCGCGGTCAGAGCGGCGAGCGAGGCGACCACCGCCAGCGTCACCCGGGCGCCGGCTCCCGCGACGCTCCGCACGTCGACCCCCAACCCGAGCGCCGCCATCGAGACGATTGTGAGCACGTTGGCAATCAGTGCGATCGGATGGAGCGCCGCCTGCGGGATCAGCCCGGCCGATCGCAGGCCTGCCATCGCGAGAAAGGCCAGGATGAACCACGGCACCATCCGGTGCAGAGCCAAGCGCCCGGACTTCGGGCGCTCGCCCGCGGTGACGTGCGGGGCCGGAACATCCGTCTCCTCGCGCAGCCGGCTCGCGCCGAGCGAGAGCGCCAGCACCACCGGCCCGAGCATCAGAACGCGCACTAGCTTGACCAGCGTGCCGACCTGCACGCTCAGCGCGGCCACCGGCGCGGTCGCCGCAAGCACCTGCGGCACGGCGTAAACCGTCAGGCCGGCGAGCACGCCGTACTGCATCGGCGACAGGCCGAGCAGCGGCACGAGCAGCGGCAGGCCGAGCACGACGAGGACGCCGAGCACGGCGGTGAAGGCGATGGAGGAGGCGACGTCCTCGGCCTCGGCGCCGATCACCGGGGCGGCGGCGGCGATGGCGGAGTTGCCGCAGATCGAGTTGCCGCAGGCGACGAGGATGGCGAGCCTCGGGTGCAGCCCGAGCGCGCGACCGATGCCGTAGCTCGCGGCAATGGCTAGTGTCACCACGGCGGCGATTCCGACGAGCAGCCCTGGGCCGGCGGCGAGCAGCGTGGCGACGCTGAGCGAGGCGCCGAGCAGAACGACGGCGACCTCCAGCACGGTCTTGGCGCCGAAGGCGATGCCGGGGAAGAAGCGCGGGCCGGGGTTCCAGGCGGTGCGGACCGCAGTGCCGATGACGATGGCGAGCACCAGGGCTTCCAGCCACGCGCGGCCAAATAAATGTTCCTCCGCCGCCTCCAGCCCGATGGCGGCCGCCGTGACCGCGAGGCAGAGGGCGAGGCCCGGCAGGACGCGACGTACGGCCGAGGCGAGCGTGACGGGAAATAAGGATGGGGCCGAGGTTGTCATGGTCGCTTCCGTGGTGGCGCTCCGGAGGGTGAGCCCACCTTCGCAACCGGCTACCTTTCATTCCAACGGAACGTAGCGATGGTTTCGATCAGTTTTCGCGAACGAACGGCGAGCTCGTAGGTCCAGTGGTGTGTTGTCCAGATCCGGTAGGTGGCACAGGTCCCCGAGCAGCCTCCGCGCCGAGGCGAAGATCTGCACCGCCTGCGGGTCGACCCGGGCGCGGGATCCGTCCTCCAACTCGCGCAGCCGTTCGATCAGACGCGGCGAAGCGGGTCGTGCCTCGCTGCGATGCGCCGTCACTGCCGCGCTCGACATCGCGCGGGTCATCGCGACCTCCTCAAGTTCGACCTTTGATGTTGAGCCTCCTGCAGCGGATCGCTCCCGTCCAACGGGATGACGCGATGCTGTCGTTTCGCATGCGCCGATCAGTGGCGGCGGTGTGCGAACGGGTTCTCGAATCGGGCGCGGGGGCCGAGCTCGGCCTCTATCTCCAAGAGGCGGTTGTACTTGGCGAGCCGCTCGCCCCGGCAGGGCGCGCCCGACTTGATCTGGCCGCAGCCCATAGCCACCGCGAAATCGGCGATGAACGCGTCGGTAGTCTCGCCCGAGCGGTGCGAGACCATGCTCGCCCAGCCGGCCTCGCGGCACATCGCGACAGCCGCCGCCGTCTCCGTCACGGTGCCGATCTGGTTGAGCTTGATCAATGCCGCGTTGCAGGCGTCCTCGGCGATCGCTTGCTCGATGAGGCGCGTGTTCGTGCAGAGCAGGTCGTCGCCCATCACCTGGATGCGCTTGCCCTGTGCCGCGGTCTGCGCGACGAAGCCGGCCCAGTCGTCCTCGCCGAACCCGTCCTCGATCGAGACGATCGGCCAGCGCTCGATCCAGCGGCCGTAGAGCGCGAGCAACCCGCCCCGGTCGAGCCGCCCGGTGCCGGAGCGGACCAGATCGTAGCCGCCCTCGACCGCGAAGGAGGTCGCGGCCGGATCGATGGCGATGGCGACGTCCTCCCCCGGGCGGTAGCCCGCCCGCTCGGTCGCCGCGACGATCAGGTCGAGCGCTGCCTCATTGTCGGGGAGCTTGGGGGCGAAGCCGCCCTCATCGCCCACCGCCGTGCTCAAGGACCGCTCGTGCAGCAGGTCGCGGATCGCGTGATACGTCTCGGCGGCGCAACGCATCGCCCGGGCGAAGGTCGGCATGCCGACCGGCACGAGCATGAACTCCTGCACGTCGAGGGAGGAATCGGCGTGCCGGCCGCCGTTGAGGACATTCAGGCACGGCATCGGCAGGAGGGTCGCATCGCCGCCGCCGAGATGGACGTAGAGCGGCCGACCGGAGGCCTGAGCGGCGGCGCGGGCGGCGGCCATGGATACACCGAGGATCGCGTTGGCGCCGAGTCCGGACTTGTCCGGCGTCCCGTCGAGGGCGATCAGCCGTCCGTCGATTTGCTTCTGGTCGGCGGCGTCGAGCCCGCGCAGACCCTCGGCGATCCGCCCCCGCACGGCCGAGGCTGCCCGGCTGACGCCGCGCCCGCGGTAGCGCTCGGGGTCCGCGTCGCGCGCCTCTCGCGCCTCGTGCCGACCGGTGGATGCGCCTGCCGGCACGGCGGCGACCGCGCTCGCACCGCCTTCGAGGATTACGCGGACCTGGAGGGTCGGCTCGCCGCGCGAGTCGAGGATCTCTAGCGCGTCAAGATTGCAGATGGCGGTGATGCTCACGGCATGTCTCCGTTCGAGGGAATGGTGCGGATGCGCGCGTCGGCGGATCTCAGCTCAGCGCGTGGCGAGGAACAGCCCGACGAGGGCGGCGACCAGCACCGCCACGACGAGGAGCCAGATCACGGCCATCGTGCCGTGCGAGACGCCGAGCTTGCGCGCCGCCTTGCGATGCTGGTGCGCGATCAGGCCGAGCTGGCGGATGTCCTCCAACTCGGGGTCCGGATCGTGGTTTGGCGCATTGATCATCTTGATCTCCAGAGTGTCGAATTTAGGCGACGATCTCGCGGGCCTCGATCGAGCTGTCGTTCGCGAGCCGGTAGAGCCGCAGCGAGCCGGTCGGGATTTCGAGATACTCGGTCTCTGTCGTGGACAGTCCCTCGATGGCGGTGACCAGCGCGCGCAGGGAATTGCCGTGGGCGACTACGAGGGCGGGTCCGCGCATCGCCGCAGGCAGGATGTGCGTGATGTGGTAGGGCGCGACCCGCGCGAGCGTGTCCCGGATGCTCTCACCGTCCGGCGGCGCATCGGCGAAGGCGCGGCGCCAGACGCGGACCTGTTCGGCCCCCCAGCGCGCCTCGGCCTCGGTATGGGTCAGGCCGGTGAGCGCTCCGTAATCGCGCTCGTCCAGCGCCGCGCCTGGCTCGACGGGGAGCCCGGAGCGGCCCAGTGCGTCAAGGATCAGCTCGGCGCTCTCGGCGGTGCGCGCGCGGGTCGAACAGAAGGCTGCGTCGGGGTAGAGGCCGCGCTCTAGGAGGCGGCGGCCGGCGGCGCGGGCCTGCTCGCGGCCGAGGGGCGTCAGCGGCACGTCCCGGTTGCCGGTGAATTCGCCGGCAGCGTTGGCCGTGCTCTGCCCGTGGCGGATAAGGACGAGGGCGCGGTTCATGACGCGCCTCCCGACAGGGCGACGCGGGCCAGTGCGAGGCCCGCCACCAAGCCGACGAGGCCGCCGGCCACCGACAGGACTACGTAGAGGCCGGCCGCCGCGACCTGCCCGCGGTCGTACAGGCTGACTGCGTCGAGGGAGAAGGTCGAGAAGGTCGTGAAGCCGCCTAGAACCCCGGTGGTGAGGAGGAGCTTCGCGGGATGCCCGCCGGCCCCGCGCAACACGAAGCTCTCGGCAAGCACGCCCATCAGAAACGAGCCGAGGACATTGATGATCAGGGTGGCCAGCGGGAAATCGATGTCGGGGGCCAGCCGAGAGACTGCGACGTTCACGCCGTGCCGCGCCCCGCCGCCTAGCCCCGCACCCAACATCACGATCAGAAAATTCACGGAACCAGTCCCCCTTCTCTCTGAAAGGGCTTGGTCGTCGGTCCGCGGTGGAGACACGCTCCTACCGCGGGCGAACGGATCGCGCCCTCGCGGTAGGAGCCATCAGCCCTCGGCGAGGGCGGTTGTCGGGGAGCTCCATCCCCATCTGCGACAGCGTCCCCGCGCTATGCGGCAGGAACTATCGATGCGCAGAACGGCCGGAAGTGCCCGGGGTTCCACGCAACATCATCGTCTGCCCTCGCTCAATGCGCTGTGGGCAAGGCCGCCCGCGGGCCGGGCGCGAGGGGATCTCGCACGAGTTGGCCGACCGGCACGTAGCCGCCGACGATGACGATGAGCAGCAGGCCGCCAACCAGCCCGAAGTTCTTGAAGAAGTCCCAAAAGTGCGACTTACCCTCGCCCTGCCCGGACCAGAAGTGCGGGTACTCCCACCAGCGGTGGAACAGCAGCGCGGTGACGGCGCAGAAGCCCATCAGCACGAACGCGGCGGCACGGTCCCACCATCCGGCGACGATCAGCACCGGGGTGATCGCCTCGACCAGGATGCCGAGCATCAGCAGCACTGCCGGGCCGGGGATCGGCGTTGAGCGAGCCTGCTTCATCGCTTGGTCCCAGTGCACGACTTTGTCGAGGGCGCTCAGGGGGAAGAGGCACACGAGACAGAGCTTGGCCAGAAACGGAGTGGCGGTGTTCAGCCATTCAGCGAGGGAGGTCATGCATGATCCGGATGTAAGGGAAGGGTCGCGTGAGAGGGCCGATCGCGGGGCGGATCCCGCTGCACATGCGACGAACGCGCGAGGCCGACAGACTTACCCGCGTAAATCGTTCTGAAATGCAGAACATTCGGATTGGAACAGATCCAAACGTCACCGCTTGTAGCCTCGAATTGCCGGTGGACTTCGTGGGACGCGTCGATGTCGCAGGATCACTATGACATCATCGTGATCGGCTCAGGTCCCGGTGGTGGCTCCCTGACCCATCGCCTCGCCGGCACTGGCAAGCGCATCCTCATGCTGGAACGTGGCGACTATCTGCCGCGTGAGCAAGCGAACTGGAGCGCCAAGACCGTCTTCGTCGACGGCAAGTATCAGGCGCCCGAGACGTGGTATGGCGGCGACGGGCGGGCGTTCCACCCAGGCCTGCACTACTACGTCGGCGGCAACTCCAAGGTCTACGGCGCGGCCCTGTTTCGGCTGCGCGAGCGGGACTTCGAGGAATTGCGCCACGTCGACGGCGTCTCGCCGGCATGGCCGGTCTCCTACCGGGAGTTCGAGCCATTCTACGCGGAGGCCGAGGCACTGTTCGCGGTCCACGGCACGCGCGGCGAGGATCCGACCGAGCCATGGTCGAGCGGCGGCTACGCACACCCGGCGGTCAGCCACGAGCCGCGCATCCAGCGGCTGTCGGACGATTGGGCGAAAGAAGGCCTACGCCCGTTCCACCTGCCGCTCGGCATCAAGCTCGACGAGCGCGACGGCAAGCCCACGCCGACCTCGATCTGCATCCGCTGCGACGCTTTCGACGGGTTCCCCTGCCTCTTGAACGGCAAGGCCGACGCCCAGGTCATGACCGTCGACCCGACGCTCGCCCGGCACGACAACGTGACGCTCCTGGTCAACGCCACCGTCACGCGGCTGGAGACCGATCCTAAAGGTAGGACGGTGACCGGTGTGCGCGTCACCCGCGAAGGCCGCGCCGAGCGCTACTCCGCCGACATCGTCGTGGTCGCTTGCGGCGCGCTGTCCTCGGCGCTGCTGTTCCTACGCTCGGCAAACAACGTCCACCCAAATGGTCTCGCTAACGGATCGGATCAGGTTGGGCGCAACTACGTGCGCCACAACATGTCGGTGCTGATGGGTCTGTCGAAGGCCGTCAACGAGACCGTCTTCCAAAAGACTCTCGCGGTTTCGGACTTCTACTTCGGCTCGAAGGAATGGGATCACCCTATGGGCCTGATCCAAATGTGCGCCAAGACGCACCCGGAGCAGATTCGCGGCGAGGAGTTCCCCAAGTGGACGGGCTTCCTGCCCAACGCCCCGTTCGACATGATGGCCAGACACTCCATCGACTTCTGGCTGCAGAGCGAAGATCTGCCCAATCCGGACAACCGCGTTTCGATCGACCGGGACGGCCGGGTGATCCTCGACATCGCCGAGAACAACCGTGAGGCGCATCAAAGGCTGCGCGCCAAGCTGGAGGAGTTGCTTGGGCCGGGCGGGCTCTACAGCTACCTGTTCGAGCGCTCGCTGTACCTCGGCAAGGATATCCCGCTATCCGGCACGGCGCACCAGGCCGGCACGCTGCGTTTCGGCACCGACCCGCGATCGAGCGTGCTCGACCTCGATTGCAAAGCGCACGAACTCGACAACCTGTACGTCACCGACGCGAGCTTCTTCCCCTCGATCGGTGCGGTGAACCCGACGCTGACCATCATCGCCAACGCGCTCAGAGTGGCAGACCGCATCGCCGAGCGTCTGCATTGAGGCGACGACCGGTCCCATCGCCTCTCCCGATCGGATCATACCGTTAGATCGCTACGTAGCCGCCGGTAACTTTCAGCTCGGCATCCAGCGCCATCGCACGCGTTGCAAACGAAGGAACAGCCATGTCAGGCATCGTCGTCGTCACGGGAGCGGGGGCCGGCGTCGGCCGCGCCACGGTCGAGGCGTTCGCCCGCCGCGGCTACGACGTCGCCCTGCTCTCGCGTGATCCCGATCGGCTAGAGCGGGCCGCCGCGACGCTGCGTCGGCATGGCGTCCGCGCGTTGCCGATCCCCACCGACGTCGCCGACGCCAAGGCCGTCGAGGCCGCTGCCGACCGGGTTGAGGCGGAACTCGGGCCGATCGACATTTGGGTCAACGTGGCGATGGCCACCGTTTTTGCGCCCGTCAGCGAGATCACCGCCGAGGAGGCCGAGCGGGCCACTCAGGTTACCTACCTCGGGCAGGTCTACGGGATGATGAGCGCGCTCAAGCGCATGCGCCCGCGCAACCGGGGCACCATCGTCAACGTTGGTTCCGCTCTGGCCTACCGCTCGGTGCCGCTGCAATCGCTTTACTGCGGCGCCAAGTTCGCCATCCGCGGCTTCACCGACTCGCTGCGCTCCGAGATCATCCACGACAAGCTCGACATCCACCTCACGATGGTCGACCTGCCGGCGGTGAATACCCCGCAGTTCGATTGGGCGATGAACAAGATGGGCCGCCGCGCGCAACCTGTCGCACCGATCTACCAGCCCGAGGTCCCCGCCCGCGCTATCGTGTTCGCCGCCACCCACCGCCGACGCCAGGTCTGGGTCGGCTACCCGACGGTGCAAGCGATCCTGGCCAACCGCATCGCGCCGGGCTTGATCGACCGCTACCTTGCCAAGGCCGGCTACAGCGGCCAGCTCACTGACAAGCGCCTGCCCAAGGATGCGCCGGCCAACCTGTTCGAGCCCGTGCCGGGCGATTACGGCGCCCATGGCCGCTTCGACGACAAAGCGCGCTCGGGCAGCTGGGAGATGTTCACCGACCGCCACCGCACCGCGTTCTGGGCGGCCGCCGCGCTGGGTGCCATCACCGGGCTGCATTTGCTCGCCAAGAAGTACAAGTTCTGAGATGCCGCTGCCGCCCACCGATGAGGTCGAGATGAAGCCGATCCCATGAGCAAGCCGATCGAGAGCTACGCCCTGATCGGGGACGGGCAGACCGCAGCCCTGGTGGCCCGCGATGGGTCGATCGACTGGCTCTGCTGGCCGGAGTTCGACTCCGACGCCTGCCTCAGCGCGCTGCTCGGCGACGACAGCAATGGCCGCTGGCTGGTGGCGCCGCGCGGGGCGGGCGAGGTCGAGCGGCGATACTGCGGCGATACCCTTGTGCTGGAAACGGTTTTCCACACGGACGCCGGCAGGGCGCGTGTCACCGACTTCATGCCGATCCGCGGGCGGCATTCGTCCCTCGTGAGGATAGTCGAGGGCCTGTCCGGCACGGTCGCGATGGACCTCGACTTGCGCCTGCGCTTTGACTACGGCGCGTTGGCACCATGGTGCGAGGCGCGCGGCGACGGCGCGGTCGCCACCGTCGGGCAGCACCGGGTGTACCTGCGCGCGCCAATGCCGGTGACGGTAAGCGTGGAGGACGGGCGCATCGCAGCTGGCTTCACCCTGCGCGAGGGTGAGAGCCATGCTCTCGTCCTCACCTGCACCGCCGCCTGGGACCCGGAGCCCGAGCCGATCGACCCGCGCGGCGCGCTGACCGCGACGCTCGCGCACTGGGAGGGCTGGATCGGTACTTTCGACGCTTCCCGCACCCGCTGGCCCGAGGCCGTCAAGCGCTCGCTCCTCACGCTGAAGGCGATGGTCCATCAGCGCTCCGGCGGGCTGATCGCAGCGCCGACCACCAGCCTGCCCGAGGCCCCGGCCGGTGCCATGAACTGGGACTACCGCTATTCCTGGTTGCGCGACGCCACCTTCACGCTCGGCGCCTTTATCAACGCGGGCTTCTGCGCCGAGGCTACCGCGTGGCGCGACTGGCTGTTGCGGGCCATCGCCGGCGACCCCGACGCGATGCGGATCATGTACCGCGTCGACGGCTCACGCCACCTCGACGAGTGGACGGTCGACGAGCTGCCCGGCTACCGCGAGGCGCGGCCGGTGCGGATCGGCAACGCCGCCTCGACGCAAGTGCAGATCGACGTCTACGGCGAGGTGCTCGATACCCTGGCCCTCGCCCGCCGCGCCGGCATAGAGCCGAGCGCGCACCAGACGGCGATGGAGGCGCGCATCGTCGCCCACTTGGAGCGTGTCTGGCACCATCGCGGCTCGGGCGTGTGGGAGTCGCGGGGGCAGCCGCGGCAGTACACCTACTCCAAGGCGATGTGTTGGGTCGGCTTCGACCGGGCGCTCGCCCATGCCAACCTCGACGGGCCGACGCGCGGCCGGCTGGAGTCCCTGCGTGCCCGTGTCCACGCCGAGGTCTGCCACGAGGGCTGGAACGCGGGGCTGTCCACCTTCACGCAGAGCTACGGCAGCCACGCACTCGACGCGAGTCTGCTGCTATTGCCGCTGGTCGGCTTCCTCCCCGTCAACGACCCGCGCATGGCCGCCACCATCGCCCGGATCGGGACCGATCTCGACCAGGGCGGCTTCATCAGGCGCACCCGCGCCAAGGGGGATGGCACCGATGAGGGCGTCTTCCTGCCGTGCTCGCTCTGGATGGCCGACTGCTTGCGCCTTCAGGACCGTCACGACGAGGCTGCGGTATATCTGGAGCGGGTGCTCGGCGTCGCCAACGATGTCGGTCTGCTGTCGGAAGAGTACGACGTGCCCGGCCGCTGCTTAACCGGCAACTTCCCGCAGGCGCTCACGCATCTGGCGGTCGTCAACACCGCACTTGGCCTGTCCGGACCGGTGCTCAACCGCGGTGGGGGATAAATGCACTTCACCGCATCATCCTGGCAGCAGCGTCGGACGACTGCGGAGGGCAGTGGCTTCATGTCCGATCTCTTGCGCCACCCTGGGCCGCCGGATCTCGTTTCGTCCGTCGATCCGCCGCACGCGTTCGACCCGCGGCTCTCCGAAGTCGTGTCGCAACACGCCCGGCTCGTCTCGCTCTACGATGAGGCGACCTTCAGCGAGGGGCCGACGTGGTGGCCCGCCAAAGGGGTCCTCGTGTGGTCCGACATCGAGGGCCGACGCGTTCTGGGCTGGCACCCGGACGGGTGCGTGCGCGTGGTGGTCGATGCGACACCTTTCATCAACGGCAACACGGTCGATCACGGCGGCGACCTGATCCACTGTGAGCACGGCACTCGGCGCCTGTCGCGCACGACGCCGGAGGGACGGTACGAACCGGTGGTCGAGACCTACGAGGGCCGGAGGCTCAACGGTCCAGACGACGTCGTCTGCGCCCCCGATGGCGCCGTGTGGTTCACCGATCCCAGCTACGCCCTGCGCCTGCCGAAACAGGGGACACTGGCTGAGTCCGAACTCGGCCACCACAGCGTCTACCGCTTTGAGCCGGCTACCGGGGGCCTGCGCCGAATGGCGGACCTCGGCGAGCCCAACGGTCTGGCTTTCGCCCCGGACGGGCGTACGCTCTACGTGAGCGACACATCGCGTACCCACGGCGGCGACGGCCATACCCTCTACGCCTTCCCGGTCGGCGACGATCATGTGCTTGGCGAGCCACGGGTGTTCGCGCAGGTCGAGCCGGGCATCCCGGATGGATTCCGTGTCGACTCCCGTGGCTGGGTCTGGACGAGTTCGGGCGCGGGCATTCAGATCTTCTCCGCGGATGGGCGCCCCCTCGGCTTCATCCCGACCCCGCAACGCGCCTCGAACTGCTGCTTCGGTCCCGGCGAGAGACGGCTGTTCATTACCTCGATGCAACACCTCTACGCGATCGATCTCGGGAGCGACCCATTGCGCAACAACTATGAGAGCAATATTGCTTTTTGACGCAGTCGTGAGTTGAATAAAAATATATTTTCAGAATAGATTGTCGAGCAAGAAGTTGTTATGATGCACCTATAAGCTCTCAGATTACTATGATAAATGCGTGAACGTGACCTGTGCTCCACCGTCTAGTCATCAAGGATTTAGTATGACCGATACCGTCGCCGACTTTTTCTGGAAGCGCTTGGCCGAGTGGGGCGTCAAGACGATCTTCGGCTACCCGGGCGACGGCATCAACGGCCTCCTCGGCGCGATGCAGCGCCTCGATTTGCCCTTCGAGTTCATCCAGGTCCGGCACGAGGAGATGGCCGCCTTTATGGCGTCGGCTTACGCCAAGTTTACCGGCGAGGTCGGCGTGTGCCTCGCCACCTCCGGCCCCGGCGCGACCCACCTCCTGACCGGCATGTACGACGCCTACATGGACCATGTTCCCTTGCTCGCCATCGCCGGGCAGCAGGGGCGCAACGTCAACGGCGCGCATTACCAGCAGGAATTTGACCTCACCAGCGCCTACAAAGACGTCGCGGCCTACGTGCAGCAAGCGTCCAGCCCCGCGCAGGTGCGCCACATCGTCGACAGGGCGATGCGCATCGCCAAGGCCGAGCGAAAGGTCTCGGCGATCATCCTACCGAACGACCTGCAGGAGGTTCCCTATGAGGCGCCGGTGCGCAAGCACGGCAACACCTTCTCAGGCATCGGCTACACCGCGCCTAAGGTGGTGCCCTACGAGGTGGATCTGCGCCGTGCCGCCGACGTGCTGAACGCCGGCGAGAAGGTGGCAATCCTAGTCGGGGCCGGGGCGCTGCACGCCACCGACGAGGTGATCGCGGTGGCCGAAAAGCTTCAGGCTGGCGTCGCCAAAGCTCTGCTGGGCAAGGCCTCGCCGCCCGACGATCTGCCCTTCGTCACCGGTACCATCGGCCTGCTCGGCTCGAAACCATCCTCCGACATGATGGAGGAATGCGACACCCTGCTGATGATTGGCTCGGGCTTCCCATGGGCCGAGTTCCTGCCCAAGGAAGGACAGGCCCGAGGCGTGCAGATCGACATCTCCCCGGAGATGCTATCTCTGCGCTACCCGATGGAGGTGCCGCTGTGCGGCGACTCCGCCGAGACCCTGCGGGCCCTGCTGCCTCTGCTGCAGCAGAAGAAAACCGGTAGCTCGTGGCGCACGGGGATCGAGAAGGGCGTGGCGTCCTGGTGGAAGGAGGCCGAGGACCGGGCGATGGCAAAGGCCAACCCGGTCAACCCGCAGCGGGTGACCTGGGAGCTGTCGCCCCGCATGCCCGAGCGGGCGATCATCACCTCCGATTCCGGCTCCTGCGCCAACTGGTACGCGCACGATCTGCGCATGCGCCGGGGCCAGATGTGCTCGCTCTCGGGCGGGCTCGCCTCGATGGGCGCGGCGGTGCCCTACGCCATCGCGGCCAAGGTCGCTCATCCCGACCGGCCGGTGATCGCGCTGGTCGGCGATGGGGCCATGCAGATGAACAATATGGCCGAGCTGATCACGGTCGCGAAGTATATGCACCGCTGGTCGAACAAGACCTGGATCTGCTGCGTGTTCAACAACGAAGACTTGAACCAAGTCACCTGGGAGCAACGGGTGATGGAGGGCAACCCGAAGTTCGAAGCGAGCCAAGTCATCCCCAACGTGCCCTATCACAAGTTCGCAGAGTTGATCGGCCTGAAGGGCATCTACGTCGATGATCCTGAGCGGATGGGTGCGGCCTGGGACGAGGCCCTGGCGAGCTCGGTGCCGGTGGTCCTGGAGGTGAAGACTGACCCCGAGGTGCCGCCGCTGCCGCCGTTCTTCACCTTCGAGCAAGTACAGAACTTCATGTCGATGCTCGGCAAGGGCGATCCTAAGCAGCGCAACCTGCTCGTCGACACCGCCCGGCAGGTGCTGAGCGGCATCCTGCCTGGCAGCAAGTAGGTTCGGGACGATGGTCGCATCGAACGCAGGCATGTTGGCGTCCAAGCTCTCCCATGCGGCACCGGACCGACTCGACCGGTCGGCTCGCGACGCTCGCCGCGTGCGATCGGGCGCTGTACCCGCACGCGTCGAGGCTGCCGTTCACCCGGTCGCAATTCTCGCGGCGGTGGCGGCCGGCGCTGGGCTGCTGACCTGGTTCGCCGCCGGGCGCTCGAAGCGGCTCGGACCGGCCCCGCACCATGGTCGACAGGTCATGCCGGAGGGCACGCGCTGCTACCGGACCCGCGGCGCGGAGGTCACGGCCAGCGCCGCACAGCGCCTCAACCACGCCTCCTCGATGCTCGCAGCGTCCGTGCTGTTCGATTCCAGCTTGGAGCACTACCGCGGACAGTTCTTCAACCGGGCGATGTACACGCCGATCGTCGTGTCGAGCATCACCCTCGCCTCATCGCTGCACGGGGCCGGCGACACAGACCCCGGCCGCTCACACGTCCGTCACGCGGCCCAGGCGCTGGCCGGACTCACCGGGCTCGTCG
This sequence comes from Methylobacterium phyllostachyos, assembly GCF_900103445.1. Lineage (GTDB taxonomy): Bacteria > Pseudomonadota > Alphaproteobacteria > Rhizobiales > Beijerinckiaceae > Methylobacterium > Methylobacterium phyllostachyos. Next base: position 461,476 of record NZ_FNHS01000001.1, on the reverse strand, counting down.
GCTTCGGCTTCCATGCCTACAACGTCGGCAAGCGCGAGGGCGGCTACTCCTTCCAGAACCTGTTCTACGCCGCTCCGATCGGCGCGCCCATGGCGCTGACGCTGGCCGGAGTCCTGGGGGTCGCCGCCGAACGGGTGCGTGACGCCGACCCCGATTGGCCTGAACTCGCCGGCCTGCCTGCCGGGCGCCTACTCGTGCTGGCCACGGCCGGGATGCTTGTCGGCACAACCTTTGAGGCGGGGCTGCTCCATTTCCGCGGCGCCTTCCAGAACCCGGCGATGTTCGCGCCCGTCACCCTGCCGCCGCTCGCCGCCGCGGTGCTGGCGGTCGCCTCCATGAAAGAGGCTGGCGCCTCCCAGGTCACGGCCAAGTGGGCCATGTTGGCAGTCTCTGCGATGGGCGTGGCCGGCGTGGCGTTCCATGCCTACGGCGTCGCGCGGATGATGGGTGGCTGGGGCAACTGGCGCCAGAACCTCATCGACGGGCCGCCGCTGCCAGCCCCACCTTCATTCTCCGGCGTAGCGCTCGGCGGCCTCGCCGCCCTCGAATTGCTCGAACGGCGCCGCTTGCGCGCCTGACGCGATACTCGATCTGACGAGGACGACCGTGCATCCACGCAAAGACCTGTTCCCCGGCTACGACGTGCTGGCCAAGCGCGACGGGCCGTCCTGGAACCCCAAGACCCGCGCCGTGCTCGATGAGCGGCTTACTTTGACGTGCGATACGCATCGCTTCCTCGACGCGGACGCTTTCGCCGTGCTGCGCGCGGTCGCCGACCGGATCGTCCCTCAGCCCACTGGGCGCGACTTGCCAATCCCGGTGGCGGCCCTCGTCGATGACAAACTCGCGAGTGGCGAGGGTGACGGCTACCGTCACGCCGGCCTTCCCGAGCAGGGCGATGCGTGGCGGCGCGGTCTCGCGGCTCTCGATGCCGAGGCCAAGCGCGCCTTCGGCACCGGGTTCGCCGCCCTGGGTGGCTGGGCGCGTGACGAGATCCTGAGGAAGGCCGAGGCGGGCGATCTCGCCGACCCAATCTGGGAGGGGATGAACCCGGGGCTGTTCTTCAAGCAGCGCGTGCTGCCGGACCTCGTCAAGGCGTACTACGCCCACCCCACGGCCTGGAACGAGATCGGCTGGGGCGGGCCCGCGAGCCCGCGCGGCTACGTGCGCATGGACTACGACCGCCGCGACCCCTGGGAGGCGGCCGAGGCCAAGCCCGGGCGGGCGGACGAAGCGCTCGCGCACAACCTCCGGATCGGCAGATAGGGCTCGCGGACACCCATGCGCATCTCCGGCCTCGGCGACGCCGCCGACAACCCCAGGCACGCCGTTCCCGGCGACGATCCCGAGCATCGCCCCCGCGCCCGCGACGGCCGCGCGCCCGACGTCATGCGGCTCGGGCATTGGGTGCCGATGCGCCAGTTCCGCGAGGCGGAGGAGGTCGACTTCGTGGTCGTCGGCACCGGTGCTGGCGGCGGCACGCTCGCCTGCCGCCTGGCTGAGCATGGCTTCTCCGTGGTGGCAATGGACGCCGGGCCGTATTTCCGGCCGCTGGAGGACTTCGCCTCGGACGAGCGCCACCAGTCAAAGCTCTATTGGACGGACGAGCGCATCGTCGACGGCGACAACCCGCTGCAGATGGGCTCGAACAACTCCGGCAAGGCGGTGGGCGGCTCGACCGTGCACTACGCCATGGTGGCGCTCCGCTTCCGCCCCGAGTGGTTCAAGTCGCGCACGCTGCTCGGCTATGGCGCGGACTGGCCCCTCGATTGGCGTGAGATGTGGCGCTACTACGATCAGGTCGAGGACGACCTCAAGATCTCCGGCCCAGTCACCTACCCTTGGGGGCCGAGGCGACCACGCTACCGCTACCGTGCACACGAATTGAATGCCGCCGCCAAGGTGCTCGCCCGCGGCGCCGAGGCGATGGGAATTGCCTGGACGCCGACACCGCTGGCCACGGTCTCGGCTCCGCGCGGCGACAGCCCACCTTGCGTCTATCGCGGCTTCTGCACCTCCGGCTGCTCGACGAACGCCAAGCAGAGCGTGCTCGTCACCTACCTGCCGCGGGCCTTGGCGGCCGGCGCCGAGATCCGCGACCTCGCCATGGTCGGACGGATCGAGACGAAGGACGGACGCGCCACCGGGGTGCACTATCATCGCGAAGGAACGTGGCGCTTCCAGCGAGCGAAGAACGTCGTGGTGGCGGGCTACGCCATCGAGACGCCGCGGCTGCTGCTGATGTCGGCCAACCGCGAGTTCCCGGACGGGCTCGCCAATTCCTCGGGGCTGGTCGGCAGGAACCTGATCGTCCAGGGCAACCAGGCGGTCTGGGGAGACTTCGAACAGGAGATCCGTTCGTACAAGGGGCCGCCCTCGCTCGCGGTCAGCGAGCACTGGAACTACGACGATTGCGGCCGGGGGGAGTTCGCGAAGGACTTCTTCGGTGGATACTGCTACATGAGCCAGGGGCCGCTGCCGACACTCTGGGGCAATACGCTCGCCGGCGCACACGGCCTGTGGGGCGAAGCGCTGGTCTCCGAGATGCAGCGTTACAACCACGTCGCCGGGCTGAAGATCGTTTCGGAATACCTTGCGCAGGAGCGCAACCGGGTCACTCTTACCGACGAAACAGACCAGTATGGTCTGCCCATCCCACGCATCACCTACTCGTGGTGCGACAACGATCGAGCTTTGAATCATCATGGCCTAAAGTTCATGGGGCGGGCGCTCGCGGCGGCTGGTGGGCGCAACGTCTGGGAGCAGACGGACGACACCAACCACTTGTACGGCACCGCCCGAATGGGCCACGACCCGAGCACCTCGGTGGTTGATGCCGACTGCCGGACCTGGGACATCCCAAATCTCTTCGTCTGCGACGGCTCGGTGTTTCCGACCACAGGCGGGGTGAACCCGTCGCTCACCATCCAGGCCATCGCCTTGCGCACCGCCGACAGGATCCGTGCGACCGCACGCATCAAGAGCGGCCGCGATGCCTAACACCGTCGAATCCCCGCCATCCAAGGGCGCAAGCCCAGCCCTTCGATCAGCATCCCTCGCGCGGATTGCCCCCGTTTTGGTCGTCGCCACTCTGCTTCCGCTCGGTGGCTGCGGCGTGCTCGATCACGGCATGCTCGGTGCCGCCGGGCCAGTCGCCGACCAGACGCGCCACCTGTTCTTCATCGTCTGCGGCATCCTGCTGTTCGTGGTCGGGCCGGTGCTACTGCTCACTCCGCTCTTCGCCTGGCATTATCGCCTGTCGAACACCAAGAGCGCCTATCGACCGCAATGGGGCTTCAACTGGCCCCTCGAAGGATTGATCTGGATCCCGCCCATCCTCATCGTGGTGTTGCTCGCCGTGTTCCTGTGGCGCGACACTCATCGGCTCGACCCATACAAGCCCCTCGCCTCCGCTCTGCCGCCGACGGAGGTGCAAGCGGTCGCCCTCGATTGGAAATGGTTGTTCATCTACCCCGAGGAGGGGGTGGCCAGCGTCAACGAGCTCGTCTTCCCGGCCGACCGCCCGGTCCATATCAGTCTGACCAGCGGCACGGTGATGCAGTCGTTCTTCATCCCCAAGCTCGCCGGGCAGATCTACGCGATGGCCGGTATGACCACCCAGATGAACCTTGCGGCCGGCGCACCAGGCACGTTCCGCGGCGAGAACACGCAGTTCAACGGCATGGGCTTCCAGAACCAAAAATTCCAGGTTCGGGCCGAGCCAGCCACCGACTACCGTGCCTGGCTCGCGCGGGCCAAGACCGATGGGCGGACGCTCGACATGCCCGCCTACAAGGCCCTGTCCGTCCGCTCCGTGCAGGCCGAGCCCAGCCGATACGGCGCAGTGACGCCGGACCTGTTCAAGGCGATCATCGCCCTCGACGACGCGGGCGCACATGCCGCCCACAAGGAAGCCAAGCAATGAGCGGCGATGAACTCTGGTATTGGCTGTTCGGGCGCCTCGACGCCAAGGCACTGCCGTTCGTGCGGGCCTACGATCACCCGGTCTTGAGCGAGTTCATCGGCGCCGGTGCCGGCGCGATGGTCGTCATCGGCGCCGTCGGCGTCGTCGCGCTCCTGACGTACATGCGCTGGTGGCGCCCGCTGTTCCTCGACTGGCTAACTAGTCTCGACCACAAGAAGATCGGCGTGATGTACGTCGTGATCGCCGGCGTCATGCTCACCCGGGCGCTGATCGAGGCAGTGCTAATGCGCACGCAGCAGTCGCTCGCCATTAACGCGCCGGGTATCGTCGCTCCGGAGCATTTCGCTCAGCTGTTCAGCACGCACGGCACCATCATGATCTTCTTCATGGCGATGCCGTTCCTGACCGGGCTGATCAACTACGTCGTGCCGCTCCAGATCGGCGCCCGCGACGTCGCCTTCCCGCTACTTAACTCGATCAGCCTGATGCTCACGGCCGGCGGCGCCGGCCTCGTGATGATCTCGCTCGCCATCGGCGAATTCTCGACCGGCGGATGGTCGGGTTACCCGCCCTACACCGGCAAGGCGTTCCAGCCCGGCGTTGGCCCGGACTACTGGATCTGGGCGGTGACCCTCACCTCGCTGGGCACGACTTTCTCCGGGCTGAACTTCGCCGCGACGATTTACAAGAAGCGCTGCCCCGGGATGCACCTGATGCGCATGCCGCTGTTCTCGTGGACGGCTTTGTGTACCTCGATCCTGATGATCTTCGCGATGCCGCCGCTCACGCTCGCGACCGCGTTGCTGGCGCTCGACCGCTATGCCGACTTTCACTTCTTCACCAACGACCTCGGCGGCAACATGATGAACTATGTGAACCTCTTCTGGCTGTTCGGCCATCCGGAGGTTTACATCATCGTCCTGCCGGCGTTCGGGGTCTACTCGGAAGTCATCTCCGCATTCTCCTCTAAAGAGCTCTACGGCTACACGTCCCTCGTCCTCGCGACGATGGCCATCGGCGTGCTCTCGTTCACGGTGTGGCTGCACCACTTCTTCACGATGGGACAGAGCGCGAACATCAACGCGGTCTTCGGCATCGCGACGATGACCATCGGCATTCCGACCGGGGTCAAGGTCTATGACTGGATCTGGACGATGTTCCGCGGTGAGGTCCGCTTCACCACGCAAATGCTGTTCTCGCTCGCGTTCATCGTCACCTTCGTGCTCGGTGGCTTCTCGGGCATCCTCCTCGCCGTGCCGCCGATCGACTACGTCGTGCACAACACCGTCTTCCTGGTCGCGCACTTCCACAACGTCATCATCCCCGGCACGCTGTTCGGAATGATCGCCGGCTACCAGTACTGGTTCCCCAAGGCGTTCGGCTTCCGGCTCGTCGAGGGCTGGGGCAAGATCTCCTTCGTCTGCTGGGTGGTCGGGTTCTATCTCGCCTTCATGCCGCTCTACGTGCTCGGGCTCGGCGGCATGGCCCGGCGCAGCCAAGCGTTGTTCGAGCCGGACTACCGCCCCTGGCTCATCGTCGCCGTCGTCGGCGCCTTTCTTCTGCTGACCGCTCTCGCGACCCTGTTCGTCCAGCTCGTCGTCAGCGTGCGCGAGCGCGAGCGCAACCGTGTCCCGGTCGGCGACCCGTGGGACGCGCGCAGCCTCGAATGGTCGGTCTCAGCACCGCCGCCGGAATACAATTTCGCGACCATCCCGCAGGTCGGACGCCGAGATGCGTTCTACTGGCGCAAGGCCGCCCGCGGCGCCTACAAGCCTGCCGACCACTACCGCGACATCACCGTCCCAAAGAATAGCTGGGTTGGACCGTTCGTCGGCCTGGGCGGCGCTGCCTGCGGCTTCGGTCTCGTCTGGCACATCTGGTGGATGACGATCCTCGGCTTCGCGGGTGTCTGGATCACGGTGGTCGTCCGCAGCTTCGTCCGCGACACGCACCGGGTCATTCCGGCGGCCGAGGTCGAGGCAACCGACCGGCGCTGGCTCGATCAGGCTGCCTCCGCGCATCCGATCCCGCGGCGGCTGGAAGAGAGCCCGGAGAATTTCGGCCTCGCCGAGCCCTTCCCAGCGCCGGTGCCGGCATGAGCGCTCCGCAACTGCGCCACGTCGGTTTGAATCTGCGCGGCTCCGACCTCATCGAACCAAGTGAGGCTGCGATCGGGATCTACGGATTCTGGATCTTCCTGATGAGTGACGCGGTGCTGTTCGCGCTGTTGTTCGCCATCTACGGGACGCAGCTCTCCGCAACCGCAGGAGCCCCAGGGCCACAAGCCGAGTTTAAAATCGGACCGGCGTTCATCGAGACGCTGCTTCTGCTCACCAGCAGCCTGACGTTTGGACTTGCTTCGATCGCGATGAAGTACGACCGGACGCGCACTGGTCTCGTCGTATTGCTTTGCTTCACCCTGGTGCTCGGACTCGCTTTCCTCGGCTTCGAACTCAACGACTTCCAGACGATGTTTGCGAACGGGGCAACCCCGGACCGGAGCGGATTCCTTTCGGCCTTCTTCGCCCTTGTGCCCACCCACGGGCTGCATGTCACGGCCGGGTGTATCTGGATCGCGGTGATGCTCGTGCAAATCGGGGTGTTCGGGCTCGACGATCGGGTCAAGCTCAACCTTCTGCGGCTCGGTCTGTTCTGGCATTTTCTCGATATCATCTGGATCGGGATCTTCTCCGTCGTCTACCTGCAGGGGATCTTGCGATGAGCGCGCGGAGCGAAACGAGAGCCGCCGTACTAGCCAAGGCTCTCGGGGCCGCCGCCCTGCTCGGCGCGTCCAGTCTCATCATCGGGCGGAAGGGACGACGTTTGGAGGACGGGCATCCACCTGCAGCGCGGGAACGCCCCACCGACGACGACTTACACTCGAGGCACGTCGACCTCATAACCTACGTCATCGGCTACGCGCTGGCCCTCACGCTGACCTGCCTCGCCTTCGGGTTCGTGTACTGGCATTGGTTCGCCGCCCAGACCGCGCTCGGCCTCGTGCTCGGACTCGCCTTAGTCCAGGCGCTCGTACACTTCCGCTGCTTCCTGCATATCAACCTTAAACGATCCGCGCGCGACGACCGTCAGCTCATCCTGTTCTCGACGCTCATCGTCCTCCTCATGGTCGGCGGAACGCTCGTCGTTCTCTTCAATCTGAGAATGCGGATGATGTGATAGCGGCCATGTGCAACGTGGAAGAGGGCCGCTGCAAGCCACACTGCTCGGCGCACTCGTCCGCTACACTCTGATATTGAACCGAAAGCGGACCAGCTTCTTTCGGCCAGACTGCGTCATGCCGAAGCTCCAGTGTGCGCAGAACCGGCCGTTCAGATTTGCGCTCATAGCTGCCATCCAGCTCTATCCGGTGCAATCTCTGGAGCGGACATAGAGGCAGGTTCCGCCGCAAGATTAGATCGCGAATGATCCGCAAAGGCTGTGGTCCGAGCGTTGGCTGCTCCGCACATCACACGAGTGCGTATGTTATTACGACGGCAATTTATAATTCGAGATGTCTATATTTTCGGATCAAATCTACAATTTTTCTATCAAATTCAAGACAGGCACTGTGATTTTGGTCCAGATCTACTGACCTGCCCCCACGAGGTGGTCCGAGTTCAAGATTAGTGCAGGGTCGGCCTCTGCTCTACGAGTAGCTTGGCCGACGGAGCCGGTCGGGCGAGCGCAGCCGGCCAAGCGGTCATGGCTGGCACGAACACTTCCGGCGCTGGTGGCTTGTAGCCAAGCGCACCGTGCGGGCGGATCGTGTTGTAGTGCCGACGCCAGCTTTCGATGATGATCTGCGCCTCCTTCATGGTGTAGAAAATCTCGCCATTCAGGAGTTCATCCCGCAATCGCGCGTTGAAGCTTTCGACAAAGCCGTTCTCCCACGGTGAGCCTGGCGCGATGTAGGCGGCCTTCGCGCCAATAGCCGCAATCCAGGACTGCACCGACTTGGCGATGAACTCGGGTCCGTAGCACATCGGGAAGATGGCTCGACGGTTCTGGGGCGGCGCGCGAAGCCATGCTGAGCGCAGCGCGCCGCCCTGGGCGGTCATGGCCGATCAGCAGGTCTCTAGAGTGACGGTGTTCGAAGCCTCATTCCGGAGACGGATCGACCATGACCAGACCACAGCTTACGCCGCCGGCCGGCGTTCTCGTAGCCATCGACGTCGCCAAGGCCCGCAACGAGGTCCTCATCGAGGTGCCCGGCTCCGGCCGACGACGCCGGTTGAGCGTCCTCAACACTCGCGCCGAGCACGACCGTCTGATCGCGATCCTTTCTGATCTCGGCCAGCCGGTGACCTGCGGCTTCGAGGCCACCGGCAACTATCACCGCCCGATCGCCTGGCGCCTGCTCCAGGCCGGCTTTGCCGTGCGCCTGATCTCCTCCGTGGGGCTCGCTCGCACCCGCGAGGCCCTGCACAACGGCTGGGACAAGAACGACCCGAAGGACGCCCAGGTCATGCTGCACATGATCCGCATCGGCGCCTCGCAGGTGTACCACGATCCACTCGCCGCCGGCATCAACGACGTGCAGGAACTGTCCAAGACGCACGACGCGGTCTCGCGGGCGAAGACCGAGGTGCTGCATCGGATCCTGACCCACTACCTGCCGCTGTACTTCCCGGAGGTCGACCGCTTCCGCCACAACAGCCGCTCGGACTGGTTTTTCGCCTTCCTCGATCGCTTCCCCACGCCCGCCAGCATCACCGCGCTGAGCAAGGAGGCCTTCATCGCCGCCGCCTGGGATGTCGTCGGGCGCAAGGTCGCTAAGGCGCAACTGCTCGGCGACATCTACGAGACGGCCCGCAGCTCGATCGGCCTGCCGGTGCCGCCTGACGCTCCGGCGGTGAGCATGTTCCGGCTCGTCATCGGCGAGGCGCGCGGGCTAATCCGGCAGCGCGACGCCATCGAGGCCACGGCCGACGCCCTCCTGACCGACAGCTCCGACTACAAGCTGCTGCGCCGCATCCCTGGCATCGGCCCGATCAACGCCCTGACCATCCTGGCTGAGGCCGGCGACCTGCGCCGCTTCGGCCATCACCGGCAGTTCCTGAAGTTCTGCGGGCTCGATCTGGCCACCCAGCAATCCGGCACCTTCCGTGGCCAGACCAAGCTGTCGAAGTACGGCAACGCCCGGCTCCGGCGTACGCTCTGGCTGGCTGGGCAGGTGGCCATCAGGCAGCGGGAGAACGGCTTCCGCGACAAGTTCGAGCGCTACATCGCCCGCGACCGGCACAATGCCGACCTGCGGCGCAAGGCGCTGACCGCGATCACCGCCAAGATGGCGCGCGTGGTGCACGCCGTCATCAAGACCGGTGCCGACTACCGGCCCTTCGTCGAGGGACCGGTGCCAGGTGGGAGAACCCCTCTCAGCAGAGCCGTGAGGGCGTGAGAGCCACGACCCTGTAGACAATGCTCGGGTCTCCTGCCTGGATCGACATCTCGTGTTGAGGACGGTGAGGACCAGGGTGCCGCGTGCGCCGGCTGGATCCTGTGTTCGCTATGGCCGAGAGTTCTTCCGGATCGGCAGGAGCCGCCTGGATCGACGTTGACGACAAACACACCGCGGGCGCATGTTCGCGGACGGAGACCTGTTGCCCGACCAGTCGTCCTTCCTCGCTACGTAGGACGTTGTCTGAACGAACGTGCTCGGGCACGCCGCGCAGGATGAACAGGTCCGAGAGCACGTCGATCACGTCAGCTCCTTTCAGCTTGCGCGCAACGCGGATCGCCAGACATTCGCGGGTGAACTCGTCGACGACGTTGAGCATCCGGAACTTGCGCCCGTGATGGGTGCGCGCTTCGACGAAGTCGTAGGCCCAGACGTGGTCGCGCCGCTCCGGTTTGAGCCGGATGCAGGAACCATCCCCGTCCCACAGCCGGCCCTTCTTCGGCTGGCGGCCGGGCACCTTCAGCCCCTCGCGCCGCCAGATCCGCTCGACCCGCTTGTCGTTGACCAACCAGCCGGCCGCCTTCAGCAGCGCGCCGATCTTCCGGTAGCCGTAGCGCCCGTACCGGCGCGCCAGTTCTACGAGATCGGTGGTCAACGCCGCCTCATCGTCTCTGCCCCGCGGCACCTTGCGCTGCGTCGAACGATGCTGACCGAGCGCACGGCATGCGCGGCGCTCGGAGACGTCCAGGACGTCCATCACATTCTCGATGCAGGCGCGTCGGCGCGCGGGGCTGGTCAGTTTCCCCGGGCAGCCTCCTGCAGGATCAGCTTGTCGAGCGTGAGATCTGCGATCGCCTTCCGGAGCCGCTGGTTCTCGGTCTCCAGGTCCTTCATGCGCCGGACCTGGTCGCTCTTCAGGCCGCCGTACTCCTTGCGCCAGCGATAGTACGTAACCTCCGTCACGCCGATCGTGCGGATCGCGTCCCCGACGCTCTGGCCCTGCGAGACCAGCACATCCACCTGCCGCAGCTTGGCGACGACATCCTCCGGCTTGTGCCGCTTCGTTCCCATCTGTCCGTCCTCGTCCTGGTGACCCTGACCCAGCAAACTGGTCCAGGCCGAGCGCAAGTTTTTCGGGCATCCTGAATCCTGAAGGAGGGTGGATGTCATGCCTCGCAAACGCTTCACGAACGAGCAGATCGCCTTTGCCCTACGGCAGGCGGAGAACGGCGCGACGGTGGACGAGGTCTGCCGGAAGATGGGCGTGTCCGAGCCGACGTTCTACCGCTGGAAGAAGCAGTTCGTCGGGATGGGCGTGCCGGAGATCCGTCGGCTGAAGCAGCTGGAGGACGAGAACAGCAAGCTCAAGCGGCTGGTCGCTGACCTGACGCTGGACCGCTCGATGCTGCAGGACGTGCTCAAACGAAAGTGGTGAGGCCCGTCGTTCGCCGTGAAGTCGCCGGTCACTTGCAGGTGGCCTACGACATCAGCGAGCGTCGGGCCTGTCAGGCCACCGGCTTCGGCCGTTCGTCCCAGCGTTACAGGTGTCAGGCGACACGGCAAACTGACCCCCTGACGCCATGAGGACCTGACCCCCTCGATGAGCGAGGAGGTCGAGATGATCAGGAACGAAGATCAGGCTCTTCAGCGGATGAACGATCCGCGGAGGGCCGAGATGAAGACGCCGGACGACGTATCGGCGATGGTGCGGCTGAAGGCGCTGGGCTGGGGTGCCAAGCGGATCGCGACCGAGCTCGGCTGTTCGAAGAACACGGTCAAGCACTGGCTCCGTCAGGGTGATTGGCGTTCCTCTAAAACGCCTTCACGATCGAAGCGGCTCGACGGCTTGACGGACTGGTTGGCCGAACGGTTCCGGCAGCATGCCGGCAACGCCGACGTCGTGCGCCAGGACCTCGCCAACGAGAAGGACATCCACGTCAGCCTGCGCACCGTGGAACGGGCTGTGGCGCCGTTGCGGCGGGACCTGGTGGTCGCCGCGCGGGCGAGCGTGCGGTTCGAGACGCGGCCAGGCGAGCAGATGCAGATCGACTTCGGCGAGCGGCGGATCGAGATCGGCGGTGTGCCGACCCGGGTCTCGCTGTTCGTTGCGACGCTCGGTTACTCGCGTCGACTGCACGTGCGCGCCTTCGGCCACGAGCGGCAGGAGGACTGGTTCGCCGGATTGGAGAGCGCCTTCCAGGCGTTCGGCGGTGTGCCGCGTGAGGTGCTGCTCGACAATGCCCGCGCCCTGGTCCTGCACCATGACCCGATCAGCCGCGAGGTCATCCTGCATCCGCGGTTGCACGCCTTCTCCCGGCATTGGGGCTTCCGGGTGCGGGCCTGCGCCCCGTACCGGGCGCGCACGAAGGGCAAGGACGAGCGCGGCGTCGGCTACGTCAAAAGGAACGCTGTGGCCGGCCACCGCTTCGCGAGCTTTGCCGCCCTGGAGGCGCATCTCGATGCCTGGACGCGGGATGTGGCCGACCGGCGCGCGCACGGCACGACCGGTGAGGCGCCGGGGGCGCGGTTCGCCCGGGATGAGGCCCGGGCGCTGCAGCCCCTGGCGGGCGTGCCGCCGTTCTCCGCCGCGCGCGATCTCGTGCGCCGAGTTGGGGCAGACTGCGCGGTCAGCGTCGACGGCAACGCCTACTCGGTGCCGTGGCGGCTGATCGGCGAGCGGGTTCGCGTCACCGTGAGCGGAGCGGTGGTGCGCGTCCACCACGGCGGAGGTGAGGTCGCCGTGCACGCCGCGTTGAAGGGGCGCCACGGCCGTGTCGTCGACGATGCCCATCTGGCCGGGCTTGTGGGTAGCCGAGAGCGACCGGCTCACCGGCTCGACCCGTCGCCCATCATGCCGCCGGCGCTGTTGCGGCCGCTGGCCGAGTACGAGGCGGTCGCTGGGGGAGGCTTCTGATGGACCATGACCACCTCACCCTGCTGCTCGACCGCCTGAAGCTGACGGCCATGCGCGATCAGCTCGATAGCCTGATCGACGAGGCTGGCCGGGGCGAGCTGACGATCCGTGAGGCGCTGACCCTGTTCTGCGAGCGCGAGGTCGCTCGGCGTGACCAGCGCCGCATCGACATGGCCTTCGGTCTGGCTCGCTTCCCCTTCGTGCGGGACCTGACCGGCTTCGACTTCGGCGCACAACCCTCGCTGGACAAGGCGCAGATCCGTGAACTTGCCACCGGCCGCTTCATCGCCAATGGCGAAGCGGTGCTGTTCCTCGGGCCGCCCGGTGTGGGCAAGACGCACTTGGCGGTGGCGATCGGGCGCGCGGCGATTGTGGCCGGCTATGGCGTGCTGTTCACCCCGGCCACGACGCTCGTGGCGCAGCTGGCCAAGGCGCATGCTGAGGGCCGGTTGGAGGAGCGACTGACGCACTACGCCAAGCCGAAACTGCTGATCATCGACGAGCTCGGCTATCTGCCGTTCGAGCCGGATGCCGCGCATCTGTTCTTCCAGCTCGTCAGCCGCCGCTACGAGCGGGGCGCGATGCTGGTGACCTCGAACCGGGCCGTGGGCGAGTGGGGAAGCGTGTTCGGCGATGCGGTGGTGGCCACCGCGATCCTCGATCGGCTGCTGCACCACAGCCACGTCGTCACCATCCGCGGCGACAGCTACCGGCTTCGTGAGAAGCGTCGCAGCGGCCTCCTGCAAAAGGCGGCTGCGGTCCCCCAACCCACACCCGTCTAGGCGTGGGAAATTAGCATGGGGGTCAGATCCTCATGACGCGAAGGGGTCAGTTCCGGCTGTCGCTTGATAACAGGAAGCGAGCCGACCCGCAAGTCGCTCTGCGGATGAGGTTGAAGGAGCTGGCCGCCGCACGGGTCCGTTACGGCTATCGACGGCTACATATCCTGCTGCGACGGGAGGGCTGGAAGGTGAACCACAAGCGCACCTACCGGATCTACCGAGACGAAGGGCTGTCGATCCGGGTCAAGCTACCAAAGCGCAAGCGGGCTTGGCGATATCGCCAGGGACGGCCTGCGATCGGTGGACCCAACGAGGTCTGGGCGATGGACTTCATGTCCGACCGCATCTTCGACGGGCGTCCATTCCGGATCCTGACCGTCGTCGATTGCCACACGCGAGAGGCGCTCTCACTCACGCCGAGAGCCAACTTCCGCGCCTACCAAGTGACCGAAGCGCTCGACGCCTTGGTCAAGCTCAGAGGACGGCCCAAGAGCTTGCGGGTCGATAATGGGCCGGAGTTCGCCGGTCGCATGCTCGACCAGTGGGCCTACCTGAACGGGGTCGAGATCGACTTCTCCCGACCGGGCAAGCCGACCGACAACGCGTATATCGAGTCGTTCAACGGCCGCCTAAGGGCGGAATGTCTGAACGCCTCGTGGTTCCTGTCGCTGACCGATGCCCGGGAGCGCATCGAGGACTGGAGGTGCCACTACAACGAAGACCGACCTCATACGGCCTTGGGCGGCTTGACGCCCCGAGCCTTCGCCAACCAAGCTGTCACAGCCCGAGAACTTGCATAGGCCGTGGACCACAAACGGGGTCAACTCCACTGGCCCGAAAGCCATACCTCAGGGCGGACCACTTCACTGGGGGCGGATCACCCTGCGCCGGCATTCATCCGGCTCACCCTTACAAGGACATGATGGGCCAGCGGATCGCCTTCGACGTGGCCCGGCACGACGCCTTCCAGGTCCTTCTCGACCGCTGGGGAGACCCGGACTTGCTGGCAGCCAAGCGCGGCGGGGACTTCGGCCCGGACAGCCTTGTGTCCAACCGCCACGCCCAGGCCGCTCGCCGCGTCGCCGAGGTCCAAGCACGCTATCTCCGTGGTGACACCGTCGAGGCCGACCCCGAGATCGATGAGGACGAGGATGTCGCCCACCATGCCTGATCCCGCTCTTCATGGACGATGAGAGATACCCGCGCCGACAGAGGGTAGTGGGGCTGATTGGATGCCCCGGGGCGGGCAAGACGACCTATGCGCGCCGGTACGACCCACTCCAGGGCTGGGTGCACCTTACCCTCGACGACCTACGTCAGACGTTCTGGCCGCCGGACCGTCAGGTCTACTGGGCAGGTGCGGCAGACGGGCTGGGACGATGGCGCGCGTCAACTGCTCCACGGTGTGAAGGTCGCTGCCCTGGATGCGGCCCTGGCGGCCGGGTTCAACGTGGTAATGGCCGACACCCACCTGACCCGTGAGGTATTCAAAGCCGAGCTTCAGGTCATTGAGCGGTATGGCCTCTCGGTCGAGTGGAAAGTGTTCGACCTTTCCTGGGAAATGCTCCTCGCCCGCAACGAGGCCCGCCGTGAGATCGACCCGTCGCACTGTCAGCCGGAGTATGTCCTACGGTTAGCCTACGAGGCATTCCGTGCGTCTGGCGCTTGGTGGCGTTCGCTGCCTGTTGATCAGGTCGAACTCATCAAACCTTGAAGGGTGCCTGCAGCGGCAGCCGGCGAGAACGGCTGCTCCTTGGGGAGCCATAGCCTTCAACTGAGCGGCCGCAGTAGGCTCATCGCCGCTGGAGTAGCGACGGAGTACACTTCCGCTTTCGAGAGTCGTTCGACCGCTCGTGTACGACTGCGTTGGGTCGCCACCGGACTCGAAGTCCGCGTACCTTTCAAGAAGCTGAACAGCACCCTCTTCGGGGAAAGCCGGATGACACAAGCATCGACATCGACTGACACCATTCAGAACGCTCTATCTAAGCAAGCTTCACGTAGCGGCCTCGCTGGTTATTACCGCGAAACAAGCGTTCCTCACTATTGACCCTCCCGTCCTCCACGACGAGCCACAAGAGTGATGTCTGCCCAGGACGGCTGCAAATAGGTTGCCCTTCCACTCCGGGGCGAGTTCTGCGGTGTGGAAGGCAACGCCGGCTGACGTCATAGTCGGATCCCGGTAGTAGGATAATCCCCTGAGTTATAATCCCGAACTTCATTTTTTACCCGCCGTCACGCAGCCAAGGGCGATCATTTGTCATTATGACCGCCCGCTTCTGTGTTCTACATCTCCTTCGGCAACTCGGAGACTCGCAAACTGATGAGTTTTTTGTCCGCGTCGTAATCAACATAATGCTTTGCCTCTAAAATCTTAATAATCTCAAGTAATTTTTCGATATTTCTGAACTGTGGTTTTGTATTTTGTCGCACATAACGGACACGAAAGGGCTCTGAAATAGCGGAGCCGTTCATTTTTTTCGACTTTTCCAATAACCATTTCAATAGCACCAATTCTTCTGGAAGCTGGCGTTCTTTGTCGCGTAAGTCTTGAATCCGGTATGCCTCTATTGCATAGAAAGAAAAAAGAGCCATTGCATTGTTTAGCATTTCGCCGCTGATAGTTTCGGCCAGTGGGTTGTCGTAGAGTTGCAGGACGCCTGCGAGCCGACATACATGTTCGGCCGCGTTTTCTGAAAAAGCCTGGATTTTAGAGAAAAATCCTTCTGGACCCGAATGAGCTTCAATTTCTTTCATGAAATCGATTAGAGTTCCACGCTCGGGGCGTTGTAATTTCAACAATCTCAAGGAGGGCCCTGCCGATGGTTGTTCAGAGGATGGTATGATTTGCAGCAAAAGTTCTATACATCTGCTGTGAAAGTCGTTGAGTCCCGCAATCTCATTGGGCTTTAATTCTTTAATTGATCTTTGGCCAATAATTTTTTCCGGTGCTGCAATCAACGCCTTAGATAAGAGTGCATGTGTTGCGTGATATTCAATATTAAACAGCTCTACAACTTGATCCTCACTAGCGCTTAGATTAAACGTACACCTGTAATTTGAAATTATTTCGGTGGTCGATTTGGTAATCTGCACGATGTCCTCACCTGACCATAGATCGTCTAAATGTTGAGTTGCGGAGGATTGAGATGAGGTATATTTTTGGCCGCCTTTCGCAATGAACTGAGATAAATTATCACTATTAAAAAGTATAGTTGATGGATAATATCTAATATTAGGGAAGATGCTCGAAATTTGTTGTTCTCGTGGAAGGAATATGCAGCCTAGCACCGATTTGTGAGTGTCATTGTTCGATTTAGTCGATGTGGAGGGGGTCTCTTCCTTGGCTGTGCGCATTTGAATATTTTGAAGATCTTTTTGATACAGGATTAGTTCGGACGATAGTATCGATTGAAGAAGCCTTTTGCGCGGCTGTGACTCAACGGTTGTAACTAAGCACAGAGACAGGGGGGAACTGGCAGTAAGTGGGGTTTGTACATTTGCTAGCCCTTGGGTAGCAAAAGACAGCAAGCCCAGAATGTTTTGCGCCACCAACGCTAACGGAACCTGTAATGCTTCTGCAAGGGACCGCGCCAGACCTGAAACTGGGCCTAAGGCATTCACAGGGTACTCAGGTGCATCGTAAGGGTAGGATGTGAAATTGAATATTGATGGCGTGTTGGGTTCAGGTGCTTCTATTGAGGTCATAGCTTGCGTAAACCTTGATTTCTTAGGCTGTCGGTTGGTCCGACCCTTCGATTTGTCTGGAAAGTCAGATCTATGAAAATGTGATGCTTGGTGGCAGCCGGCTTCTGAGCAGGCCCCTCCGCGACTCGCTACGCCTGCTACACCTGCTACTTTTGCTACATCTGCTACAGGAAAGCAAGTGGGGTCGGAGCACGGTCTGATGGTGCTGGATTACCGACGTAAAATCATGACGACGGCCCTTCAGCCGATTTCTTCCCTTGCGTTTAGCCAAACATGATACTTAAGCGTAGCAGCGTAGCTAATAATTCTGGGGCTACAGAGGGGTTAGTCAGCCATCACCGCTAGGGAGCCATAAGACGGCAAGGGGTACGGAAGGCAGGCCGATCTCAGTCACCGGCGTCGATGTGGCCGAGTTCATAAACCTAGACATCGACCGGCTCAGAATGGTCCTCGACCCCTGCTGACTGATCCTATGCAGTTAGGAACAGGTCGTATTCGGCGTCGGCAACACCGCGTGGGTCACTCCTGCCGCACTCGAGGGCAGTACTGCTCTCCTCAGGATGGAGCCAGCTTCCTTATCCTTTGGCTCGAAAGCGGCACGTCGCGATTTTATTATGGAGCGCATTCCCAAGGGGGACTCGCGATGGGGCCTACCTCGGCCCGAACCTCGCGCTGTGCGCCCGAGGGCCCGCGTCTGTAGAGCCATGCACACTGCGCATGGACGACGATGGCCCCACCGAGGATAGCCTCGGCATGGCGGAGCACCAGCCTGTTCGGGGACGCCTCGGGCACGGCCATAGCCACGGCCTCGACGGCGGCCTTGGCATCGAGGCCCATGACCATGAGGGCGACGATGGCCATGGCAGGGCTACGCCCCAGGCCCGCATGGCAATGGACGAGGATGCGTGGCCCATGGGCTGACCCATGGCTCCCCATGGACCTGCCCATGGTGGCCCATGGAATCCCGATGGCGGCCCATCTCGTCCCCATGGGTCGCCCCATGGGACCTGATGGCCTCCACCATGGCGAGGACATGGGACGGCATGGGCAGGCTGATGGGGCGGGCATGGGAAATGGCGGCGCGGGGAAGGCCCATGCGGACCATGCCAGTCACCATGGCGGTCCCCATGGTCCCCATGGCCTCGCGGTCATGGAGGGTCATGGGCAGCCATGGCCCCGGCCATGGGCGAACCATGGGCCGGGATGGGGATGCGATGGAGACGATGAGGGTCGGGCGCCATGATGCGATGGCGTCCGGCAGGGCATCGAGGGAGGCTATGGCGAGGGCGGGTCGCATGCCCTGTAGCGGGCCGCCGGGCCCTGCAACGGACAACCCCCGAGGAACGGCATGGGCCTGAATGAAGAAGGCCCCCACCCGGAGGTGGAGGCCTTCACGATGAGGTGCATCGTCAGCCCGCGAGAGCCTGCCAGCATATTGCCAGGGTGCTCGGCAATAGACAACGCCTATGATGCATGAGCACGGGCACGCTGACGTGAGGCTAGCGCCTTGAGCTCCGCCATGCGCGCATCCGCGGCTGCGGCGCCGACCGGGTCGCGCATGGCCCGGGCTTGGGCTGCGAGCCGCCCTAGCAAGCCTTTCCTCTCGACGGGCGGGAAAAGCACCTCGGGAGCGTCCTCAGGGCGTCCATCATCTACGACGGCCAGGGACACAGGGGCGTGTCTGGGAGGGTACGTGACGGGCCTCAGCGGAGCGGGGTCTGAGGGGGCATCAGCGGGTGGTAGGGACCGCGCGAGGAACGCGAGGGATGGACGGGGGCGAGAGGGTGCGAGGGAGGGGGGCGGTTCGGGAGAAGGGGCCGGTTCAGGCTCGGGCGCCGGCCGGAGGGCCAAGAGGAAGGCCGGCACCGGCACGACCGCAGGAGGCGGAGGGGGCTCTACAGGGGCCGGAGAGAAGGCCACCGGCTCCGCAGGAGGGGCAACGACAGAGGGACGGGGAGAACCCGGACGGGGCGGGAGAGGCCTCACGACAGGATGGAAGCGGACCTCGGTACCGGAGGGGGAGAGCCCCGGTTCGGAAGAGGAGGCCACGGGTCCGGAGGAGGGCGCCGCCGGCTCCGCCTTGGGGGTCAGCACGGTCCCCACGGAGACCTCCATCCGACCCCGGCCCCCCATATATCGGACGTTTTTTATCGACACCTCATCTGACCCCATCTTCGACAGTTCCGACACGGTCACGGACAGGACCTCGGACATGATGGCGGTGACCTGCCCCTCCTTCGAGTTGGGGGCGATGACCGAGTCGTGCACGGGCAGGACCGGGATGCCTGCCACGGAGCATGCCTTCATGACCCGGTGCATCATGCCGGCGTCGATGCCCATGAGCCGCACACCGGCGTCAGACCCGATGTCGTCCCGGATGGCCGGGTTCGCATCCAGGACCTTCTCGACGATGTGCGCGGTCTCCTTGTACCCGTAGACCCACTCCGGGCTTCCGTCCGACTTCAGGACGTGCCGCTTCTCCATGAGCGAACCGATGGCCAGGGGGATGGTCTTGGCGTTGATGGCCCGGTTCAGGACGGCCTTGCCGACGGAGCGCTCGTAGCCACGCAGGGCGTAGGGGTCGTGCTGGAGCACGTGGCCGCGGAGGGCGTAGAGCAGCGTGGGATGCAGCGCCGCAAAATCCGGCTCGATGACGAACTCACCGTTTATGAGGAGCTCAGCGCGCCGCTCCTTGGGTAGGTTCTGCCACCACCCGTACCAGCGGCCGTGCATGTCCCATGAGCCTCGGCCATAGACCCTGTAGACCTCGGGCGTCGGCGTTAGCTGGACGCAAGTCCAGGTCTCCCGGCCATCGCGGACCTTGCGGGCGTGTATGTGGTGCCGGGTGTGCCGCCAGTCGGAATCCGAGGCGTCGGGCGAGACCTCGACGTGCACGCCAGCGAGGAACGCGTTGACCTCGGCGACCTCCGCCACGAGGCGCTCCGTCTCGGCCGTGTCCTGGAAGTCCAGTAGCTTGCCGTCCTCGCCCTTCATGACGATGGGCGAGCGCCGGCCGAGGTACGAGACCGGCGCGTGGCCGATCAGGTCGATGAGGCGGTCGGACGGGCGGATGCGAGACTGGAGCCCGTGGCTCAGGTGTGAGCCGGGCTTGGACCGCCGCTCCTCGATCATGCCCATTTGGATCAGGGTCGCCACCGCGCCAAGGACGCTGGCGTAAGTGTAGTCGGTGCCTTCGTAGCGACCGGCGGCGGCGTAGAAGTCGCGTGACCGCGAGTAGCTGATCCAGCGGTTGTCGCAGTCCGCGGCGATGGCGAGCGCGGCGAGCATGCTCTCCGTGGCGCGACCGAGCTTCTTGGTGTGGGCCTTGGGCAGACCGACGGCGGCGATGAAGTCGCTCGGCACCTGGAAGACGAAACTCAAGGCGCGTGCCTGCGCCGATTCATGGTCCTGCTCTCGCATGGGGCTCTCGCGGTGGACCGCTGCCCCGGGGCACCTCTGACCCGAAGACGCGGCGAACCCCTATCGTCCGCCGCGCTTTCGCTAATATCCAGAGGCGCTTAGCGCGCCACAAAGAACGCTTTCTTCGATCCTGGCGCGAGAGGAAATCACCCAGCCAGACGGTACCAGGGAGGCCCGCCAGGGCCTCTCACTTTAAAAAGGCGCCCTCGGCATCATTCAGGCCGTCCGATCCAAAGAGATCAGCCCTCAGGTGCCCTCCAGCCGGGTGCGACAAAAGCGCATCTAGGGAAACATGCTTGTGAATAGGGCAATCTGCCAGGGTGTGGAGCTTTGCTTCAACAGATGCGATGCGTGCATCACGGTTAGTACGCCCCCTCGTGGCTGCCCTAGGAGCCCAATCCATGGTCTCGAAAGGCCGCTCTTCGGCAGCATACGAGGAAGGGCTTCGCTATGCCCAGGGGAGGACTTTCATCGCACTTCGAGACCCTAGTCGGACGGGTAATCTCACCGGCAAGTGCCGATCTGGTGATACGGGGCGCATAAGCTATATTAGGGTTAGCTAAAAAAGCTGGGACGACCGTTTCTGGGGCGGGGCCGATGGACGCCATCACGCCGAACGAACTACTGCGCCTTCAGGACAAGGCCGGCGACGCGGCACGTCTGCTCCGCCTCCTCGCCAACGAGAAGCGCCTGATGATCCTGTGCCTGCTCGTCGCCCGCGGTGAGATGGACGTGACGAGCCTCGCCGAGGCGGTGGAGCTAAGCCAATCGGCCCTGTCCCAGCATCTCGCCAAGCTCCGCGAGGACGGGCTCGTCGCCTATCGTCGCGAGAGTCAGACGCTCTATTACCGGCTTGAGGACCCCCGCGCCGCCCGCGTGCTGGCGACGCTCAAAGACATCTTCTGCCCGGAACTCGGCTGACAGGATCAGGCGCGGACGATCTCCGCCTCAAGCCCCGGGCGGTCCGGCCGATTGCGCAGCCGCAGGCTCAATCCGCTCCTCCGGGACGCGATCTCGGCGATGGCGAGGCCGAGACCGCTCCCGGTCGCGCTCTTGTGGCGCCCGCGGAAGAACCTCGTGGTCACATGGGGCAGTTCCTCGGCGGGAATCCCCGGCCCCTCGTCGCGCACGAGGATACCCTCTCCACCGGGACGCGCGAGCCATTCCACCGTGCCGGCTTCCATGTGCTGCACGGCGTTCTCGTGCAGGTTGCGGACTGCCAGGCGCAGGCTCTCGGGATCGGCCCGCAGGGTGTAGCCGCGCAGCCCCGGGTCGATCAGGGTGCGAACCCCCGGCGGCACCCGCATCCCGTCGATGGTCTCGGCCACCAGCGCGCCCACGTCGACCTCCGCCAGGGCCGGCGCCTCCCCGGCGGCGTCGAGCCGGGCCGCGTCGAGCAATTGCCGGACGAGGCGGGTAGTGCGGTCCACGGCCGCCAGGATCTGGCGCAGCGCCGCCCTCGCCACGTCCGGGTCGGTGGTGGCCATGGCGACCTGGGCCTGGGTCTTCAGTCCGGCCAATGGCGTGCGCAGCTCGTGCGCCGCGAAGGCCGTCACCTCCCGCTCATGCCGACGGGCCGCCTCGACCTTGAGGAACAGCCCGTTGAGGGCGTCGGCCAACGGCCGGACCTCGGCGGGTGCCCGGCCGGCGTCGATGGCGCTCATGTCGTCGGCGTCGCGGCCCGCGAGGTCGCGTGCCATCAGGCGCAAGGGGCGCAGTCCCCGACCCAGGCTTGCCCAGATCAGCATCCCGAGGAACGGGACGACGAGCAGCGCGGGGGTGACGAGGCCCATGATGAGATCGGTGACGAGGCGCTCGCGCAGGCCCAGGCGGTCGCCGACCATGACGCGCAGGCCCTTCTCGGTGTCCTCGACGGTGAACACCCGCCACGTCTCGCCGTCGACCTCGCGCTCGGAGAAGCCGGCCGGCGCGTCGGTCAGGCGCCGCTCCGGGGCCCCGCTCGACCGCGCGACCATGCGCCCGTCCAGGGACCAGATCTGGCAGGACAGCTGCCGCTCGTAAGCCGTCGGCGCCGGGATGGTAGCCGGCGTCCCGGCGGGGGTCGTCCCGCCGACCGCGCCCACCAGGGAGCCGACCATGCGCGCGGCCTCCTGCAGGCGGGTGTCCAGCACCTGCTCCACCTCGCGCTTCGAGCCGAGGTAGATCCAGGCGACCGCGCTGAGCCAGATCAGCCCAGTCGCGAGGAGCAGGATCGCGAAGAGCCTGACACGCAGGGATGTCATGCCGGCGCCCTCATCCGGTAGCCGAGGCCGCGCACCGTCTCGATGGCGTGCTTGCCGATCTTGGCGCGCAGGTTGTGCACGTGGACCTCGACGGCATTGCTCTCGACCTCCTCCTGCCAACCGTAGAGGCGCTCCTCCAGCTCGGCCTTGGAACGGAGCACGTCCGGGCGTTCCATCA
This sequence comes from Methylobacterium phyllostachyos, assembly GCF_900103445.1. Classification (GTDB taxonomy): domain Bacteria; phylum Pseudomonadota; class Alphaproteobacteria; order Rhizobiales; family Beijerinckiaceae; genus Methylobacterium; species Methylobacterium phyllostachyos. The sequence goes on along the minus strand of NZ_FNHS01000001.1, from coordinate 438,908 downwards.
GCGCCGCCAGCACCATGACCTCGCGCCGGGACAGGCCGACCGGCACGTCGTCGACCGTCACAGAGAGGCTCCCGGGATCGAGCCGGATGCCGCCGTGCTCTAGGAGCGCGGCGGCCCGCCCCGAGGCGCGCCGGACCACCGCGCGGATGCGGGCCGAGAGTTCGTCGAGGTCGAAGGGCTTGCCGAGGTAGTCGTCGGCGCCGCCGTCGAGGCCGGCGATCCGGTCGGCCACCGCGTCGAGGGCGGTGAGCAGGACGACGGGCGTGCGGTCCTTCCGGCGGCGCAGGCCGCGCAGCACGTCGAGGCCGGAGCCGTCGGGCAGCATCAGGTCGAGCACGATGGCCGAGAACGCGCTCGTGGCCAGCGCCGCCTCGGCATCGGCGCAGGTCCCGACGCAATCGACCGTCGCCCCGCCGAGGCCGAGCCCCGCCCTGAGCCCGTCCGAGAGGATGGGATCGTCCTCGACGACGAGGATGCGCATGCGTGTCTCCCCCTGACCGTCCCTCATCCTGCGGGCCTGGCTTAAGCCTGGCTTAAGCTGCGTTTCGGACCCGCGGCGGGCCGATCCGGACCCCGCCCATGCCGACACCCCTCGTCCACCTCATCATCGCCGCCCTGGTCTGGGCTGGCGCCGCGCCCTGGTCGCCGGGATGGTCCCAGGACGCCCCCGCGCGGCAGACGCCTTTCACCCTCGTCGCGACCCGCGACGCGAACCTCTCGCTCCACCTGCGCTGGACCATCGCGCCCGGCACCTACCTCTACCGGGACAGGATCCGCGCCGAGGCCGGTGCCGGCGCGGAGCTTCCCGTCAGCACGCCGCCCGCGCAGACCAAGGACGACCCGAACTTCGGGCCGACCGAGGTCTACCACGACTCCTTGGAGGCCATCGTGCCCGGCGCGGCGCTGGCCAGCCTGCGGGAGGTCCGGGTGACCTACCAGGGCTGCGCCGAGCGGGGCATCTGCTACCCCCCGGTCACGAAGCGACTCGACCTCGCCTCCCTGGCGAGCGCCGGCGCATCACCGGCCGGCGGAGCCGCCTCCGCCGCCGAGCCGGCAGACGCGACGGTCGCCGTCGCCCCCCGCCAGGACGTCTTCCCCGCCGGGCCGGCCGCCCTCCTCGTCGGCAACATCGTCGGCGTCCTGGCAGGCATGTTCGGGCTCGGCCTCCTGCTGGCGTTTACCCCCTGCGTGCTGCCGATGGTGCCGATCCTGTCGGGCATGATCGTCCGCTCGGGTCGGGACCTCACGCCGGGGCGGGGCCTGGCGCTTTCGGGAAGCTACGTCCTCGCCATGGCGGCGGCCTATGCCAGCCTCGGCGTCGCGGCGGCGTGGCTCGGCCGCAACCTGCAGGTCGCCCTCCAGACCCCGCTCGCCCTCGGCCTGATGGCCACCGCCTTCGTCGCGCTCGCCGTGTCGATGTTCGGCCTCTTCGACCTGCAGGCACCGCGCTGGTGGCGGGACCGCTCCGGCGCCCCGGCGGCGGAAGGTGGGTCGGTCGCCGGGGCCGCGTTCCTCGGCTTCAGCTCGGCCCTCGTCGTCGGGCCCTGCGTGACGCCGCCCCTTGCCGCCGCCCTGCTCTACGTCGCCCAGACGGGGGATGTCCTGCGCGGGGCGCTGGCCCTCTTCGCCCTCGGCCTCGGGATGGGTGCGCCGCTGGTGCTCGTAGGCGCGTTCGGCGCCGGCATCCTGCCCCGGTCCGGCCCCTGGCTGGTGCGGGCGAAGCAAGTATTCGGCCTCGTGTTCCTGGCTCTCGCGGCCTCGCTCGTGACACGCCTGCTGCCGGACGTGTTGTCCCTCCTGATTTGGGCGGCGCTCGCCATCGGCACCGGCATGGCGCTCGCGGTGCTGACCACGAACGGTCGCCCGTCACCCGCCGGTCGCGCGGCGGGCCTGGTCGCCGTCGCCTATGGCGGCCTCCTCCTCCTCGGGGCTGCCACGGGCGCGGACGACCCGCTGCGGCCGCTTGCCGGCCTCGCCCCGTCGCATCCGGGCCACATCGCCGAGGCGCGGACGGTCTCCACGCTCACCGCCTTCGAGGCGGCCCTCCTGGCGGCCCGAGCTGAGGGCAAGCCGGTGCTTGTCGAGTTCGCCGCCGACTGGTGCACCGTCTGCAAGACGAACGAGCGGACGGTCCTGGCGGACGCCGGCATCCGGGAGAGGCTCAAGGCCGTCTCGGTCATCCGGGCCGACGTCACCCGTGACGACGACGCCACCCGCGCCCTGATGCGTCGCTTCGAGGTGGTCGGCCCGCCGACCCTCATCCTGATGCGTCCCGACGGCGGCGAGGTCCGGGAGGCCCGCACCGAGGGCGAACTCACGGTCGAGGACCTGAAGCGCCGCCTCGCCCTCGTCGGAGCCTGAACTGCCTCTTCCGAGCCACCCATACCCACGGAGACCGTCATGCACCGCCGGACCCTGCTCGCCCTAATCCCCGCCGTCGCCCTCGCGCCCGCCCTGCTATCGCCGCACACGGAAGAGGCCTTCGCCCAGGGCATCGACCCGAACGCCATCCTCAATGACCCGGAGGCGCCGGTCTCGGGCAACCCGAAGGGCGACCTGACCATCGTCGCCTTCCTCGATTACAACTGCCCCTTCTGCAAGAAGGCCGAGCCCGACCTTCTCCGGCTGGTGAAGTCGGACGGGCGCATCCGCCTCGTCCACAAGGATTGGCCGATTCTCGGCGACGCCTCCGTCTACGGCGCCCAGCTCGCCCTCGCGGCGCGGTACCAGGGCCGCTACGACGACGTGCATCGCGCGCTGATGGGCATCCCCGGCCGCAAGATCCCGAAGGAGCGGATGCTGGAGGCGGTCTCCGCCTCGGGCGTCGACATGGCCCGGCTGGAGGCGGACCGGTCGTCCCACCAGGGCGAGATCGCCGCCCTGCTCCAGCGCAACCTCGACCAGGCGGACGCCCTCGGCCTGCAGGGGACGCCGGTCTTCCTGATCGGCCCGCTCAAGGTCGCGGCCGCCCTCGACTACGACGGCTTCAAGCAGGCGGTGGCCCAGGCACGCGCCAAGGGCCGCTCGTGATGCGGCGGGTGATGCGCCTAACGGCGCTCCTCGCGCTCGCCGCGGGGGTCGGAGCCTGCTCGGCCTCGATGGGCGCCCCCGGCCCGGTCGCCGGGGCGGGGGCGCGCCTCCCGTCCGATGCCGTCCGCCGCTACGCGGCCATCACGGACGAGCCGTTCCCGGTCGATGCGGTCGAGCCGCGCGACCTCAGGGCCCGCAACGTCCGCCAGGTCGTGGACTATCCGACCCGACAGCCGCCCGGCACCCTGGTGATCGACCCCTATCGGCGCTTCCTCTACCTCGTCATGGAGGGCGGCAAGGCCATGCGCTACGGGGTCGGCGTGGGCAAGGCCGGCTTCGAGTTCACCGGGGAGGCGACTGTCGCCCGCAAGGCGTCCTGGCCGCGCTGGACGCCGACCCCCGACATGCTCAGGCGTGACCCGGAGCGGAACGGGCGCTGGGCCGGCGGGATGCCAGGTGGCGCACGCAATCCCCTCGGGGCCCGCGCGCTCTACCTGTTCAAGGACGGCAAGGATACGCTCTACCGCATCCACGGCACCACCGAGCCCTGGAGCATCGGCGAGGCGGTGTCCTCGGGGTGCATCCGCATGCTCAACCAGGACGTGATCGACCTGCACCGCCGCGTACCTACGGGCACGAAGGTCGTCGTGCTTGGGTCGCACGGCACCGCCCAGGCCGCGCGGCCGGCGGCGCCGGAGACGACCGGCAGCCTCGACCGTGCGCGCCTCGACGACCTATCCCGCGGCGCCTCGGAGGCGCCCGAACCCCTGACGGACGACGGAGTGGCGGATGACGACGGTCTTTAGGAGCCTGGCGCTGGCGGTCGTCCTCGCGACGATGGGCATCGGAACGGTTCGTGCCGGCTCGGAGGCGCCGGCCGGCTACTACGCCGACCAGAAGGTGGTCTACCACAATGGCGGAAGCGGTCCGGACGAAGCAGCCTACTTCAAGCGCCTGCTCGCCAACCTGCGCAACCACGTCGAGGCCGTGGGCAAGGCGCATGTCGAGATCCGCGTGGTGAGCCTCGGTGACGGCGTCGGCCTCTTCCAGTCGGCCGCGAACGACAAAGAACTCGCCGGCCGCATCGACGCCCTCAAGGGGATGGGTGTGCGGTTCCTGGTCTGCGCCAACACCCTGCGCGAGCGGAAGATAGACCGCACCACCCTGTACGGCGTCGGCGAGGACGACCTCGTGCCGAGCGGCGTCGCCGAACTGGCGCGCCTGCAGGCCATGGGGTTCGCATACATCCACCCCTGAGGCCTTACACCGCTTCGGCAATCGACCGCGAAGACCTGATCGTGTGCCGCCGCACCTGACTCTGAGGCGCTTGTCCGCCGGACCATCTTTCCACTTGTCATTACATTAGAAAGTGCTAATTGAGTGTCATCTAATGTTTTGCGTGGGGCAGTGGTCCCCGCGGCCGGACCGGGCGCTCCCCGGACCGCACTCCGGGACAGATTGAGATGGAAGGCTTCACCCCCGTCAGCGCAATTCTCGGCGGAGCGATGATCGGCGGGTCCGCCTCGCTGCTGCTCATCCTCAACGGACGCATCGCCGGCATCAGCGGCATCCTCGGCGGCATCCTGGCCCCGCCCTCGCGTGAGACCGCTTGGCGGGCGGCCTTCGTGGCAGGCCTCGTCCTCGCACCACTCGCCTATGCCGGCCTGGAAGGCAGCCTTCCGCCGGTGACGGTCGAGGCGTCATTCCCGCTGCTGATCCTCGCGGGCCTGCTGGTCGGGTTCGGCGCGCGCCTCGGCTCAGGCTGCACCAGCGGCCACGGAGTCTGCGGCATCGGCCGCGGCTCGCCCCGCTCGCTGGCCGCGACCGGCATCTTCATGACCGTCGCCGTCCTGACCGTCCTCGTCATGCGCCATCTCGTCGGAGCCTGAGCCATGGCCAAGACCGCCTCCGCCTTCGCCGTCGGCCTCCTGTTCGGCCTCGGCCTCCTCGTCTCGGGCATGGCCGACCCGGCCAAGGTCCTCGCCTTCCTCGACGTGACCGGACGCTGGGACCCGAGCCTCGCCCTCGTCATGGCGGGCGCCGTCGCAATCTCGGCCGCCGGCTACCGCTTGGCGAGGCGGCGCGGACGGCCTTTGCTCGCGCCCAGGCTCGACGTCCCGACCCGGCGCGACCTCGACGGACGCCTGTTCGCCGGGGCCGCGATCTTCGGCCTCGGATGGGGCTTGGCCGGCCTCTGCCCCGGGCCCGCCCTCACCATCCTGACGCTGGCCCCGGCCGAGGCCGTGACCTTCGTGGCGGCGATGGTCGCCGGCATGCTGCTGTTCCGCCTGGTACCGGCGGCGCGCCTGAAGCCGACCGCCGCGCTGGGAGCCGACACATGATGCCCGGCCCCCTCACATCCGGCCTCGCCGCCGGCTCGGGCGGGGTCGTGGGCGTGATCCTCGGCCTCGTCGGCGGGGGCGGCTCGATCCTCGCGGTCCCACTGCTGACCTACGTGGTCGGCGTGTCCTCGCCCCACGTCGCCATCGGGACCAGCGCCCTGGCGGTCTCGGTCAGCGCGGCGGGCAACCTGGTCCCGCAATGGCGGGCCGGGAACGTGAAGTGGCGTTGCGCGGCGGCGTTCTCGCTCGCCGGGGTCCTTGGCGCGCTCGTCGGCTCGGCGGCCGCCAAGGCGGTCGACGGGAAGAGCCTGCTCGCCCTGTTCGGGGTCGTCATGCTCGTGGTCGGCGGCCTGATGCTGCGCAAGCGACGCGGCGAGGGCGACCCGGACGTGCGCCTGACCAAGGCCAGCGCGCCGGTGCTCCTGCCCTGGCTGCTCGGCATCGGCCTCGCGGTCGGCCTGTTCTCCGGCTTCTTCGGCATCGGCGGGGGATTCCTGATCGTGCCGGGCCTGATGCTGGCGACGGCGATGCCGCTGCCCATGGCCATCGGCACCTCGCTGGTCGCGGTCAGCGCCTTCGGGGCGGCGACCGCAGCGAGCTACGCCGCCTCCGGCCTGATCGACTGGCCGCTCGCCGGGCTGTTCATCCTGGGGGGCGTGCTCGGGGGCCTCGTCGGATCGAGGCTCGGCCAGCGCCTCGCCGGGCGCAAGCGCGCCCTGACCGTCACCTTCGCCGGCCTCGTCATCCTGGTCGGCCTGTGCGTCGTCGCCCGCGGGGCCCTGCCGCTCCTCGGCCTGAGCGCCTGATCCCGGACAGGAGGAGATCCATGTCGAACCAGACCGCCGGAGCCCTGCGCGGGCATCCCATCGTGACCGGCTTCCACGACGAGCCGACCGGGAGCATCCAGTACGTCGTCGCGGACCCCGCGACGAAGCGCTGCGCGATCATCGACCCGGTCCTCGACTTCGACCCGAAGTCCGGCGCGACCGCGACCCGCTCCGCCGATGCCCTGCTCGCCCATATCGAGCGGGAGGGCTACGAGTTGGAGTGGATCCTCGACACGCACCCGCACGCCGACCACTTCTCGGCGGCAGGTTACCTCCACGACCGGACGGGCGTCCCGACCGCCATCGGCGAGAAGGTCATCGACGTGCAGCGGCTCTGGAAGGGGCTGTACAACCTGCCGGACACGTTCCGGACGGACGGTTCGCAGTGGTCCCGGCTCTTCGCCGACGGCGAGCGCTTCCGGATCGGCGACCTCGACGTCGAGGTGATGTTCACGCCGGGCCACACCCTGGCCTCCATCGCCTATCGGATCGGCGCCGCCGCCTTCATTCACGACACCCTGTTCATGCCCGACAGCGGCTCGGCGCGGGCCGACTTCCCCGGCGGCAACGCGCACGCGCTGTGGCGCAGCATCCGGCGCATCATGGCCCTGCCGGACGACACGCGGCTGTTCACCGGGCACGACTACCGCCCGGGCGGCCGGGCGGCGGCCTGGGAGAGCACGGTCGCCCGGCAGCGGAGCGAGAACCCGCACCTCGTCGAGACACCGACCGAGGACGCATTCGTGGCGATGCGCGAGGCCCGCGACCGCGAACTGCCGATGCCGAAGCTCATCCTGCATTCCCTGCAGGTGAACATCCGCGGCGGGCGCCTGCCCGAGCCCGAGGCGAACGGCCGCCGATACCTGAAGATCCCCCTCGACGCCCTCGACGGTGCGGCGTGGGGCGATTGACGGAGGTGACCATGACCACGATCAGCGCGAAGGACCTGGTGGCGCAGGCCAACCGGGAGGTGGAGACCCTGTCGGCCGCGGAGGCGCTGGCGCGCCTGGGCCAGCCGGGCTCGGTGCTCGTCGACGTGCGCGAGGGCGAGGAGTTGGCCAAGACCGGCAGGATCGCCGGCGCCGTCCACGTGCCCCGCGGCTTCCTGGAGTTCCAGGCCGACCCCGCGAGCCCGACCCACCGGGCCGAGCTCGGCGAAGGCAAGTGCCTGGTGCTCTACTGCGGCTCCGGCAACCGTTCGGCCCTGGCAGCCAAGACCCTGAACGACATGGGCCTCGGACCGGTCGCCCATGTCGCGGGCGGCTTCCCCGCGATGGCGAAGGCCGGCGGCACCGTCGAGCCAGCCTGATCGGGACTGGCAAGCCGACAGGCCGCAGGTCACTTGCGACCGGCGGCCTCCAAGTTTGGGCGGTCGACGATCTCGACCGCGCCGCGCCGGACCTCGATCAGGCCGGCCTCGGCCCATTGCCCCAGGATGCGGCTCACGACCTCGCGCACGCTGCCGATGTCATCCGCGAGCTTCTGATGGGTTACCGAGGCCACCCCACGCGGGTCCGCCTCGGCCAGAAGCCGTTGCGCGAGGCGCTGCTTGAGCGGGGCAAACGCGACCTCGTCGATCAGCGTGAATAGGCCGGACATCAACCGCGTATAGTCATCCATGACGAAGCTGCGGAACGCGGCGCTCTCGCCCATCAGGTGTTGGAACGTGCTCACCGGCAGAGCCGCCAGTTCGGTCCGCTCCTCGGCGATGCTTTGCGCCGGAAAGTTGCCGCCGGAGAGGAGGCACTGTGTGGTCAGGGCGCAGGTGCCGCCCGGCCCGACTTTGTAGATCAGCACCTCGCGCCCGCCTTCAGACATCCGGAAGATGCGCGTACGGCCCTCCAGACACATCAGGTAGTTGGCGCACTCGCCATCGAGTTCGTAGGCGATGGCGCCCGCGTCCAGTACCGGAAAATGCACAGTTCCCCGGGCGATCTGGAGGTGCGCTGGGCTGAGCGCCTGCAGGAGCGGAAACCGGTCGATCCATCGCTCGACCTTCTGGGCATCCGTCATGGCGGCGTAGTCCCCCCGGCCATGACGACGGGCTGATCGTCCGGCTCGCGTTGCGTTTTTCTCCCGCCGCGCCGGACTTGTGTGACCTGGGTCACCGACCGGGTGCAGCGGCCCGGCATAGCATCGCATCACAAAGAACACGATAAGGGCATCCGCCATGCGCGGCGCCCACCGGGAGTGAACCGATGCGCCGCCTCGCCCTGAGCTTCATGCTCGCCGTACTCGCCGCCGGCCCCGCCGCGGCCGAACAGGACCTCCTGCTCGGGGCCGACATGTCCTCGCCTGCCATGACCAAGGCCGAGATGAGCCGCGCCGACGTCGAGGCGCTGATCAAGGCCGCGGACGGCAAGCCGGTCGACCTGCACGACAAGTCCCTGTCTGGCCTCGACCTCTCCGGGCTGAACCTCCGGGGCGCAAACCTGCGGACCGCCCGCCTGAACAAGGTCAATTTGCGCGGCGCCGACCTCAGCGGCGCGAACCTCGAACAGGCATGGCTGCTGAAGGCCGACCTGTCCGGCGCCAAGCTCGTGGACACGAAAATGTTCGGCATCACCGCCCGCGACGCCAACCTCAGCGGCGCGGACCTCAGCCGGTCCATGCCCATTGGCGACTTCAAGGGCGCCAACATGAGCGGCGCCACACTGGTCGACCTGAGGGGCGGCGCCGACATCAAGAACCAGTCCATGGGCCTGATGCGGGCCGTGTTCGTGTCGGTGAACCTCTCCGGCGCCAACCTGAAGGGTGCCAACCTCGGCCGGTCGCGGCTCGAATACGCCAACTTGAAGGATGCTGATCTCACCGACGTGGTGTTGATGGGCTCGGACCTGTCCGGGGCCAACCTGACCGGCGCCACGGTCACAGGAGCAGACTTTAAGAACGTCGACGTCAGCGGTGCCCGGCTGATCGACCTCAAGGGTCAGTCCGAGGCCAAGGACTGGGCCGAGCGCGTGAACGTCGACCGCGCCGTCACCCAGGCAACCAATTGAGCCGCCCGTAAGCCTCGACCCATCACAAGGACCCAGACAGCCCATGACCACCCGTCGCTTCCTGCTCGGCGCCCTGGCCGCCGCTCCCCTTCTGTTCGGTACCGCTGCGAATGCCGCCGAGGCCGTCTTCACCCCTGAAGCCTTTGAGGCGGCCCAGAAGGCGGGCAAGCCGATCCTCGTCCATGTCACCGCGCCCTGGTGCACCGTCTGCGCGTCGCAGAAGCCGATCCTCGCTAAGCTGGAAGCCCAACCCCGGTTCAAGGACCTGCAGGTGTTCGACGTCGATTTCGACAGCCGCAAAGACGTGCTGAAGCGGTTCGGTGTGACGACGCAGAGCACCCTGATCACCTTCAAGGGTGAGAAGGAGACGGGGCGCTCGGTCGGCGACACCCAGCCGGAGTGGATCGAGGGCGCCGTCGAGAAGGCTTTGTAGGTCGGCCATGGCCACGACGTTCGGCCTCGCGTTCCTCGCCGGCATCCTCTCGGTGATGTCGCCCTGCGTGTTGCCCTTGCTGCCGCTGGTCCTGGGCGCGGCGGCATCGAAACACAGGCTCGGCCCCGCTGCCCTGGCCGCCGGCCTCGCGGTGTCCTTCGTGGCCATCGGGCTGTTCGTAGCGACCGTAGGGTTCGCCCTCGGCCTCGACGCCGATGTCTTCCGCACCGTGGCGGCCATCATGCTGGTCCTGATCGGGCTCGTCCTGATGGTTCCGGCCGCCCAGACCCGGCTTGCTGTGGCCGCCGGCCCGGTGAGCAACTGGACCGAGAGCCGGTTCGGTGGCTTCTCGACCACCGGGCTTCTGGGACAGTTCGGCGTCGGGCTTGCTGCTCGGCGCGGTCTGGAGCCCCTGCGTCGGGCCGACCCTCGGGGCCGCGTCCCTCCTCGCCTCGCAGGGGCGAGACCTGGGTTCGGTGGCAACGACGATGCTTCTGTTCGGCCTCGGCGCCGCCCTGCCACTCCTGCTCCTCGGCACGCTGTCCCGCGAGCTGCTGATACGCTGGCGCGACCGGATGATGGGGCTCGGCAAGGGGCTGAAGGTCGCCCTGGGCGCCATCCTCGTGGCCACCGGCCTGATGATCGCCACGGGCTACGACAAGGCCGCGGAGACCGTCCTGGTCAACGCTTCGCCGGCTTGGCTCACCAACCTGACGACCCGCCTGTGACCTCGATAGCGTCTGCCTCCAAAGCCCGCCCCATGCGACCCTACCGTCTTCGAACCTGCCTGCTCTACGCTGCCATCCTTCTCGGGATTGCAGGTCCGGCGCAGGCTTGGGAATTGGTCGGCACGAAGCAGCTTGAGCTACGCACTCGCGACGGTACGTCCATTCCAATCGGCACCGTGACGTTCACCCCAGGGCCGGACGCCACGCGGTTCGTCGTCACCCTCGACCGGACGAAGTTCAAGGACTTCTTCCTGTCGATGCGCGAGTTCAAATGCGTCGAGGGGCCCGAGGTCCAGTGCCACGTTCCCTATCCCTACGCGAACCCGGGAACGGTCCGGCCGGGCGATTATGCGTGGCTGGAGCACGCCCTGCTCTTCCTCTACAAGGCGCCGGCCGACTACGGAGCCAAGTTGAGCAACGGCCTCTACTACGCTCTTCAGAAAACGGAGGACGGGCTGGTTGGAAGGCCGATGGCGGTGGATCTCAACGACATCGCGGCCCCGCCTCAGGATCCCTCCGTGCCCCCGTTCGATCAGGCTGCCCGTGCGGACATTGTTCCAGGCGCCCGCTGGATCGAGGCGCTCGTCATCCGCTGAGACGAGTTCGTCGCCCCACCGGACCCAGTTAAACGCGCAGGTAGCTCCATCCTGCTTCCTGAAGGGTCACGAGACGGACCGCCCCCGCCGGAACGATGCCGACGTGGGGCAGCAATTCCAGCGAATGCCCCTCGGCCTTCTCCATGGCCTTGATGGTGTTGCCGCAGGCCGAGAGGACGATCCCCGGCACGCTCTCGCTGATGGAATGGATCCTCGCCGTCACGGGCGATGTGTCGGCCCGCAGCATGTGCAGGCCTGGGCCATAGGCGACGATCTCGACTTCCAGTTCCTCGGCCTGCTCGCTGTATTCGCGCGCGAGGTTGACCGCATTGTTGAGGGCGAGATCGAACACGCCGCCCTCGCGGGAACTGACCTGCATCGCGACCCGGTGGGTCTTCGGGCCGGTTGCCGGAGCCGCCGTGGCCCTGCTCGCTCCGAGCCCAGCCAGCAGCGCGGCCAATCCGGACACGCCCCTGCGCGACAGCATCATCTCGTCGCCTCCGTTGTCGAACGATCCTGATCCGAGACGCGCGCTCCTCTTGGAGCCGTCTCGTCAGGTCTGCAGGAATCGATAGCTGTCGCCGGCACGCTCGACATGTCCGACGCCCGAGCCCGGGAGATGAAAGCCAACGAGCGTCATCCGCTCGTTCGCCAACCGGTCCAGCAGGGTCAGGCGGGTGCGGGAAGCGAGGTCGCGGTCGAGATCGCTTCCGAACGCCCAGGCGGGACGCCGGAACGACAGAACTGCATGGCTCAGGGCATCTCCGCCGATCAGTACCTGATCCCGTCCCGCTTCGACGAGTACGGAGGCGTGGCCGGGTGTATGCCCCGGCGTCGCGACGTAAGTGAGGCCGGGGGCGATGCTCTCGCCGGGCCTGCGGCGCTCCACCTTCGCCTCAAGGCGGCGCAGGGTCCGTCGCGAGCCCACGGAGAGACCCTTCAGCCAGTCGGGCACCAGGGTCTCGACGTCGTCGCGGGTCCAAAAATCCCATTCCGCCGCCGGCACCACGTAGCGGGCATTGGGAAACCGTTCGCTGTCGTCGAAATCGTCGATCGCGCCCCAGAGATGATCGGGATGCGCGTGCGTGAACACGACCTGGGTGATCGCCTCGCGCGAAATATTCCGGCTCTCCAATGTCTCTCCGAGCTTGCCCGCCGTCGGCTGGAAGGAGTTGCCCGAGCCGGCATCGATCAGGATGATCTCAGAGCCGATCCGCACGAGGCTCGCGTTCGTCGGGATCGGCGCGGCCTCCGCGCGCTGGCCCTCGGCCCTGAAGACGGCCTGCATCTCGTCGCGCGGCGTATCGGGCAGCATGAAGGCGAGGGAGGAGGACAGCGTGCCGTCGCTCGCCGTCTCCACGGAGGCGCCGCCGACCGTCAACGCCGCCGCCGGGTTGGCGGACGCGCGGCCGGTCGGCCACGCGCCCGCGAGACCCGCCGCGAGTCCCGCCATGAAGAGACGCCTGTCGCAGCGCGATCCGGGGACGGCGGCGCCAGTCGTCATTGGACTGGCGGCGCCTTCTTCGCGGAGTCGGGGGCCTTGTCGGGCGTCACGTCGAGGATGCGCGCATGGCTCGTAATCGTCGCCTCTTTGGGCAGGCAGTTCGTCATGCAGGGCTTGGCCGTCCAGAACTCCTTCTCCGCCGTCTGGCGATCGTCCATGAAGAAGTTCTTCTCGTTCGGCAGGCGGATGCTGGCGAGGTTCTTCTCGTTCACCTCGAAATCCTGATCCTTCAGGATGTCGTTGAGATAGAGGAGATAGGCCGTGACCGAGTAGGTCTCATCCGGCGTCAGGGTCTGGGCCGCGCCGAACGGCATCGCCCGGTGCACGAAGTCGAAGACCGTCGAGACATAGGGCCAGTAGGACCCGATGGTCTTGACCGGGTTTTCCGACTTCAAGGTCCCGGATCCGCCCGCGAGTTCCGGCCACCGGCCCGCGCCTTCGCCGAACTCGCCGTGGCAGCTGGCGCAACGCTCCTGGAATATGGTCTCGCCCAGCGCCGCCGTGCCCTTGCCGACCGGAAGCCCCTGGCCGTCCGGCCGCACGTCGATGTCCCAGCCCTTGATTTCCTCGGGCGTTGCCGCGCGGCCGATATTGAGGCGCTCGGCCGCCACCGGCGTCGCGGCCAGGAGGGCGGCTGCGAGCGCGGCCGGAATGAGGTTACGCGACCTCGACATTCTCGATCTCCCCGCTGGGCAGCACGTGCCAGGTCTGGATGCCGTTGTTGTGGTAGATCGAGTTCAGGCCGCGATGCTGGCGCAAAGCCGCCTTGGTCGGCTGCACATAGCCGGTCTCGTCCCTGGCGCGGGACTGGAGCAGCAGCGGCTCACCGTTCCAGTCGAACTCGTAATAAAAGCGCGTCAGCGCCTTATCGAGGACCGGACCGTCGAGGCGGGCGGCGCGCCAGTTGCGGCCGCCATCGAGGGAGACGTCCACGCCCTTGATCGCCCCGCGTCCCGACCAAGCGAGGCCCGAGAGCACGGTGAAGCCCTTGCCGTGGATCGGCGCCTGCGGGCTTGGATTGGTGATCACGGACTTCGCGTCCATGGCCCATGTGAAGCGCCGCGCCTGTCCGTCCGGCATGAGGGCCGTGTACTTCGAGGTCTCCTCGCGGGTGTGCCAGGGCTCGTCGCCGACCTTGATCCGGCGCAGCCACTTCACCCACATATTGCCCTGCCAGCCGGGCAGGACGAGGCGCAGCGGGTAGCCGTGCTCGGGATAGAGCGCCTCGCCGTTCATGGCGTAGGCGACGATGGCGTCGTCTAGCGCCTTCTCGATCGGCACCGAGCGGGTCATCGCCGCGGCGTCCGCCCCCTCCGGCAGCAGCCACTTGGCGCTCGTCTTGAGACCCGCCTCTTCGAGGAGGCGCTTGAGCGACACGCCCGTGTACATGACGCAGTGGATCATGCCGTGGGTGAACTGGCAGCCGTTGAGCTGCGCACCCTTCCACTCCATGCCGGAATTGGCCGCGCATTCGAGGAAGGCGATCCGGTTGACGCGGGGGAAGCGCTTGATGTCCTCCAGCGTCAGCATCAGCGGCTTCTCAACGAGGCCGTGGATCATCAACCGGTGCTCGGCCGGGTCGATCTCGGCGATGCCGCCATGGTGGCGCTCGAAGCCGAGGCCGTTGGGGGTGATGATCCCCTCAAGCTGGTGCAGCGGCGTGAAGCTCACCGAGCTCTGGCGAGAGGCGGTCAGCCATTCAACGTCGCGGCGGATCACGTCCGCCTCGAACTTCGAGGGGCGGCCATAGGGCCGGCTCACGACACCGTCACCGAGGGATTGCGACCATTCCGGCACGTTCGGCGGCAGGTTCTTGGCCTCCGGCGCGGCGGCGGCCGCACGGCCCGCGAAAGCGCCGGTTCCCACCCCGGCGCCGACCGCTCCGCCCAAGGCGAGGCCGGTGCGCAGGAAGGATCGGCGGGAGGTCGGCCCGGACGGATCGGGGCGCGGCTTCGGTTCAGACATCGGTCTCTCCGAACTGTTTCAAGTATGGCAATGTGTGAATATCTTGAAGACTACTAGGCGCCACGGACGGTGACCTGCGCGGGCGTCGGGTTCACCGTCTTCTTGGCCTTGATGTGCGAGGCGACGACGTCCCAGATCGGCGGACCCTCGGTCCCCTCGTTGACGCTCGCCCAGCCTGCCACGGTGTAGCTACTGCCGGCCTCGATGGGTTTGCCGGTGCGCAGCAGGGCGAGGTCGGAGATGCGGCTGCCGGCCGGACGGGCGACGTCGATGGCGTAGGACACGCCCCCCACCCGAACCATGTCGCCCCCCTGCTGGTAGTACGGGTCTGCGTTGAAGAGGTTGTCGGCCACGTCCTCCAGCACCTCCTTTAGCCGGGCGCCGGTCATGGGCATCCGGTAGGCCGCCGGGTAGGTGATGGCGGTGGCGTTGTAGACGTCCTCGTGGGTGATCGCTTGTCCGGGCAGGAGGGTCGTGCCCCAGCGGAAGCCGGGCGAGAGGGCGATGTCGGCCTCGCGCTCGGACAGGAGCGCATCGCAAATCAGGTCATCGAGGGTGCCGTTGAAGTTGCCGCGCCGGTAGAGCAAGGCCTCGGTCCGCCCGAGTTCCTGGCTCAGCATCGTCTCGTGGGGTGCACGGATCGCCTGGATCTTGGCCGCCATCGCCTTCTGCGGGGCGATGACATCGGAGAAGATCGGGATGAGCTTCGAGCGGTAGCCCTTCACGGCGCCGTCCCGCACGTCGAGGTCGACACGGGTGAGGAACTTGCCGTGGCTGCCCGAGGCGATGAGCAGGGTGTTGCCGATTTTCACCGCCTGCGGCAGCGCATCGTGCGTGTGGCCGGTCAGGACGACGTCGATTCCCTTAACTCGCGAGGCGAGTTTGCGGTCGACGTCGAAGCCGTTGTGGGAGAGCAGCACGACAAGGTCGGCGCCCTCTTTCCGGGCCTTGTCGACGCTCGCCTGGACATCCTCCTCACGAATGCCGAAGGACCAGTTCGGAATCATCCAACGCGGGTTGGCGATGGGCGTGTAGGGGAAGGCTTGCCCGATCACCGCGACCTTCGCGCCGCCGCGCTCGAACATCTTCGTGGATTCGAAAGCCGGCTCGTTCCACTCGGCGTCGCGGACGTTCTGGCCGAGGAACGGGCAGCCGAGCCCGTCCACGATCTCCTTCACCCGCTCGGTGCCGAGGGTGAACTCCCAGTGGCCGGTCATGGCGTCGGGCTTCATGAGCGCCATGCAGTCGACCATGTCCTGGCCCTTGCTCACCATCGAGGTGTAGCTGTTCTGCCAAGTGTCGCCGCCGTCGAGGAACAGCACCTTGTCGCCGCGCTCGGCGCGGATCGCGTCGAGCACCGTGGCGATCCGGTCGAGGCCGCCCATCCGGCCGTAGCTGCGGGCGAGTGCGACGTAGTCCTCCGGCGTCAGCGCATAGGCCAGCGGCGAGCCGCCGGGGATGCCGTAGAGGTCGAGGTAGGCGCGTCCGGTGACGTGGGGGACCTGACCGCGCGCCTCGCCCACCCCGAGATTGGTCGAGGGCTCGCGGAACAGCACGGGCCGCAACTGCGCGTGGATGTCGGTCAGATGGACCAGGGTGACGTTGCCCATCGGCTCGAAGGCCAGGAGGTCGTCCTGGGTCAGGCGCTGCTGGGCGAAGGCGCGGGTCCAGCCCGTCGGCACCAGGGCCGCGGTGGCGGCGGCGATCTGCAGGAAGTCGCGGCGTGAGGTCATGGGACGATCCGACCCTCAGTTGCGCACGGCGGGCGTCTCGACCGGAAGGCCGAGGCCGCGCCACGCGACGTAGGTCTCCAGGGCGAGGAACTCGTCGGAGAGCGGCTTGAACGGCGTGGCCCGGACGTCCTGCATGCAGCCCTCCATGCGCTCGTGCAGCGGCACCAGCCGCTGGTCGCGTAGGCGGTAGACGGGGAAGCCGTTGCTCTGCCCCTGGCTGAGGAAATCGGCCCGGAGATACTTGCCGTGGTTCTTTTCGTGGCAGCTCGCGCAGGCGAGATCGAGCTGGCCGTTCCGCTGGTAGTACAGCGATTTACCGCGCTCGAACCAGGGCGTCATCGGCCCGTCCACCTTCACGGCGACCGGCATCCCCCGGGACTGGTTGCGGATGTAGGTGGTCATGGCCGTGAGTTCGGGCGAGCCGAAGACGTAAGGCTCGGCCTTCAGGGCGCCGCTGCGGCAGATGTTGATCCGCTGCTCCAGATTGATTGGCTTCCCGAGCTTCTCGTTCCACTTCGGATAGGCAGCCGCGACGCCCTTCATCGAGGTCGAGGCCTCGTTGTGGCAGCTCGCGCAGGACTTGCCGGCCGTGCCATCGACCTTCGACCAGAGTTCCTCGCCCTGCTCGACGGCGAGGAAGCCCGGATTGTTGAAGTCGTCGGCCTGCATCTCCTGCGTTTCCTTGGAACGGAAATACAGGCCCGAGACGACTTCCTCGAACGGAGAATCCGGGTTCTGGGGCTTCATGCCGTGCGCCTGCCACGCCGGGCGCTCGGACGGCTCCTTCGCGGCGGGCGCCGACGGCATGTCCTGCGCGTGCGGCGCGACGGCCAACGCGACGAGCGCGAGCGCTGTAAGGGCGAGAGTTGGGCGGACCATGGTGAGGGCTCCGGCGCGGCGGGGAGAGGCGCTCCGGGGCGAACGGCCCCGGGCGCGCGTCAGGCGACCTTGATCTGCTCGGTGGCCTGGATCTTCGACCCGTCGTCATCGACCCAGGTAAAAGTCAGCGCTCCGGATTCTTCGGGCTTGATCTTGAACTGGAAGTAGGGATTGGCGGAGACTGCGCTCTCGATATCGGCGCTGAAGATCGTCTTGCCGTTCAGGTCACAGGTGAACTTGTTCAGGATCTTGCGCGGGATCGTCTTCCCGTCCTTGTCCTTGCGCTGGCCGGACTCCATCGTGTGGGAGACGAGCGTCTTCACCTCGATGATGCCGCCCTTGGCGACCTCCTTCTTGTCCAGTTTGATCCGCGGCTTCACGTCGGCCATGTGGTCCTCCCGTCCTCGTTCGATGCTGTCGCGTATGGGTTAGCCGCCGCAGCCGCCGATGGTGACCTTCACCTGGCGGACGTCGCTGAACACCGAGCCGTCGTTCATGCGGGCGACCGCGATGACGTTCTGGGTCTCTGCGAGACGGATCCGGGTGTTCGCCTCCGCGACACTCGACGGCGTGAAGTGGAAGCTGATGACGCCGGGGTTCGGATTGCCCTCGGCGACGATCATCACCTCCTCGACGTAGCTTTCCGCCGTCATCGGCCCGTCGACGCTCACCGTCATCGGCACCGTGTTGCCGTTCTCGGCGATCTCGGGGAGTTCGAGCTTGACCCTGCCCTTCACCGGCTCCTTGCCGCGGGTGAAGGCCTTGATGGCCTCATCGGTCGCGGGCTTCGCCGCGAGGGCCGGGCCGGCGCGGAAAGCGAAGGCGGTGGCCACCATGGCGCCGGTGCCGAAGGCCAGGGCTTGGCGGCGGCTCATTGCGGGGATCTTGGCAGAGGTCATGGCAAGCGGCTCCTTCAGCCCGCGAGATCACTTCAAGGTCGTGAGGTAGGCGACGACGTCCTCGACCTGCTGCGCGGTCAGGATCGGCTTGCCCTGAAATTCGGCGCGCACGCGGTTGAGGCCGTCGATCCGGTAGAAGGCCGGCATCACGGTCGCCTCGGTGAAGACGTGCTTCGGGTTGACGACGATCATCCGCAGGTGGGCCGCGTCCCACCGGCCCGCGACGCCATCGAGGGAGGGCCCGACCTCGCCGTGGAAAGATTCGCCCTTGAGCGACGAGACCTGATGGCAGCCGAGGCAATTGCCCTGGCGCCGGTTCACGACGACCTTCGCGCCGGCCGCCGCATCCCCCGGCTTGTCGGTGAGCGGCTCGGGGATTGAGTCGCTGCCATCGATAGCGACGATCTTGAACGGGGCGAGCCCGGTGGAAGCCGTCTCGGCTCCGGCGGCGGTCGCGAGGACGCAAAGCCCCGCGAGCGCAAAGGCTGTGATCGGCCTGCGCATCTGGCGTTTCCTCGGTGCGCCGTCTTTGCGGCGGGTGCGGTCGTCTCGAACCGCTCGCTCTGCCGGCGGGCAAACCCATCGACATATGCGAATTATTGCAAGTTTGACCTGGATCGCTCTCAAGTCAAGCTGGAATTGCGAGGCCGCTGACTATCGCGGCGGGACTGTCAGCCCCGCTGCGCCGCCTCCGGCGAGCGGAGGTAATCCTGCAGGGTCGTCCGCTCGTCGGCACGCTCGGCCACGAAGGCGAAAGTCCGGCGGAACTCCTCCGGCGGCACGTAGCCCCGCACTCGCAGGACCTCGCGCTGCTGGGGCGTCTTGCCCGCGAGTGCCGTCTCCTCCACCGGAAAGAACTGAATGGTCGGCGTGGACCGGATGCCGTACTTCTCCGCGAAAGCCTTCTCGGGAAGGATCTGACCGTCGAAATCGGTGACCTCTCGCGAACCGATGAAGTTCAGTTGCAGGATCTCGAAACGCTCGCGGATGAAGGCGCTCGTCGCCGGATCTGCGAAGTTCACGAGGTGGATCTGTTTGCAGAAGGGACAGCCCTTCAGCTCCCACAGGATGGCGAGGCGCTTGCCGTGCTCCCGCGCGGACTTCAGATCGTCGGGGAGATCGAGGAAGCTTTCGAGGAACCAGGGCTCTCGGTAGAGGCCGTCATCGCCCTGGATCGCTTGGGCCATGGCCCTGGAGGGCAGGCCGAGCGCGAGGGCACCCGCCAGGAACCGGCGCCGGGTCGACATGGCGTCCCCTCCAAATATTCTAGTTTCTGCATGTGTAGAGCGATTGTCCTGCCCCTGGCAATCCAGTCCTCCTGACATCCGGCTGCCATTGAAGCCGCGCGGACGACGGCGGCTCCGCGCCGAGGGCGATCACGATCCCGGCGGCTGCGCCGATGCCCCTCGAACACATTCGTCTTTTGCTATATCAGGATCAGTGGTCCTGGGCTTGGGAAGACCGATGCGGGGAACGAGGCGAGCCGTCATGGCGGGGGCGTGGGGGTTCGCCCTATGGCCCGGCATCGTTGAGGCCGCGGAGCTGATCAAGTTCGAGCGGCGCGGCTGCCCGTGGTGCAAGGCCTGGGACAAGGAGATCGGACCGATCTACCCGAAGACGGATGTCGGGAAGCGGGCGCCGTTGCGCCGTGTCGATCTCGACGCAGGCCTTCCTCCCGGACTCACACTCAAGCGCCCGATCCGCTACACACCGACATTCGTCCTCGTCGAAGACGGGTCCGAGCTCGACCGGATCGAGGGCTATCCGGGTGAGGATTTCTTCTGGGGGCGGGCCGAGCGGTTGCTCGAACGGCTCCCCGGATCCCCGTGACGGGCTTCGGGCGGCGAGGAAAAGGGTGAGATGATGCCGTTGCAACAGGCGCAACCGGTGACGAGCGTCGAGGCCCCAAGCAGCCTCGACCTGGATCTGTTGCTGGCCAATGCCCGCGATGCCAGCGAGCTGCTCAAAGCCCTCGGGCACGAGGCGCGCCTCGTCATCCTCTGCCTGCTGGTCGAGGGCGAGCGCTCGGTCTCGGAACTGGAGCAATTGCTGAACCTGCGGCAACCGGCCGTGTCCCAGCAACTGGCGCGGCTACGGGCCGACGATCTCGTCGAGGCCCGCCGCGACGGCAAGAACATCTATTATGCGCTGGCCCGGCCGGAGGTTCGCGAGATCATCGCCGCCCTGCACCGCGCATTCTGCAACGGACGGACACCGTAACCATCGAAGCCTCTCAGGTGTGTCGGTCCACGAGGTAGTAGAGCCCCGCGCGAGCCCCGACGAGGATCGCGCCGAGGGCGAGTATCGAGCCGACCGACAGCGTCGAAAGCCCGCTCAATCCCTGGCCGATGGTGCAGCCCAGCGCCGTGACGCCGCCGGTGCCCATCAGGAAGGCGCCGAGCAGGTGGCGCTTTACCTCGCGGGCATCATCGGGCGCCTCCCAGTGAAATTCCCCCGCAGCGCGCGCCGCCGCGAAGGACCCGAGCACGACGCCGAGGACCGAGGCCACGCCGAAATCGATCCGCGTGCCGCTCGCGAGCATGGCATAGAGGAGGGTATCGCCGACAGGCCGTGCGAAGCTGAAGGAGCCGACTGCTCGGGTTTCGAACTCGTCGAAGCCCGCGCTCCCGTTCGTCCACCACCCGGCGACGATGACTACCCCGATGGCGATGGCGCCGATGAGGAGCCGCTGAGTCCGACGGAAGTCTTTGCCCGTCAGTGCCACGAGGCAGAGGCCGATGCCTGCAATGACGCTGAAGGTCACGCGGCCGGTCCGATCCAGCCTCAACAAGGCCCCGAGTCGCTGGCTGCCGAGATCGAGGCTCAGCGGTTCGGTGATCGTCACGCGCAGCAGAGCGGTGACGCCGCTGATCGCCATATAGGCCGACAGGCCGAGCACGAGGAGGACGAGGAGAGCGCGCAGATCTCCCCCGCCGAGCCGCAACAACGCGCCGAAACTGCAGGTGCCGACGAGCGCCATGCCAAAGCCGAACATCGTCCCGCCGAGGATCATCGCGCCCCATTCGAAGCGCGGCCCCGCATAGATCGACCGGGCGAGGTCGAGACCGAATTCTGATTCCAGAAGCTGCGTGCCCAGCACGGCGATGCCGGTCGCCAGCAGCCATGCCCGGGCGCGGCGCGTGTCGCGCGCATAGACGGCATCTTCGATGGCGCCCAGCGTACAGAACCGCCCCCGGCGCGCGACCATCCCGAGCACGGCACCCAGCACGAGGCCGAGGGCCGCCCGGACGAGATGCGCAGGCAGGAGGTCCATCATCGGCTCAGGTACGCCCAGTACCGATGAGCCCTGTCAAACACCCAGTTCCGCTCCGCCTTTCAGTTTGACCGGAATGGTCAGGTAACGAACGCCATTCGCCTCGGCCGGGGGGAACTTGCCGGCGCGGATATTGACCTGGATCGACGGCAGCAGAAGGCGCGGCGCGGCCAGGGTCGCGTCCCGGGCGGTGCGCATGGCGGTGAACTCCTCCTCGCTCACGCCCTCCTTCACGTGGACGTTGCGCTCGCGCTGCTCGCCGACCGTGGTCTCCCAGGCGTACACGTCGCGGCCAGGCGCCTTGTAGTCGTGGCAGAGGTGAAGCACCGTTTCCGGCGGCAGGGCCAGTAGCTTGCGGATCGAGTGATAGAGGGTGCGCACGTCGCCGCCGGGGAAGTCGGCCCGCGCGGTACCGAAATCGGGCATGAACAGCGTGTCGCCGACGAAGACGTGGCCGCCGATGCGGTAGCAGATGTCGGCGGGCGTATGGCCCGGCGTGTACAGCACCTCGACGGTGAGGTCGCCGATCCGGAACGTCTCGCCGTCCACGAAGAGGTGGTCGAAATCGCTGCCGTCGGTCCTCAAGTCGGTGGCGTTGAAGACCGGGCGAAAGATCTTCTGGACCTCCTTGATGTGCTCGCCGATGCCGATCTTTGCGCCGGTCTTGGCCTTCACGTAGGGCGAGCCGGAGAGGTGGTCGGCGTGCGCGTGGGTTTCCAGCGTCCATACCACCGTGTAGCCCGCCTCGTCGGCGGCCGTCAGCATCGCCTCAACGGAGCGAGTGTCGACGCTGCCGCCGTTGTGATCGTAGTCGAGCACCGGATCGATGAAGGCCGCCTGCTTCGTCTCGGGATCGGCCACGATGTAGCTCACCGTGTTGGTGGGCTCGTCGAAGAAGGCTTGGATGACGGGTTCGGGGCCACGGGCTTCGGTCATTGCTTGTCTCCTGTCGGTCGTCCTTGGACGGGTGGGGTCACGCGCCGGGAAGCCGGCGTCGGCAGGTGTTGATCCCTAGGATCGTGTAGGCTGGGCAGAACCCGACGAGGGCGGTCAACGCCATCACGGCGCCGATGCCGACGGCGGCAAGGGCCCAGACTCCGGCGAGCATCGTGTAGCCCAGGCCTGCGATCAGAAGGCCGACGACGAGGCGCAGGATGCGATCGATGCTACCGACATTGGGGGTCATGGCGGTTTTCCTGAAAGGTGCCGTCCGGTGGTCACCGAAGCGGGTGCGGCACCGGGCGCCCGCCTCGGCGACGGTCAAGGCGTCGCGGCGAAAGCGCCGGCGTTGCGGTAGAGCATGTAGCCGGCGACACCGAAGATGACGGTGGCGAATACCGTGTTGAGCGCGCCCTTGTAGCCAGAGAGCCGGTTGGCCAGCCGCATACCCAAGAAACCGCCGACGAGGCCGCCGGCGATGAATTCCCCGGCGACGGCCCAATCGACCATTCCGGACAGGGCGTAATTCGTTGCTGTGGCGAGGCCGAAGGCACCAACGGCGAGCAGCGAGGTGCCGACCGCAGTGATCAGCGGCATGCCGGTGGCGAAGACGAGGCCCGGCACGATCAGGAACCCGCCGCCGATCCCGAAGAAGCCCGACAGGACCCCGACCGCGAAGGCGACGGCCACGACCTTCCAACTCGGTACCGGACCGCATCCGACAGGCTCCGAGGTTCCACTCTGAACCTTGCGACCCCGCAGCATGTGGATGCCCACGACGACCATCAGCATCGCGAAGAGGAAGAGCAGGCGCTGGCCGTCGACCGCCTTGCCGAACGTCGAGCCGACGAGGGCGCCAAGGATGCCGACTCCGGCGAACACGACGGCGCAGCGCCAACGCACGTTGCCGGACCTGGCGTGCCCGACGAGGGTCAGGAACGCGTTGGCCGCGACCGCCAGCGCGCCGGTTCCAATGGCGAGGTGCGGCTGGGCCATGCCGACCACGTACAGCAGAAGCGGCGTCGCCAGGATCGAGCCGCCGCCGCCGATGAGTCCGAGCGTGAAGCCGACCCCTGAGCCGGACAGGATGGCGGGAAGCGCATTCATCGGCGGTGACCTCCGCGTCCAGGGGCCTTGTCGACGACCGGTCGAGCCGGTCGGCGGCCGGCAAGCCCCGATCTCGACTGTCATTCATTTAATAAAAAAACAAAATGAAAGACCGTCGCTTTCGTCACTGATGGACCTTCTTGCAGTGGACGTCAACGTATGATTTATAGAAATCGCAACTCATAATATAAATCTATCAGATGAGGATCCAGCCATGGACGTCAAACGCCTCTCCCCGGACCTGTCGGTGACGGGTCAGCTCGCTCCCTCCGATCTCGCGGCGGCGGCCGAGTCGGGCTTCCGGGCGGTGATCTGCAACCGCCCCGATGGCGAGGGCGGCGACCAGCCGGGCTTCTCGGAGTTGGAGGCCGCCGCGCGTGCGGCCGGCCTGGAGGCGCGGTACCTACCCGTCACGTCGGGCAAGGTGACGGATGGGGATATGATGGCCTTCCGCGGCGAGCTCGCGGCCCTGCCGAAGCCGGTGCTCGCCTTCTGCCGCACCGGGACCCGCTCCGCGACGCTGTGGGCGCTCGGCGAGGCGGCAGCTGCGCGGCCGCTTCCGGACATCCTGGCTGCCACCAAGGCGGCCGGATACGATCTGAGCGGCGTCGTCCGGCGCATCGCGGCAGGCGGCCGGGTTCCTACTGAGCACGCCGACCAGTTCCACAGTGTGGTCGTCGTCGGCGGCGGGGCCGGCGGCATCGCCGTCGCGGCGAGCCTGAAGGCGCGCAAACCCGACCTCGACATCGCCGTCATCGATCCGGCGGACGTGCACTATTACCAGCCGGGCTGGACGATGGTCGGCGGCGGAGTGTTCGAGCCCGCCGCCACGGCCAGGACCATGGCTTCCCTGATCCCGAACGGCGTGCGCTGGATCAAGGCGGCGGTTGCGGCCTTCGAGCCCGAGCGCAAGGCGGTAATCTTGGAAGGGTGCCGGGTGGTGCGCTACGACCGCCTCGTGGTCGCGCCCGGCCTCAAGCTGAACTGGGCCGGCATCGAGGGGCTCGCCGAAACCCTCGGGCGGAACGGGGTCACCTCGAACTACCGCTACGACCTCGCCCCCTACACCTGGGACCTCGTGCGGAACCTGCGGGCGGGCCGCGCCGTCTTCACGCAGCCGCCGATGCCGATCAAGTGCGCCGGCGCCCCGCAGAAGGCGATGTACCTTTCCGCCGACCACTGGCTGCGGCAGGGGCGGCTCGGGGACATCGCGGTCGAGCTCTACAATGCCGGTCCAGTCCTGTTCGGCGTGAAGGAATACGTCCCGGCCCTGATGAATTACGTGAAGCGCTACGACGCGAACCTGAATTTCAATCACACCCTGACCCGGATCGACGGTCCGGCCCGGCGCGCGTGGTTCTCGCGCAAGACGGAGGAGGGCGGCAGCGAGACGGTTGAGACCGGCTTCGACATGATCCACGTCGTCCCGCCGCAGCAGGCGCCCGACTTCGTCCGCGTCTCGCCCCTGGCCGATGCCGCCGGCTGGGTCGATGTGGACCCCGGGAGCCTGCGACACCGTCGCTTCCCCGAGGTCTACGCGCTCGGCGACGCCTGCAACGCGCCCAACGCCAAGACCGCCGCCGCCGCGCGCAAGCAGGCGCCCGTGGTGGCCCACAACCTCCTCGTCGAGATGGGCCACCTGCGCGGGGCCGAGGTCGCCTACGACGGCTACGGCTCGTGTCCGCTCACGGTCGAGCGAGGTAAGATCCTGCTCGCGGAGTTCGGCTACGGCGGCAAGCTCATGCCGAGCTTCCCCGCATGGCTGATCGACGGGACGAAGCCGAGCCACCTCGCATGGCTCCTGAAGGAGCGGATGCTGCCTCCAATCTACTGGAAGGCCATGCTCAAGGGACGCGAATGGATGGCTAAGCCGGAGAAGGCAGCCGCCTGAAGCTAAGCGACGCCGGCTTTGTCCCGGCGCCGCTCGCTGTGCGTCGACGATGCGGGCTCAATCGCATGCCCTCAGCCGACAGCTAGGGTTCCGGACCGTGAGGCACGTGTTCGGAGCGGCGCGCCAGCGCCGGCGAGCGGCGCGAGGAACGGAGCGACAGCGCCCGTCAAGGTTCTCCGACCTGACCAAACATCGCCGCTTGGCCGAGCGCCCGCGCTCGCGCATCGGGGCTTCGCGCGGGCAAGCTTCTCCGCAGTCGGCCCGCGATCAGGATGTCGTCGAACGCGTCGAGGAGGGCCTGCATGCGGGCGTCGCTCAGGCTGTAGAACACCACCTTGTGCTCGCGCCGCGTGGCCACGACCTCAGCGTTGCGCAGCTCCCCGAGCTGCTGCGACAGCGTTGGTTGGCGGATGCCGAGCTGCTGCTCGATCTCAGAGACGGATCGCTCTCCCTCCGCCAGGAGATACAGGATGCGCAGCCGGTTCGGGTTGGCGGCGACCTTGAGCAGGTCGGCGATCAGGATCGCCGTCGCCTCGTCCGTGCCGGAGGCCATCACAGGCTTCCCAAGCGATAGTACCAGTCCTGCCCCGCAGCGCCTGGCTGGGCGACCTCGTCGCTCGTCAGAGGCGGGTTCACGAGCACCTGGTCGCCGGGTCGCCATCCCTCCGGCGTCGAGACGTCCGATGCGTCGCAGGCTTGGAGCGCCTGCACCAGCCGAAGGATCTCGGCGATGCTGCGGCCCACCGTCAGCGGGTAGGCGACCAGCGCCCGCACGATGCCTTCAGGATCGATGACGAACGTGGTCCGGACGGTGGCGCTCGACGTCGAGCCAGCCGGCAGCATGCCGTAGGCCCGGGCAATGCCCATGGCGGGATCTTCGACGATAGGGAATGGCACCCGCACGCCGAAACGCTGCTCGATGCTGTGCTTCCAGGCCAGGTGGGAGGAAAGGCTGTCGACGGACAGGGCGAGCAGGTCGCAGTCGATGTCCCGAAAGGCCTCGTAGGCCTGGGCGAACGCGACGAACTCGCTGGTGCAGACGGGGGTGAAGTCGGCCGGGTGGGAGAAGAACACCAGCCAGCGTCCGCGATACGAGGCGAGCGTCCGCGGGCCCATCGTCGTCCGCGCGCGAAAGTTCGGGGCGACGTCGCCGATGATCGGCGGGCAGGCGGGCGGCGGCACGGGCGGATCGGTGTCGGTTTCGATACTCATGGAACAACGCTCGTCGTTTAAACAGTGTCGTTAGCACCGTGGACCTCGCTACGATGCCGGTCAATATGCAAATTCATATCGAGTAGGTCTTCGCATCATAAATTTGTATTGACACGCCCGAGCTGCGGCATATGAAGGCGGGGCGACGTTCCGGCGGCATGCTTGGTTCGGTACGGTCCATGGCGGGCCTCCCGGATGTCCCCATTCCCGCCAAAGGCAGGGCCCACGGATGCTGGCCAACCATCTCCCGAGCGCGCTCGACCTCGCCCGCAGTCAGTTCGCCTTCACGGTCGTCTGGCACTTCCTGTTCCCGGCTTTCACCATCGGGCTGGCGAGCTATCTCGCGGTGCTGGAAGCCTTCTGGCTCGCCACCGACAAGCCAGTCTATCTTGACACCTACCGCTACTGGCTGAAGGTCTTCGCCGTAGCCTTCGCCATGGGCGTCGTGTCGGGGCTGGTGATGAGCTACCAGTTCGGCACCAACTGGTCGGTCTTCTCGGACAAGACCGCTCCCGTGCTCGGGCCGCTGCTCGGCTACGAGGTGCTGACCGCCTTCTTCCTGGAGGCGGGCTTCCTCGGGGTCATGCTGTTCGGCATGGAGCGGGTGGACCCCCGCTTGCACTTCCTGGCGACCTGCCTCGTCGCGGGCGGCACGCTGCTCTCGGCCTTCTGGATCCTCTCGGCCAACTCGTGGATGCAGACGCCCGCGGGCTACTCGCTCGACGGTGACGGCCGGTTCGTGCCGGAGAGCTGGACGGCTTTGATCTTCAACCCGTCCTTCCCCTACCGCTTCGCCCACACCGTGACGGCGGCCTACCTGACGACGGCGATGATCGTCGGCGCGGTCGGCGCGTGGCACCTGCTGCGCGACCGGACCAATCCCCGCGCCCGGCTGATGTTCTCCATGGCGATGTGGATGGCGGCGATCGTCGCCCCGGTGCAACTGGTGCTCGGCGACCTGCACGGCGGCAACACCTACCACTACCAGCCCGCCAAGGTGGCGGCGATGGAGGGCCACTTCGACAGCGTCACCCGCGCGCCCTCGATCCTGTTCGGCTGGCCGGACGCGCAGGCCGCCGAGACGAAGTACGAGATCGGCATTCCGGGCCTCGCGAGCCTCTATCTCGCGCACGATCTGAACGCGAAGGTCACCGGCCTGAAGGACCTGCCGCGCGACACGTGGCCGACCAACCTGCCGCTGGTGTTTTGGGCCTTCCGGGTGATGGTTGGGCTCGGAATGCTGATGATCGGCCTCGGCCTGTGGTCCCTCGTCCTGCGGTACAAGGGCCGCCTGTTCGAGACGCCCTGGCTGCACCGCTGCGCCGTGGCGATGGGGCCGTCCGGCCTGATCGCCGTGACGGCGGGCTGGGTGGTGACGGAATCCGGCCGCCAGCCCTTCCCGGTCTACGGCCTGCTGCGCACGGCCGACAGCGTCTCGCCCATCGCCGCGCCCGCCGTGGCGGCCTCGCTGGCGGCCTTCGCGGTGGTGTACTTCGCGGTGTTCGGGGCGGGCATCTGGTACCTGTTCCACCTGTTCAACCAGACGCCGCGCCCGCACGAATCTGGCCCGCCCGTCGGCCAGCCGGTGCGCACGGCGGGCATCACCCCGGCGCCCGCCCTGGCGGGGGACGCGCACCTGCAGCCGGCCGAGTGAGGAGAGCCCGCGATGGACCTCGATCTCACCCTCATCTGGGCGATCCTCATCGCCACCGCCGTGTTCCTCTACGTGGCGATGGACGGTTTCGACCTCGGCCTCGGCATCCTGTTCCCGGCGGTGCGCGGCAAGGCCGAGCGGGACGTGATGGTGAACTCCGTCGCCCCCGTCTGGGACGGCAACGAGACTTGGCTGGTGCTGGGCGGCGGCGGGCTCTTCGCGGTGTTTCCGCTGGCCTACGCCACGATCCTGCCGGCGTTGTACATGCCGCTGATCCTGATGCTGCTCGCCCTGGTGTTCCGGGGCGTGGCCTTCGAGATGCGCTTCCGCATGGCGACGCCGCGCGGGCAGCTCTGGTGGGACCGGGCCTTCTCCTGGGGCAGCTACGTCGCCGCCTTCTTCCAGGGCATCGCGCTGGGGGCCTTCGTCCAGGGCATCAGGATCGACGGCCGCGCCTATGCGGGCGGCTGGTGGGACTGGCTGACGCCGTTCTCGGTGCTGACCGGGATCGCCCTCGTCGTGGGCTACGGCCTGCTCGGGGCGTGCTGGCTGATTGGGAAGACCACCGGCGAATTGCAGATCCGCGCCTACAACCTCGCGAAGCCCCTGGCGGTGGCGACGCTCGTTCTCATCGCCGTGGTCTCAACGACGATGCTGGCGATCAGCGCGCCCTTCCGCGACCGCTGGCTCGGCCTGCCCGGCCTGTTCGTCGGCGCGCCGGTGCCGATCCTGGTCGGGCTGCTGGCGTGGCGCTTCGCCCATGCCCTGGAGCGACGGGAGGAGGTCACGCCCTTCCTCTGCGCGCTGGGTTTCTTCCTGCTGTCCTATATCGGGCTCGGCATCAGCATGTGGCCGTACATCGTGCCGCCGAGCGTCACGATCTGGCAGGCGGCGACGCACCCGAAGTCGCAGGCATTCCTGCTCTACGGCGCGGCGGTGCTGGTGCCCTTGGTCCTGGCCTACACGGCCTACGTGTACTGGCTGTTCCGCGGCAAGGTCACGGCGGAAGCGGGGTACCACTGATGCGCAAGCTAGGCTGGTTCGTCCTGATCTGGGCAACGAGCGTGGTTAGCCTCACCGCCGTCGCCCTGCCGCTGCGGTGGCTGCTCAAGGGGGTGTGAAGGGTGTCGGTCGGTCAATTGCAACCGTGATCCTGCACGCCACCCCTCAGGACGCTTCGGCCCTTGGTTGGCACGCTTGCGCGATTGGGCCGAGTCCTACCTTTGCCATAGCGAGGCCGAAGCCTCTGCCGGTTTGGCAGCTGTCGCGCTTCCGGAGAAGGTCGAGCGGAAGTTGGCGCGTTCGACCAGAGGAATGTTCGTGCCGTTGTTCTCGGAGTGCATCTTCCGGCCCGGGGTGCCAGCGCACCGCCGTGATTAGGTCAAGTTGTGCTGAGTGACTATTCCTTGTTCGGCGGGGGCAGCCGCCTTAAGCTTGGCTTAAGCAGGACGGCGAGGATGGCAGCATGTGTGCACCGCCGTTCAAAGTTTCTCACCTTGCCTTTTCTGCGCTCGTCGCTGTGCTTCCGATGAGTCGTAGGTTGGCTCTGACGGCGAGCATGAGTGTCCGCATCGCATTCGGCGGACTGTTGATCTGTACTGCTGTCTGCCCGGCACACGCCATGGACGGTGGCGAAATCGCCCGGAACGGAACGCAGGCCGGCGTGCCGGCCTGTGCCTCGTGCCACGGGGATGCCTGGGGCGGAAATGCCGAGGGCGGGTTTCCCCGCCTTTCAGGCCTCGCGGAGGGCTACCTCGCACACGAACTCGACAGCTTCGCCGACGGCAGTCGGGACAATGAGATAATGGGTCCGATCGCCCAAGGCCTGGCACCGGAGGAGCGGCGGGCGTTGACCGTCTTTTATGCCGGGCTCCGCGCCCCGCCGCCCGACGGGACACCCCAGCCAGACGACACGGCATCCGACCGCGGCCGAATGCTGGCGCAGACTGGTGAGTGGACGAAGGCACTGCCCGCTTGCGCACAATGCCACGGCCCGGCTGGGCAGGGCGTCGGCGCCGCCTTCCCGCCGCTGGCCGGCCAGCCGGCCGCCTATATCGCGGCGCAGCTCTCCGCCTGGAAAGCCGGGACACGCCGCAACGATCCCCTTGGGCTGATGAAGGGGATCGCCGACCGGCTAAGCGATGACGACGCCACTGCCGTCGCCGCTTACTACGCCGCTCTCCCTGCCACGGCGATCGGAGGCGCCCGATGAACCTTATGACGCGCTTCACCGGACGGTCCGCAGCCTGTCTCGCGCTGGCAACGGCGATGGGGGGCCTCGCGGTCCTGACGCCCCTCGGTTTCGTAGGGGCTGAGACTACCGCCCCGCCCTTCGTGCCACAGGCCGATTCCGCCATCCCCGACGACGACTTCGGCAAGGTCATTCGCCTGGGCGAGCGCATCTTTCGCGACACGGGCGCCGAGGCGCGGGCCTTCGTCGGCAACGATCTGCGCTGCGCGAACTGTCACCTCGACCGGGGCCGCCTCGGTCATTCCGCTCCCCTCTGGGCGGCCTATCTCGTCTACCCGGCCTACCGGGCGAAGAATGGACACGTGAATACCTTCGCCGAGCGGCTTCAGGGCTGCTTCCGCTACAGCATGAATGGCAAGGAGCCCCCGCTGGGCGATCCCATCCTGGTCGCGCTGGAGACCTATGCCGCCTTTCTCGCCCACGGGGCTCCCGTAGGGGTGAAGCTTCCCGGGCAGGGGTACCTGAAGCTCACAAAGCCTAAGCGCCTCGATCTGGCCCATGGGCGAGACGTCTACGCCGCGAAATGCGCCCTCTGTCACGGTGGCGACGGCGCCGGGCAGGCGAGCCCGGACGGGACGATTGTGTTCCCGCCACTGTGGGGGGGCCGCTCCTACAATTGGGGCGCGGGGATGAGTTCGGTCGTCAACGCGGCGGGTTTCATCAAGGCTAACATGCCGCTGAGCCAGGGCAACAGCCTCACCGATGCCGAAGCCTGGGACGTTGCCGCCTATATCGACAGCCGCGAGCGTCCCCAGGACCCGCGCTTCGCGGGCGATCTCGCGGCGACCCGCAAGGCCCATCACGACAGCCCTTACGATTTCTACGGTCAGGCCGTGGACGGCGTGACGCTCGGTGCGGCGGCACCTCCTGCCGGGACCGTGCCACACTGAACCGCAACTGGCCCCCTGGGAGCACGATCATGACCCTCGAACGCCGCAGCCTGCTCGCCCTGGGCGCCGGCCTCGCCGCTGGCTTGGCGGAGGCGCGCCCCGCCGGGGCAGCCACCACCGCCGACCTACCCGATGGCAGCCGAACCCTGCGGGACCTCATAGACCGTTTGGCGAAGGCTCCGCGTCGGCGGGATTTCAAGACCGTGCCGATGATCCTCGACCGGCCGGATCTCTGGGACCAGGAGGCCCTCTCGGAGGTGATCGCCTACAAGGGAGGCCCCCGCCAGGTCTGGGACAACACCGACATCGGCGGGCCCTGGCTTAACCTGATGCGCAATGCCCTGAACAATCAGGTCTGGTCATTCAAGCATCCCAATTTTCTGGCCGCCTCGGCGACCCACGGATCGGCGAATGTCGCTCTCTACGACCAAGCGATGTGGGACAAGTACCAACTCACCAAGCTCGCGGGCGAGGCGTTTAAGACCAACACGCTGATCGTGCCGAAGAAAGCGGCTCAGACGGAGGCCGCGAACTACCAAGACCCGGCGGGGATGTTCTCGCCGGAGAACAACACTATCCCGGCGCTGATGGCCCGGGGCATCGTGTTCCTCTCGTGTCACAACGCAATCTGGGAACAGGCGGGGACGCTCATCCGGCGCGATCTGAACCCGGACAAGCTCTCGCACGATGCGCTGGCGGCGGAGCTGACGAACCATCTCATTCCGGGCGTCGTCCTGACCCCCGGCGCCGTCGGCACGCTGCCCGAGTTGCAGCAGGCCGGCTTTCATTATGCGAAGTGAGGCCGACAGTGCAGGGGCTGAGTGTCGGATGTCTCGTCGGAATCCTCGTCCTCGGCGCGGTAACGGAGGTCGAGGCCGCCGACCGGACGAAACGGTCGGCGGAGGCGGCCTATCTTGAGGAGGCCTTCGCCCACGATCTCTGCACTCGCGACGACCGCGCCTTGCGCAAGCTCAACCGCGCCCTGTCCCGCAGCCCGAAGGCCTCGCCGGTCCGCCGATGAGGCGAACCGGCCCAGCGTAACGATGGTGCGCGGTCCTCATGGCCGGTATTGGCCGAAACCATAGCGGGCGAAGACCGCTCGCGCGTCGTCACCCAGGAAATTCAATTAGAGCTTAGCCTCGGCCGGATGCGCGGCCTCCTTCACGACCGCTCCAGCATAGATGCCGGTGGCGCTCTGCTCGTCCGGGATGTCGATGCGCTCGGTCGGCAATCCAACCTGCTCTTGGCCGCCCCGACCCGGAAGGGCTGTGCCGTGACCCGCAGCTTCTCCGACCGCGTCGGGGACCTCGCGACCGTGGAGCAGGCGGTCGCCTCCCACGTCGCGAGGCTCGTCGAGAGCTTCGCGTCAGCGGCTTCGGGACCAACCACGTGACGGTGTTCTTCCATACCTCCGAGCATGACAGAGACCGGCCGCAGCGGTCGGTCTCGTCGATGGTCACCCTCCCGGAAGCATCAAACGACACTCTCGTGCTCGTGAAGGCCTGCCTGCACGGGGTTCGGAAGACCTGGAGGGACGGCTACCGCTATTTCAAGGCCGGGGTCGTCGCTACGGACCTGCTGGCCCTAGCGGGTACGCAGCGGGCGTTCCCGGGGCTGGGGCAACTCGACCGAGAGCACGGAGCTGCTCTGATGGGCTCTCTTTGCCCGCAATAGCCGGTTTGGGCGGGGAGCCGTCGTCCCGGGCAGCGCTAGGTTCGTCCCGGAGCGGCAGTGGTCAACCAAATTCGACCTGCGCGCGCCGCGCTGTACTGCCCGGATCGATGAACTTCCGACCGTGGCAGCCTAGATCGACCACCTTCTGAACTCGGCCGGCCTCCCTACGGTCGTCGCCATTCCGCCGGCCAGCTCCAAGCAACCTACCTGGTACTTTAGCAGGTTGGCCATAACAGGGTGCCGTAGCCGAGCGGCAGGCTCTCGACCAAGGGGGAAAAACAAAGAGGGCGACACGATTTGAAGCTTCACTTAGGACGCTCGTCAAACTCGGTTGCTAATGCGAAAGATTGCGAATCCAATGTCGTTTTCGCGGCGTCGCTCCTCAATAACCTCCTCGTGTTCAGGTCTGGGCAGTATCCGCTCCCAATCCATCTCTAGGACGTCGTGGTGCGCCCAAACCCATTCGCGCGGCTTCAGAATGACGCCGCCGCCAGGAAATTGCTTGTAAGCCCAGATGTGTATGACGTCCGGCGGTTCGTGCTCGAAAGTGCCTTCTGAGTGCACGGCCCGCACGTAGATTCCAGGGGCCCACCCTTTGCGCCGGGCCCGGAAGCCCATTCGTATCCATTCAGAAACGGTCTCGAAAGAGCCCTCAGCCGGCGGGCGCGATCCCGTGTCTGGTTCGTAGTTCACTAGTTCGGGCCATGGCCAGTCATCCGGCTTATCGTCGGTCATTGCGCTCTCCTCGGTCAGGCCACCCAAGCGGTCGTCGAGGAAACACTGCACGCGTCACGGCGCTCGCCCGAGTCCCAATAGGCCTCTCGGTTAATAAGACCCGTGGCGATCCCCAGGGAGTTGCGCGCATTCGAGCTGACGCTGAGACCGCTCTACATCGCGGAACAGATTGACTTCCACCGGAGCGGCCTCTCGGCGGTGAAGCAGGTCCGGGCGGACGCGGTCATCGCCAATGTCGTCGCCTGGGTCGCCCGACGGCTCACTTGCCGAGCCTACGGGAAAGCGAAGGCCGAGTATTGCCCTCGGGCTTCCTCATCATGCCCCCCGCCGAGAGCTTTATTTCCCAAGTCGACAGCCCAAGGCGTCTCGCCGCGGCAGTTCGATGGGAAGCCGCGCCCAATGACCAAGACCAACGGCAAGGCATAGTGCATTACGCCTGCGACTGCGTCCGCCCGCCGTCGCAGGCGCTCCTGCCGGGCCTGTGACCGCTACACCTAATCTGTAGCGAACCCCGCTTCGCTACGTTTCAGGGCCGGCCCCGAGGAGGAGCCGGCCCTTCTCGTTCGGGGCGTCAGTCGCCCGTCGACAGGTCGCCCATCCCCCTGCGTGGGCACTCCGGCGCCGTGAACTCGCCGGGCAAGCGAAGCTCGTGGGGATGCTTCATGGACTGGGTGATCACGAACGACCCGGCCAGCCGACCGCCCCGCCAGTCCCACTGCCCGCCGAAGCCGGGCGAGGCTCCCCTCGTGCTGGTGCCCTTCCCGACGTAGCGGGACAGGACCCGCCCGTCGGTGGTGCTCTCCTCGCCGCAGGTGACGGTGACGATCCACCCGCCCGGCGGGTGCGCCTCGGCGTCGACGTAGCCGTAGCGTTGGCGGCCGGGCCCGGACGGGACCGTCATCGCGAATCGCCACCCCGTCGACGCGGTTGGCCAGAGCTCAGCCGCGGCCGGGGTTGCCGCGCTGATCAGCGCGAGGGCGATAAGGACGCTACGCATGGGGACTCTCCGAGGGGACGGGGACGGCCCAGCACGAGCCGTCGGCGAGGAACAGGACGACGGCGGCCGCGCTGATGGGGCTGCCGTCGGGGAGGGTGAAGGACGCGGCGGCGTAGGGGTTGAACCGGACCCTCACCGCGTCGTCGGGGACGGGCCCAGATTCAGCGAGGGCGCCCTGGGCATGAGCTACGACCTCACGCTGGTAGCGCCGCCTGATGCGGGCGACGCCGGCGGCCGAGACGCGGAACGACACGTCCCGGAGCGCGAGGCTGTCCCGATGCCCGACGACGCGGCCGCCCTCGCGGATCGACCAGGGCGTCGTCCGCCGGCTGAGGCACCGGTAGACGTCCGTCACCGGCGCTCCCGGCGCGCTTCCGGGAGGGATGCGCACCGGCTGGCGAACTTCACGACGAGGTTGCCGAGGACGAGGCCCTCGGCGACCGTCACCTCGCCGTCGGCGACGCAGCGGGCAAGGTGGCCGAGGTACTCGTCCAGGACCGGGCCGACGCGGTAGTCGACGGCACCGGAGAGTCGGTAGCCCTTAAGAGCATCCCGGAAGAAGTCGAAGACGGGGGCGTGCTTCTTCATGCTCGCCTACATCAGTTCGCCGGGCCGGCATGGCGGCCGTCCAGGGCGCACTCGACGAGGGCCTGTAGCGTCCGGACGGAACCGCCGCGCCAGTGCTCCCCGACGAGGTCGAGCTCCTCGGGCGTCAGGTCGGGCAGCCAACGGGCATCGAGGCCACGCTCGCGACGGAGCTCGGCGACGAGACCGCGCGCGAGCACAGGCAGCGAGGCCAGCGTCGGCGCAGGCATGTCCACGGCTCGGAATCGGGACAGGAGGGCCGGGTCCAGGCCATCTGTCGAGTTAGCCGTGGCGATGTAGGAGACCGCCGAAAGGTCGACGGCGCACTCCAGGTAGGGATCGTGATATGCTCGCGCGGTCTCGGGCTCGGCGAGGGCCAAAATTCCGTCCGTCAGCCGCCCGTTGTCCGCCCTCGTCCCCGCCCGCGAAATCTCGTCGAGGACGACGAGCACCGAGGCTGCACCGGCGCGCTTGATGGCTTGCAGCGGAACGGATGCTCGGCCCGTCCCCCACATTCTGCTGGTCCCGATCACAGACCCGTCTGAGACGGACGCGCACCCGTAGACCGTGACGTCCAGGCCGAGCTCCTCACCCAACCGCCGGGCGAGCCTGGACTTGCCCGTGCCGGGTCCGCCTCGCAGGAGGATCCGTGGCAGGCGCACATAGGGACGGCCTGCGACCGGCGCGAGGATGCTCGCAACGATGCCGGCGGCGTCGGGGAACTCGCCGGCCAGGACGCGCTGCACGCGAGCGAGATCCGGTACGGGGACGAGGGGAAGTCGCCGCCCGGCGATTGGTGCGAACTCGATGCGAGGGGTCTGGGAACTCGAATTCTTAGCCTCGCCGTCCTTAACATTGCCGGGCAGGTGCCCAACGGACGCGAGGACGACAAGCCCAGGGCCTTCCGGCTCCGGAGGGACTTGCTCGGCCTCGGCGGCCTCCTTGCGGAGCGCAGCGAGCACCGTCATGGGCTTGGGTCGCGGTTGCATGGCCTCGACGACGGCATCGCGGATCTGCCCACGAGCGAGCGCGGCGGCGTTGGCGATGGGCTCCATGCCGCGCTCGCGCCACTGGCTTAGGATGTCGACGAGGCCGTCGTACCCCCTTGTCCACTGCCGCCGGTATGAACCGTCGTCGAGCTCGCACCCGATAGCGGCCGCGTGGAGCTCGACGTATCCCTCGCCCGGCTGCGCCCGGCGTGCGTACATCCAGAGCAGGTCCGGCATGGCATCGATGGCGACGGGGTCCCCCAGCATGGCGAGATGGAGGGTGACCCGCCCGTGGAGATCATCGAGGGGATTCGACACGCCGGCGTGCCAGTCGACCTCAAAATCCTCCGCCGGACGCTTGTAGAGCAGCCGCCCGAGATCCAGCCAGAAGGCTGTCAGGCTCTGCTGGAAAATCTCGTAATCGGGCTCCCAGGCGTCCGCCTTGCGGTCCCTCAGCCGCATGCACGACTTCCACAGCCCTTCGATCAGAAAGACCATAGGCATGGACGCGCCCACGTCTTCGCAGAGCGTCCGCTGGTCCTGGATGATCAGGCTCGACCAGGTGTAGGCGAGGTAGCAAAGCAGGTCCCGGTGAGCGCTACCGCCATATGGGGCGGCGCCACAGAGCAGTTCGCGCAAAGTCGGGGGGACCCCAAAAGCGGGGACGCGGTCGGTCATCGGGTGTCTCCGTCACCACGCGTCTGGGCGGAGCCACTGACGCATATGAAGAGGACACTACCAGCCGGGCGTTAAGAACTCGTCAATCGGTCCTGTGCAGAGCGCCCCTATTCCCTATCGACAACCGGCAGGCGCTTGGCGTCCCGGGCGACCGCCACAAGCTCCAGGGACTCCTCCAACCCCAGCCGGGCGAGGACGGCGAGATCCTCTCGGTCCCGCGGGCGCACGCCGGGGAGCGCGTCGCCCTGCGCAAGACCGCCCCGCTCGGACATCTCGGCGGCGGCCTGCAGCATGTACCCCATGGCGCGGGGATGCTCGTAGGCGGCGGCGCGCCCGAGGAAGGCGAGCGCCCACCCCGGCAGCCCGTTCCGGAGCACCCGGTCTCGCGTAACCGTCCTCCGATTCAGGCCGGTCGCCCGCGACATCGGGTTCACGTAGTCACCCCCGAACACCGCGCCGGCGGCCGCCTCAACGGCATCGGAGAGCGCCTCGGCGATGACGGCGTGCTCGACGGGGCGGCCGGCGACATGCGGGACGCGGCCCTCGTATGTCAGCGGGGCGCCATCGACGGTGCCGACGGCTTCAGGATGTTCGGGCACGGGGCGGAGGACGACACGCATGCCTCGGCATAGCGCGCTCCCCGGAAACTAAGAAGGCCCCGGCTTCGCGCCGGGGCCTGTCTGCCCTCCCGAAGCCGGGAGGAGGTCTCAGTTATACTTGAACCCACGACGGTTACGGGTTTGCCCTCCCGCATGCGGGAGGAGGACCGTTCCGTGTGCCGTACGACATCGGCTTTAGGTTCGCCCTCCCACCGGGAGGACACCGCGACTTAGCGGCCGGTTTAGAATTGGGGATGCCGCTCGCCGCGTCAAGTCGAACCGGTCTTCTCGAATCGGCGTTTCCACATAGAATCGGACCACGTGCCCATGGAGAGGGCGCGGCTGCCGGTGGCGGGGTCCACTCCCGTCATGCCGGGTCACACGGCCA
This sequence comes from Methylobacterium phyllostachyos, assembly GCF_900103445.1. Lineage (GTDB taxonomy): Bacteria > Pseudomonadota > Alphaproteobacteria > Rhizobiales > Beijerinckiaceae > Methylobacterium > Methylobacterium phyllostachyos. Next base: position 401,110 of record NZ_FNHS01000001.1, on the reverse strand, counting down.
AAGCTGTCCCGGCACTCCTCGCACCACTTCCCGCGAGGACGACGCATGGCCGACGCACTCCCCGATTCCGCCATCACCGAGAAGATCGCCTCCCTCGCCAGCGCCGTCTTCGGCCTGAGCGACGACGAAGGCATGGCGTTCAACCGGGCCGTCAGCCTGTTGCGGGCGGAGAAGGCCAATGCGGATGCGCAGCGCATCGCGACGCTTCGCACCATGACCGACCGGGATCTCGCGCAGGAGGTCCTGTGGGAGTGCGTCGGACAGGGTTCTGACACGTACCCGGACCGCGCCCTGCAGATGCTGCGCGAGGGCGGCTTCGTCCGTCACGCCGGCATCGAGGCGGCGTACCGCGTTGGCTTCGAGGCCTCCAGCGAAGGCTGGAACGGCGAGCATCCCGGCGACGCGGCGGAGCAGCCCCGCTTTGCCCTGGCGATGCAGGAGGCCCTGGAGACCATCCGCGACCGTATCGAAGGGGACGCCTGATCATGTCGACAGTCTGGTACAAGCGCGCCTACGACCGCGCCGACCTCGACCCTGTCACGTTCGAGGCGCTCCCCGGCGCGATCCCGCCAGGCATCTACTGCGAGGACATGGCGGCCTATCGGGCGCTCCTCGCCGGCGCCCGCGAGAAGGGGGTGCAGATCGAGCCGGCATTCGGCGGCTCCAGCCTCGGCGGGCTGCCCGTGTCCGTCGCCACCCCCGAGCAGGCCGCAGCGTTCCAGGCCGCACCGGTTTCGACTGCCAAGGAGATGCTCGCCGAGGAGCGCACCTTACACGCGTTCGGGAACGCCCTCGTCGGCCGGCTCATCGCCGGCATGGGGCGCAGCGCGCAGGACGTCGCTCAAGAGCAGGTTGCACTCGAAGCCGAGGCGACCCGCTCCGCGATGCTTGAGAAGTGGCAGGCTCTTAAGGACAGCGTCTACGGCCCGGACGGTAAGGTCGACGTTACGGGCGAACATACCTCTCTGAGACGTGTCAGCCTGCCTGAGTACGGCATGCACACCGAGACGACGTGTGAACTCAACATTGTCGCGGAGGAGCGGTCCCCTCTCGTGGGGATACTGGCTGGTCTCCGGGAGCAGGGTCTGAACCGGCAGCAGCGCCGGGCGGCCGCCGCGCGGGCACGGAAGCGCATCCCCGACGCGGATCTGCCAGCCTGCGGGTCGTTCCATGGCTGAGCCCTACGCCCGCCTCGGCGACGATGTGGTCGTCTGCGACTTCGACTGGGACCACCCGAAGTGGCACTCGCCACGCTATTGGATCTTCCATGACGTGAAGCGCGGGCGACGCCTGTTCCAGGTCGGCAAGGCCCATGCCGGGGACGCCCCGTCGCGGGAGGTCCTCCTCGCCCTGCTGTCGGCGTTCGCCGCCGGCGAGCGGGCGGGCCGGGACGCCGGCGTCACCGAAGGGCGCGCCGAACTGGCCGGGGACATCCGCGCGCTGATCGGCACCGCGGCAGCGTGAGGGGGGGGCGACATGACCAGGTTGGAACGCGCCATCCGCCGGGATCTCCAGCGCACCGGCGTGCCGGTCCACCTCCGCCGCCGCATGGCGCGCAGGATGGCGGGCACGGCCAGCATGCAGGCCTTTGGTGCCGCGTTCGCCGAGCTCACCGAGGCGGACGTCAGGCGCCGGGCGGCGATGCTCGGCGGTGACGTGACGGCTGCCCGGGCAGCGCGCAACGGGGCGGCCGCCGGCGAGGCCGTCGCGCTCGCCTTCCTCAACCTAGGACGCCATGTCAGCGCGGGGCTCGACCGGCTGCAGGCGCAGTTCAACGGCAGGGCGTCATGACCGAGCGCGAGACCCTGACCCTCAGCCGGCTCGCCCCGGTGTTCGAGGCGCACGCCGTCCCGGAGGCGGACCGCCGGCTCGTCTACCGGGTGCTCGATGCGCTGATGGAGGAGGACTGCTCCCACGCCACGGCCGCCGAGTGCGTCCGCCACGGGGTGCTTTCCGGCGACGTCTACGAGGAGGTCCTGGCTTCGTGGAACGCCGGGCATCGGGGAATCCGCACGTGGTTCCGGCAGGCCCGCTGCTACGAGCAGGTCGCCCCGACGGCGAAGGGGCGGTCCCTGCTGCGCGATCTCGCCGAGGTCAACCCGGACTGGCAGGACAGGAGCTCGGCATGACAGAGAGCCTCTACCCCATCCATTCGGCATCCATCGACGCCAAGGCGGTCCGCGCGCTCAGGGACGCAGGTTGCGAGAGCGTCGTCATCGGCATCCCGTGGGACATGATCTTTCCCCACGGGGAGCAGGCTAGGGCGAACCATGGACAGGGCCTGATCCGCCTCATGCAGCGGGGCGGCATCGACGCCAACGAGGCCGTCAACATTCTGACGGGCCAGGGCAACCGGAACCGCCTCTCCCCGGCCGAAGCCAACAGGAAGCTCGCAGGCATGATCTCACTGTGGCGCGCCCGCCAGTCAGAGAGGCTCGACGGGATGCGGCATGCCGAGGCCATCGAGGCTGCCTTGCGAGAAGGGACACCGGCATGAACGAGGACGACGACGTGATGGCGCAGACCTGGTGCTGCCTCACGTGCTCGACCCGGCTGCGCTTCGGCGAGCTCCGCCTGCACGACGGCGCGATCAGGTGCCCTCGGTGCGAGAGCGTCGCGCTCCATCCGGCCGGCGGGGAGACCGTCGCACTGGACGAGTACGCCGGCCCTGTCGGGACGCTGAACTGATGACCCGCCCGCTCACCACCTTCGGCTGGACCGCCCGCGACGATGCGAGGGCGGCCCGGATTCGCGCGGAGCGGGGCGACTGGAGCGGGCCGACCACCCGCTTGCTCTCGGCCGACGAGGGTGTGTCTGTGGCGGAATGGGTCGAGCGTCAGAACTGGAAGGCGCAACGCACGCCTTACCTCGCAACGCTAATGGAGAACCTCCGTCCGGACAGCCCCGTCGTGCGGGTGTCCTACTGGCCAGCCGCCCTGCGGAAGGTAAATGGTCAATTCGCCGAGCCGCCGACGATACCCCCATGCGAGGGGTGAACCGGCAGCCGGCCGGGATGGTCCGCGTCGCGGCGCCGAGGTTCCCCGCCGGGATGCGGGAGGCCGTCGTGTGGCGCCGGGGCGTCCGGAGCTACGACGACCTGATGCGGGCCTACGCGGAGCGGGGCGCGCCCTTGGCCGCGGCGTCCACCAACTCGACAGCGTCGGGATGCTTGGACCGACCATCGCCGTACATCGCCCATGTCATGTAGGCCGTGTCGTAGTCGCGCAGCCGGAATCGCAGCTTCCTGAGGGTGACGGGCTTCGTCCCTTGGCCGATTAGCATCAGCAGCCCGAGCCCCTTCACCACGCCGAAGCTGCATCCGCCGCGGCCTCGCTTGTCGGGCCACACGACCTGGATGAGGTCGTACTCGGGCGAGACCCGGCGGATGTACGCATCCCATGGCTCGCCTGTCGCCTTCACATCCTCGACCGTCTCGTTCGCCTCCCGGACGAATTCCTTGCACTGGTCTGACGTCCAGCTCTTCGTATCCATGACGTGCATGCGAACCCTCGCTCAACCTGCGGCCATCCTGCCAGGCGACCGTTCGGGATTCGTTGAGCCGGTGCGCCCGATTGCCGGCGTGGCGGACGCCGCGTTGCGAGGGTCCGTGGCATTTTAGCGAACCCGGTCAGCCGGGGCGAACCAAGGCGCAGCTTGGCCGCCGGTGATTCGGTTTCAGGTAACTTGGCCCGTCCAGGGTGCCCTCCATTGACGGAGGATGCACATGTTGAGAGACGGCGACGCTACATTCCAGACGACTGACTTCCTGGAGCGCATCGGGAAGGTCAAGGCGCGGCAGGCCGCGGCCGACGACGCCCTCCGCTCCGAGTTCGACATCTACGAACGGGAGGCCGCGGAGCACACGCTCGAACTCGTCTACCGGCACCTCTACATGCTGCGGCAGAGCGTGCAGGTGATGCACGACATGCCCGACGAGGAGATCATCCCGATCCTGCGGGCCAAGGTCCGGGACCACGGGGGGGCGAAGAAGTTCTGCGCTGCCGTCCGCCGCTTCGCCGGCCTGGAGCTCGACCCAGACTGGATCGAGGAGCTCATCGAGGAGGACGAGGCGGACCACCCGGCCGCGTTGGTCTCGCCGCTCCTGAAGTCGGCGTTGGTCGGCCTCAGCGCCGGCATGAACGTCAATTCGGCAAACATCTCGCGCCGCGCCGCGGGGGGGCTCGACGCAGAGATGGGCGGGGAGCGCTAAGTCCGCATGCCGATTTGGCTCCCGCGCGACATCCTCTCACTGCCGGTGCCATCGTCCCATGCGACGGACGAACTCCGGCAGTACAGGATCAGGGTCGAAAGTTGGCGCTTCACGACGCGCATCGAGCTGGAAGCCGACCGGCATTGGCAACGCGCGCCAGTGACCGACTGGGCTCGCGAGGAACTGGAGCGGCGCATCTACGAGGCCTGGAAAGTCCGGCATCGGGGACATCATTTCGCGACGGTCGTTCAGGTCTGGCGCCGCGCCGACCCAGTGCCGGTCCTCCTGTCTGAGGATTCGCCCCTCCCGTATGGTGGGCCATTCATCGAATCTCGCGGGGGGAAGCCCGGACGAGTGACGATGAGCCAGAAACAGAGGCTCGTGCTTCTGCAGGACGGTGGCGTGAGGGCAGTGACCGTCAGGCACCGAGAAACCCTATGGAGTTGGCTTGTCACGCCGCTTGCCAAGCCGCTGGGCGAGGAGGCCATCCGCGCCGAGCAGTCCATGTTGCGCAGGGAGCTCAACTTGACGCTTGAGGATGTCGAGGCCTTGAAGGACCTTTAACGGACGGGGTGGCCCCACCCCGTCGTCGAAAGCTCTGCGCCATCGCGGAGGCGCACGCACCGGCCGTCTGGATAGCGACGGACTGTGCCGTGCGCGGGCAGACACCAGGTGACGGGCGTGCCGGTCGCGTCAGCCTCTACGATGTAGGCCGGGGGCTCGCCCCGCGCCGCCCGGGCGGCCTCGCGGGCCTGCATCGCGGCCACGAGGTCGGTGAGGGCCGTCATGTCATCAGAACTGCCGGTCGTCAGGCGCTCGGTCAATCAGCGTGCCCATGATACGGGTCAGGCGGGGACGAAAGGGGCCTGTGCTCATGGTGACGCGCGAGTTCGTTAGCTACGCGACAGACTACGAGATGTACGTCGGTCGCAAAGACTGGACGGATCTATCGATTGCAGACCAAGACAGGATCATCAACTGCATGACGAGTGCCGAAGGCAACATCGAGGCTCTTGTTATGAGCCTGGACTGGAAGCGCCGGCAGGAGATGGGGTTCGGGTGGTTGTTCGTTGCTTGCTCGTCGATGCTGGAGCGCGGCGGCAACATCGAAGCTGCAGATTGGGGCGACGCCCATCGGCATAATCTTTGGACGTTACTCTCGGACACCCCTGTCGGCCATAGGCTGTCCGAGGCATGGTATCCCGAAGAATACAAAGATCGCACGCCTCTCGATCCTAAGGTCCTCGAATGGCTTGCGTTGGACAGCCGGAGGGAAGACCCACTCGCGGATCTCCTCCATATGGACTGGAGTGCCGCCGAGACTCTGCTTGAACGCGTTCTCGGGCGTGTTGAACGTCCACCCGCTCCCACGAAGGCACGCGACGTCATCGAGAAGACGTGGAGCGAGCTAAGCTCGGCAGAGCGGAACTTGATGGTCGACGCAGCTTCGGTTGGCAACGAAGACGCGCTTACTGCCTTGGAGCGCGCCCTCCCGGCTCTGTCCGGCATCATTCGTCTCCGCGTCCAAGCCATCTTATGGCGTCGCGGAACGTGGCGGGCACGATGGGCGCGAAAGCTTGCGGTCCCGCTCTAAGCTCGGTTCCGCGGATGCCAGTCGGCCGCGCGGCATCCCTCAGCAGCGGAATCGCAACCGAATCCCCCGGACCGTGAGGGGACGGGTAATCCGCCTCTAAACTGGTATCAGGCTGGTATCACTAAGACGGCCCAACGCTGGGCATGAAAAAGGCCGGAGAGCTAAGCCTCTGTCGCGAGGACGCTTTCCGGCCTTGAAACGGTGGAGCGGGTACCGGGAATCGAACCCGGGTATTCAGCTTGGAAGGCTGCTGCTCTACCATTGAGCTACACCCGCGCGGGCGGAGCGTTAGCACGCCGGCCCGCGCGTGAGAAGGTGGCTCAGGCAAGCCTGAGCGCGGCGCGGGCCTCGGCGGGCGTGGCGACCCGACGTCCATGCCGGGCGACGGCCTCGGCCGCCAGCCCGACCAACTCGGCATTGCTTGAGGCCAGCCGGTCCTTCGTGACGCGGATATTGTCTTCCAGGCCGGTGCGGACCGCGTCGGCACCGCGTGCGAGCGCCCACTCCATCACCACTGCTTGATTGCGGCCGATCCCGGCGGCCGTCCAGGTTGCCTCCGGCAGGATCCGGCGGGTCTCGGTGAGCAGGATGTCGAGCAGGTGCTCCTCGGCCGGCATCGCGTTCTGGACGCCCAACACGAACTGCACGTGGGGCTGCGCGTCGATCAGGCCGGCCTCCACCAGCCGCTTGGCGCCGTGCAGGTGCGAGAGGTCGAAGATCTCAATCTCGGGCCGGACGCCGTACGCCTTCATCTGGCTCGCGAGGTCGGTCACGAGGCTCGCGGCGTTCTCGTAGACGATCGTGGGGAAGTTCACCGAGCCGGTGGACAGGGAGGCCATGTCGGGCCGGTGCTTGAGCGACAGGCCGCGGGCGGCCGGGTCTCGCCCGCGCCCGCCGGTGGAGAACTGCACGATCATCCCCGGGCAGTGCTTCCTCAGGCCTTCCTGCACCGCCGCAAACTTGTCCGGATCTGAGGAGGGCGACTCGTCGTCGTTGCGCACGTGGATGTGGCAGAGCGTGGCGCCGGCCTCGAAGGCCTGCTGCGTGGATTCGATCTGCTCGGTCACCGTGACCGGCACGGCCGGGTTGTCCTTCTTGCGCGGCACCGAGCCTGTGATCGCCACCGCGATCACCACGGGTGCATCGCTCCGGGATGCTGCCATCCGTCTTCCTCCTGTCTCATCCCCTCGCGCCGTCCGGGATAGCGCCGCGGGTCATAGATCTGAACCGGCGGGTGCGGGCGGCAGGTCCGTATCCGGGACATCTCCGATCGGATGACAGCCTGCCCTTGTGTCTTGCCGGCGCTTGCCGCACCTCTTCGGCCGCGAGGCACACGATGAACGACACCGTCCTGGTCCTGAACGGGCCGAACCTGAACCTGCTGGGCAAGCGCCAGCCGGAGATCTACGGGCGCGAGACGCTGGCCGACGTCGAGGCCCTGTGCCGCGAGACCGCCGCGGGCTTCGGGCTGGGGGTGGATTTCCGCCAGAGCAACGCCGAGCACGCGCTGATCGACGCGATCCATGAGTTTCGGGTCGGCTCGGCCGGCATCGTGATCAACGCGGGCGCCTACACCCACACCTCCGTGGCGATCCTCGACGCGCTCAACACCTGCGAGGTGCCGGTGATCGAGTGCCACATCTCGAACGTCCACCGGCGCGAGGCTTTTCGCCACCACTCCTACGTGTCGCTCGCCGCCACGGCCGTGCTGGCGGGCTTCGGTACGCACGGCTATGCCCTGGCCATCCGCCACCTCGCGCATCTGCGGGCCGGCCAGACGGCGTGAAGCGCGGATAGCGCACCGCGCAGGGTTGACGCTGGCGAAGACAGGGCGGAGGAGGGCGGTCAGGCCCTATTTCCACGCGCTCGTCCCGGCCGGACTGGTCTCCAGGGCCTCGGCGAGCGCTCCAGCGGAGCGCGCACGCCGCATGACCAGCCCCTTCCTGCCCCTCGATCGGCAAGTCATCGCCCGCGAGGCGGCCAAGATGTTTTTGGAAATTGGCGCAGTCCTCTTCTACAAGGATGAGCCGTTCAAGTTCACCTCCGGCTGGGCGAGCCCGGTCTACACCGACAGCCGGAAGATCATCTCGTTTCCGCGCTTGCGTTCGACGCTGATGGATTTCGCCACCGCCACCATCGTGCGCGAGATCGGCTACGAGAAGCTCACCCACATCGCGGGCGGCGAGACCGCCGGCATCCCCTTCGCCGCCTGGATCGCCGACCGGATGATGCTGCCGATGCAGTACATCCGGAAGAAGCCCAAGGGGTTTGGCCGCAACGCGCAGATCGAGGGCGAGATCGTCGAGGGCGCCCGGACCCTGCTGGTCGAGGATCTCGCCACCGACGGGCGCAGCAAGGTCAACTTCTGCAAGGCCCTGCGCGATTCCGGCGCCCAGGTCGATCACTGCTTCGTGCTGTTCTACTACGACATCTTCCCCGACAGCGCCGCGCTGATGCAGGAGATCGGCATCAAGCTCCACTACCTTACCACGTGGTGGGACGTGCTCGCAGTCGCCAAGGAGATGGGCACTTTCGATCCGAAGACGCTGGAAGAGGTCGAACGCTTCCTCAATGCCCCGGCGGAATGGTCGGCGGCACATGGCGGCATCTCCGCCTTCGGCCAGGCCTGAGAGGTTTCGCGATGAGCGTCGCCGACCTCTTCCCCGCCGAGCGCCACGAGGCGAAGCCGGTCGACCGGATCACGATCCGCCGGCCGGACGACTGGCACATCCACCTGCGCGACGGCGCGATGCTGAAGGCGGTGCTGCCCTACACGGCGGCGCAGTTCGCCCGAGGCATCATCATGCCGAACCTCGTGCCGCCGGTGACCACGGTGGCGGCCGCGCAGGCTTATCGCGAGCGCATCCTCGCCGCGCTGCCCGCCGGCATGGACTTCACCCCGCTGATGACCTGCTACCTGCGGGACGATACCGATCCGGACGAGATCGAGCGCGGATTCGCGGAAAAGGTCTGGGTCGCCGCCAAGCTCTATCCGGCCGGCGCGACCACGAACTCGCATGCCGGCGTCACCGATCTGATTGGTCTGGGCCCCGTGCTGGAGCGCATGGAGCGGATCGGCATGCCGCTGCTGATCCACGGCGAGGCGACCGACCCGGAAATCGACATCTTCGACCGGGAGGCCGCCTTCATGGAGGGCAGCCTGATTCCGCTGCTCGGTCGCCACCAGGGGCTGAAGGTCACGGTGGAGCACGCCACAACGGCGGAGATCCTCGACGTGGTCCGCGAGAACCGGAGCCGGTGCGCGGCCACGATCACGCCGCACCACCTCGTGATCAACCGGACCCACATTTTCCAGGGGGGCCTGCGCCCGCACCTCTACTGCCTGCCGGTGGCCAAGCGCGAACGGCACCGTCTGGCGTTGCGCAAGGCCGCAACCTCGGGCGAGGCCTGCTTCTATCTCGGCACCGACACGGCCCCGCATGTCCGCGGCGCCAAGGAAGCGTCCTGCGGCTGCGCCGGCGTGTTCTGCGGGCCCTCCGCGCTCCAGACCTACGTGCAGGTCTTCGACGAGGAGGGGGCGCTGGGCCGGTTCGAGGCCTTCGCGTCGCTCAACGGCGCGCGGTTCCACGGGCTGGAGCCCAATGCCGGAACCGTGACCCTGGAGCGGCGGGAGAGCCGCATCGCCGAGGCGGTGGCGGTCGAGGATACCGCGGTGGTGGTCTTCCGCGGGGACGAGACGCTGCCCTGGGCCGTGGAATGACGACCTAGGCAAACGGGTGCGCCACGCAGCATCTCGTGGCTGTGCTCGATTAGACAGGTGTCCGATCTTGCATCGCCAAGCCGTCGGGGCAGACCACCAGGGCGAAGGAGCGGTACGATGCAGGACGCGCGACAGGACGGCATCACGGCCATGGGCGCGGTCGACCTCGCCGCCGCCATCCGCGGCCGGGTGGTCTCCTGCGTCGAGGTGATGCGCGCCTATCTGGAGCGCATCCACCGGCTCAACCCGCAGGTGAACGCCATCGTGGCTCTGCGGGACGACGCCGCGCTCCTGCAGGAGGCCGAGGCTGCCGACGCCGCCCTGGCGCGTGGTGATGCCGTCGGGCCACTGCACGGCTTCCCGCTGGCCGTGAAGGATCTCGATCCGGTCCGCGGCCTGCGCTTCACGCAAGGCTCGCCGATCTTCGCCGACCGGATCGCCGACGCGGACTCGATCATGGTGAGCCGCCTGCGCGCCGCCGGGGCGATCTTCATCGGCAAGACCAACGTTCCTGAGTTCGGCCTCGGCTCGCACAGCTTCAACCCGGTCTACGGCACCACCGCCAACCCTTACGACCTGGGGAAGAGCGCGGGCGGGTCGAGTGGCGGCGCCGCGGTGGCGGTGGCCCTGCGGATGCAGCCGGTCGCCGACGGCAGCGACCATGCCGGCTCCCTGCGCAACCCGCCTGCCTTCAACAACTGCTACGGCCTGCGCCCGAGCTGGGGCCGCATCCCCGCCGAGGCCAAGGACGTGTTCAGCCCCAGCCTCGCGGTGCTCGGCGCGATCGGGCGCACGCCCGCCGATATCGGCCTGATGCTCTCCGTCCAGGCGGGTTATGACCCGCGCTGCCCGAACGCCATCCGCCAGGACCCATCGGCCTTTGCAAGCCCGCTCGCCCGCGACTTCCGCGGCACCCGGATCGCGTGGCTCGGCGATTGCGGCGGCCAGATCCCGTTCGATCCGGGCGTGCTCGAGGTGGGGCGCGCTGCTCTCTCGACCTTCGTCGAGATCGGCTGCACCGTCGAGGAGGCGGTGCCGCGCTACGACATGGAGCAGCTCTGGCAGGACTGGCTGGTGCTGCGGGCGCTCACCGTCGCGGCAAATCTCCGCCCGTTCTACGACGAGCCCCGCCACCGGGCTCAGCTCAAACCGGAGGCCGCCTGGGAGGTCGAGCGCGGGCTGGCGCTCGGCGCCGACCGGATCATTGCAGCGCTTGAGGGGCGTACCCGCTGGTACGAGACCCTGCGCCGCTTCATGGAGGCCTACGACTACCTCGTGATGCCGACGACGCAGGTCTTCCCCTTCGATAAGGATCTGCGCTGGCCCGAGACGGTCGGCGGCCGAGCGATGGACACCTACCATCGCTGGATGCAGGCCGTGATCCCCGTGACCATGTCGGGCCTACCGGCGCTCGATGTTCCGGCTGGGTTCGGTGAGGCCGGCCTGCCCACCGGCATCCAGATCGTCGGCCGCAATCACGGCGAACTCGCCTGCCTGCAACTCGGCGCGGCCTACGACGCGGCGAGCAACTGGGTCCGCCGATATCCGCCGCCGCTGAACTGAGCTGACTTTCCTGAAACAATCGCCGGGTGCGTTGACCGGCCTCGCACTCTCCGCTAAGAGGCCCGACACTTCGCGTGTCGACCATGAGCCAGTTCCGGATCATGGGGCCGCCGCGGAGCAGGTTCGGATATCCAATGACCACGGTCCTTATTGTAGCGGTAGCGTCACCGACGGGGCGGCCCTGAGCTAGGGCCGCGATCCGGGCGGTGGCGCATGCAGGGTCCCTCGGGGCCCTTTTTTGTTGCCCGCGTCCGGGCGGGACAGGACTGGGACGGACGGAGATCCGAGGCGAAAGAGACACCTTCGGGCGAGGCGGAGACCGCCCCGCATGACGAGGGTGCCGGGAGAGAGGACGGGGCCGGGCGGCGATCCCAGGATCGCGGTGGCTCCGGAGAGCGCGAGGAGACGAGCATGGGCGGCGAGGTCATGACCGGGGCCGAGATGGTCATCCGGGCCTTCCAGGATCAGGGTGTCGATACGCTGTTCGGATATCCGGGCGGCGCCGTACTTCCGATCTACGACGCACTTTTTCATCAGAACGCCGTCAAGCACATCCTCGTCCGCCACGAGCAGGGCGCCGTCCACGCCGCGGAGGGCTATGCCCGCTCCTCCGGGAAGGTCGGCTGCGTCCTCGTCACCTCGGGCCCCGGCGCCACCAACATCGTCACCGGGCTGACCGACGCGATGCTGGATTCGATCCCGCTGGTCTGCATCACCGGCCAGGTTCCGACGCATCTGATCGGCACCGACGCGTTCCAGGAATGCGACACGGTCGGCATCACGCGCCACTGCACGAAGCACAATTACCTCGTCAAATCGATCGACGACCTGCCGCGCATCCTGCACGAGGCGTTCTACGTGGCGGCGAATGGCCGTCCCGGACCGGTCGTGGTCGACCTGCCGAAGGACATCCAGTTCGCCTCCGGCCTCTACGAGCAGCCGGAGATCGCGAGCCACAAGACCTACCGCCCGGCCGTGAAAGGCGATGCCGACCGGATCCGCGCGGCCGTCGAGCTGATGGCGACCGCGCGCCGGCCGGTCTTCTACACCGGCGGCGGCGTGATCAACTCGGGGCCTGAGGCCTCGCGCCTGCTGCGCGAGTTCGTCCGCGAGACCGGCTTCCCGGTTACCTCGACCCTGATGGGGCTCGGCGCCTATCCGGGTACGGACGAGAAGTTCCTGGGCATGCTCGGCATGCACGGGACCTACGAGGCCAACCTCGCGATGCACGAGTGCGACGTGATGATCTGCGTCGGCGCCCGGTTCGACGACCGGATCACCGGCCGGCTCGACGCGTTCTCGCCCTTCTCCAAGAAGATCCACATCGACGTCGATGCCTCCTCGATCAACAAGGTGGTCAAGGTCGATGTCGGGATCGTCGGCGACTGCGCCTCAGTGCTGGCCGACATGCTGGAGGCGTGGCGCGCCCTGCCGTCGCGGCCGGAGAAGTCGAACCTCGATCCGTGGTTCCAGAAGATCAAGGCCTGGAAGGCGCGGGACTGCCTCGCCTACTGGCCCTCGGGCACGATCATCAAGCCGCAATACGCTGTGCAGCGCCTCTATGAGGCCTGCAAGGACCGCGAGACCTACATCACCACCGAGGTGGGTCAGCACCAGATGTGGGCGGCCCAGTACTTCAAGTACGACGAGCCGAATCGCTGGATGACCTCGGGCGGCCTCGGCACGATGGGCTACGGCCTGCCGGCGGCGATCGGCACGCAGCTCGCGCATCCGAACGGTCTCGTGATCGACATCGCCGGCGAGGCCTCGATCCTGATGAACATGCAGGAGATGTCGACGGCGGTGCAGTATCGCCTGCCGATCAAGGTGTTCATCCTGAACAACGAGTACATGGGCATGGTCCGGCAGTGGCAGGAGCTGCTGCACGGCTCGCGCTACTCGCAGAGCTACTCGGAGAGCCTGCCGGACTTCGTGAAGCTCGCGGAGGCCTACGGCGCCAAGGGCATGCGCTGCGAGAAGCCGGGCGACCTCGACGGCGCCATCGCGGAGATGCTGGCCCATGACGGGCCGGTGATCTTCGACTGCATCGTCGACAAGACCGAGAACTGCTTCCCGATGATCCCGTCGGGCAAGGCGCACAACGAGATGCTCCTGTCCGACTACCTCGGCGAGACCGGCGTCGAACTCGGCGACGTGATTTCCGAGGAAGGCAAGATGCTGGTCTGATCGGCTGGCATCACAGGATCGATCGCGAATATCCTGGTTTCTAAAGGTCGAGACCTTTTGCGGGTGCAGGGCAGAGCCCTGCGGTCGGGTTTTACCCGATGTCGGGGCGCTGCCCCGACACCCCGCCGAAGGGCACGCCCTTCGGAAACCCCGACGAGGACGAAGCCGGCCATGAACGCGATGAACACCCACTACCCCGATGCCGTCCGCGTCGAGCCGGTGAACCGGCACACGCTGGCGGTGATCGTCGACAACGAGCCCGGCGTGCTCGCCCGTATCTCCGGCTTGTTCTCCGGCCGCGGCTACAACATCGAGAGCCTGACCGTCTCCGAGACCGAGGAGGCGCGCCACATCTCGCGCATCACCATCGTGACCACCGGAACGAACGCCGTGATCGAGCAGATCAAGGCGCAGCTCGACCGGCTGGTGCCGGTGCACCGGGTGGTGGACCTCACGCTCCAGGGCAACGCCATCGAGCGCGAGATCTGCCTCGTGAAGGTGAAGGGCGAGGGCGAGCACCGGAGCGAGGCTCTACGGCTCGCCGCCGCTTTCGGCGCCAAGACGCTGGACGCCACGCTCAATTCGTTCGTGTTCGAGCTGACGGGTGCCACCGAAGAGATCGACCGGTTCGTGCGCCTGATGAGCGTGATTGGGCTGGTGGAGATCTGCCGGACGGGCATTTCTGCCATGGGGCGCGGGGCGGAGCCGCTCTGAGCTTCTGACGCGCGGTCAGTCGGTGCTCGGGGGAGCCGAAGGCCGTCGTCGGATACGAAGGCGGCAGCCCGCCGGCTCATGTCGCTGAAAACGCCGTGCCCGTATTCGTCGATCAAGGACCCCGCATGACCGCCCGCAGCCTCTACTACGCCCCCGGCGCCTGCTCGCTCGCCGCTCACATCATCCTGGAGGAATCCGGGCTGCCCTATGAGGGCATCAAGCTCGACCTCGCCGCGGGCGACCAGCGGCGGCCGGAATACCTGTCCATCAACGATCGCGGCCGCGTGCCGGCGCTGACCGAGGACGGCTGGGTGCTCACCGAATGCGCGGCCATCATCCGCCACGTCGCCCGTCAGGTGCCCGAGAAGGGGCTGTGGCCGACGGATCTGCGAGAGCAGGCCGCCGCCGACGAGTGGCTCGGCTGGCTCGCCTGCAACCATCACGTGACCTACGCCCATGTCCGCCGTCCGGAGCGCTACACCGACGACGAGAATGCCTTCGAGGGCATCAAGGCGAAGGCAGCCAACACCTACGCGGATCTCGCCACGATGACCGAGGTGCGCCTCTCGCACGGCGGCTGGGCGGTGGGCGACCGGTTCAGCGTGGTCGATGCCTACCTGATGGTCTTCTGGTTCTGGGCGAACGGCCCGGTGCTGCGGTTCGACATGGCCGGCCGCTTCCCGGCCTGGACCGCCCATGCCCGCCGGGTCGCCGAGCGCCCGGCCGTGCAGGCCGTCTTTGCCCGCGAGGGACTGCCGCTTCCGCGCTGACACCGCACGGTCGCGGCAAACCCCTTGCCGCGACCACCGAATCAGCCTAGAGCGCGTACCGTACGGTACGGTACGGCATTCGAGATGATGCAGGCCAGCGCCACAGCCGAGCAGGACGCCCCCTCAGCCCGCCAGCAGGCGGTGCTGGACGCCGTGCTCGGCCTCATGGTCGAGGACGGCGAGCAGGTGACCATGGACGCCGTCGCGCGCCGGGCGAGCTGCTCGAAGGAGACGCTCTACAAGTGGTTCGGCGACCGGGACGGGTTGCTGACCGCGACGGTGCGGTGGCAAGCCTCCCGGGTCCATGCCGGGCACGACGCCGCGCAGGTACTCGACGGCGCGACCCTGCGGGAGCGGCTTCAGGACTTCGCCGTGACGTGGTTGGAGGTCATTACCGGCCCGACATCGGTCGCGCTGAACCGCATCGCGATCGCGCATGCGGGCTCGCGCAAGAGCAACCTCGGCGGCATCGTGCTGGCGAACGGGCGCTTCGCCATCGGCGAGCGGGTGAAGCCGGTGCTGGAGGCGGGGCGCGCCGCCGGCCTTCTCGCCTTCGCCGACAGCGAGGCCGCCTTCCGCACCTTCTTCGGCCTCGTCGGCCGGGATATCCAGATTCGACTTCTGCTCGGCGAGACCCTCGACCTCGACGGGGCCGGGATCCGGCGCGATGCGGGCCGCGCCGTCGAGCAGTTCCTGGCCATCTACGGCCGGGCCAAACCCGACCCGAACCACCAGCTTTAAGAGGAGACACACATGCGGGTGTATTACGATCGCGACGCCGACCTGAACCTGATCAAGGGCAAGAAGGTCGCCATCGTCGGCTACGGCAGCCAGGGCCACGCCCACGCGCTCAACCTGCGCGATTCCGGCGTGAAGGACATCGTCATCGCCCTGCGCGAGGGCTCCGCCACCGCCAAGAAGGCCGAGCACGAGGGCTTCAAGGTTCTCTCCGTCGCCGAGGCCGCCAAGTGGGCCGACGTGGTGATGATGCTCACCCCCGACGAGCTGCAGGGCGACATCTACCGCGAGTCGCTGGAAGGCAACATGAAGCAGGGCGCCGCCCTCCTGTTCGCCCACGGCCTCAACGTCCACTTCAACCTGATCGAGCCGCGCAAGGACCTCGACGTCCTGATGGTCGCCCCGAAGGGCCCCGGCCACACCGTGCGCTCCGAGTACCTCCGTGGCGGCGGCGTGCCGACCCTGATCGCCATCGCGCAGGATGCCTCGGGCAACGCCCACGACCTCGGCCTGTCCTACGCCTCGGCGAACGGCGGCGGCCGCGCCGGCATCATCGAGACGACCTTCAAGGAGGAGTGCGAGACCGACCTGTTCGGCGAGCAGGCCGTGCTGTGCGGCGGCCTCGTCGAGCTGATCAAGGCCGGTTTCGAGACCCTCGTCGAGGCGGGCTACGCCCCTGAGATGGCCTATTTCGAGTGCCTGCACGAGGTGAAGCTGATCGTCGACCTCATCTACGAGGGCGGCATCGCCAACATGAACTACTCGATCTCCAACACGGCCGAGTACGGCGAGTACGTCACCGGCCCGCGCATCGTCACGCCCGAGACCAAGGCCGAGATGAAGCGCGTGCTGAACGACATCCAGTCGGGCACGTTCACCCGCAACTGGATGCTGGAGAACAAGGTCAACCAGACCTCGTTCAAGGCCACCCGCGCCAAGCTCGCCGCCCATCCGATCGAGGAGGTCGGCGCCAAGCTCCGCGGCATGATGCCGTGGATCTCCGAGAAGGCGCTGGTCGACAAGACCCGCAACTGATCGTCTCTGAGACTCCGCGGCCGGGCTTCGCTCGGCTGCTCGGGGGCCGGTCGCGCGAAGGCGCGGCCGGCCCTTCGCGTTCTGGGTTGTCCGGCACCAGAAATCCAAGCCATAAGTCCGGCAGCGGTCCCGCCTGCACGAGGTCCGCAAGCGGAGAGGACACGCATGGCATCGCTCTATTCTGACGCACACCGGGCGCTGCAGGAGGAATTCGGCACCACCAAGCTCGCCGTGCGCCTCGACGAGGACTGGGTCCACGAGAGCATCCAACCGGAGGAGGGCGCCTTCATCGGCTCCCGCGACATGTTCTTCCTCTCGACTGTCGACCCGGACGGCATGCCGACCGTCTCCTACAAGGGCGGTCCCACGGGGTTCGTGAAGGTGCTCGACGGCAGCACGCTGGTGTTCCCCGGCTTCGACGGGAACGGCATGTTCTACTCGATGGGCAACATCGAGGGTCAGGCCAAGGTCGGTCTGCTGTTCATCGACTTCGAGACGCCGCATCGCATCCGCGTGCAGGGTCATGCGACGCTCCTCCGTGACGATGCGCTGATGGCCGAGTACACCGAGGCAAAGTACCTCGTGAAGGTCGCGGTGACCAAGATCTGGGTCAATTGCCCACGCTACATTCACAAGTATCAGAAGCTTGAGCAGAATAAGTACGTCCCGCGGCCCGGGCGCGAGACGCCGCTCGCCGCCTGGAAACGCCTCGACCTCGCCGGCGACGTCATCAGCGATGCCGACAAGGCCCGGGTCGCACAGGAGGGTAAGCTGGAGGTCTCCGAGTACGCGGCGCTGGTCGCCCGGGGCGAGGCCTAACAGGTCATCTCTGGCCGTCTTGACGAAGCAGGGCGGCCAGTGATCAAATCCCGCGTTTGAACTTCAGTTTTGCTCACCCGAATAAAACCCAGTTTGATCTACGGTGCTTGTAATATTAATGAATCGTATGCATTGATTTTTATTGCGCTTACATTCTGATTGACTTGACGATCTGGGGTGACAGCGTTAAGGACTCGCGCCAGTTCTTACGAAGAATTTTGCGCGGACAATATACAACATGTTCTCACTCCCGCTGCGCGTTGCAATAATTTGCAGCGTCCTGATCGCTGCGGTCTTCGCGGTTGGGACGACTTTTCTAACCCGCAGGATCAGCGCCTCCTTCGAGGAGCAGACGGCCAAGATACAGTCGGAGACGCTGTCGAACGTGGCGCGCGAGGTCCGGCTTCGCCTCGCCGTGGCGGCCAAGACCGCCGAGAGCATCGCAGCCTCGGCCTCGGCCCTGCGCGCCGGCGGAATCCAGGACCGTGAGGTCTATGATGCGATGCTGCGCGAGCTTCTGCGGACCAGCCCCAACCTACTCGCGACCTGGACGGGCTGGGAGCCGAACGCCCTGGACGGGCGCGACGGCGCGTTCGCCGGCACGGCCTCCTCGGATGCGAGCGGCCGCTTCATGCCCTATTGGAATCGTGGCAGCGGCACGATCAAGCGGGAGGTTCTCACCGGCTACGAGGCCGAGCCGGACGGAGCCTATTACCTCCAGCCGAAGAAGCTGAACCGCTTGGTCGCCATCGAACCCTACATCTATCCGGTGGCTGGGAAGGACGTCGTCATGATGTCCTTCGGCGCGCCGATCAGCGTGGACGGCGCGTATCGCGGCACCGCCGGTGTCGACATCGATCTCGGCTCCCTGAACGCGGATTTCGGTGCGGTGAAGCCGTTCGGGACCGGCTATCTGGCCGTGGTCTCGGCGAGCGGAACGACCGTCGCCCATCCGACTGCCGCCGCGGCCGGCAAGCCAATGCAGGATTTCGATGCCTCGACGGCCGCTGCGGCCAAGCAGGCGATCGCGGCGGGGACCATGGTGGTGACCGATGCGCCGGGCCCCGACGGCGCGCTGTGGCGGTACGTGGCACAGCATATCCAGGCGGGCGAGGCCCCCGACCGCTGGGCCATCGTGGTCGCGGTGCCGGTGTCGACGCTCACGGCCGCCGCCGATCAGGCGCGCACGATGCTGATCGGGATCTCGATCCTCTGCGTTGTGATCGGCTGCGCAGTCATCTTCGCGGCGCTGAGCCGCCTCGTCGGAAAGCCGATCCGCGCGCTCGGCAGCACCATCGGCGACATGGCGGCGGGCAATTACGGGGCGGACGTGCCCGAGGCGCGGCGCCGCGACGAGGTCGGGTTGGTCGGGCGGGCCGTCCTGAAACTGCGCGACGGTCTGCGGGCGCAGGCGGAGGCCGATGTGCAGGCCCGGGCGGCCGCCCAGGCGACTGCCGAGCAGGAGCGCAAGCGGATGACCGCAGATCTCGCGAACAGCTTTGAGCAGGCGATCGGCGGCATCGTCGAGACGGTCACGCGTGCGGCCACCGAGCTGCAGGTTACCGCCAAGGCGCTGGCCGCTACGGCGTCGGAGACCGCCGGCCAATCGACCACCGTCGCGGCCGGGGCCGAGGAGGCCGCCTCCAACGTCCGGGCCGCAGCCTCGGCGGCCGAGGAACTCGGCAGCTCCGTGCAGGAGATCGGACGTCAGGTGCATGGTTCCGCGCAACTCGCGCGGGCCGCGGCCGACGAGGCCGGTCGCACGGTTCGGCTGGTCGAGGATCTGAGTGGGGCCGTCATGAAGATCGGGGACGTGGTGGCGCTGATCAGCGGCATCGCGGGCCAGACCAATCTGCTGGCCCTCAACGCCACCATCGAGGCGGCGCGCGCCGGCGAGGCCGGCCGCGGCTTCGCGGTCGTGGCCGCCGAGGTGAAGGCGCTGGCCGAACAGACCGCACGGGCCACCGAGGAGATCGCGGGTCAGATCGCCCGCATCCAGGATTCGACCGCGCAGGCGGCCTCGGCGATCGGAAGCATTACGACCCGCGTCGACGAAATCAGTGGTGCGGCCACGACGATCGCGGCCGCGGTCGAGCAGCAGGGCACGGCGACCCAGGAGATCGTCCGCAACGTGACCCAGGCGGCCGCCGGCACGGGCGAGGTGACGACGAACATCACCCGCGTGGCCGAAGCCGCCGACATGACCGGCGCAGCCGCCGGTCAGGTATTGGACTCGTCCGCGAACCTGTCGCGTCAGTCCGAGCATCTCCGGGAGGAGGTCGACCGCTTCCTCGGAACGGTGCGCGCGGCCTGACGCACCGTTTCGCGCGCTACGTGGCCCTGCGGGCGACGATGAACACCCGCGGGAAGGCGAGGAGGCGTTGCCCGTCGCTGCGGGGCGGGTAGCCGCGATCGATGGCTATCTCGTAGGCTGCGAGGAACCCGGCGCGCTGTTCGGAGTCCAGCGGGTCGAGGAACGGGCGGAGCCCGGTGGCGCTCACCCATTCGACGATGGCAGCCGCGTCCGCCATGGGGTGGTGATAGGCGGTGCGCCAGACATCGACCGCCGCGGCCCGCGGCGCCAGCAGGTCGTAATAGCCGGCGGGCTCCAGCATCCGCCCGAGGCGACCGGCCACGGCCGGATCGCCGATCGTCGCGGCCCAGG
This sequence comes from Methylobacterium phyllostachyos, assembly GCF_900103445.1. Lineage (GTDB taxonomy): Bacteria > Pseudomonadota > Alphaproteobacteria > Rhizobiales > Beijerinckiaceae > Methylobacterium > Methylobacterium phyllostachyos. The sequence continues at coordinate 381,094 of NZ_FNHS01000001.1, read as the reverse complement.
GACCAGCGCCGGCCACCTCCCGCATCAGCCGGTGAGAGGATTCGGCGAGGTTGTCGGGCATCTGCACGGCCAGCACGCCGCCCGGGGCGAGGAGGCCGAACAGCCGCGGCAGCAGGGTCGCGTGGTCCGGCAGCCATTGCAGCACGGCGTTGGCGTAGATCAGGTCCGGCGCGCGCTCCGGCGCCCAGGTCGCGGCATCGGCCAGCGTGAAGGTCAGACCGGGCAGCCGAGCCCGGGCGCTCTCCAGCATGGCCGGGGAGGTGTCGAGGCCGATCACCTCCGCGTCGGGGTAGCGGGCCGCGATCAGCGCGGTGGAATTGCCGGGGCCGCAGCCGAGGTCATAGACGAGCCGCGGCCTATCGAGGGGAATGCGAGCGAGGAGTTCCGCCGCCGGGCGGGTCCGCTCGTCCTCGAAGCGTGTGTAGAGGGCGGGGTTCCAATCGGCCATGGCACCCTTCCGTTCAAAAGCCTCAGCAGCCGAGCTGGTCGGCAAGATCCGCCAAGTCCCGCGCCGCGTAGGTCACCGGCACGGTCGGCGCGGTCTCTCCGCCGGCCGGGCCGTGCTCCTGCGGGCGGGCGATGTGGGCGGTGGACAGGCCGTGGCCCGCGGCCGCGGCGAGGTCGTTCGAATGGGCGGCGACCATCATGGTCTCCCCGGCCGCGAAGCCGAAGGCCGCCACGGCGTCGCGGTAAAGCGCTGGTTTCGGCTTGTAGTCTCGGGAATAGCCAGCGCCGAGCACCGCGTCGAAGATCAGGCCGTTGCGGCGGGCGAGGTCGGCCATCAGCCGGACATGCCCGTTCGAGTTCGGCGCCAGGAGATGCTTTTCCCGTAAGCGCCGCATCGCGTCCGGTACCTCGGGCCAAGCGTCGAGCCGGTGCCAAGCGTGGACCAGCTCCCGCCGCACGTCCTCTGGCACGCCCGCGATGCCGAACTGCGCCAGCACGTCGGGCAGGGACTCGGCCTGGAGCGTGTCGAGGTCGACGAAGGCCCGGGCGCCGGAGCGCACCGTCTCCATCGACGGATTGTAGCGGACCCGCCACGCATCCGCGAAGGCGCCGGCATCGAGGTTCGGCGCAAAGGGTGCGAGCAGCCGCGCCGCCTCGCGCGCGACGCCGGAGCGCCAGTCGACCAGCGTCCCGAAGACGTCGAAGACCAGCGCCCGGATATTCACCGGACCGCCTGAAGGCTCGGACCGCGCCGGACGAAGCCGACGATATCCTTGACGGCGTCCAACGTCTGGGCCGCGATGGCCTCGGCCCGGGTGCTGCCATCGGCCAGTACGGCGTCGATATGGCCGGGATCGGCGGTCAGGCGGCGCATCTCACCGGCGATCGGCGCGAGGCTCGTCACAGCGAGGTCGGCCAAAGCCGGCTTGAAGGTCGAGAACTGCGCCCCGCCGAAATCGCGCAGCACGTCCTCGCGGGTGATCCCGGCGAGCGCCGCGTAGATCCCCACGAGGTTGTCGGCCTCGGGTCGCTCCTTCAGGCCCGCCACCTCGGAAGGCAGGGGCTCCGGATCGGTCTTCGCCCGGCGGATCTTCTGAGCGATCGTGTCAGCCTCGTCCGTGAGGTTGATGCGGGCGTTGTCGGACGGATCCGACTTCGACATCTTCTTGGTGCCGTCCCGCAGCGACATTACCCGCGCAGCCGGGCCGCCGATCAGCGGCTCGGTGATCGGGAAGAACGCCTCGCCATGGCCGTGGGCCGCGATCGAGCCCGAAAAGTCCGTGTTGAATTTCTGGGCGATATCCCGGGTCAGTTCCAGGTGCTGCTTCTGGTCCTCGCCCACGGGAACGTGGGTCGCCCGGTAAGCCAGGATGTCGGCCGCCATCAGCACCGGGTAGTCGTAGAGCCCGATCGAGGCGTTCTCCCGATCCTTGCCGGCCTTCTCCTTGAACTGGGTCATGCGGTTCAGCCAGCCGAGGCGGGCGACGCAGTTGAACACCCAGGCGAGTTCGGCGTGCTGCGGCACCTGGCTCTGGTTGAAGACGATAGAGCGCGTTGGATCAATGCCGGACGCGAGGAAGGCGGCCGTGACCTCGCGGATCTGGCCGCGCAGCGCCTCCGGATCCTGCCACACGGTGATCGCGTGCATGTCGACCACGCAATACAGGCACTGCGCGTCGCGCGCCTGCATCTCCACGAAGCGCTTCACCGCCCCGAGATAGTTGCCAAGGTGCAGGTTGCCGGTGGGCTGAACGCCCGAGAAGACCAATTCGGTGAACGCGGCCATCGGCGCCGATCCTGAACAGTGCAAGGCCGGGGCTCTGCGCCGTCCGGGCGCGGGTTACTCGCACCCGCAGGCTCGACCGGTCAAGAACGCGTTGACGACTCCCCCGCTCCTCCGTTCGCGCTGGGGCAGAGGTCAACCAATACGCAGCGCCCGCAGGCCGGGTTACGGTGGTGGCAGACCTTCTGGCCGTGCAGCATCAGGATTTCGTGATTGTCGTAGAGGTCCTGCGCGCTCCAGTCCGCCGGAAGCTGCGCCCGCAGGATCACGTGCGACGGGCCGACATCGACCCGCGGGCCGATCAGGCCAAGGCGCTGGGCAACCCGGTGATGGTGACTGTCCACCGGTAGGGCCGGCATCCGCAGGGTGGAGAAGGACAGGACCGCCGCGCTGGTCTTCGGTCCGATCCCCGGGATCGCTTGCAGCCAGTCCCGCGCGGCTTCGACCTCCATGTCGGCCAGGAAGGCGAGGTCGAGGCTTCCGCACCGATCGCGGAGCGCCCGGAGAACGTCGCGGATACGCGGCGCCTTCAGCTCCGGCCACGTCACGCCCGCGATGGCGGCCTCGATCTCCGGCACCTCCGCGTCGATCACCGCCTCCCAGTCCGGGAAGCGCGCCCGCAGCGCCTTGAAGGCCCGGCCGGATTCGGCGTTGCGGGTCCGGTGCGACAGCAGCGAGGAGATCAGTTCGCTGACCGGATCGAGGCTGTGGAAGTACGGGATTGGGCAGCCGTAGACCGGGCAGAGGCGTGCGTGGATCGCGAGCGCCTTCTCGGCGAGGGTGGGATCGCCGGGGGCGGGGGCGGGTTTGCGGCCGGTCCGCGGGCGGGTTTCGGTCTGGATGGGTGCGAGGGGCATGGCGGGCGAATCCGCGAGCCGGCGCCGCTGTTCCTGCCGGGGCGGGGCAGCGGCGATCTGTCCGATCGGGGCGCGCTCTCCCTCCCCCCTTTGCGGGGGCGGGATACGTGCGGATCCGTAGATCTCACCCCCTATTTCACCAGCGCATAAATATTCACATCCAGATTATCGTCGGTGCTGTCCTTCAAGTCGCTGGCGTATTCCTCCACGAAGCGGTCCTGCACCACGATGTCCTTTGCATCGAGATAGGCGGTGAGCGTCTCGTAGGTGCCGTCGATCGACTCGTAGGACCCGTGATGCGCGAAGCGCAGCGCCTTGCCCGACGGCGTCGTGCCGAAGCGCAGCCCGTCCGCCTCCGCCGGGGGCGGGTTCGGCGCGGATGCCACCGGGATCATCGCCTCGAACTCGAAGCCATCGTCGTCCGTCCGGGTGAAGACCGCGAGCGGCCGGCCCGCCGGGGCGATGCCGAGCTTGGCGAGGTCCGCCTCGATCCGCGCGAAGGCCTGCTTGAGGTTCGGCACCGCCTCCTCCCATTTCGTCTTGCCGGTGACGATGGCGGCGGGCTTGGTGGGCAGCGTGACCTCGTCGACGTCGCCGGGCTCGCCGGGCTTGTCGATCAGGGTCGGGCGCCCCGGCGTCCCGACGGCATTCTGCCCGGCCGGCGGCGGCGCCACCGCCTGTTCGGGGGCCGGTGCCGGGCTCTTGCCGGGATCGGGCGCCGGGTTCGGGGCCGTGGTGGTCGGCAGCGGGTTCGTCTGAGCCGGTGACGGTGCGGTCGAGGGCGGCGGGGCCGGCTGCTGCGCGGCGAGCGGGCCGGCGGCGAGCACGAGGCTGGCGAGGAAGACGAGCGGGCGAAGGCGGATCACGATGGGCGCTCCGGACGGGACCCGGCGGATCGTCCGTCCGGGCTTCCCACCACATAGGGTAGCGGCGTTCGGGATCGCCCGCGAGTGTGCCGTGCAAGAACGTGGCGCTTGAGGGCCCCGAATGAGAACCGCGGATGCGGCGCATCTGCCACGACGGTGGCCCACTCGCGCCGGCCCCCCGGTTTTGCCATATAGCCGGCCGACCCCCTTCGAGCCGCGGGACCGCATGAGCGCACTCGCCCACAGACGCTTCCTGAAGATGCACGGCGCCGGCAACGCCATCGTGGTGCTGGACCTGCGCGGCTCTACCGCGACGGTGCAGCCTGAGGAGGCGCGGGCGATCGCGCAGGATCCGGGCTCGGCCTTCGATCAATTGATGGTGCTGCACGATCCCGTGAGCCCCGGCACGGACGCGTTCCTGCGGATCTACAACACCGACGGCTCGGAATCCGGTGCCTGCGGCAACGGCACCCGCTGCGTCGCCTACGCGATGCTCGACGATCCGGCCATGGCCCGCCCCGCCGAGGGCAGCCGGCTGACGCTAGAGACCAAGGCAGGCCTGCTCGGCGTGCGCCGGGTCTCGGAGCGCGCCTTCACGGTCGATATGGGCCGGCCGAAGCTCGCCTGGGACGAGATCCCCCTGGCGGAGCCGTTCCCCGACACGCGGCGGATCGAGTTACAGGTCGGGCCGATCGACGATCCGGTGCTGCACTCGCCGGGCGTGGTGAACATGGGCAACCCGCACGCGGTGTTCTTCGTCGAGGCCGACCCGGACACGTTCGACCTCGGCCGGATCGGGCCGATGCTGGAGAACCACCCGCTCTTCCCTGAGCGGGCCAACATCTCGATCGCCCAGGTTACGGACCGCGAGACGATCAAGCTGCGGGTCTGGGAGCGGGGCGCCGGGCTGACGCTCGCCTGTGGTACCGCCGCCTGCGCCACCGTGGTGGCGGCGTCCAGGCTGCGGATGATCGGCCGGCAGGCGCAGGTCGCGCTGCCGGGCGGGGAGCTGTTCGTGGAATGGCGCGCCGACGACCATGTCCTGATGACCGGACCCGTCGCGCTTGTGGCCGAGGGGACGCTCGCGCCGGAACTGTTTTCCGGCGCCGCCGGATGAGCGTCGAGACGCTGACCTTCGGCTGCCGGCTCAACATTGTGGAGTCGGAGGCTTTGCGCGTCCATGCCGGCGCCGACGGGCGCGACCGGATCGTGGTGAACACCTGCGCGGTCACCGCCGAGGCCGGGCGGCAGGCCCGCAAGGCGATCCGCCGGATTGCCCGCGAGCGGCCCGAGGCTGAGATCGTCGTCACCGGCTGCGGCGCCGAGGTCGAGACTGCAGCCTACGCGGCGATGCCCGAGGTGGCGCGCCTCGTCGGCAACGGCGAGAAGCTGCGGCCGGAGGGCTGGTCGAGCGCCGGGAGCGGGCCGGGGGCTGTCATGCTTTCGCGCGCGGCCGATCCGACCCGGATCGCCGCCGTCGCCGGGCATACGCGGGCCTTCGTGCCGGTGCAGAACGGCTGCGATCACCGCTGCACCTTCTGCGTGATCCCGTTCGGCCGCGGCCCCTCGCGCTCGGTGCCGGTCGCCGAGGTGATCGCGCAGGTCGAGACGATCGTAGCCCATGGCGGCCGGGAGGTCGTGCTCACCGGCGTCGATCTCACCGCCTATGGCCGCGACCTGCCGGACGCGCCCCTCTCCCTCGGCATCTTGGTGCGGGCGATCCTCCGGGCGGTGCCGGACCTCGCGCGCCTGCGCCTGTCCTCGATCGATTCCGTAGAGGCGGACGGTGCCCTGCTGGAGGCTCTGGCTGAGGAGGAGCGGCTGATGCCGCACCTGCACCTCTCGCTTCAGGCGGGCGACGACCTGATCCTCAAGCGCATGAAGCGCCGGCATGCCCGCGCCGACGCGATCCGCTTCTGCGAGACGGCGCGGCGGCTGCGTCCGGACATCGTGTTCGGGGCGGATCTGATCGCGGGCTTCCCCACCGAGACCGAGGCGCAGTTCGCCCGCTCCCTCGACCTCGTGGCCGAATGCGGCCTGACGCATCTCCACGTCTTCCCGTACTCGCCCCGCCCCGAGACACCGGCGGCGCGGATGCCGCCGGTGGCGCAGGGCGTGATCCGCGAGCGTGCGGCGCGGTTGCGGGAGGCGGGCGCGCAGGCCCTGCTGCGGCACCTCGAGGGGCAGGTCGGGCGGGATCTGACCGTGCTGGCCGAGCGGGGTGGGACGGGACGGGCCGCGGATTTCACGCCGGTGCGGCTGGCGGCCGAGATGGAGCCCGGCACGATGCTCACTGTCGCCATCGCGGCGCACGACGGTGCGCGGTTGATCGCAGCCTGAGCGCGGCGCTTTCCGTGCTCGGTCCCGGATCACCTTTCACTGCGTTGCAGGCGTCCGGGAAAGAGCGCGTTTCACTCGGTCAGGCCGCCTCAGATTGCGGCATGCGCACGGCTAAGCGTCGTGACATTCTCCCAGCCCCATCGCGGCGGCGGCCGCAGCAATATGCGCGGGTGGTGGTGCGGTCACCGAGATGGCCGCGCGCTTCGGATAGAGCGGAATCGACAGCGTCCGGGCGTGCAGATGCAGGGCACTTCCACGCGGCGCCGAACCGTAGATTGAATCCCCCAGGATCGGCCAGCCTGAGGCCGCACAATGCACCCGGAGCTGGTGCGTGCGGCCCGTGACCGGCTTCAGCTCCAGCCACGTGCGCCCGTCCGCCCGGCCGAGCACCCGCCAATGCGTCAGCGCCGGGTCGCCGGCGGGGTCGGCCTTCATCCACCAGGAGCGGGGATCGTCCGACCGGCGGGCGAGGGGCAGGTCGATGCGGCCGGCCTCCTCGGTGGGACCGCCTTCGACCACGGCCCAGTAGGTCTTGTCCACCGCGCTTCCGGCGAACAGCTTGCCGAGCCGCGCCAGCGCCTTGGCGTGGCGCCCCAGCGCGAGGCAGCCCGACGTGTCGCGGTCGAGCCGGTGCGCGGCCTCGGGCCGGCGCGGCAGCCCGAAGCGCAGGGCATCGAGATGATCGGTCAGCGTCTCGCCGCCGCGCGGGCCCGGATGGACCGGGAGACCCGGTGGCTTGTCGATGACGAGCAGCAGGGCATCGCGGTAGAGGAGGCGCGCGCCTATGTCGAAGGCGTTGGACATCCGGATCGGCTAGATCGTTGGCGCCGGGTCGGCAAGGTAGGGTGAGGACGCGACGGCATGGCGAGCGAGGAAAAGCCCGGCTGGTTCGGACGCCTGTTCGGGCGCAAGGGCCAGGGTGCGGCCGAGGACAAGCCTGACGACAAGCCGGAAGCGGACCTCCCCGCGGAGGCGGCCTCGCCCTCCGAGGGCCAGCCCGACTTTGCGACGGGCGCGGAGGATGTCGAGACCATCCCGCTGCCGCCGGAGGAGACCGGCGAGCCGGTGGCCGATGTGGTCGAGGGCGCCGATCTGCTGCCGATCGAGGGCGAGGCCGAGCGTCCCCCCGCGGGCACGGCCGGCGACGACCCCGCCCACGGCGCCGATCCGGTGGATACCGGGGACGCGAACCGTGAGCCGGTCATCGAGCCGCAGCCCGACATCCAGCCGGTCGATGCCGCGGCGGCCCTCGCCCACGATGCCGGCGCCGGGCCGGATCGCGAGCCGGAGGCCAAGGGCTGGTGGAGCCGCCTCACCTCCGGGATGAAGCGCACCTCCTCGGCTTTGTCCGAGCGGGTGACGGGCCTGTTCACCAAGCGCAAGCTCGACGCCACGACCCTGGAGGATCTGGAGGACGCCCTGATCCAGGCCGATTTCGGCCTGGAGACCGCGATGCGGATCTCGGAGGCGGTCGGCAAGGGCCGCTACGAGAAGGGCATCTCGCCCGACGAGGTGCGGGCAATCCTGGCCACCGAGGTCGAGAGCGCTCTCGAGCCCGTGGCGGTGCCGCTGGCCATCGATGCGACCAAGAAGCCGTTCGTGATCCTCACCGTGGGGGTGAACGGGGCCGGCAAGACCACCACTCTCGGCAAGCTGGCCTCGAAGCTGCGCGCTGAGGGCCGCACCGTGATGCTGGCGGCCGGCGACACGTTCCGGGCTGCAGCGATCGACCAGCTCAAGGTCTGGGGCGCGCGCACCGGCACGCCGGTGGTGAGCGGCGCGCAGGGGGCGGACGCGGCGGGCCTTGCCTTCGACGCGCTGAAGCAGGCCTCGGCGGCCGGCACCGACGTGTTGTTGATCGACACCGCCGGCCGGCTCCAGAACAAGGCCGGGCTGATGGCCGAGCTGGAGAAGATCGTGCGCGTCCTGCGCAAGCAGGATCCGGAGGCGCCACACGCCACGCTCCTCGTCCTCGACGCGACGGTCGGCCAGAACGCGATCAGCCAGGTGGAGCTTTTCTCGCAGGCGGCCCCGGTCTCGGGGCTGGTGATGACCAAGCTCGACGGCACCGCCCGGGGCGGCATTCTGGTGGCGCTGGCGGCGAAGTTCCGCCTGCCTGTCCACTTCATCGGCGTCGGCGAGGGGGTGGAGGATCTGGAGCCCTTCGCGGCCCGGGACTTCGCGCGGGCGATCGCCGGGCTGGAGAAGGATTAGACGGCGCTCAGCACGTCGGTGCGCGAAAAGTCGTCGCCCTTGAACAGGAGCGGCGCGTTCAGCGACCGGGCGAGCGCGTAGGCGAAGCAATCGCCGAAGTTGAGGCCGGCCGGGTGCCGGCCTTTGCCGTAGCGCGCGAAGGCGTCGGCGGCGATCTGCGCGAGGGTGTGGTCGACGGGGACGACCGTGATCGCCTCTCGAAGGAGCCAGTCGTCGAGGTTAGCCCGGCCAGTCGTCTTCTTGCTGCTGACGATCGCGCATTCGAGATATGTCGCCGCCGCCATAACGCGTTTTCGGTAGAACCGGATCGTTTGACTACAAAGATCCGCGTCCGGCTCGCTGAGCAGGATTGCCATGAAGATCGATGTGTCGATGACAGCCAGGGCGTTCATACCGGCAGGCCATTCTCGTCATAAGCGAGAATCTCATCGATCGGGCGAGGGTCGATGTCCTCCGCCGCCTTCCAACGCTCGTGCAGCAGCCGCCCCGACGCAATCGCCGCTGCCGCTTCGCGCTGCCAATCATCGGCCAGCCGTTCGCGCTCCCGCCGCAGCAGCTCCAGCAGCAGATCCGGCGCGCTCCGCCGGGTCGTCTGCGTGAGGTCGGCCAGCAGCGCCTCGATCTCGGCATTCTCGATCGTGATGGACATCGCGGCTCCTGCGTTACACACACCCCGACGAATCCAGTCCGGCGCGTCCAGCCTACCAAGCGCGCCGCATCCGAGCCAACTGACCCGCATGCAGATCGAATCCGTCCCCCCGCGCCGCCACCTGCCGCCGCTGATGAAGCTGGCGCTCGAACTCGGGCCGCTTGTGCTGTTTTTCCTCGGGAACGCCTACTCGGAGAAATTCGGCGTCGCCCCCGACCAAAAGCTGTTCGTGGCCACGGGCCTGTTCATCGCGGCGACCGTGGTGGCGCTGGCGATCCACTACGCGCTGATGCGGCGCCTGCCGATCATGCCGCTCGTGTCCGGCGTGGTCGTGGTGGTGTTCGGCGGGCTGACCCTGGCGCTGCAGGACAAGACCTTCATCATGGTCAAGCCGACCATCGTGAACACCCTGTTCGGCACGGTGCTGCTCGGCGGCCTCGCCTTCGGGCGGCCGCTCCTGTCGGTGGTGCTCGATTCGATGTTCAGCCTCACCGAGGAGGGCTGGCGCAAGCTCACCTTCCGCTGGGGACTGTTCTTCTTCGTCCTGGCGGCGCTGAACGAGATCGTGTGGCGGACCCAGACCGAGGATTTCTGGGTCAACTTCAAGGTGTTCGGCATCATGCCGATCACCGTGCTGTTCGCCCTGGCTCAGACTCCGCTGCTGACCCGCTATGAGAACAAGGCCGCGCAACCGGAGGCGTGATCACTCCGCCGCCGCGACCTTGCCGGCGGCCCGGATCCGCGTCAGCACACTCGCGAAATTCTCCGGCGTCAGGATGCCGACGAGCTTGTCGCGGATCACCCCGTCCGGGCCGATGATGAAGGTCTCGGGCACGCCGTAGACGCCGAAATCGATCGCCGCGCGCCCGCTCGCGTCGGCGCCCACGGCGCTGAACGGCACGCCGTGCCGGGCGAGGAAGCGCTGCCCAGCCTCCGGGTTCGGCTCCTTGTAGTCGATGCCGACGAGCCGGATCCCCGGTTCCTTGGCGAGCCGCATCAGCATCGGGTGCTCGACCTGGCAGGGCGCGCACCACGAGGCGAACACGTTGAGGACCGTGATCTGCCCCTTCAACTCGGCGCTCGACAGGCCCGGCACCGGTGCGCCGCCGGCGGTGAGCCCCGGCACGGCCGGCAGGTCGAAATTCGGCACCGGCCTGCCGATCATCGCCGAGGGCAGGGCGGCCGGGTCGACCCCCGAGCGCAGGCGCAGGAAGAACACGGCGGCCAGTGCCGTGAAGGCCAGCGCCGGCAAGATCAGCAGGAGGGAGCGGCGAACCGGGGGCGGCCGGTCCGTCACGTCGTTGTGCGGGTCGGTCATCGCCGGTCCTCGCCGAAACCCTTGAGTGCCCGCAGCTGCGCCCGCCGGTCGCGGATTGCGTTGCCGATAAGCGCGGCCATCACCAGCGCCGTGAAGGCGAAGGCAGCCAGGATGAAGCCGCCGTGAGACCCGAGATCCATCGCAGCGCTCCTAGACCGGCTGTCCGACTGGCAGCCCGCCCGACGGCTGCGGGGTGATGCGGGGCTGGGCGCGGTCCAGGCGCTCGGCCTCGCGGATCGTCAGCGTGCGCACCCGGCGGCGCATGATCTCGGTCCGCATCGTGTAGAGGTGCAGCGTCGTGCCGCCGAGGGTCGCGGCGCCGATCATGACGAGCAGCGGGTAGAGCATCGAGGGATCGATGGTCGAGCCGCCCATGCGCAGGATCGAGGCCGGCTGGTGCAGCGTCGACCACCAGTTCACCGAGAACTTGATGATCGGCAGGTTCACGGCGCCGACCAGGGTCAGGATCGCCACCGCGCGGGCGGCGCGGTTCGGGTCTTCCAGGGTCCGCCAGAGCGCGATGATGCCGCAATAGATCAGGAACAGGACCAGCATCGAGGTCAGCCGCGCGTCCCAGACCCAGTAGGTGCCCCACATCGGCTTGCCCCAGAGCGAGCCGGTCACGAGGCAGATCAGCGTGAAGGCCGCGCCGATCGGCGCTGCCGCCCGCTGGGCCACGTCGGCCAGCGGATGGCGCCAGACCAGGGTGCCAATCGCCGACACGCTCATGGCCGCGTAGAAGAACACGCCAAGCCACGCCGCCGGGACATGGATGTACATGATCCGCACGGTCTCGCCCTGCTGATAGTCGGGCGGCACGGTGAAGAAGGTCTGGTACAGGCCGACGGCCAGAACGGCGAGCGACAGGGCCGTGAGCCACGGCACGAGCGCGCCCGACCACCGCATGAAGTGGCTGGGATTCGACAGGCGGGTCCAGAGGGAAGGCGTCATCACGGCTGCTGTCTCGGACATCGTGACGGCCGGTCTACCTTAGGGTGCGGTGCAGCAACAATGCGGGGCTTCAACGCGCCGGATCACGGAACCGAGCGCTTTTTGCAGCAAGGGTGCTCCCCTGGGGCGGAGCCAAAAACACGCCTGCGCTGCCCGTCCGCCCTTGCGAAAGGCGGGGAAATTGCGCATATAGATACGAACAAAAAGAGAACGAAAGAGCGTCGCCGTATAAAGCTGTGGATGACGCGGCCCCTTCCGCCGGATCGAACTCCCATGCGAACCGCCGACAAGCAGATCGCCGACATCCTCGTCCGCTACGGCGAGCCCTTCGGGGGCAACGTCTGGCGTGTCCAGGGGACGGCCGTCATCTATCACAAGACGCTCGAACGGATCGCCGCTCAGGCCGGGATCGTGTTCGAACCGCCGACCATCATCCGGGCCGAGCGCGACGAGGCGGTGATCCTCGTGACCGGCCGCCTGCCCGGCACCAAGCCCGGCACCGAGCGGGTCGAGTGGTCGATGGGCGAGGCGCTGGTCAACGTGAACTACCGCGTCTCGGGCAAGCAGGCGGCCTACGTCTACGCCATGGCCGAGAAGCGCGGGAAGGACCGCGTCATCCTCAAGCTGATCGAGCTGCACGGGCTGGTCTACTCCGAGGAGGAGGCCGACGAGTTCCGCGCCCACCAGATCCCCGTCCGGGCGGTCGACGAGGATTTCGAGGAGGCGCCCGCCTTCGACGACGTCACCGAGGCCGAGGGCGACCTGAAGCGCCGCATCGACGAGGCCGAGACGATCAACGCGGTCACCGACCTGATGCTGGATGGCGCCACTCAGGCGATCCTCGCCGCGATGCCACCCGGCACCCGCGACGAGGTCCGCGACTACGCCAAGGCCCGCCTCGTGGCGCTCGGCTGGCCCAAGCGCTCCGGCCGCAAGAACGCCGCCTGACTCACCCGATATCGACCCGCAACCGCAGGAGACCGCCATGCACCGCGCGACACGCCGCCGCACCATGAAGGCCCACGGAAACGCCCACCGGGGTTGGAGCATCGAGACCCTGTCGTACAGCCCCTCGCGGATCGTCCGCCTCGGCGACGAGAAGGTCGCGATCCTGTTCCCACCGGTGGAGCCAGGCGCCGTCTGGCAGCTCTACCCACATCCCGATACGTTCCCCGGGCTGAACTTCGAGGGTCTTCCGGCGCCGCTGCGCCCGGAATTCCTGGCTTTCGCGGATCTTCCGGAAGTCGAGCGCTTCCTGGGCATCGGGGACGCGGAGCCCACCGCTTTGGCGGCCTGAGCGGCGTGGTCAACGATTTGCCGGCGCAGTGCCGTGAAGCGCTGCGGCCTCCGTCGTGAACGCACCGTCCGGCCCGTGCAGGATGAGGGGCGGCTGAAGGCTCAGCGCGGCACGGCTTCCCTTGACGGCGCGGATCAGGATCCGGATCGCCGGGGCCTCGGCCCGGGGATGAACCGGACGGATCGCCAGATCGCCGTAGCGACCCCGGAGACTGTCCAGGCACACTGCGAGGGCGTCGGCCCTGTGGATCAATCCCAGTCGCCCGCCCGGTCGGAGGATCGCCGTGCAGGCGCGGATCCAGGCATCCAGCTCCTGCCCGGCCTTCTCCCCGGCGAAGGTGTGAGCTGCGGCACGGCCGGGATGCGGCGAAGCCCGGTGACGGCCAGCCGTGAAAAACGGCGGGTTTGTCAGCACCAGATCGAAACTGTCCGGCTGCAGACCTGCGGCGTGGCGTTCCGCCGCGGGGGCGAGGACATCCATCTCGATCACGCGGGCTTCGATGCCGTTCAGGGCGGCATTCGCTCGGGCACGCTCGGCGAGAGCGGGATCGCGCTCGACCAGGGTCGGCCGAAGGCCGGGCCACAGCGCCGCGCAGCCGAGCCCGACCGCGCCCGTGGCAGCGCCGACATCGCAGAGCCGGTCGCTTGCGTCCGGCGCGAGCAGGCGGGCGAGCAGCACCGCGTCTGTCCCTGCCCGGTGTGCCCCGCGCGGCGGCTGATGCAGGCGTAGAAGCCCGCCCAGGAAGGCATCCGGCGCCTCCGTCATGGCTGACGCAACTCGTGGGCGATCCCAGCATCGCCGAGGAGGCGCCGGGCCTGCGCCTCGTAGTCGCGCGGGACCAGCAGGCGCTGGCCGAACATCCCGATCGAACCCTCCATCAGGCTCATGTGGCTGTCGGCGACTAGGACCGGGATCTCGGCGGCTTCGAGGATCGTGCGGGCAAACCCGATCAGCACCACGTCGTTGGCCCGGATCAACTCGATCATAATGGTCCCCCGGTCACGGCCTGCTCTTGCCCCGGCGGTTTCGCCGCGTCGGCTCCGCGTCGGGAACGTCCCATATCCGATCGGCACCGATGTTGCGGCGCTGCGGGGCCCGTGCGAAGGGATCGCCCGCCGCCCGGAGTGGAACCGGTCTGGAGGTCGCGGATCTTGGGTATTGCCCTCTCCATCGAGAACCCGAAGCCCGAAGTCGAGGCGGGGCTGAACGACCTCGTCGCGCTGGTGGCGGACGGCATGGCCCGGGTCAACACCACGATCCTGTCGCGGACGGGGTCCGAGGTGACGATGATCCCGGAGGTGGCGAACCACCTGATCGCCTCCGGCGGCAAGCGCCTGCGCCCGATCCTGACCCTCGCCTGCGCCAAGCTGTGCGGCTACGCGGGGGACACGGACGGCGACGTGAAGCTCGCCGCCAGCGTCGAGTTCATGCACACGGCGACGCTCCTGCACGACGATGTGGTCGACGAGAGCGACATGCGCCGCGGCCGGGTCGCGGCCCGGATCAAGTGGGGCAACGAGGCCTCGGTGCTGGTGGGCGACTTCCTGCTCGGCCAGGCCTTCCGGATGATGGTGGAGGTCGGCTCGCTCCGGGCGCTCGACATCCTCTCGGCCGCCGCCACGGTGATCGCCGAGGGCGAGGTGATGCAGCTCACCAACGCCAAGAACCTGGAGACCGACGAGGCCGCCTATCTCGCGGTGATCCGCGGCAAGACCGCCGAGCTGTTCGCGGCGGCCTGCGAGGTCGGGCCGGTGCTGGCCGGGCGCCCCGAGGCGGAGCAGGCGGCGGCGCGGTCCTACGGCATGAGCCTCGGCATCGCGTTCCAGTTGATCGACGACGTGCTCGATTACGGCGGCACCTCGGCCGAACTCGGCAAGAACGTCGGCGACGATTTTCGCGAGGGCAAGATCACCCTGCCGATCGTGCTGGCCTATCGCCGGGGCAGCGAGGGCGAGCGCGGCTTCTGGCGGCGCACCCTCCAGCAGGGCGAGATCCGCGACGGCGATCTGGAGACGGCCCTCGACCTGCTCCAGCGCCACGGCGCGCTGGAGGAGACCGTGGCCCGCGCCCACCATTACGGCGCCGAGGCCCGGGCGGCGCTCGATGTTTTCCCGGATGGACCGGTGAAGGCGGCGCTCAACGGGGCCATCGAGTTCTGTGTGGCGCGGGCGCGCTGAGGCAGCGCTTCGCTGCCGGAACTGCGATGGCGATCCGGGTCAACGCGTCGCGGACTCCAGCGCTTCGGCCAGAGCGGGCGCCAGCCCGCGCAACTCCTCCAGATGGGCCGCCGTCAGGGTCCGCAGCAGCGCCTCGGCGCGGGGCGTGAGCGCCAGCTCGCTCCGGCGCCGATCCTCCGCGGCCCGCGTCTTCGTGAGCAATCCGGCATCGACCATGCGGGCGACCAACTCGGCGGCGCTATGGGGCGCGATGAGCAGTTGCTCCGCCAGCAATCCGACGGTGGCCGGGATGCGGCCGACATGGCCGGCCAGGGTCAGCAAGGCTTGATGCTGCTGTGGCGGCAGCCCGGCCCGGGCGGCCGCGGCCTCGCTGAAGGCCAGGAAGCGCCGCAGCTGGAAGCGGAACTGCGCCAGCGCCGCGTACTGCTCAGTCGATAACCGCTCGCCTTCCGATGCATCCATCGCCATCCCCCGGGTGATCGGGCGCTCATGCGCATCCCATGCCGGCCGACGCTGGCACGCCTCGCTGAGCCGTCGACTGGCGGTTGTATATATCGTAATCCGATATAAATGGCTGGCGATCGATGGGAGAGAGCCTTGACGGACGGCGGAACCGAATTCGAGAGCGGCAGTCCGCGACGCCGGGCACTGGGCGACTTCAGCGCCGACCGGCGCGTGGTGATCCTCGCCGGGATGGCCGTCGTCACCGGCACCGCGGCGAGCGGGACCGCCTGGATCCTGCTCACGCTGATCGGCCTCGTGACCAATCTCGCGTGGTACGGCCGCTTCGACACGGCCCTGACCTCCCTCGCCGGCGCCACGCCGGGCCCCTGGATGGTGGCGATTCCGGTGATCGGCGCCCTCATCGTCGGCGCGATGGCGCGCTACGGCTCTGATAAGATCCGCGGCCACGGCATCCCGGAGGCCATGGAGGCGATCCTGATCGGCGGCAGCCGGATGTCGCCCAAGGTGGCTCTGCTCAAGCCGCTCTCCTCGGCGGTGGCGATCGGTACCGGCGGCCCGTTCGGCGCCGAGGGGCCGATCATCGTCACGGGCGGCGCGGTCGGCTCGCTGTTCGCGCAGTTCTTTCACCTGAGCGCCGCCGAGCGGAAGACCCTGCTGGTGGCCGGCGCTGCCGCCGGCATGACAGCGATCTTCGGGACACCCGTGGCGGCGGTGCTGCTCGCCGTCGAAGTGCTGCTGTTCGAGTGGCGCCCGCGCAGCCTCGTTCCGGTGACGGTCGGGGCGGTGACGGCAGCCTGCTGGCGGCCGGCTTTGTTCGGGGCGGGCCCGCTGTTTCCCTTCGCCGACAATCCGGCGCTGCCCTGGTGGGGCCTGCCGGCCTGCGCGGCCCTGGGCCTCGCCTGCGGCCTGATCTCCGGTGTCCTGACCCGGGCGCTCTACGCCCTGGAAGACGGATTCGGCCACCTGCCCCTGCACTGGATGTGGTGGCCAGCGCTCGGCGCGGTCGTGGTGGGTCTGGGCGGTCTCGTGGAGCCGCGGGCGCTCGGCGTCGGCTACGACGTGATCCACGATCTTCTGTCCGGCCACATGCTGGCGGGTGCCGTCGTGACGATCCTGGCGGTGAAGGCGGTGATCTGGCTCTTCGCCCTGTCGTCTGGCACATCGGGCGGCGTGCTCGCGCCGCTGCTGATCCTCGGCGGCGCCGCGGGCTGGCTGATCGGCCTCGTCCTGCCGGGCGCGCATGGGTTCTGGGCGCTGATCGGCATGGCGGCGATGCTCGGCGGCACGCTGCCGGCGCCGCTCACGGGCGTCGTCTTCGCGGTCGAGGTGACGGGGGATGTTGCCGCGCTTGCACCGCTGCTCGCCGCAACCATGACGGCCTATGCGGTCACCGTGCTGCTCCTGAAGCGCTCCATCCTCACGGAGAAGATCGCACGGCGCGGCCAGCATGTGACCCGGGAATATGGGATCGACCCCTATGATCTCGCCCGGGTCGAGGCGGTGATGACCCGCTCGGTCGAGACCCTCGACGCCGACCTCCCACTGCCTGACGCGCTCGCCGCGATCGAAGCCGGCGCGCACCATGCCTATCCGGTGGTCGATGCGGTCGGCCGTCCCGTGGGACTCGTCTCGCGCAACGAGGCCCTGCGCTGGACCCTTGAGGCGCGGGCCGCGGAGCCAGCGGACGATACCCTGGGCGAGCGCGTCTCGGATGCCGACCTCGCCGTGGTCCATCCGGGGGATGTCGTCTCGCACGCCCTCGACGTGATGCTCTCGGCCGGGCAGGGGCGCCTGCCCGTTACCGATCCGCTGAGTGGGCGCTTGATCGGGCTCCTGACCCGCAAGGATCTGCTTCAGGTCCGGGCCACTGTGGTGCGGTCCGAGGCCGAGCGCCGCGCGTTCTTCCGGAGGGGGCGGAGCGGGCGCAGGGCGGGTTCGGGCGCATGACCACGGAGATTCGCATCCCGGGGCGGACGGTCAACCTGGACCGCCTGAAACCGGGCACCTGCTACCTGGCGGCGGGCCCTGCTGGGCCGGACCTCGCTCTCGTCGTCATCTGGGAAGGGCGGCGCGGGGCGCTGCTGCTCAACCGGCGCAGCGGCGCCCGCGGCGATCTCCCTGTTCTGTCCCGTCTCACCAGCGACGTCGACGTCCTCGAACTGCAGGGGGCCGTCCTCGTACCGAGCGGGGCGATCGGCGATATCGCGTTCGGTCGGGCCGAAGCGAGCCCGGCGGCGCTCCATCTGGGTGACGGCCGCGCCTACCTATGCGGCCGCGACGGCCATGGGCGGCTCGCGACCTTCGATGTCGTCAGCGGTGTTGCCAGCGCGATCGACCCCGCAGACCTGCCGCATGCCCGGCGCTGGCGGGTGATCGTCCCCGAGGCGGACGGCGTGGTCACGGTCTACGAATCGTCCGGGACGGACTGACCCGCGACTCAGCGCAGGAAGGTCGGCGCCACCCACCAACCGGGATGGGCGGCGCGCAGGGCCGAGGCGGCGCGCACCGCCCCGCGCCTTCCGTCGAACAGGGCGAAGACGGTGGCGCCGGAGCCGGACATCCGCGCGAGCCGGCAGCCCTGCGCGCGCAGGGCCGACAGCACGGTGCCGATCACCGGCGCCACCGTAAGGGCCGGTGCCTCCAAGTCGTTGCGGGCGGGGCCGATCGCCGCCACCAGGGCGTGTCCGTCGAGCCCTTCGGTGATCACCGGGTGGTCGGCCCCGGGAAGGCTCTGCCCGGCCGCCAGCCCAAGGGCCTTGAAGACAGGCGCGGTGGGCACCGGGACGCCGGGATTGACCAGCACCGCCGGCAGCGGGGCAAGGTCGAGCGGAGGGCCGATCTCCTCGCCGACGCCGCACATCATCCGGGCCCGCGGATCCAGGCAGACCGGCACGTCGGCCCCCGTCTCCCGCGCCGCCGCGACGACGGCCGGATCGTCAGGCGACAACCCGTTGAGGCGGGCGAGCAGGCGCAGGGCCGCGGCAGCGTCGGAGGAGCCCCCGCCGATGCCCGCCGCCACGGGCAGGCGTTTGGTCAGGTGGAAAGCGCCCGCGCGCAGGCCCGGCACGCGCGCCGCGAGATGACGCCCGGCACGCAGGACGAGGTTGTCACCGGTGGGCCCCGCCGGTCCGGCGGTCGGTCCCGAGACCGTGAGGCCGAGGGGCGCGTCGGGGTCGAGGGTCAGCCGGTCGGCAGTCCCCGCGAAGGCCACGAGGCTTTCGAGGGCGTGATAGCCGTCCTCCGCCCGCCGCTCGAGAATATGGAGCGTCAGGTTGACCTTGGCGGGGGCACGGTCTGCGAGCAGGGGCACGGGGTCTCGGATGGGTCGCGGCGGATGGTGGCGAGGCTCTACAGGCTGGAGGCTGAGAATAACAGCGCAGCCGAATTGCCCATGCGACCGGTACGGTCGCGGGTCGCCCACACGAATCGCGAACAGATCCTCGGCGCGTTCGGCAAGCCCGTCGCTCGCCGCCGGGCCGAACAGGGCGCCGCCCGGCGTGGGGACAGCCTCGGACAGGCCAGCTTCATCCAAGGGGAGGCACGGCTGCGGGCATTCCCGCCGCCTAGGGCGCTTCTGCAGGGCACAGCCGCTGCGAACGGTCCGTACCGGTCCCGGATCGTCCGCCCGCAAGAGGGGCTGGGCCATCGGCTCGCGCAAGGCGTATGCCGGATTGCGGGATCGGGGAGCGTACGATCAAGCCCCGCGTTGTGCGCCAAGGATCGCCCGTACGGGCTCGATCCGCTACGATCCGGACCGCCATGATCTCGCCCGCCAACGAACTTCGCTGCCAGCGCCACCTGTTCGAAATGCCGGCCGATATCAGCTACCTGGATGCGGCGGCCTGGTCGCCGCTGCCGCTGGGCGTGCGAACCGCCGGAGAGATCGGGCTCCTGACGAAGAGCCGCCCCTGGTCTTATCCGCGTGAGGCAGTGCCCGCCTGGGTCGAGCGGGCCCGGGCCGCGGCGGCCGGGCTGATCGGGGCCGGTTCGGACGACGTCGCGATCGTCGGTGCCGTCAGCCACGCCATGGCGGTGGCGGCGCGCAACCTCGCCCCCGGTCGGGGCGGGCGTCTGCTGCGGGTGGCCGACGAGTTCCCCTCCCTGCGCTTCGCCTTCGACCGCCTTGCCACCGCGCACGATCTCATCGTGGAGGAGGTCGCGCGCCCTTCGGACGGGGACTGGACCGCCGCGTTGCTGGCCGCGATCGCGCGTCCGGGCGCGCCGCCGCTCGCCCTGGCCACCCTGACCCCGCTCCACTGGACCGATGGCAGCCTGATTGATCTCGACCGCCTCGCGCCGGCGGTCCACGCGACCGGTGCCGTCCTGGTGATCGACGCGACCCAGGCGGTCGGCGCCGTCCCGGTCGACGTGACCCGCTGGCGACCCGATTTCCTGGCCTTTCCGAGCTACAAATGGGCGCTCGGTCCCTACGGCCTCGCCTTCCTGTACGCTGCGCCGCACCGCCAGCATGGCGTGGCGCTCGACGCGCATGTCGGCAACCGCCCGCCGGCCGTGGGCGCGCGCCGTTACGACCGGGGCGAGCTGAACGACCCCGTGGCGCTGCCCATGGCGGCGACCGGACTGGAACTGATCGCGGGCTGGGGCGTGCCGGCCGTGGCAGCTTGCCTGCGCGGGCTGACGGACCGGCTCGCGGATTCTTTCGCAACCCTCGGTCTGCCCATCGCGCCACGGACTTTGCGTGCGCCCCACATCCTGGGCCTACGCTTGCCCGGCGGGTTGCCCGCCGGCTTCGCCGAGGGGCTGCGTCGGCGCGGCGTATTCGCGAGCGAGCGCTCGGGGGCGCTGCGGCTCAGCCCCCATGTCTGGGCGAACGACCACGATCTCGCGCGCTGCGTGGATGCGGTCCGGGATATCCTCGACGGGAGGAGCGACCCAGACCCGTAGGCGCGCCGGAGGGACCGCGGCGGCGCCTGCCCGCGCTGCGGTCCGGACGTCTAGACCGCGGCTTCCGTCGCCACGGTCTCGCCGTTCGCGTCCTCGGCCTTGCCGAACCGCCGGCGCCATGCGTGCTGCGCCCGATCCACGATCTGCGCCGCGGCGCCCTGCGGGGTGCGCGCACCGGTCATTGAGGCCAACGTCAGACTCTGCGTGCCGAACCGACCCTTGAACCCCTCATCGCCGCACAGGAAATCCACCGTGTGCAGGCCGTGGTCGATCGACCACATGATGTAATCCATCATCAGCACCATGCCGGGCGAGGCGCGCTCGACTTCCGGATCGTAGGTGGTCACGAAGGCCATCATCGTCCCGGCCTGGACGAAGTTGATCGACACCGCCACGACCTCGCCGTCGCATTCGAGCACGAAGGCGTGCAGCAATCCCGTGTCGGACAGCACCTGAACCATGGCGTGCAGCGCCCGGGAGCCTTCGTCGTAGAAGGCCGTGGAGGCAAGGTCCTGGCGCTGGAGCCAGGCCCGCTTGAAGGTGGTCAGTCGGTCGAGAACCGGTCCGAGGGGCGTCCCCGGCTCGAGCAGGCGGAAGGTGAGGAGCCCGCGCTCGGCGAGGAATTTCTGGCCGCGGCGATAATTCTGCCGGGTCTTCTTCGATTGCGCGTCGAACCACGCCGGCCCGGACTTCCAGGGGCCGCGCACCCGCCAGTTCGCCTCGTCGCGGTGGTTCAGGCGCAGCCGAACCCCGCCATTCTCCGGCTGGAGCAATGTCCGGGCCGCGGCGTCCGGCAGGAGGCGGTTGAGATAGGCGAGGTCGAAACCGCCGGACCGGCCGGCATGGCGCCACATCCGCCGGACCAGATTGTGGTCCGTCCGGACAGCGAGCAGCGCATCGCCGAAATCCGAGCAGTCCTTGGCCGCCCATTCGAGGACCCGAAATCCTCTCCGGCGCACGATGGCGAGCGGCAATACCCCGACAAGGGTCTCGTCCCGCCACGCCAGCACGATGGCGAGGCCCCGGCGCTCCCGGTCGGGCGCGCTCGCCCACCATGCGGAGACCCAGGCGTGACTCTGGAAGACCAGGGCGCCGCTCTGTGCCCACAGGGCCGTCCAGGCGGGCCCGACCTCGGCGAGCCGCTCGGCCGTGCGGATGGTCTCGAAACGCTCCGTCGCCATGGTCAGGCCCCTGGCCGCGGCTGGGCGGGCACGCCGCGCAGGCGTCGCACCCGCCGGGCGATCCGCCGACCCATCTTCTTCAGCGGCAAGACGTAGAGCCCCGACAGGGACTGGTAGTCGGCCACGTCCCGATCGACGAGGCCGAACTTGAAGTCCTCGTCGGGCTTCGGGACGCAAAGAGTCCCGAACAGCCGGTCCCAGAACGAGAACAGCAGGCCGAAATTCTTGTCGTAATGCTCCGGTGCCGTGGAATGGTGAAGCTGGTGCCAGTGCGGGCACAGGATGACCCTGTTGAGTGGCCCAAACGAAATCTTGAAATGGGTGTGCCGCACGAAGTCCATCATCAGGATGTTGCGCATGATGTAGACGTTGATGCCGAACACCGTCAGCTCGACCGGGTTCAGGGCCAGCAGGCTCCAGATCCCGAAGCAGATGCCGGGGATCACCCCGTCCCAGGCGCGGTTCATCAGCTCGTCGAGGGGATGGACCCGGTCCTTGGTGATCCCGACCATCACCTCGGCCGAGTGGTGGACCTTATGGAGCTCCCACAGGAACGGGTAGCGGTGCTGGGCCGTGTGGTAGAGGTAGTAGGACAGGTCGTAGGCGAGCAGCATCGTGGCGGTGAACACCACCACGGTGACCGGCCCCGGGGCGCCGAACACGGGCTGGTCGATGCCGAAGACCGTGCCCAGCACCCGATTGGTGGCGTAGCCGACCCCGACCACGAAGGTCACCCCCGCCGGGATCAGCAGGAATGGCATGATCGCCTTGCGGGTGACGTAGAACAGCAGGTCCGCCCGGGCGGAGGGATGCGTCATCACCTCCCGCGGCAGGGCGAACTCGAAGAACTCGGCGAGCGAGTATGTCTCCGCCGTGCGCAGATAGGCGATCAGGGCGCAGACCAAGGCGGTCGCGAACAGCAGGCCGGCGGCGAGCAGGTTCTCGACTGAGACCTTCGCGACGATCGGCTGGATGAATTCGATGACATCCATGTCTACGCGTTTCCCCCGCTCGACCGTATCCGAGCCGTGCCGGCGCCGTTCAGAGGCGGCCGGTCCCGGGCGGATTCCGGCGGTCGGCAAGACTCATCATTCGCTGTCATCGGACCATCTTGCCGTGTCGATCGTGTGTTGAGAATTGGTTTCGACTGCGGACCGGTGCGCTGGGCACCCTGCAACGCAACCCCTTGTCCTTCGATGCCGGCGGCGATTCCATGGCCCGAACCTGCTCAGTCGATCGGGGTCGGAGACTGATGCGCTTCCCGCGCCGTCCTCGACCGCTGCAAGGTCGCCCGCACTGCGGCCTCGATTCCCTCGGCCGCGGAGGCTTCCGAGAATCTTGCCTCGAAGCGCGCCCGCGCGGCCTGGCCGAAACCTTGCCAGCTCTTCGGATCGACGATCAGGTCCGCCAGGGTCTGCGTGATCGGCTCCGGCCCGCCGGGCGGGACGACCCATCCCGTCTGCCCATGCTCCACGACCTCCGGAAGGCCGCCGATCGCCGTCACCAGCGGCGGCACGCCGTACGCCATGGCTTCGATCGCCACCCTGCCGAGGGATTCCGGGCGCTGCGACGGCATGGTCACCACGTCGGCCCAGCGGTAGAGCGCGGCTGGGTCGGTCACGAAGGGTTCGAGGCTCACGCGATCCGATAGGCCCGCAGCAACGATCCGCTCGGCGAGGGCGCGCTCCCGGGCCTCGTCCTCGAAGGCGCTGCCGACGATGCGCAGGTCGATCCGCTGCCGCAGCGCCTCCGGCAGCGCGGCCACGGCCTCGATCAGCACATCCTGGCCCTTGATGCGGCTGATGCGTCCGAGCATCAGCACCCGGAGCGGGCGGCTGCCGTCGTAGCCGCCTCGGTTCGGCACCGCCGGCCCGGCAATGCCGTTATAGACCACCCGGGTGGTGGCCCCCGCCGGCAGTGCGTAGGCCCAGGCGGTGGCACGCGAGTTGAACACCACGTCGGCGCCGCTCCAGCGGATCAGCCCGCGCAGCACCTTCAGGACGGCCCCCTCCGGGATCTCGTGGACATGGACGATGCTGCGCCCGGGCCGCAGGCGTGCCGCCAGCAGGTAGTCGGCCACGACGGTGGTGTTGATGTAGACGAGATCGCTCGCGCGGATGCGCCCGAGCGCCCGCAGCACCGCTACGGGCAAAGCCATCAGATCGACGGTCAGGCGCCGCGCCAGACCCTTGCGCCGGAGGATCCACAGCGGCTCGATCACGACGCGGCTGGCGACGGGTTCCAGGGCCGCCACGATCGGCCCGTGCCGCGGCAGGATCACGTCGATCCGCGCGGCCGGATACGTGTTGCGGAGGCTGCGGACCGTCTCGATGAAGCAGCGATCGGACCCGTAGAGCTCAAAGCCCTGATGCACGCAGGTGATGGTCGGCGCCTGTCCGCCCCCCGGGCAAGAAGCTCCCGGGACCCAGTCGGCCTCGGCGGGCGCGGCTAATACGGTATTCACTTTTGAGCTCCTACCGTAGGCTTAGATATCCGTTAATTGACAAACTGATGGTTGAAAATCCATTACGCCCCTTGGTCGCTATCTGATCTTACAATATGAGCGGTGCATTGGGAAGGAAGGACAATGCCTAGCCAGGTACCCGCAGTGCTTATTCTAGGAACGCGCGGAATTCCGGCGGCTCATGGCGGGTTTGAGACTTTCGCGGACCGGTTCGCCCGCTACTTGGCCGGCCGGGGCTGGCGCGTCGGCGTCTATTGCCAGCGGGAGGTCGAGCGGGTGCGCACGCGAGTCTCGTCGCAGACCTGGGACGGCATCGAGCTGATCACCGTGGAGGTCGGCTTGAAAGGACCGGCCGCGACCCTGGCCTTCGACGCGATCTGTGCCCACGACGCCGCGCGCCGCGGCGGCGTCTGCCTCGTGCTCGGCTACAACGGCGCGGTGTTCCTGCCCTACCTGCGCGCCCGCGGCGGCCGGATCCTGACCAACATGGACGGGATCGAGTGGCGCCGCCCGAAATGGTCGCTGCCAGTCCGGGCGTTCTTCTATGTCAGCGAGTGGATCGCCGCATGGTCCTCGCACCGGCTCGTCGCCGACCATCCGGCCATCGCCGACCACCTCGCCGGGCGGCGCCCGCGCCGGGCCATCGCGACGATTCCCTATGGCGGTGACCTGCCGCCCGCGGAGGTCAGTCCGCCACCGCTGGGGCTGGAGGCCGGCCGCTATCTCGTTTCGATCGCCCGCATCGAGCCGGACAACAATATCCTGACGCTCGTCGAGGCGTTCTCCCGCCGGCCCCGGGGCGTCCGGCTCGTGGTGCTCGGCACGATGAGCGTCCGCAACGCCTATCACCGCGCCGTCGAGGAGGCGGCCTCGCCCGAGGTGCTGTTCCCGGGGGCCATCTACGAGGCGGATCAGGTCCAGGCCCTGCGGGTGCACGCGCTCGCCTATCTCCACGGCCACACGGTGGGCGGCACGAACCCGTCGCTGGTGGAGGCCCTGTGGGCGGGCAACGCTGTGATCGCCCACGACAACCCGTTCAACCGGGGGACCGCGGGCGACGGGCAGTTCTACTTCATCGATCGTGTCTCCTGCGAGAGTGCGATCGACCGGGTGTTGGCGGATGCGGACGCGGTCGCGCAGGCCCGCGCCGCAGCACGGCGGCAGGCCGAGCGTTTTCGCTGGGACGACGTGCTGGCGGCCTACGAGGACGAGCTGCGGCGGGTCGGCGGTTATCCCCCGGCGGAGCGGAGGGCGGTGCCGGTGGCTGGGCCTGTCGGGGCTGCCGCCGTGACCGGCTGGTGAGGGCGAGCCGCCGGGCCCTGCTCGCGGGCGGCCTCGCCGCAGCGGGTGCCGGAGCCTTCCCGGCCCGGGCCGCCGCGGAGCCGCTGTCCCTGCGTCGCGGCATCGCTCTCTGGCCCTGGTTCTCGCTGACCACAGAGTATCCGGCACCCCGCACCGACTACGCCTGGCCACCGTTCCAGGCGGACCGGCCCGTGCCGAGCCGCGCCGACCTGACCCGGCTCGCCGCCCTCGGCTTCGACTTCGCCCGCCTGCCCCTCGATCCCGGCCCGTTCGTGGCCTTCGCGGGATCGCCCCGCCGGGCCGAACTTCTGGAACGTTTGTCTGCCGCGATCGACCTGGTTCTGGCGGTGGGACTTCGCGTGGTGGTCAACGTCCAGGCGAATGCCGCGACCCATCACTACACGCCGGAGGCGTTCTACGGCACCGATCGGGCGCCGCTTTTCGCGGCCTACCGGGACCTCGTCGCCGAACTGGCTCGCCTGTGCGCGAGCAAGGGAGTGGACCGGGTGGCGCTGGAGCCGGTCAACGAGCCACCGCAGGCTTGCGGGGCCCTCGCCTGGAACCGTGTTCAGGACGGGCTCCTCACCGCGGCCCGGGCGGCGGCGCCGGCGCTCACCCTGGTGGCGACGGGCGCCTGCGGCGGCCTTGTCGCCGGCCTGACGGCCCTCGATCCGGCGCCGCTCGCGCGGTTCGCGCCGCTCCTCTACACGTTCCACTTCTACGAACCGTACCTGTTCTCCCACCAGGGCGCGACCTGGATGACGCAGGAGCCGTTCTATCGATGGCTCACCGCGGTGCCCTGGCCGGGGACGCACGACCGCATGGCCGAGACGCTGAAGGCGGTCCGGGCCCGCATGGATGCCGACCGTTCGGTATCCCAGGCCGAGAAGGGCCGCGACCTCGCGGTGATCGAGGAGAAGCTGCGCGAATACGGCGAGGCCGCGCCCGGGCCCGCCTTCCTCGCCACCGCGATGGAGCCGGTCTCCACCTGGGCCGACCTCTACGGAATTCCACCCCGCACCGTGCTGATGGGCGAGTTCGGCGCCCTGCGTACCGATGCCCGCTACAAAGCCGCGCGGGCGCCCGACCGGGCGGCCTATCTCCGCGACGTTCGCCTCACGGCGGAGCGGGCAGGCTTCGCGTGGTCGTTCTGGAATCTGTTCGACGGGCTCGGCCTGATGGATGACGCGCACGGCGTCGATCCCGCCCTCGTCGCGGCTCTCGGCCTCAAGGGATCGCCCTGAGGCTCACCTGAGGCTCAAACGCGCCCGCGTATCCGCCCTTGCGGGAACAGGACGATCAGCATCAGGGCGAACTTCGCCAGCAGCGTGGTCTTGCCGGCCAGTCCCTCGAAGGTGTTGACCAAGATCACGAAGGTGAGGATCGGCAGCCAGACGCCCCGGCGGCAGGAGCGCGCGACCTCGGCGAGGTAGAGGGCGACCGCCACCACGAGGAGCCCCGTCATCAGGAGGCCGTGGTAGAGCACGTCCGACAGGATCGAGTTCTCGATGCCCCATTCCAGGCCGTAGATCCGGCGCAGGGTGGTGACCTGGAGGAGGTCCGGGCCCAGGAGCAGGTCCCGGAACGGGATCGCATCGAAGACCGTCAGCATGTCGACCCGGGCCTGCGCGCTGCCGCCGTCGGAGGAGAACCGGCCGAGCAGCGTGTCGAAGAAGCCGATCGCCGCCAGGACGGCCACGGCGACCGGCACCAGCGTGAGGGCGAAGCAGGCGCAGGCCGCGCCGACGAGCGGGATCCGGCCCCTGCGCAGGAGGCGTGCGAGGGCGACGAGCCCGACAGCGCCGCCGAGGACGAGGGTCGTCACGGTGGCGGAGCGGCCGCCGAACGTCACCAGCGCTACGAGCTGCAGGGCGATCATCCCGGCCCGCAGGGCGGTCCCGAGCCGTCCGCCGCCCGTGGCGAGGGCCAGGATGTAGCAGGCCGTGATGGTCGCGTTGCTGAGCGGATGACCCTGAAGCGCCGCCGAGCGCGTGTCCGTCTCGAAGGCCATGCCGTCGAGGCGGAACGGGAAGAAGCGCTGACCGCTGGCAAGCTCGAACAGCCCGAGGCCTGCGTTGGCGACCATGATGACGTGGAACACGGTCTCCAGCCGCGTCAGGGTCGCGGCATCGCGGTCCGAGAGCAGGATCGGCAGGAGCCCGGCCAGCACGAAGGTGTCGATCGAGCCGGCGAGGCCGGTCCCGCCGCGGACCGCGATCAGCACGAGGAGCAGAACGCCGCAGAGTGCCAGCAGCACGCTGGCAGGCTTGCGGCCGAGCGCCTGCACCACCGGAACGACCGGATTGCCGGCGCGCAGCAGCATCCACCCGAAGAGCGCCACCGCGAGATAGGTCGCCGGATGGATCTTGGAGGCCGCCGCGCCTGTGAGCCCGTCGTAGTTCAGCCCGACCGCCCAGAGCATCCCCCCGGATACCCCGACGAGGATCGCGGCCCAGACGATCAGCACGAAGGTCTCGGCGCGCGCCGCCGCGCCCGTCTGCGCCGGTGCGGCGTCCGGTGCTACGGGCCGGGCGATCCTCACGCCCGACGCCGCGCCAGCAACAGCGAGCCGGAGATGGGCCGGCCCAGCGCCTCGGAGGTATCGACGAGGTCGATCAGGTCGCGCTGGCGCGTCGCGCCGTTGCAGGCGACCATCAGGACCCGGTCGGCCGCATTCGCCAGGGGGCCGAGCCGCAGGTTCTCGCTGAGAACCCCGCCATCGACGATCACCAGTTCGAACCGGGCCTTCACGCCCGCAACGAACCGCTCGACATTGTCGGACGTGAGGGCGTCGCGAACCGGCTTGCTGGTATCCCCGAGACCGATCTGGCGGGCGCCGGATTTCGGATCGGTTTCGGTCACCGCGTTGAGGCTCTGCTCGCCGCGCAGCACGTCGAGGAGCCCGCCCGCGCCCGAGCCGTCGCCGCGCAGATCCGCATCGACCAGCAGGACCCGGTCGCCACGCCCGACCGCCACCGCGGCGAGCAACCCGATCACGGCGCGGCGCTGCGGCTCGTCCGATTCACCCGAGGTCACGAGCAGGACCAGCGAGCGTCCGCGGGTGTTCGAGGTCGCGGCCAGCTGGTCCAGGGTGAAGCTTGCCGCCGCCGCATTGGCACCCCGCGGCCGCAGGCCCGGCAGCACCGCCACGACCGGTGCATTCGAGAGCCTTTCGAGCTGGCGCGGCGACAGCACTGTGGGGGCGATGTATTCCCGCATCAGCGCGAGGCCTGCGCCGACGCCGAGGCCGCCGAACAGGGCGGCGGCGACCAGGATCAGCCGCGGCGGCCAGCTCGGATCCTGCGGCGGCCGGGCGGCCGTGATGATCCGGGCATTCGAGCTGTCGATGCTGGTCTGCTCCTTGATCTCCCGGGCACGGACCAGGAAGCTGTTGTAGACCGAGCGCGCGGCCTCGACCTCGCGCTCCAGCTCGCGCTGCTGCACCGACGACTGGGCGGTGACCGCCGCCTGTCGCTGGAGGCGCTCCAGCTCGGCGGTGAGTGTGCGCGTGTTGGCCTGGGCGCGCTGGAACTCGGTCTCAGCCGCTCCCGCGATGCGGTTGAGCTCGGCGTCGATCAGCTGGCGGACATCCTGCATCTGGGTGCGCACCGCGGCGATGAACGGGTGACGCTCGCCCAGATTGGTGCGCAGGTCCGCCTCCTTGGCGGCGAGTTCGGCATATTGGCCGCGCAGGCGTTCGATCACCGTGGACTGGACCGCCTCCGGCATCGCCCCGGACCCAACCGCGCGGCCGCGGGCGTCCCGGATCCCTTGCAGGCGCGCCTTGGCCTCGGCGGTGCGGGCCTGGGCTGCTACGAGCCGCGTGTTGAGGTCGGTGAGCTGCTGTTCGTTGACCAGCCGGCCGCTGGCGGTGATGAGGCCGTTGCGGGCCTTATAGTCCTCGAGCTTCTTGTCGGCGGCGTTCACCGCGTTGCGCAGCTCGTCGAGCCGGCCCCGCAGATCCCCGGCCGCCCGCCGGGCGGCCTCGGCGCGCGCCTCGGTCTGGTCCGTCAGGTAGGCGTTCGCGATGGCATTGACGATCCGCGCCGAAAGGTCGGGATCCGTCGTGGTGACGACGACATCGACCACGAACACCTTGTCGGCCCGCTTCACCGCGAGCCGGCGCCGGAGCCGGTCGAGGGCGCGGCCCTGGGCGTCGGTCCTCCGTTCGGGCATCGGCCCGGTCACCAGCGCCCGCAGTTCGGACAGGGCGCGCGTGAGCAGGCTGCCCTTGGGCACGCCGAAGCCCGGTTCCGTCTCGAGCCCGGTCTGCGCCACGGCGCGGCCCAGGACCGCGTCGGATTCGATCACCTTCACCTGGCTCTCGACCTGCGCGATGCCACCATCCGGCGACAGGGCGCCCGGATTGACGTCGTTGGAGACCACCTGCCGGTCGCGCGGGTCGATCAGGATCTGAGCGGTGGCGGTGTAGAGGGACGGCGTGAGCAGGGCGTAGGCCAGGGTCAGGAGCGCCAGCAGCAGGGCTGTCCCGAAGACGAGCCGCTTGCGCCGCCACAGGATGCGCCACAGGTCGCCGAACTCGGCGGTCGTCTCCGGCCGGCCTTGGCCGGGCCGGTCGGGCAAAGCGGGCTGCACCGGAGCCAGCCAGGTCGCGACAGCGAGGTTAGGGTCGATCCGTGTCACGATCGGTCACCGTCGTCTCAATCCAGGTCACACCTGCGCGGACCGCATCCCCGCTTGCAAGAGTCGCGCATCAAGAGGCACGCCCGTGATCGGTAAACTGCAGACACTGACATTGTCCCATCAAGACGTATCCATTACTGGTGACCTGGTAAATGCCAGGCTCAACTTCGGATCTGATTTACCGTGTTTTCGTTCCCGTTACGGTTAGGGATTGGATCAGGAGGCGCTGCGTCGGACCGTAGATCACGGTGTCGGGCGGGGCCACGCTGAGTCATGCATGTGCGCGTTCGTATCGATGGTAGCAGCCCGCGCCGCTGGCATGCGGATTTGTTGCGGCGGATCGCCGATATCCCCGGGATCGGGTTGGTCAGCCTCGCCGACGCGCCGGGGGCCGGGACGTGGCCACAGACGGCCGATCTGTTGTTCCGGCTCGAAGCACTGGTCCATGGTCTGCGGCGTCTCGGCTCGGCGCCGATCCCCGGTGCCGACCTCGATCGTTGGCGCCAGGATGGCCCGGCGCCCGATCTCGTGCTCGACCTGTGCGGCGATGCCCCGCCTGCTGCCGCCACCTGGCACCTCGCCTACGATGGCAGGTCCGGCGAGGAGGCCCTGCTGGCGAGCCTGCTCGCGGGCGGTGTACCGCATCTGACTCTTCTGGAGGACGGCCTGGCCCGCGCCACCGGGCGTCTCGGCGCCGACCGGCCCGGGATCGTGCTGGCGAGCTTCGAGGACGCGCTCGCCCGGACGGCGACGCTGGTCGTCGCGGCCCTGCGCGACCGGATCGCCGGGCGGGCCGGAGCAGGGGCCGGTATCGCCGTCCCCCCGGATCACCGGCCCGTCCTGACGCTTCCGCGCCTCGGTGCCCGCGCCGGGCGGATGCTCGCCGGGGCCCTCGTCCACGGGCTGTACCGCCTGTGCTACAACGCCCCGCATTGGCGCTGCGGCTGGCGCCCCCTCGCGGGGCCGGACCTGATCGACCTCGGGCGCCATCCCGATACGGGCTGGACCGTCCTGCCGGACGATGGCCGCCGCTTCTACGCCGACCCGTTCCCGATCTCCGTTGCGGGAACCACGCATCTCTTCGTCGAGGATTTTCCGCACGCCACCGGCAAGGCGATCATCTCGGCGGTCCGCTTCGGGCCGGACGGGCCGGACGGGACACCGGTGCCGGTGCTGGAGGAGGCGCATCACCTCTCCTATCCCTTCGTCTTCGCGCGCGAGGGCAGCGTCTGGATGGTGCCGGAGGCTTCCGCCGCCGGGACGGTCGATCTCTACCGCGCCACGCGTTTTCCCGGCGGCTGGGTCAAGGAGGCGACGCTCCTGTCCGGCGTGGTGGCGAGCGACGCGACCCTGGTCGAGCACGGCGGTCTTTGGTGGATCTTCGCGACCGTGCGCGATGCCGGGCTCGACGCGCCGGCCGGGGCGGGCTCCTTCCACGACGCGCTGCACCTCTGGTTCGCGCCGGATCTCCGTGGCCCCTACACGCCGCATCCGGCCAACCCGGTGCTGGTCGATCCTTCCCTGGCACGCCCAGCCGGGCGGATCGTCGCCCGCGGCGGGCGCCTGATCCGGCCGATCCAGGATTGCGCCACGGGCTATGGCCGGGCGCTGGTGCTGGGCCGGATCGATCGCCTCGACCAAGAGGGATTCGCCCAGACCGTGATCGGCCGGGTCGAGCCCGGACCGGCCTGGCCCGGCAACCGCCTGCACACTCTGAATGCAGGCGGCGGGATCGAATGCATCGATGGCGCCGGGCGGTCCCCGCGCGTCACGATGCCCGGCCGCGTCCGGCCCAGGGCATGAACCCGATCAAGCCGTTGCACCCGCTTCCGCATTCTGGCTTGGGACGATCGCTTGCATGACCAAAGCGGCCGGCCGGAACCGCTCTTCCAACCCGAAATATGAAGGGCAATCGGGATCGGTCTTTTTACAGGTCTGTGTTGATGAATCGAATGTCGTTTTTTCCAGCCATGTAATCATAGAACAGATTTCGATATCAATGGGATGAAAGATAGAAATACTTCGACGTGTAAACCGCGCATGCTTGACAATTTGGTGGCACGCTCCAAATCTATGACCTGCGGATGTCGCACGTGATTGTCGTGCCAGGACCAGGCCAAGAAATTGAACCGGGCCGCGCGTGATGTCCGTGGTTCGATCGTGTTTTCGATCCGTGATGCAGTAATACTGCAGCCGAATCATTGGTGTCGAGCCGCTAGGCAGGAGTTGTCCGATGAGTGTTTCCGCCGCTCCGGTATCCACCACTCAAGCGCATGCTGTGTCCGCTCATGCCGTGAAGGCCGAGACTAAGCAGCAGGAGAGCGCCAAAATCACGCCCCATGCGCAGTCCGCCGATCCGCGATCCGCGCAGGCGGTTTCCCATCGTCAAAGCGATGCGCTGCTGAACTTGGCCAGCGCGGATCACACGACGAGCTCGCCGGCGAGTACGCGTGAGACGCGGGACAGCGCCAGCGTCCAAGCCGCCAACCGCGCCTATCAAGCCATCCAGCGCGGGTGACGCGACGGATCGCGCACCATCTACGTGATCGCCGGTTCGGCCCCGACGGGACAGAGCCGGCTCGAAGGGTGAATCGGCGTCCATCACTCGCATCACCGTGCAGGCACGCCACCGTGAGCCGGGCGCTTGCGGCGACGGCGAAATACCGCTCGGGATCCAGACGGTCGTCGCAACGCGCCGGCACGGAGCAACCTGGAACGCTTTGCGGACTGGGGCCCCGATCACCGCCCGCTGATTCGGAGCGAGCGGGAAAAGGTGCGCCGGCAAACGCACGCGATCCAACCCCGCGAGCTGCCTGGGGATGGGCGCAGGAGTTCGGCCTCCGCAGCGGCGGGCACCACTTTCTTGCCCACATAACCCTGGCGGGAGCGCCTCCCAACCGCTACATGTCGAGGGCGGGGCTGCAGAGTTCGTCAGGAGCACTATCCCCGGGGCCTTATCGACTCCCTCGGGAGCTGTCCCTGGCCTCGTCCCTGGACCTGGCCAACACGGCGCCCACCTACGCTGTAGGTTTCCCGGGATCGATCCTCCAACGGCTCACGTGGCTCCGCACCCGACCCCTTCCGATCCCGCCGACGTGGCGCGCAAGGCGGAGCTCCGCCGCAGGGCGCTGGCAGCCCGCGACGCCCTCGGCGCGGAGGAACGGCAGGCCGCCTCGGCCGCCATTGCCCGCGCGCTCCTCGCTTTGCCTGAACTCGCCGAGGCTCGGCTGGTCGGCGCCTTCTGGCCGATCCGCAGCGAGGTCGATCCCCGGCCCGCCGCCGAAGGCCTGCTGGCCCGCGGCCAGGCCGTCGCCCTGCCGCATGTCACGCCGGAGGGTCTCGTGTTCCGGGAATGGCGCGCCGGAGACACGCTCGTCGCCGGTCGCTTCGGCCTGAGCGAGCCGGACCCGGCGCTGCCAACCGTGGATCCCGACGCGCTGATCGTGCCGCTCGCCGCCTTCGACCGGGCCGGCCAGCGGATCGGTTACGGCCGCGGCTATTATGACGGCGCGATCACCCGGTTGTCTCGCACGCGCCCGCTCTTCACGGTCGGTATCGGCTTCGCCGCGCAGGAAGTCGCGCGCGTGCCCGCCGAGCCGCATGACCGTCCCCTCCATTGCGTCATCACCGAGGCGGGCCTGATCCGCTTCGACAGGACTCCCTGACCGATGCGGCTACTCTTCCTCGGCGATGTGGTCGGGCGTTCGGGGCGCGCCGTCGTCTGCGAGCGCCTGCCCCGGTTGCGCGAGCGGTGGCGGCTCGACTGCGTGGTGGTGAACGGTGAGAACGCCGCCGGCGGCTTCGGCATCTCCGAGACCATCTGCGACGAGCTGATCCAGGCCGGCGCCGACGCGGTGACCCTGGGCAATCACAGCTTCGACCAGCGGGAGGCCTTGGTCTTCATCGCCCGGCAGCCGCGGCTGGTGCGCCCGGCCAACTATCCGCCGGGGACGCCGGGCCGGGGCGCGACGGTGGTGGAGACGCAGGGCGGCGCCCGCGTCCTCGTGATCAACGTCATGGGCCGCGTCTTCCTGGACGCGATGGACGACCCCTTCACCGCCGTGGAGCGCGAGTTGACCGCCTGCCCCCTTGGGGCCGCCGCCGACGCCGTCATCGTGGACGTGCACGCCGAGGCGACCAGCGAGAAGCAGGCCTTCGGCCACTACCTCGACGGCCGGGCGAGCCTCGTGGTCGGGACCCACACCCACACGCCCACGGCCGATCACCGGATCCTGCCCAGCGGCACCGCCTACATGTCGGATGCCGGGATGTGTGGCGATTACGACTCTGTCATCGGCATGCAGAAGGATGAGCCGATCCGTCGGATGATCCAGAAGACACCGGGCTCCCGCTGGGAGGTCGCTACCGGCGAGGGCACGCTCTGCGGGATTGCCGTTGAGACCGACGCGCGGGGGCTCGCCATACGGGTCGCGGCGCTCCGTCTCGGGCCGAATCTGGAGGAGAGCACGCCGCACTTCTGGGATTAGCGTGTCCTTCGCGCGACTTGATCGCGTGCAGGCCTGCCCCCACAGTGGACCCGACGGACGCCGCCGGCGGCCGCTTCTTTTGAGATCAGGCTAGAGCGACCGATGGCCGCCCGCGATACCGGCGAGAACAACAGGGAGCCGCTGGCTCAGCCCGGGATCTATCTCGGGCGCATGGCGATCTTTTTGATCCTCGTCGGCTTCCTCGCCTTCATCCTGTTCAAGCAGATCACGCCGGCCTTCCTAGCCAACCCCGGTCTCAACGGACTCATCCTCGGGGTGCTGCTGATCGCGGTGCTGATCGCCTTCGGGCAGGTCATCCGCCTGTTCCGCGAGGTCGCCTACGTCAACGCCGCAGCGCGCGGCGCACAGGCCAAGCGCCCGCCCTCTCTCCTGGCGCCAATGGCCCCGATGGTCGCAGCCCGGGTCGCGGGCACGACCCTGGCGGGCACGGCCGGTTATCTCGACACCATCGCGGCGCGCCTCGATGAGGGGCGCGACATCCTGCGCTACATCGCCGGTATCCTGATTCTGCTCGGCCTGCTCGGCACCTTCTGGGGCCTGATCGACACGCTCTCGGCGGTGGGCGGTGTGATCAAGGGCATGCGCGGCGGCGGCGATGCCGGGGTGATGTTCGACGAGCTGAAATCGGGTCTGGCCGTGCCGCTGTCGGGAATCGGCCTGGCCTTTTCGGCCTCGCTGTTCGGCCTCGCCTCGTCGCTGATCACCGGCTTCCTGGAGTTGCAGGCGGGCCAGGCCCATGCGCGTTTCCATAACGAATTGCAGGATTGGCTGCTGTCGGGGGCGACCGCGGCCACCGCTGCCGTGGGCGCGCCGGTCGGTTCGGCGGCTGGCACGCAGGACCTGAAGGAGGCCATCGATCGCCTGACGGCCCTGGTGGCCGAGGGTGGCAGCAGCCGCGCCGCGACGCTGGCCATGACCAACCTCGCCGAGGGGATCCAGGGGCTGGTGCAGCATATGCGCGCCGAGCAGCAGATGATCCGCGACTGGGTCGAGGCCCAGGCGAGCCGGGAGCGCGAATTGAAGCAGGTGCTCGACCGGCTCGGCCGGGAGCGGGTCTGATGGCGTCCACGGCGGCGCGGTCCCGCCGCACCCTCAACGTCTGGCCGGGCTACGTCGATGCCCTGGCGACGCTCCTGTTGGCTGTGGTGTTCCTGCTGACGGTGTTCGTCGTCGGGCAATTCTTCCTGTCGCAGGAGCTGAGTGGGCGGGACGAGACGCTCGTCAAGCTCAATCGCCAGATCGCCGACCTCACCGACCTCCTCGCCCTGGAACGCTCGAACCGCCGCACCCAGGAGGAGGAGGTCCGCAACCTGCGCACGACGCTGGCCGGCGTCGAGGCCGAACGCGATCAGGCGAGGACCCAATCCGAGGCCGCGACCGTCAGCCAGGGTGCCGCCGGCGCCCTCGACAAGCAGCTCGAATCCGAGCGCGGCGCCACCAAGCGGGCTCTGTCCCAGATCGACCAGCTGAACGAGCAGATCAGCGCCATGCGCCGACAGCTCGCCGCCCTGGAGGATGCACTTGCCGCCTCCGAGAGCCGCGACCGGGAATCGCAGGCCCGCATCGCCGAACTCGGCAGCCGCCTGAACGTCGCCCTGGCGCAGAAGGTCCAGGAACTCGCGCGCTACCGCTCCGACTTCTTCGGCCGCCTGCGCCAGATCCTCGGCAACCGCCCCGATATCCGCGTGGTCGGGGACCGGTTCGTGCTGCAATCGGAGGTGCTGTTCCCAGCGGGTTCGGCGACCCTGAAGCCCGAGGCCGGTCCGGAACTCGACCGGATCGCCGGTGCGATCTCGGACCTCGCCAAGCAGATCCCTTCGGATCTGCCCTGGGTGCTGCGGGTTGACGGCCACACGGATGCAAGGCCGATCAGCACGTCGCAATTCCCGTCGAACTGGGCGCTCTCGGCCGCCCGCGCTATCGCGGTGGTGCAGTACCTCGCCGGCAAGGGCATCCCGCCGCAGCACCTCCTGGCCGGCGCCTTCGGCGAGTTCCAGCCCCTCGATGCCGGCACCACCGAGGAAGCCTATGCCCGCAATCGCCGGATCGAGATGAAGCTCACCGAACGGTAGCGGCCGCCGTCCATTCGGGGCGGGCCGGCGGCGCGCTCAGCCGGCCAGCACGTCCTTGTAGGCGAAGATTCCGGGCGTGCCGCCAGTCATTAGGAACAGCACCGACGACCCGGCCGGGTAGAGCCCGGCCCGGACATCGTGCAGCAGGCCCGCGAAGGCCTTGCCGCTATAGACCGGATCGAGGAGCTTGCCCTCGGTTCGCGCCATAAGCCGGACGGCCACCAGCATGCTGGCGGTGGGAATCCCGTAGCCAGGGCCGCGATGGCGGCCGTCGAGGTTGATGTCCTCCGGCCCAACCCGCCGCTCCGTGCCTATCAGCGCCAGCGTGGCATTGGCCTTGTCCAGAACCTCCGCCCGGGCGCGCGGCTCCTCTGCGAGGACCGCGAACGACTTCGCCAGGCGCGGGTCGCACGCCATCGCGGCGAGCCCGGCGACCAGCCCGGCATGGGTGCCGGCGCTGCCGTTGGCGGTGACGATCTGGGTGAAGGTCAGGCCGAGCGCCTCCGTCTGGGCCAGGATCTCGGTGGCGCAGTTCGCGTAGCCGAGGCAACCGGTCGGGCTCGAGCCTCCGGAGGGGAAGGTGTAGACCGTCCGGCCTTGCGCCCGCAGCGCATCCGCCCGCGCTTCGGCGGCCGCGAGGGAATCGGCGTCCCCGGGCAGTTCGTGGACCGTGGCGCCGAACAGGTCGTCGAGCAGGCGGTTGCCGTTGCCGGTATAATCGGGATCCTGGCGCGGTACGCTCCGCGTCAGGAACAGCTCGCAGGCGAGTCCGGCCCGGGCGGTCGCCGCCGCGGTGAGCCGGGCGTGGTTCGACTGGATGCCGCCCACGGTGATCGCCGTATCGGCCCCCGCGGCCTTGGCGGCGCCCAGCAGATACTCGAGCTTGCGCAGCTTGTTGCCGCCGAGGCCGATCCCGGCCACGTCGTCGCGCTTAACGAAGATCCGGACGCCGTTGAGCGCATCGCCGAGATGGGCGGTGAGCCCATCGAGGGGTTCGATCGGCGTCGGCCGGGTCACCAGCGGCAGGCGCGGGAAGCGGGCGAGGTCGAGCGTCGGCATGACGGCCTGTCTACACCGTGCCGCGATTCCTGTCCCGGGCGCAGCTCACTCGGCTGCTGGCAGCCGCTCGCCCCGTGGGCGGGGCTCCTTGCCCCGGGCGGTCTCGTCGAGCGCGTCGGTGAATTGAAGGTTCGCGAGCTGCGCGTAGAGCGCACCCTGCGCGAGCAGGCTCTCGTGGGTCCCGGTCTCGACGATGCGGCCGTCATCCAGCACCAGGATCCGGTCCGCGGCGCGGATCGTGGCGAGCCGGTGGGCGATGACCAGGGTCGTGCGCCCGCGCATCAAGGTGCCGAGGGCGGCCTGGACGGCGCGCTCGGATTCGGCATCGAGCGCCGAGGTCGCCTCGTCGAGGAGCAGGATCGGCGCGTCCTTGAGGATCGCCCGGGCGATGGCGATGCGCTGCCGCTGGCCTCCCGAGAGCGTCACGCCGCGCTCGCCGACCTGCGTGTCGTAGCCCTGGGGCAGGGCGGCGATGAAGGCATGCGCGTTGGCCAGTTCGGCGGCGTGCCGGACCTCCGCCTCGCCGGCCTCGGGCCGTCCGTAGCGGATGTTCTCGGTGACCGTCCCGGAGAACACCACCGGGTCCTGCGGTACCAGGGCGATGCGGGCGCGCAGGCGCTCGGGATCGACCTGCGCGATGTCGGCGCCGTCCACCACGATCCGGCCGCCCTGCGGGTCGTAGAAGCGCAGCAGGAGCTGGAACACCGTCGACTTGCCGGCGCCGGACGGGCCCACGATGGCGATCCGCTCACCGGGGGCCGCCGCGAAGCTCAAGCCGTCGAGGGCGGTGTGGCCAGGCCGCGTCGGGTAGGCGAAGCGCACCGCCTCGAAGGTCACGGCCCCGCGGGCCGGCTCGGGCAGGGGCAGCGCGGGGCTTGGCGCGCGGATCGCCGGCTCCGTCGCCAGGATCTCGGTGAGCCGTTCGGCCGCCCCGGCCGACATGGCGAGGTCGCCGTAGACCTCGGAGAGCTGGCCGAGGGCGCCAGCCCCAAACACCGCGTAGAGGACGAATTGCGAGAGCTCGCCACCGGTCATCGCGTGGGTAAGAACTCCTTGAGCGCCGTACCACATCACGCCGACCACGGAGGCCGAGATCAGGAAGATCGCGACGCCGGTGAGCAGCGCCCGCGCCCGGATCGAGTCCCGGGCCGCCGCGTAGGCCTCCTCGGAGGCGGTCGAGAACCGTGCCGCCGCCGTGCCCGAGCGCCCGAAGGCCTGCATGGTCCGCACGGCCCCGACCGCCTCGGCGGCGTAGGCCGAGGCTTCCGCCAGACGGTCCTGGGCGGCCCGGGACCGGCGGCGCACGCCGCGGCCGGACAGGATCAGCGGGAAGACGATGACCGGGATGGCGACCAGCACCATCACGGAGAGCCGCGGACTCGTGATCACCATCATGGCGATGGCGCCCACGAACAGGAACAGGTTGCGCAGCAGGATCGAAACCGAGACCCCGAAGGCGGACTTGATCTGCGTCGCGTCGGCGGTGAGCCGGGAGACGATCTCGCCCGATTGCGCGCGGTCGAAGAAGGCGGGATCGAGGATCGTGAGCCGGGCGAAGACGGCGCTGCGCAGATCCGCCACCACACGCTCGCCGAGCGTCACCACCGTGTAGACCCGGGCCGCGCTCGACAGCGCGAAGGCCGCCACGACCCCGAGCAGGGCCAGGAAGTAGGCGTCGATCACGCCTGAGCCGTCGGCCGTGAAGCCGTGGTCGATCACCCGGCGCATGGCGATGGGCACCACCAGGGTCGAGGCTGACGCGCAGGCGAGGGCGATGAGGCCCGCCACGATCCGGCCGCGGTAGCGCAGGGCAAACGGGAGCAGCGGGCGGAGCGCGCTCAGCGGAGCTTTGGGTCGGCCTTCGGCCGCCTTGGGTCTACGGGCCATCACGCCTCATTCTTTCCTCCCGGTCCGCGGCGCTTGTGACCGGGGAGCGCCTGCGGTATACGCCGCCGCTCATCCGATTGCGTGTGTTCAATGGCCGCGGGCCGCCACCACGGTCGGCTTGGACGTGCCGTTGCCACGAACCCACGGTTCGGTGCAACCGGTGACATCTTCCGCATTCCGGGCCGGGCAGCGCCTCCTGCGCTTCCCGCCGGCGTGCCAGACAGGGACCACAGGTCATGGCGAAGGACGCGGCCGCAAAGGCCAAGGGGACCGAGCACCCCGATTACCACTTCATCAAGGTCGTGATGACCGATGGGACTGAGTATCAGACCCGCTCGACCTACGGGAAGGAGGGCGACACCCTCAATCTCGATATCGATCCGCTGACCCACCCGGCCTGGACCGGCGGCGAGCAGAAGATGCTCGACCGGGCTGGCCGCGTGTCGCGCTTCAACTCGCGCTTCGGCAATCTCGGCAAGCGCTGAGCGGCGGCGCCACGCGCAGCTGCACGCGCACGGACAGGTTTGGAACGGGCGGCCTCCCAGCGAGGCCGCCCGTTTCCTTTTGGGTGTCCGGCAGCCGGATTTTCCACAGAACTGTATGACAAAAACTCGACCGATCGTATGACGGCCCAGTTGTCGTCCCGTCGAAGGGGAGACGATTATTCTCGGACGGGCCGACTTTGCGTCGATCGGCGTGCCGAGGCGGGGAGCTGAACCCGATCACGTCTTGATCGCGGCGCCGGACATCTTGAAAACATCGCGGATCCGACCGGACGTTCCGGGCGGACAGCGTGGCGCGATGCTGCGGCTCGGCGCGAGTCCCGGCACGATGAGAGAGCGGTTCCGATCCGATGACCCGATGGCTTCTGTTCGCCCTCGCCGTCCTGATGACGGTGTCCGGCCCTGCCTTCGCCAGGGACAAGATCAAGCTCGGCATCATGGGCGGCGATTCCGAGGTCCATTGGGCCAAGGCAAAGGAGATTGCGGCTCGCGATGACCTCGATATCGAACTCGTGGTCTTCTCCGACTACCTGCTGCCGAACGAGGCCCTGGCGGCCGGCGACCTCAGCGCCAACGCCTTCCAGCATAAGCCTTTCCTCGACAACCAGATCAAAATGCGGGGTTACCGCATCGTTCCGGTGGGCGAGACGATCGTCACGCCGATCGGCCTGTATTCCAAGCGGGTGAAGGCCGTGGGCGAGCTGAAGGACGGCGCAGCGATCGGCATCCCGAACGACCCGTCCAATGGCGGGCGCGCGCTCCTGCTGCTGCAGGCCCAGGGGCTGGTCCGGCTCAAGGAGGGCGTCGGCCTGCTGCCCACCGTCCTCGACGTGGTCGAGAACCCGAAGCGGCTGAAGCTCCACGAACTCGACGCCGCCCAGCTTCCGCGCAGCCTCGAGGACCTCGACGCTGCGGTGATCAACACCAACTATGCCGTCGCCGCCGGCCTGACCCCCGGCCGGGATACGATCGCGCTCGAATCCGCGGTCGACAATCCCTACAGCAACCTCATCGTGGTCCGCGCGGCCGACAGGAACGCGCCCTGGGTGCCGAAGCTGGTGCGCGCCTTCCAGAACGATGCGATCCGCCAACTCCTGAAGGATCAATTCCCCGGCCAGTATCCGGCCTTCTGAGCGCTGGAGCCCCTGGGCTGAGGCGTTGCGGCTAGCCCTCGCTCAGCCGGAATGCCATGCGCAGCAGGCCGTGCTGGGCCGCCACCGGGCTCTCCACCGGAGCGGGCGTCGGCCGATCCTCGGTGATCAGGGCATCGAGGTGCAGGATACGGCTGTGCAGCCGCCGAGCCCGCATGATCAGCTGCTGGAGCCGCATCGGCAGCTGGTTGAAGTCCTTGGGCTTCGGCGGCTCGCTGGCGCCGAGCTTGACCCGGTGCTTCTCGAGCAGAGCCTCGGCCGGAGTCATCTCCCCCTCGGCGACCGCGCGCTGCACCAGCAGCCAGGAGGCAACCTGCATCAGCAGCGTGGTGAGCCGCATGCTCTCAGCCGCGTAGCTCAGCGTCGCGTCGCGCGAGATCAGGCGCGATTCGTCGCGTCCCTCGCCGTCGAGATAGGCGGCGGTCTCCTCCACGAGCAACATTCCCTCGCGGAACAGGGCCTTGAACGCTTCCGAGTTGACGTAAGACTTGCCGAAATCGACCCAGTCCTGATCGTCCCGGAACGTGACCTCGAAGCCGTTCATCCTGCCTCTCCCGCGCCGTCCGACGGTCCAGTCCGTCCGGATTTGGGACATATCGCCCCTGCTGTCCGACGACGCTGCAATCCTAGCGCCGATCGAAGGGGGCATCACGCTTCACCCATTCTTAACCTTAATGGATCGCCGAATCTGGAGATAAGTCCTTCGCG
The DNA here is from genome assembly GCF_900103445.1 of Methylobacterium phyllostachyos. Taxonomy (GTDB): domain Bacteria; phylum Pseudomonadota; class Alphaproteobacteria; order Rhizobiales; family Beijerinckiaceae; genus Methylobacterium; species Methylobacterium phyllostachyos. Next base: position 339,346 of record NZ_FNHS01000001.1, on the reverse strand, counting down.
CGCGGATGCCAGTGCTTGGAGCGGGGCCCGATCACAGGGCGATCGGGCGCACCCCTGAGGTGACTGGGGCGACAGCGCTCAGAACGCTGCGCGCACGCCTGCGAAGATGCTGCGGCCCGTCCCCGGATAGAACGCCGCCAGAGCCGCCGCGCCGCCCGCCGCCCGGGCGTTCGCCACCACGGCGATGTCCGACACGTAACGCGCATCCGTGAGATTACGGGCATCCACGAACAGGGCGATTCCGTTGGAGAAGTCGATCCCGGCCTCGACCCCGAGCAGCGCGTAGCCCGGCACCCGCAGGGTGTTGGCGTGGTCGGCGAAGGCACCCTCGGGCACCCAATCCACCGCCGGGGCGATGTGGAAGCCACTCGGATGGCGGTAGCTCAGCACCGTGCGCAGCACGTCCGTGGGGATGCCGGCGATGCGGTCGTTGCCGAAGACCGGGTCGCGCACGAACCGGAAGTCGTTGTGAGTCCAGATCTGCGTCAGGCTCAGGGCGTCACCGGCGCCGATGAGATCGCCGGCGAAGTCGAGGGTCACGGCCGCCTCGACGCCCTGATGGATCGAGCGCGGCGTGTTGAAGGTTGCGGCCGGGATGTTGAGGCCGGGATTGGTCGAGAAATTGATGAGTTCGTCGCGGAGATCCGACCGGTAGAACGTCACGTCGAAGGCGAGGCGGTCGATCCGGCCGCGGGCACCCGCCTCGTAGGTCCAGGCGCGCTGCGCCCGGAGCGGCACGAAGGTGGTGTTCAACAGGTTCTGCTGCACGAGGTCCCCGAAATCGGGCACGTCCCGGGACCGGGTGATGTCGCCGAAGACCTGCACCGTGGGGAGCGGCTGCCAAAGCAGGCCGACTTTCGGGTTGATGCCAGCATAGGTCTGCTCGGCGAAGCGCAGGGTCACATCCCCGGGCAGGCCCCCCTTGTCGCTGTAGGTGCGGTTCGACGAGAACGCCTTGGCGCCGGTCATCAGCGCCACGTCCGGCAGGAACCAGAACCGGTTCTCGCCATAGGCCTCGTAGTTCGATGCGCTCTGAAGGGCGTTCAGCGTCTGCGCGCCCCGCTGGCCGCGGATATTGACGAACTGAAGCGCCGAATTCTGGCCCGCGAAGGCGCGCAGGCCCAGCACCACGTCGTCGCGGAACCCGCCGAGATCGAAGGTGCCGGCCCAGTGCGGGCTGATCCCGTAGGTCCAGCCGTCCTGATCGATCGCCTGGAAGATCGGGTGGTAGAGGCTCTTGTGGATCGCCCAGCTGTCCACGTCGAGCTTGCCGACATCGAGCAGGAAGGAGGTGCGGTTGGCGATCCGCTCCGTCTCGACCTTGCGCGACTGGTTGCCGGTGATCGCCGTGGGATTGGCCAGCGTCGGCGTGGTCAGGCTCTGGCCGAGGGTCAGGCTGCCCGGCAGCTTCTGGTCGGTGAGATAGGTGCCGAGATAGAAGCGCGTCTCGATATCGGGCGCGATCCGGTAGCCGATCGTGGCGTTGAAATTCTTGGTCGCCTGCACCTCGTGGGCGCGGAAGCCTTCGGCATTGGTCAAGGTCGCGTTGACCAGCACGTCGAGCGGCCCGTCGATGCGGGACATCTGCGCCTGCTCGCGGATCGTGCCGAAGCTGCCGCCGTCGATGCGCAGGATGTTGGGCGCGATGGCCGTGTAGGCGGTCGGCGTGACGAAGTTGATCGCGCCGCCGAGCGTCGTCGCCCCGAAAGTGAGGGCGTTCCCGCCCTTGTAGACCTCCACCGCGCGCAGGGCGAGCGGGTCGATCTGGTAGAAGTCGCCGCTCCCGTCCGCGAGGTTGAACGGGATGCCGTCCTGCAGGATCTCGAGCCCGCGCAGGTGGTAGCCGCGGGCGATCCCTGAGCCGCGCACCGACAGGCGCAGTTCCTGGCCGTAGCGCTCCTGCACGTAGACGCCCGGCACGTCCTTGAGCACGTCGCGGATCGTGTTGGCGTAGCGGTCCTGAAGCGTCGCGGCGTCCACGAAGGCGACCGATCCGACGGTCTGGTAGAGTGTGGCGCGCTGGCGATCGACGCTCGGAACCGAGAGCGAGCCGCGCGCCTCTCCAGGCAGGGGGCCGGTGGGCGTGGCATCGCCGACGACACTGAGTTCCGGGAGGGTGACGGCGGGGTCCTGGGCCAGGGCGGCCGATGGCGTCGCGCAGGCGAAAAGCGACAGGGCGGCGCGGCGGCCGGCCCGGGAAAGGCGGGGCATGATGGCGTGTCCGTGTCTGAGGATCGGGGAGGGCGATCGGGTCAGACGACGGGGGGCGGGGCTCGGGCGCGGGAACCCGCCGCGGGGGGCGCCCGCGGAAGGGCGGTGCGCGCCGGCCGCGCCCGGATGAGCGCGACCGGGTACAGGGCCGGCACGGCTTCAGCCGGCGCGGGGGCGGGGAGGGCGGTCGGGGCGGCGACATGGCACGCGAGGCAGCACGCCATCGGGGCGTGGGCCGGGTGATGCGGATCGTCCGGCGCCGACCTGTCGATGGGGCCGCCGGCCAGGCACAGGACATGCTCCGGCCCCGCCGCGGCGGCCATGGCGAGGCCGCCGAGGACGCTCTGAAGCGTGAGGGCGTACAGGACGAGGAGCGCGAGGAGCCGGCGCCCGGCCGGCCTCAGCCGGGGGCGGCGGCCCCCTGGTCCGGTCCAGGTGCCGTAGAGTCGGGCGCACGCCATGGGGCGCTCGTGACCGCTCGTTCTCGGTGCGCTGCTCCTGCCCGGACGCTAGTGCTGATGCTGGTGCTGGCCGCCGGGGGCGGAGGCTCCGATCGGCGCGACCGAGAAGGTCACCGGCACGGTGCCGGCCCGCTGGAAGGTGAGCGTCCCCGCGACGGTCTCGCCGGCCTTCGGCGCGCCGGTCAGCCCCTCGAACATCAGGTGGTAGCCGCCGGGCTTCAGCTCGACGGTCTCCCCGGGCTTGATGGTCAGGCCCTCGGTGACCGGCGCCATCTTCATGACCCCACCCTCCATCGACATGGAGTGGATGTCGCCCGACGTGGCGAAGGGCACCGCGGCCCCGGTCAGCACGTCCGGCGTGCTGCCGGTGTTGGTGATCCGCACGTAGCCGCCCGCCACCTTGGCGCCGTTCGGCGTGGCGCGCAGCCACGGCGTCTCGATGGTCAGGTCGCCGGCCTTGACCGAGGCCGCCTTCGCGGGCGCCGCCTGGGCCGCCATCGCACCGCCCGTCTGGGCGGCCTGGACGACCCGGAAGGCGGGCGCCGCGGCCTTCAGGTCATGGGCGTCCTGTCCGGGCTTCGGGATGTCGGACCAGGAATGGCTGCCCTCCGTGCAATCCTGCTGCACCGGCACGTAGACCGTCGCGCCGGGCTCGAACGTGTCGGCCACCTGCGCCAGGAAGGTGAACTCGTCGACCTCGTCGTCCGGCAGGGAGCCGCCGCTCCACGTGATCGACGTCACGCCCTCCGAGGCGGTGCCGTGATGGGTCGTGTAGGTCTTGGCATAGGCGCCACGGGTCATCGCCAGGGTCCAGCCGGGCTTCGGCATCGGCTTGGCGCCGATCAGCCCCTCCGGGATGCTGACGCTGACCTTGGTGGTCGGCTTGCCGTCGCAGCCGTGCATGATCTGGACGACGCCGCGATAGGTCGAGCCGGGGCTCGCCTGCTTGCGCTCCAGCACCGCGTGGGCCTGCGCTGACGACGCAACGAGGCCGAGGCCGATCACGGCCGGGATAAGAATCTTCATGGGGATGCATCCGCTCTGAGGGTTTCGTCGAAGGAACGATGGCTCAGGCGGATGGGGGACCACGCGGTGATGCGCTGCGGTCGGGCGGGGCCCGGGGGCCGATCTGGCCGACGGCCCGGTGGGCGACCCCGCCATGATCCCCGGCGATCCACGCGACGCTAACGAGTGCGGCGCGTGCCGGAAGGGCGGTGCCGGTCGCCTGTGCCACCGTGCAGCAATCGCCGTGGCCGTGCGTGAGCGGCCGGTCCGGCGTCGAGTCGGAGGCCGCATGTTGCGCGCAGAGACCGTCGGCCGCGGCCGGGATCGGCATCAGCCCGCCCAGGAAGGCCTGGAGCACGAAGGCGTAGAGCGCCAGCACGGCGATCGCGGCGCGCAGGGGTGCCACGGGGTCGCCGTCGCGTCGTCTCGATCTGGCCGAAGCCCGGTCCATGCTGCGCCCGTTCGCGGTCCAAGCCGGGCCGCTATGGTATCCCTGCCACACCAGGAAGCCCGTGGCTGTTGCCAGGGTGCCGCACCGGAAGGCCGCGTGCGCTGGCGCACCGCGATGCCATATTCCGGCCCCTTCGATAGGGAGTCTTAAGCCACAACCCGACACCGTGGCGGCCGAGACCAGTTCCTCCCGCCACGATCCGAACAGACTCCGGACCAGAGCCAGCGACCGATGCGCAAGACGGCACATAACCGGTTCACCACCCTCCTGAGCGTGGCCACTTTCGGCGCCCTCGGGATCGGCGCCGCGCAGGCCCGCGACCAGGGCAATTACGCCCAGGCCGAATGGGCGCAGGATTACGCCTCCCCCGTCGGCATGCAGGTACAGCGTGAGACCACGCCGATCCTCTCGCCGCAGACCGTGGCGGCGACCGAGCAGATGGTCGAGCGCTACAAGGACATCGTGAACCGCGGCGGCTGGCGGCAGGTCTCGGGCGCCGAGCACCTGCGGATCGGCTCCCGCGGCCCGGCCGTGGCCGCCGTGCGTCAGCGCCTGATCGTCACCGGCGATCTCGACTCGGCGGCCGGCAGCTCGGGCGTGTACGATTCCTACGTCGCGGCCGGCGTGAAGCGCTTCCAGGCCCGGCACGGCCTCAGCCAGACCGGCGCGATGAGCCTCGCCACCCAGCAGGCGATGAACGTGCCGGCCGACGTGCGGCTGCGCCAGCTCGAGACCAACGTGGTGCGCCTGCGCTCCTATTCGGGCGACCTCGGCCGCCGCTTCGTGATCACCAACATCCCGGCCGCCCTCGTCGAGACGGTCGAGAACGGCCAGGTCGTTACGCTCCACGCCGCGGGCGTCGGCAAGATCGACCGCCAGTCGCCGATCATGAACACCAAGGCGACGCAGATCAATTTCAACCCGACCTGGACGGTCCCGGCTTCCATCGTGAAGAAGGACCTGATCCCGAAGATGCAGAAGGATCCGAACTATCTCACGGACAACCGGATCCGCATCCTCTCGAACGGCCAGGAGATCTCGCCGAAATCGGTGAACTGGTTCTCCGACGAGGGTACCCGCTACACCTACCGGCAGGATTCGGGCGCCGACTTCAACTCGATGGGCATCGTACGCATCAACATCCCGAACCCCTACGGCGTGTTCATGCACGACACGAACACCAAGGGCGTGTTCGGCGACGATTTCCGCTTCATCTCCTCGGGCTGCGTGCGCGTGCAGAACGTGCGCGAGTACATCACGTGGCTCCTGAAGGAGACGCCCGGCTGGGACCGCGCGAAGGTCGAGGAGGCCATCGAGAGCGGCAAGCGCGTCGATGCCAACATCGCCCAGCCGGTGCCGGTCTACTGGACCTACATCACCGCGTGGTCGACCCCGGACGGGATCGTCCAGTTCCGCGACGACATCTACAAGCGCGACGGCGTCAACGTCCCCTCGACCATCGGCGCCCCGACCCCGGTCGCCAGCGCCGAGCCGATGCCCCAGACCTTCGAGCCCGGCGACGAGGAGTAATCCTCCGCCCGGTCCGACCCGGATCATCCGAGGCCCGCATCTCTCCCGAGATGCGGGCCTCGTGCGTTTGGGCGCGCGTCTGTCATCCTCCGGTCAACAGGGTCTGCTTGGCCGTTCGAGTCCGCACCGTGGCAGTCGCCGCGGACGTCACTGTGCCGGCTGCGTCCGGAGGCGACGCGGATCTCTGTGCAGGAGCCCCCGATGACGCGCGAACCCACATCCGGAGACGGACGCCTCACCCGGCGGGAAACCGTGGCGGCCCTCGCCGGGCTCGGCCTCGTGGCCGGTCGCGCGGAGGCACAGGGCGCCGCTGAGGCGACCGGGATCGTCTACGCCACCGACGTGACCGGTGTGGACCGGGCGCCGCTGCCCGGCGTGCTGGTCTCGAACGGCCGTGAGATCGCGCGCACCGACGATCAGGGCCGCTACCGTCTGCCGATGCCCGGCGACGGGGCGGTCTTCGTGATCAAGCCGCCGGGCTACGCCGTGCCGCGGGACGCCGACAACGTGCCGCGTTATTCCTACATCCACCAGCCGGACGGCACGCCCGCCAGCCTGGGCCTGCGCTACCGCGGCGTCGCGCAGACCGGAAAGCTGCCGGCCTCGATCGACTTCACGCTGACCCGCGTCGACGAGCCAGCGGATTTCGACGTCGTCCTGTTCACGGATCCGCAGCCCGAGAGCCGGTTCGAGCTCGACCACGTGCGCGACACCGCCATCGCCCGCGCGATGGCCATCCCGGCCGCCTTCGGCATGACCATGGGTGACGTGCTGTTCGACGATCTCTCGCTCTACGGCCGGTCGAACCGCATCGTCGGGCAGATCGGCCTGCCCTGGTACAGCCTGCCGGGCAATCACGACCTCAACATGCAGGCGCCCGATGCTCGCTACAGCCGCGAGACCTGGAAGCGGGTCTTCGGGGCGCCGACCTACGCGTTCCGCCACGGGCGGGCGTGGTTCGTGATGCTCGACAATGTCGAGTGGCTGGGGCCGCCGGTCCCGGTGGGCGCCAACACCTACCGGGGCCATATCGGCGAGCGCAGCCTGACCTTCCTGCGCAACCTGCTCGCCGAGATCCCGCGGGACGACCTGATCGTGCTCGCCATGCACATCCCGCTCTTCACAGATACGACGCCGGACGATCCGCACGGCATCACCATCGACCGCACGGCGCTGCTCGACCTGCTGGCGGGGCGCAAGGTGCTGAGCCTGTCCGGCCACACCCACACCACCGAGCATCACTACCCGGCCGAGGGCCACCACCATCACGTGCTGACGGCCGTCTCGGGCTCGTGGTGGAGCGGGCCCGACACGCGCACCGGCATCCCCTCGGCCGACAGCCGCGACGGCACGCCGAACGGCTTCCACGTCCTGTCGGTGCGCGGGACCGACTACACCACCCGCTACGTCCCGGCGCAGGGCCAACCGGACGAGACGATGCGCATCCTGTTCGAGAGCGCGGCACGGAGCGGCGCCGTGGAGGTGCTCCGTCTGACCCGGCCGGTCCAGGGGCTCCGGCCGCCGGTGCCGCAGGACGCGCTGGCCGACACGACGATGGTGGTCAACGTGTTCGACGGCGGCCCGCGCACCAATCTGACGTTCCGGATCGGCGACCGGCCGGCGCAGGCGATGACCCAGACCCGGCGTACCGATCCGTTCGTCGCGGAACTCTTCGCCCGCTATCCCGAGACCAAGAAGAGCTGGGTGCAGGCCACGCCCTCCAGCCATATCTGGACGGCGCAGTTGCCCGACGATCTCGCGCCCGGCGCGCACCGCCTCACCGTGGAGGGGACCGACGAGTACGGGCGCCCGATCCGGAGCTGCACCGTGCTGGAGATTCTGGGGGAGCGCGGGCGCGGGTAATCCTCTCACCGCCGCTCCGGCTGCGCCTCCGCTTCCCGCACGGACGATGAGGTCCGTGCGGGCCTCTCCCCGCACGCGGGGAGAGGGGAAGGGGGCGTTCTGCTCCCACGCCGGCTTGGCTACATCAGGCCGCGAGCTGCCGCGTACCGTGGCCGCCTTCCTGGATCTCCTCGACGATTTTCGCACAGAAGGCGTCGAGATCCCCGGGGTTGCGGCTTGTGATGATACCCTGATCGGTCACCACTTCCTTGTCGTGCCAGCGGCCGCCGGCATTGATCACGTCGGTGCGGATCGAGCTGAACGAGGTGAGGTCGCGGCCCTTGGCCGCGCCGGTCTCGATGAGCAGCCAGGGGGCGTGGCAGACGGCGGCGACCACCTTGCCGGAGGTCAGGAACGCCTTGATCACCTCCAAAGCCTTGGGCTCGAGCCGCAGCTTGTCCGGGTTGATCTGGCCGCCCGGCAGGACCAGCGCGTCGTAAGCCGAGGGGTCGACCTGCTCCACATCGGTATCGACCGCGACGTCCTTCCCCCAGTCGGTCTTGTCCCAACCGCGGATCGTGCCCTTGCTCTGGCGCGATTGCGGGGCGGCGACCGTCACGGTGGCGCCAGCCTGGGACAGTTTGGACTGCGGCACGGTCAGTTCGCTTTCCTCGAACCCGTCGGTCGCGAGGATCAGGATCTTGGCTTGGCGGATATCGGGCATGGGGGCCTCCTGCAGATCGAGTTTGGCCCGATCAACCGAGCGCGGTGCGGGCTGTTCCCACGGGCTTCGCACCGGCCCAATCGACGGCGAGTGCAGATCGGAACTCACCGCAGCCCGGTCCGTTGGTCCCCATCCCAAACCAAGAGGAGCCGCGTCATGGCCAATCCCGGCCTACCCGAGCCCACGCCCGGCGATCTGCCGCCGCCCCCGCCCATCCCCGATGAGGAGCCCGATATCGGCCCGACCGGGCCCCGCACGCCCTATCCGGTGAACGACCCCGGCATCGGCGAGCCGGGCGGCCCAGGCTCGGAGCCCGACATCTTCCCCGGAACGCCGACCGATCCCGGCACGCGGATGTAAGCGGACGATCAGTGGCCGCCGTGCGAGGTCCGTACGTCGCGCGGCGCGTTCAGAATTTCCGAGAGGCTCGTCACGACGTGGCGGGCCTCCTCGTCGGTCAGACGGAGCTGGAACGGCGGCAGCGCACCAGCCTGGAGCGCGACGACGGCCTGTCCCTCCTCGTCGGTCCCGATTTCGATCGCGGACGACGTCACGTCGAGCATGGCGATCTCTTCATCGCCCATTTCATCGGCCATATCGGGCTCGTCGGTATCGTCGATCGCCGTGAGCAGCTGCCCGACGGCCCGCACCAGGGCACGGGCGGCGCGGGCATCCATCACCACCGCCGTCGCCTGATCGTCCTTCTGGAAGGACAGCTGGATGTTCGCGCCGTCCAGCGAAACCGATATGCCTGCCATGTATCGTCCAGAGCCGCGCGTCGTAACTGCTTGCGCGCACTCCGTATATGCATCGTGAAGGCCCGAAATCCCAGGGGGCTGCGGATCGGGGTTGCGCCTTCATCCCCGCCTGCGACGCAGAAGATACGCGCCCGGCGCCTTGTTGCCGCCGCAGCCGGCGCCTAAATACGTCCTCGGGGGGCTTACCCACCGAGGCTGACGCTCTTCAGGTTCAGCGACTCGCGCCCCGCCGCACTGGCCAAATCCAGAAAGACCGTGGTGCACCACGCGGCGCTTACGCCGCGCCGGTGGCCTATGGACGAATGAGGTACACTACGTGAATACCGGCACTGTGAAGTGGTTCAATGAGACCAAGGGCTACGGTTTCATCCAGCCCGACGACGGCGGCAAGGACGTGTTCGTGCATATCTCGGCCGTCGAGCGCGCCGGAATGCGCAACCTGATCGAAGGTCAGCGGGTCACCTACGAGATCCTGACCGACAAGCGCAGCGGCAAGGACGCAGCGGGCAACCTCCAGGCGGCCTGATCCGTCGGCGGGTCCGACCCGGCTCCCCCTGATGCGCATGGCGTGCCAGGGGGCTCCCGCCAGATGGGAGCCTGGGTCAGGACCGTGAACCGGCCGCACGTGGCGGCTCCTCCTTCCGACGCTACCGATCCGGGCAAACCCGTCCGGGAGTGGGTCGCGCCGGAGGCAATATCCCAGAAACGACGCCGGACGGCGCAAACGTCCGGTTCAGAAAAGAAAAGACGTTTATGTTATTCGAGTACACACGCCGCCGCAGCCTCCGGTCCCCCGTGACCGATGCCCCGACCTTCCGTGTCGGCAAGCTGGCCGAGGCCAAGACCGCGGGTCAGACGGGGGGCGACATCAGCCACCTGATCGACCGCTCCTACAACTATCATTCCTCGCGGGAGCTGCACTGGCATCTCGCCGATCGCCTCGGGCTCGCCCCAGGCGCGGTCACGCTCCGCGAAGTGCACGCGGCCTGAGGGGCCGCGTCGTCTTCAGCGGCCCCAAACTCCTCATCGGCCCCAAGCCGTGAGGACGGGATCGCGCAGGGCCGCGGGCACCGCGAGCAACTCGCCGTGGACCGGCTCGGCCCGGTTGTAAGGGGTCGCTGCGCCCTCGAAATCGCAGACGATCCCGCCGGCCTCCCGCAGGACGAGGTCGGCCGCGGCCAGATCCCAGTCCCGGGCATGGCCCGAAATCATCCCGACATCGACGCTGCCCTCCGCCACCCGCGCCAGCCGCAGGGCGAGGGACGGGATCCGCGCAACCACACTGAAATCGGGGTTCGGCCCGGCACCCCGGGTCAGGCGATCAAGCATCGGTTTCGGGCCGGTGATGCGGGCGCCCGCCAGATCCTGCCGGGCATCCACCTGGATCGGCGCGCCGTTGCGGGTCGCGCCGTGCCCGCGCACGGCTTCGTAATCGGTCTTTCCCGCGGGGGCATGCACGAACCCGATCAGCGGCTCGCCCCTGGCGAGCAGCGCGACCGCGATCGACCAGTCGGGATGACCCGACAAAAACGCCCGCGTGCCGTCGATCGGATCCACGATCCAGACGAGGTCGTGATCCAGGCGCGCCGGATCGTCCGCGGTTTCCTCCGATAGCCACGCCGCCTGCGGCACGAGCGCGCTCAGGCGGACCTTCAGGAAGGCGTCCACCGCGACGTCGGCCTCCGTCACCGGCGAGCCGCCCGCCTTCGACCAGATCCGCGCGGAGGTTTGGCCGCCGAGCCGGAAGAACGGCTGCGCGATGTCGGCGGCCTCGCGCATGACGGCGCGCAACTCCGGCATCAGGGCGGATACGGCGTCGTCGGTGAGGGGCTCGGGCATCGCGCTCCGCGTGGGATCCGTGGGGGCCGGGCAGCCCATCGTGTCATTCATCCGGACACGCGGATGGCAGGACGTTCGGGCTGAGGGGGCCGGGCGCGAAGGGTCGTGCACCCGACCCTGCCGTTGTACGGCGCCGCCCGCATCGCCACAAGGATGCTGGTTGATCAATCGATAACGACCAATCCGCGCAAGGAAATGTTGAGCATTCAAGGAAGCATTGAGCATTCCGCAAATGACAGCCCTGTCCAGATTCGCTTAACGACGGCTCTTAAGCGGTGCGGAGGAGTTCGGGTGCGATTTTGCTTGGCATAACGGACGGCCCGACTGGGGCCGCCACTTGCCCCTGGGACTCGGACAGATGAACACTTCCACGCTCACGGACGAACGTCACGCAGGACATCGCATGCCGGGTGCCGCAGGCACGCTCCACCTCACGGCCTCGCCGCTCCCGGTGATCGGCCGCATCCCGGGCGCCCGTCGCGCCACCGGGATCGCGCTGGCCTACGCCGTCGAGGAGGCCGAGATGGCCGGGGCCGACCGGTTCAGCCTGATCGTGGTCGACGCCGAGGGCGAAGAGCTCCACCGGCTCGGCAGCTTCGACGAGGACGATGTGGTCGCGATCTGGCGCGACATCGCGCTGCGGGCCGGGCTGGTGCGCATGATCGTCCGGGAGGATGGGGTGCTCATGCCGGTCACCGAGCAGATCGGCCGGCTGATCCTCGGCCGCGTCCGGATCCGGCGCCGCCATGCGGGGTTGGGCGGTCGCCGCCCGCGCTTCCTGGCCCGGCGCAAGACCGGCCGGTTGCCGGCGCGGCCGCAGATTCACCGCGGCGAGAACGAGATCATCGCCCGGACCTGATCGCGTCGCCGGACTTCAAGAGAGGTTGCGCAGCAGCGCGTCGGCGGTCAGGCCGACGAACAGGATCAGGCCGGCATCGCGGTTCGACCGGAACAGAATCAGCGCCCCGCGTCCGTCACGCTCCCGCAGGGACAGGACCTGCCAAGCGAGATGCCCGGCGAAGGCCGCAACACCTAGGAACCCGACGGCGCCCGCCCCGGCCCGCCACGCTGCCAGCGCCACCAACAGGGCGGCGAGCGCGTAGCAGAGGCCGACCGCGCCCCGGACACGCCGTCCGAACAGGCGCGCGGAGGACCGGATCCCGGCCATCTCGTCATCCTCGATGTCTTGGACCGCGTAGATCGTGTCGTACCCGACCACCCAGCACCACGTGCCCGCGTAGAGCAGCAGCGGCGCGGCATCGAGGCGCGCGAAGACCGCCGCCCAGCCCATCAGCGCGCCCCACGCGAAGGCCAGCCCCAGGACCCCCTGCGGCAGCGGCATGACGCGCTTCATGAACGGGTAGATCGCGACCGGCAGCAGCGAACAGAGCCCGACCAGGATCGCCTGCTCGTTGAACTGCAGCAGCACCGCCAGCCCCACCAGGGCCTGAGCCACCAGGAACAGGGCGGCATGGCGCGGCCGGATCTGTCCCGAGGGGAGGGGGCGCAGCCGGGTGCGCTCGACCTGCGCGTCGAGGTCACGGTCGGCGATGTCGTTGTAGGTGGAGCCCGCGCCGCGCATCGCCACCGCGCCGATCAGGAACAGCAGGCAGTGCCACGGATCCGGGAAGGCTTGGTCCGCCGCGATCGCGGCCAGCGCGGCCGACCACCAGCAGGGGAGCAGGAGCAGCCACCAGCCCACCGGCCGGTCGATCCGCGCGAGGCGGAGATAGGGGCGCCAGGATCGCGGCGCGAATCGCCCGACCCAGTGGCCGGCCACCGCATCGGCCGGGCGTCGATCCTGGAGCACGGTTCCGCCCGTCGGCTGCCCGCTCATCGGCCGGATCTCCGGTCGTCCCGCATGTCGATCCTTCCTCCGCGGCGGAGAAAGGATCCGCGCCGGATCCACAATCCCTTAGAGCCGCGGCCGATCGCGTTGCAATCGGTCGCCGCGCTCATTCTCTGTCGGGATGGGCTCTTACAGAGCGCCCTGCGGCAGCTTGAAGCTGCCGGTCAGGCCCGGGCCGCCGAGCAGGCCGCCACCCTGGCCGTTGGCCTGGGCCTGAGCCTGGGCGCGGGCCTGCGCCTCCATCTTGGTCGCCTGGGCGGCGACGCTGCAGATCTTGGTGCGGATACCGCTGACCTTCAGGTGGTCGGCCTTGAAGCCCTCCGCGAAGGAATCCGGAATCGAGCACCACTCCTTGTTGGCGGTGATCCACTTCAGGCCCTCGGCGCCGTTCGCCTGGAGCTTCCCGAACAGGGCGCAGGCCTCCTGCGGGGTCATCTTCTTCTTCGATTGCGAGGCCGCGTTGGCCTTGCCGACCAGCGCCTTGCGCTCGGCCAGGGTCTTCTGGATGGTGCCGCACTCCGGTGCCGCACCCTGCGCGGAGGCCGCCGTGCCGAACATAACGGTGCCGATCAGCACCGCAGCCCCCAGGCTCAAGCTCCCCTTTGCCATCCCGCAACTCCCTCGACGTCCCTGCCGAATCCGCACACGGCCGGCCCAATTCCGTATTGTTGGGTTCGCCATAGGAATGTGGCGTCAATCGAGCGACAAACCGGCTGTCCAAGACCTCTGTGCATCGAGAGCCGAAAAGCCGCGATCGTAACCCTTTGGCAACACTTTCGCGGGGGCTGGGCGCGTTGACAGGCCGACGGCGCCTTGCGACCACGCCGCCATGCCGGCTTACGATTTCACCGCCCCGCGCCTCTACGTCGCGGCCGACCTCGCCGCGGGCGTGCGGCTGCCGCTGGATCGCGCACAGGCCAACTACCTGCTCAACGTCCTGCGCCGGGGACCGGACGACCCCGTGCTGGTCTTCAACGGCCGCGACGGCGAGTGGCGCGCTCATCTGGCTCAGACCGGGCGGAAGGGAGCCGATCTCCACGTCGCCGCGCAGACCCGCCCGCAGCCCGCGCCAGCCGACATTCATTACCTGTTCGCGCCGTTGAAGAGCGCGCGCCTGGATTACCTGGCGCAGAAGGCAGTCGAGATGGGGGCGGGTACGATCCGCCCGGTGATCACCCGCTACACCCAGGGCGACCGGATCAACATGGACCGCCTGCGCGCCAACACCATCGAGGCCGCCGAGCAGTGCGGTATCCTGGCGATCCCGGATTGCCCGGAACCGGAGCGTCTCCCCAAGATCCTGACCGAGCTCGCCCCGGAGCGGCTCCTCGTGTTCTGTGACGAGGATGCATCCGTGCGCGATCCGGTGCGTGCGCTCGCGGCGGCGGCCGATCCCCAGGCCCCGCCGCCGCTGGCCGTGCTGGTGGGGCCTGAGGGCGGCTTCTCCGCGGAGGAGCGGGCTCTGATCCGGGCCCGGCCCAACACGGTCGCGCTCTCCCTCGGGCCGCGAATCCTGCGGGCCGACACCGCCGCCGTCGCCGTGCTGACCCTGGTCCAGGCCGTTTTGGGCGACGCCCGCTGACGGATCCGCCCGACCGGACGATGTGTGCCCGCGCACATGCAAGCGTTGGCACAGCCGATTGTTCATCGAGATCGGACGTGTCGGCGCATCTCGGTTCACGGCGCCGCGTTGTGGGTTCCCGGCACCTCGACTATGTGCGTGAACGGACGCCGCCTGCGCCACGCGCTCGTTGGGGTCGAGGGCGGGCGTCCGCCCGGTGCCCATTCGCAAGAGGGGGGAACCGGACGGACCCGCCGGAGCAGCCCGGCGCGCCCTCATTCTCGGTCAGACGCACGGGCAGGCAGCGCATGGCGCGCGACAGCAACGACACCACGCCGCTCACCGGGCGTGCCGAATTGATCGAATGGTTCGCGGCGGGCGAGAAGCCACGCGCACGATTCGCCATCGGCACCGAGCACGAGAAGATCCCGTTCTACCGGGAGAGTCGGGCGCCCGTACCCTATGACGGCGACCAGGGAATCAAGGCCCTGCTGGAGGGTCTCGCGCGGGAGACGGGTTGGGAGCCGATCCTCGATCGCGGCCACATCATCGGCTTGGCCGCGGAGGAGGGTGGGGCGATCTCGATCGAGCCCGGCGGGCAGTTCGAGCTGTCCGGCGCCGCCCTGCCGGACGTCCACGCCACCGCGGCGGAACTCGCGACCCATCTTGCGGCCACGAAGCGGGTGGCCGACCCCCTGGGCATCGGCTTCCTGACGCTGGGCATGAGCCCGAAATGGCGCCGGGACGAGACCCCGGTGATGCCCAAGAGCCGCTACAGGATCATGGCGTCCTACATGCCGAAGGTCGGCTCCCTCGGCCTCGACATGATGCTGCGCACCGCCACCGTGCAGGTGAACCTCGATTTCGCCTCCGAGGCCGACATGGTGCGCAAGATGCGCGCCTCGCTGGCGCTGCAGCCGGTGGCCACCGCACTGTTCGCCAACTCCCCTTTCACCGATGGGCGGCCGAACGGGTTCCTGTCGCGCCGCTCCGAGATCTGGCGTGATACCGATGCCGACCGCACCGGCATGCTGCCCTTCGCGTTCGAGGCCGGGTTCGGCTACGAGGCCTATACTGATTGGCTGCTCGACATGCCGATGTACTTCGTCAAGCGCGGAGACATCTACCATGACGTGTCCGGCGCCTCGTTCCGCGACCTGATGGCTGGCAAGCTACCGCAACTGCCAGGCGAGTACGCCACGGTGGCGGATTGGGCCAACCATGCCTCGACCGCCTTCCCCGAGGTGCGGCTCAAGCGATTCCTGGAGATGCGCGGGGCCGATGTCGGCGATCCCGGGATGATCGCCGCGCAGGCTGCCTTTTGGACCGGGCTGCTCTACGACGAATCGGCGCTCGATGCCGCCCTCGACCTCGTGAAGGGCTGGAACGCGGCCAACCGCGAGGCTGCCCGCGCCACCGCCCCGCGTCTCGGCCTCGCGACCCCGGTGGCGAACACGACGCTCGGCGCGGTCGCTGCCGAAGCGCTCGCCATTGCCCGCGCGGGCCTGCGCGCCCGCGGTCGCCGGGACGCCGAGGGACGCAACGAGGCGATCTACCTCCAGCCGCTGGAGGCGATCGTCGCCGCCGGCCGGACCCGGGCCGAGGATCTGCTCGCCGACTATGAGGGCCGCTGGGGCGCCTGCGTGCGCGCCGCCTTCTCGGAATGCGTGTTTTAAGGCCGCGTTGACGTTCTGGGCGCGTTCGCGCGACTCACGGGCAAAGCGTGATATTGGAACGTTCCGAAGCATGAGGTCATGCGCAGGAGAGTGTTCCATGTTCCGCTACGCCGCCGCCCTGCTGGCCGGGACGGCGTCCCTCGCGATCAGCGCCGGTCCGGGCTTCGCCGCCGATCCGCCGCTGTATCGCACCCAGCCGGGTCCGGGCCGCCGCGTCGCCGGGCCGCCGCCGGGGCCGACCCGGCCGCCGCTGTACAGCTACTACGGCGAATATCAGTACCCGGTGCCGTTCGGCTACGGTTACACCTACGCGCCGACGCGCTCGCACGGGTTCGAGTATGGCTATTACGGGCCGCGCTACGCGTGGTCCGACCCGGACTGGTATGACGGTCCGGCCTTCAGCCATCCCGAATGGTGAGCGGAACTGGTTTGCCGACGCGGTCAAGCCTATGAGGCTCCCGGTCGGGATCGGGAGCGCGCCGCATGCAGGACGAGTCGGATAGCCTCGTCCTCGATCTCAGCGGGCTAAAATGTCCCCTGCCGGTCCTGCGGACCCGCAAGGCGCTGCGCCGCCTACCCGCCGGCCGCACCCTCGTGGTCACCTGCACCGACCCGCTGGCGGCGATCGATATCCCGAATCTCGTACGCGAGGAGGGCGCTCGCCTGGACGGGACCGAGCGGGATGGCGATCGCGTGCGCTTTCGCATCTCGCCCTCCGTGAAGCCGCCGCATTCCTGAACGATCCGTCAGGATCTCGCGGATGAGATGGGACCGGTATGGCACCACGGATCGGGGGCGTGCGCCTCGTACACGACGGCTGGGCACGCTTCCTCGTGGCCGAAGTCATTCAAGAGGACGGGACCCGCATGACGCGGGAGATCGAGGATCACGGCCGGGCGGTCGCGGTCCTGCCCTACGATCCGGACCGGCGGGTCGCCACGCTGGTCTCGCAGTTTCGCGCCCCGGTGCTCTACTCGGACGGTCCGGCGACCCATCTGGAAGCGCCGGCGGGCCTGCTCGACGAGGGGACGCCCGAGGACGAGGCCCGCCGTGAGGCGATGGAGGAGACCGGCCTGCGCCTGAGCGCTCTCGATTTCATCGCCAGCGCCTGGTCGATGTCGGGGATCTCCACCGAGCGGATGGATCTGTTCCTCGCCACCTACGGGACCACCGACCGGATCGGGGCCGGCGGCGGCCTCGCGGGCGAGGGGGAGGCGGTCACGGTCCACGAGATCCCGCTGCGGGATCTCGCCGCCATGGCCCGCGACGGGCGACTCACCGACATGAAGTCGCTGACGCTCCTGTTCGCGCTGCAATTGCGTCGACCGGACCTCTTTGCGGATGTGGGTTGAGCTCAACCACCACGTTCCGCGAGTCGCCCCCGGACGACGATGCCGATGAAGCGCCAGGACTTGATGAAGTAGCGGCGGAACAGCCGTCGCGGTGCCTGCAGGAACCGGAAGATCCATTCGAGGCCGAGGCGCTGCATCAGGCCCGGGGCGCGGGTCAGATAACCTGCCGCCACGTTCAGGGCGTCGCCGACGCAGAACACCACGGGATCGCCCAGAACCGCCCGGTGCCGGTCGATCCAGATCTCCGATTTCGGCGCGCCGACGCCCATCACCAGCAGCGTCGTGCCGTGGGCTCGGATCCGTTCCGCCAGCGCCCGGCTGTAATCCGCGTCCGCCTCGAAGCCGAAGGGCGGCACCGCGCTCGCCACAGCCCCCTCCGGCAGGCCCTCGGCCCGCAGACGGGCCGCCAGCGCGTCGGCCGCGTCCTGGCGGGCCGAGACCAGGAAGATCCGCCTCGCGAAGGGCGGCGGGTCGGCCAGCACGCAGGCCAGGAGATCGTGCCCGGTCACGCGGTGGACCTGTCGGCGGCAGGCAGCCCGCGCGAGCCACACCAGGGGCATCCCGTCGAGGGTTCTGGCCGCAGCGCGGTCGTAGGCGCCCCGGAAGGCCGCATCGTCGCTGAGCTGGACGATGTGATCGACATTGGCGGTCACGACCATCCGCGGCCCGTCATCGCGCCGGGCCGCCACCGCGGCCACGATCGATTCGGCGCTGCCGGTCTGGAAGCGCAGGCCGAACAGCTCGACACTCGCGCCCGGAAGCGCCGCACCGGGGAGCAGGGCGGCGGGCAACCGCAGGGGGCGCACATCCCGGTTGTGCGGATCCGCCGGTTTCAAAGCGCTCTCCGCCGAAGCGGGCACCGGTTCGGCGCGCGAGCGCCCGTCAAACCGAAGGCTGAGAGCCGTGTCCGGGTGCGACGCGGACGGGCGGGGATCCACGCGGACTGGCGTCGGCAGGCCGACACGTCGTCCGCTCGGATCTTTTGTGGGGCGCGGAGTGTCCTCGCAAAACCGGTGGCCGCTCTTGCGAAACCCGCTGAGGTCGAGGCCGATCTCCCCGAGGTCACGCATCGGCGGCTCGGAAGCTTGCGGCCGGACGCACTGAAGCGCGCTGCGTCTGGCGGCGGTCGCTGTCGGCGCCCAGCGCCAGGGCGATGGCGCCGCCCAGGAGCAGGCCGAGCACCAGGGCGAGCGGGAGCACAATCTTCGGGGAGGGCGGGAAAGTCCGCTGGCGGGCGGGGGTCGCGGCCGAGATAATCCGCACGTTGGTCGTGTTGAGCCGCTCCTGCTCGCTCGCCTCGCGGGCACGCTTCAGATACGCCTCGTAGACACCCCGGCGGGCCTCCAGCGTCCGCTCCAGCTCGCGCAGGCCGACATAGGCCCGGTCGCTGGACGCCGTCTCGTTCTTCACCCGGTCGAGGCTTCCCCGGATCGCCGCCTCGCTGGCGGCGGCCCGGTCGTAATCCTTCTGGGTCGTATCGATGATCCGCTCCTTCTCGCGCTGGATCAGGCGCTGGAGGTCGCGCTGCTGGGCGTATTGCTCGGCCATGGCCGGGTGGCGCTCGCCGAGGCGGGTGGCGAGTTCGGCGGTGTTGCGCGACAGCGTCGCGTATTGCTGACGCAGGGCCTGCATCTCCAGCGATTGCAGCATCTCGGGCAGCGCCGTGCTCGGATCCGAGGAGCGCATCCGGCGCGCCTGATCCAGGCGTGCCTTCGCCTCCGCGGTCTTGATCGAGGCGGTGACGAGCTGCTGGTTCAGGTCGCCGAGCTGCTGGTCGGTGAGCAGGCGCCCGCTCGAGGCCACCAGCTTGTGATCCTCGCGGTAGCGCACCACCGCGTCCTCGGCCTGCTCGACATCGCGCTTCAGGCTGGCGAGGCGGCCCGCCAGGGCATCCGAGGCGCGCCGGGCGGTGTCCGTCCGGGCCGCGGCTTCCTCGGCGAAGTAGGCGTCGCCGATGGCGTTGGCGATCTGCGCCGCCTTCTCCGGGTCGCGGGACTGGACGGAGACGTCGATCACGAAGGTCCGCTCGGCCCGCCGGACGCTCAGCCGGTTCTGGAGCGTGTCGAGGGCGATGTTGACCGGGTTCCGGCTTCCCGGCGGGGGCAGCATGCCGAGCGCCCCCTTGATCCAGTTGAGCGTCGCGTTGTTGCCGTCCGGCAGCACGAACTCGTCGTCCTGATCGAGGTGCATCTTGGCGATCACCCGGCGCAGGACGTTGTCCGACTGGATCACCCGCACCTGGCTCTCGGCAATCGAGACGCCGCTGTCGGCCTGCGGCTGGCGGGCGTTCACGTCGTTCTCGACCACCCGCAGGTCGCTCGGATCGACCAGGATCTGAATGCTGGACGTGTAGCGCGGCGGGATCAGGCCCAGCAGCGCCACCGCGACCGCGACCATGAACAGGGCGCTGAGCGCGATGAAGCTGCGGCCGCGCCACAGGCGCCGCAGGATCACCTTTGTGTCGTTGCGGGGCGCGACCTCCGGAAGCACGATCCGGACAGGTTGCTCACCGCTTATTCGTGTCGAGAAGTCGAACATACGCCTCGCTCCCTGACCTATCGGGGCGGACCGTTCCGCCCACCGTCCCCGTCGTCGTTCCGTTTCCCTTCAGATCAGTTCCGTGCCGATCTGGGACAGGACCCGGACGAGGGCAGTGTCTTCGATGGTATGTCAGCAATCGCCGTACCGCCAAAGTACTCTCATCCTGATCCGGCAACCGCGGCAGGAAACCGACAGATGATGCGCCTAGTGACAAATCTAACTGTCAACACTTTAAGGCGAGAAAAGCCGTATTCCTGCCGGTGACTACGTACGGGCCTCACACGACGCTGTGAGCGGCGACGATCGAATCCGCGGCGGCATAGGCTGTGGCATCACCCGCGAGGAATCGGTGGAAGCGCACGCCGTCCTCGGCCGCCGCCGCGTTCCAGCGTGCCACGTTGATGCGGCTCGCGTCGGCCGCGCGGGCCAGGCCGTCCCCGGCGAGCCAGGCGACCAGGGCTCGCGCGGCGGCGTCCGGCTCCTCCGGGCGGATCAGCAGGCCGGAGGTCCCGAGCACCTCGCGGAATACGGCCTCGTCCGGCGCCACCACGGGCAGGCCGCCATGCTGCACCTCCAGCAGCGGCAGCCCGAGTCCTTCCGCCTTCGAAGTGGAGAGCAGCACGTGGCAGGAGGCCACGAGATCGCGCAGCTCGGCGTCGGACAGGTAGCCATGCCGGTGCAGGACGGGCGGCGGATGATCGAGGAAATCGTGTCGGCCCCAGCCGACCCGTCCCACGAGATGCAGTTCCGCCGGCACGCCCGCGCGGTTCAGGGCCGCCGTCAGCGCCAGGGCCGCGGGGTAGTTCTTCCGCGGCTCGATGGTCCCGATGGCGAGGAGCCGCAGCGGGCCCCCCCGTCGGTAGGGGGCCGGTCCGGGCAGGTCGCCGAGGCCGAACGCGTCGCGCACGGGCGGGCGCAGCAGCGCGACCCGAGCCCGCGGCGCGCAGACGGCCCGCACCGCCTCGCCGGTGGTCCGGCTGTTGACGAACAGGTTCGGGCACCAGCGCAGGGCCAGGGCGAAGCTCGGGCTCATGTACAGGCGACTGCGCAGGCTCAGATCCTCCGGCCGGGTGAGCAGGAAGGTGTCGTGCACGTAGAGCAGGCAGCGCGACGCCGCGAGCGCACAGAGCGGTCCCGGCGGGAAGCCCGGGAACAGGAGGAGCGCATCCCGGTCCCGGAGGGCATGCAGGGGCAGCGTCAGGTGCTGGGCGGCGACCATGCCCGGCAGCGATCGGCTGGTGACCGGATGGACCGCGTGCGGCGCGAGCCTGTCGGGCGCGAACAGGTCGAGGGTGACCCGCTCGATCCCGGTGACGTGACCGCGCAGATGGGTCTGGTCGAGATAGATCCGGCGGCGTCCGGCCGTTGCGGCGTCCGATCGCGCCGTCACGGCAGGCTCCGGCGTAAGCGTCCCGCGAGATACAGGCAGCGGCGCACAAGGAGGGGCATCCGGCGCCCGAGGACCATCTGCTTGGCCCGCCGCAACCGACGCACGAGGGGCGACGAGGGCGCCTCGACGGTCCCGGTCGCGCCCGGCTGCCGCACGGATGCGAAGGGGAAGTGACCGAGCATCGCCGGCCCGAAGCTTTGCCGCGTGCTCGCATCCCTCAGCCCGTGCCGCCGGAAGACAACCTCCAGCGACAGGGCGGCGGCGGCCGGGCTGTAACGGCTCTCCAGGGCGATCCGCGCGCAGGCGCCGAGCCGGGCCCGCGCCTCCGGGTCGGCGACCAGCTCGGCCAGCGCCTCCGCGAGGGCGCCGGGTCTCACAGGTACGAGGCGGCCCGATACGCCGTCGATGACCGCGGAGGTCAGCCCGGAGGTGCGGTAGGCCAGGGTCGGAACGCCGCACAGTCCGGCCTCGATCGGCGTCTGGCCGAGGGTCTCGTTACGGCTCGCCGTGACGTGAAGGTCGCAGGCACCGTACCAAGCAGCCAGCGTCTCCTCATCGGCGATCAGACCCGGCGCGAACAGGTTGGCGATGCCGAGCCGCCCGGGATCGTCGAGCCGGCCGATCGCCACCACCCCCACCCCCGGCCGCGCCACGGCCCGGAGCGCGGCGCGCAGGTCGTGAAAGCCTTTGTCCGGCCCGTCGACGATCACCGCGGAGATCAGGATCAGCACGGCCTCGGGCGGCAGGCCGAGCCGGCGGCGCAGGGCGGCCCGATCACCGGGGCGGAAGGTTGCGGTCGGGAAGGCGAGCCGGATCGGCTCCGCCACGGAACCGGGGGGCGCGAGCTCCCGGGTGCGCGCGAGGGTCCAGGCGGAGTTGGCGAGCAGCCATGGACCCGCGGGGCTCGCCAGCGCCGCGCGCTTCCTGGCGTGCATGTCGGCGATCCGGCGGGGGGCGAGCTGCGGATACTCGTCCGGACCGGGGCAGGCAGCATCGCAGCCGCCCGCGGCGCGGCCGCAATCGCGGGGATGGGCGCATCGGCCGGTCAGCGGGAACAGGTCGTGCAGCACCAGGGCGACCGGGCCGCGTCGGCGGAGGCGGTCGATCACGTCGAGGCTGCGGGTCGCCCCATGCAGGTTGCCAGCGAGGACGAGGTCGGGACCTGCCGCCGCGATCGCCGCCTCGGCCTGCGGGAAGGTGTCGGTCCATTCAGCCGCCTCCGGGCGGTCGCTCAGCGCGATGGAGGTGAGGCGATGACCCGCCAAAGCGAGGGCTTCGGCGAGGCGCCGCTGCGCCACGCCCGCGCCACCCTGCGTGCCGGTGCCGGTGAGCGAGACGATCGACAAGCCGTCCGGCTCTGTCGGAGCCGCCTTCAGCCGGTGGAGCAGCATGGGGCGACCGATGAATCGGCGGGCTTCCTCCGGGATGGCCGACCACGCCGTTGCGGCATCGAACATCCCATTGGCATCGGGCAGGGCGGCCGCATCGAGCCCCCCGCGGGCCCAGAGCACCGCGCCGCCCGATCCCTCCGTGAAAGCCGGGCAGTCGAGGCCGCGCACCGCCGTATCGAACAGGACGCGCAGGCCCGCCACTGCCTTGGCCTCCGTCAGGGCGGCCTCCAGCGCCAGGGCGATCAGGGCACCGGGGGCGAGGAGATCGCCCGGGTTGAGCCAGAGGAGGTAGTCGATGCCCGGATCGACCCGCAACCGCGCGACGAGGGATCGCGCTTCGCCGGGTGGGACGAGGTCGTGTCGGAGGGCCGGGTAATCCTGGCGCAGGACCGAGGCGACGGTCTCCCGCACGTCCGCCTCAGCCGAGATCAGGGTGACGATGCGGATCCGGGGCCAGGGTCGCCCACCGGGTAGCGAGGCGGGCCGGGCCAAGCCGGGAACGGCCGGTCCGAACGGCCAGTCGGCGATACCGTGGGCTGGCGGTGACAGGGGGGCGGCGTCGGTCAAGGCGGCGTTGGTCAAAAGGCGGCGCGGACAGCGTGTGCGGCGGCAGCCTGGACGGGAATGTTGAAGATTGCCTCTCGGAGATCGCCAAGCCCCGGCGCGCCCTCAGCCGCCCACGCGGATCCGGGCCGGTCCGACCTCCATCCGGCCGATCCGGGCGGCGGCCGGGTAGCCGCCCTGGCGGATGCGGTCCAGGATGGCGTCCGCCCGGTCGGCGGCGCAGGTCACCAGCAGCCCGCCGGAGGTCTGCGGATCGGTCATCAGATGGCGGCGCCAGTCGGGAAGATCGGCCGGCAGGTCGACCTCGGCACCGAACGCGGACCAGTTGCGGTGCGAGGCGCCGGTGACGAAGCCGTCCTGGACCAACGCCGCCGCCCGCGGCAGCAGCGGCAGGGCATCGGCGTCGAGCACCAGCGTCAGGCCGGCGCCCCGGGCGAGTTCGAGGCCGTGGCCGAGGATGCCGAAGCCGGTCACGTCGGTGAGTGCGTGGACGGCGGGCTCGGCGGCGAGCTCCGGGCCGATCCGGTTCAGCAGCGTGGTGGTGGCGACGAAGTCCCGGTATCCGGCCTCGTCCAGGGCCTCGCGCTTGATCGCCGCCGAGTACACGCCGACCCCCAGGGCCTTGGTCAGGATTACGGCGTCCCCGGCCAGGGCGTCGGCGTTGCGCCGCACCGCCTCCCGGCGGCAGGTGCCGATCACCGCGAGCCCGTAGATCGGCTCGGGCGCGTCGATCGAGTGGCCGCCCGCCACCGGGATGCCGGCTTCGGCGCAGATTTCGGCACCGCCCTGCAGGATCCGGGCGACAACCGCAGGCTCGATCTTGCCGAGCGGCATGCCGAGGATCGCGAGCGCCAGGATCGGCCGTCCGCCCATGGCGTAGACGTCCGAGATGGCGTTCGTCGCGGCGATCCGGCCGAAATCAACCGGATCGTCCACCATCGGGGTGAAGAAGTCGGTGGTGGCGATCACGCAGGTGCCGTCGTCCAACTCCCAGACCGCGGCATCGTCCGAGGTCTCGTTGCCGACGAGCAGGCGCTCGAACGGGCCGGCGGCCGGCTGCGCCGCCAGCAGCTGACGCAGGATCGCCGGATCGAGCTTGCAGCCGCAGCCGCCACCATGGGCGAGGCTCGACAGGCGGGGGGCATCGGGCATGGCGGGTCTCCGGTCGGGGGGCGCCTCGTCAGTAACGGGTCGTCACCGCGTTGAGCCAGTCCGGCGAGGCCGCCACGATGGCAGCCTCCGCGCGCTTGTCGAGCCCGGTCAGCACGAGGAGGCCCATCGTCACGAGCAGGACACCCAGCGCAGCCTTCGCGGTGCGCCCAGCCGCCGCGAGCCCGCCGCGCCAGCGCATCAGCGCCTCGCGGGAGACGAAGCCGAGCAGCATCAGCGGCAGGGCGGCGCCGATCCCGAAGGCCAGCATCGTGAGGGCGACGCCCCCGAGATTCTGGCCCCGCGCGGCCATCAGCGAGGCGGCCCCGAGGGTCGGCCCGACACAGGGGCTCCAGGCGGCGCCGAGCAGGAGCCCGACGGCGAACTGACCCGACAGCCCCCCCGGGCCGATACCGCCGAAGCGTTCCTCAGCCCAGGCGCCCACCGGGCCCGCCGCGGTGGCGACCCGGGCCTGGAGGCGGGTTAGCATCAGCACGAGTCCAAAACTCACCATCAGGATTGCGCCGGCCGAGCGGAACGCGTCGCCGTCCAGACCGATGGCAAAGCCGACGGTCGCCACGAACAGGCCGATGGCCGTGAAAGCGATGGCCAGCCCCGCGGCGAGCGCCAGCGGCCCGAGCCGATGCTCCGCCGCCGCCGTCCCGAGGACGATCGGCACCAATGGCAGCACGCAGGGGGACAGGACCGACAGGAGTCCCGCCAGGAACGCGAAGCCGACCGTCCCCAGCATCGTCCAACCCCTCTTGGAGCGCTCGTCCACAGCGTGCAGGCTTCGCTCCCGCCGATCCGGGCGTCAACGCGCCCGCGCGTCACGGTTTCGCGGGAACCAGTCCGCGGACCTGGCGCTTCGGCGGCCATCCGGTTGGCAAGTGCCCCGGTGTTCGACGGAGCCGGCTGGTGACCATCTTCTTCACGGGCGACACGCATTTCGGCGATACGCGGGCCCTGCGCTTCGACCACCGGCCCTATCCGGATCTCGATGCGCACGATGCCGGCCTCATCGCGGCCTGGAACGACGCGGTCGCGCCCGGCGACACCGTCTGGCACCTCGGCGATTTTGCCCTCGGCCCGAGCGGCGCGCGGATCCGCGAGATCCTCGAGGCCCTCAACGGGGAAAAGCATCTGATCGTCGGCAACAATGACGGGCCGGAGACCCTGACGGCACCCGGCTGGGCCTCGGTGTGCCACTACGCGGAATTCGCCGTCGAGGGTCGGATGGTGGTGCTCTGCCACTACGCGTTCCGCACCTGGAACGGCATGAGCCGCGGCGCCCTCAACCTGCACGGACATAGCCACGGCAAGCTCAAGCCGATGCCCAAGCAGTACGATGTCGGCGTCGATCCAATGGGTCCTGCGCCCGTGACGCTCCCCGCAATCCTCGCCTCCCGCTTGCGGGGGAAGCGCTGATTTCCGCTGGAACCTTCACCGCAGCTTCACCGTTTTTGCCCACAGAGACGGGGTGGCCCTGCGCTGCCCCGGGAAACCCGGCAGCGCCCGTTCGGCCTGTCCTGCAACGTGTGCGTGAGTGTAACCGTGAGAGCCAGTTCGGCTACTCTTCTTCGCTGCCTCGCCGGCTCACTGGCGGGCCTCGCCCTGACCTCCTCGGCCCTGGCTCTGCCAGCCTGCCTGGAGGCCCAGCGCAAGGTCGATGAGGCGAATGCCCTGCGCTTCCAGGCACGCCAGGAGGCGCGGCTCGGCAACCACGACCGTGTCTGCGACACGCTCGATGAAGTCGGTGATCGGTACGAGGACGCCCGCGACGCATTCGAGCAATGCGGCGAGGGTGTCGTGGCGATCGACCTTCGAAGCGAGCTGCGCGGCCTGCGGATCGCCAAAAAGATCAACCGCTGCGACTGATCGGGTGCGGCTTCGCACTTCGAGCTGCCCGCTTCCGCAGCAAAGTTCCGTCATGCGCGACGCATGTCGCCCACAAGGTTTGCGCCGATGACCCCCGCCACACTCTCGACCGACATCGACTCGACCTCTGCCGTCCGGACCGGCCCCTCCTTCGCGGCTGCCCTGTGCGGCTTCGTCAGCACCACCGTCGCGACGACGATGCTCCTCGTGCTGATCGGCGCGCTCTGATCACGGCGAGACCGACCAAAATCTCTGGCGGTTGAACAGGATGTCCTGCGTGCTGCCCTTCGGGGCCGCCTCCGGGCGTCGGCCGCAATCCGGCTCCGGGGGCACGGGTGGCCGGCTCGCCTCCGCCAGCGTCACCGGAGCCGGGTTCGACTTCAATCCCAGGCGCGCCTGAACCTCCGGCTGACGGACAGCCGTGATGGTCAGCACGCCGACGATGAGCCCGCCGGCCAAGGTTCCGAGAAAAAAATTCAGCATTGGTGATGCGATCCAGGGCCGGTTCCTAGGCCACACCGTGTCGTCGTTGTCCAACCCGGCGTTATCATGGCCGACCCGCTGCACACGCAGTCTTAACTCCTGCTCTGCGAAATCTGCGGCTAAGCCTGCCCTGCCGGCAGGATTGATGCCGGGGTCTGCACCGCCGATGAACAACGCCGCCAATGCTTACGCCAGAACCGCCCACAGCGCACTGACGCCCCGTGAGGCTGAGTCCCAGCTCCTTCTGAAGGCCGCCCAACGTCTGATCGGGGCCGGCCAGGCCCTCGAAGCCGGCGAGAACGCGCGCCTCAACGAGGCCTTGTCGTACAACCAGCGCGTCTGGACGCTCCTGAGTTCGGAGGCCACCGCCGACGAGAACCCGCTCCCCGCGGACGTGAAGCAGGGCGTCGGGCGGCTGGGCGTGTTCGTGCTGCGCAGCTGCGTCGATACGATGATCGCGCCGACGCCGGAGAAGATCGCCACCCTCGTCTCGATCAACAACCACGTGGCCGCCGGCCTGCAGGGCAATCCCGGCTGAGGTAGGTCTGCCCCTCAGGGGGCGGCGGGCTTGGGCTGATCGGCCGGAGGCAACCGGCCGGCGCTCTCCCACTCGACGAGTTTCCGGCTCAGCTTGAGCGCGCGGTAGTAATCCCCGGCCTCGATCTGTGCCGCGATCGCCGCGATCTGCGGGGCGCAGGCCGGTGCCTCGCGTATCAGGTCCGTGGCCTGACGGAAGAACAGGTCGATCCCCTGCGCCGGGTCGTCGGCGAGGTAGATCACCGTCAGCGTCAGATGGAGCTGCTTGCAGGCCGTATCGGCCTCGCTTTCCGTGATGATCTCGCTCTCGCGCAGGAACTTGCACTGCGTCTCGATCAGGAAGGTCGAGCGGCGGTCGCCGTTGCGCAGTAGGGCGCCGTTGATGATCAGACGCTCGTACGGCTTGAGTTCCAGGCGCAGGGGCATTGCGCAGTCCTTTCTGGAGCGCCGCCCGCCGAGTCCGCCCGGAATCCGGCGGCGGCGCGCGTGTTGAAGCTATGGCCCGAAGCCCCTCCCGACCGCCACGCGATCCGGATTGGCTCGAACGCCTCTCCTTGTCATTTGCAAGTCGTTAACGTTTTGCGAACCCCCACCTTGCTGAGGCGCATTGCAGGCTGCACCAGGGTTGATAAAACTCAGACAAGTCGCGGCCCGGAGAGGGGCCGCCTTGGAGGGGTTGCAGAATGCCGGCATCGTCTGAGAACCGCGCGCGCTATCCAAGCCTTCGGGACAAGCGCGTGCTGGTGACCGGCGGCGCATCGGGCATCGGCGAGGGGCTGGTCGAGGCGTTCGTGGCGCAGGGGGCCCGCGTGGTGTTCTGCGACATCGCGGATGCGGCAGCGGAGGTCCTCGTGGGGCGACTTGCCCCGGGGGCGGCGCATGCGCCACTCTACCGGCGTTGCGACTTGACCGATGTCGAGGGGGTGCGGCGCCTCGTGGCCGAGGCGGAGGCCGATCTCGGCGGCCTCGACGTGCTGGTCAACAATGCCGGCAACGATGATCGCCACAAGCTCGAGGATGTGACGCCCGCCTACTGGGATGACCGCATGGCGGTGAATCTGCGGCACCTGTTCTTCGCCGCGCAGGCGGCGGTGCCGGCGATGCGGCGGGCCGGCGGCGGCGTGATCCTCAACTTCGGATCGATCAGCTGGCATCTGGGCTCGAAAGACATGCCGGTCTACCAGACCGCCAAGGCCGCGATCGAGGGAATGACCCGGGCCCTGGCCCGCGATCTCGGCCGCGACGGCATCCGCGTCGTGACGATCGTGCCCGGCAACGTCCAGACCCCGCGCCAGGCGAAGTGGTACACGCCCGAGGGCGAGGCCGCGATCGTCGCGGGGCAATGTCTCGACGGGCGGATCCAGCCCACCGACGTCGCCGCCCTGGTCCTGTTCCTGGCGTCGGACGACGCCCGGATGTGCACGGGGCACGGTTATTTCGTGGATGCTGGCTGGCGCTGAGCGCGCCTCGCATCGACCTGTCGAGGTTCGGCGCGGATTACGCTCTTCCGGCCTGCCGCCCGCGGGCCGCAAGAATACGTCCGTCGATCGCCGTCAGCCCGCCGGCGATCAGGGCCATGCCGATGAAGTGCCGGGAATCGAGGCGCTCGCCCAGGACGACGGCGCCGAGCAGGATCGCCGAGACCGGGATCAGGAAGGTGACGAGGGAGATATTGGTCGCGCCGGCGGTGGCCAGGATCCGAAAGAACACGATGTAGGCGAGGGCCGTGGATAGCAGCGCGGCGCCGAGCACCGCGCCCCAGACGGTCAGGCCGGGCATCGGCAGGGTCCAGGGTGCATCGACCTCCAGCGCGATGGGCAGGATCAGCAGCGTGGATGCGGTGACCTGCCCGGTCGCCACGGTCAGGGGTGGGACCGCCATCCGCCTGAAGCGCCGGCCGAAGATGCTGGCGCACGCATACGACAGCGCTGCGCCGAGTACGGCCAATTGCGCCAGGAACGTGCTGCCGAGGCCGGCGAGCGCGTCCGGCCCCACCATCACGGCCACGCCGATCAGGCCGATCACGACGCCCGCGAGCCGATGGCCGGTCATCCGCTCGTCCTCGGTCGCCAAATGGGCCAGCGCGACGGTGACGAGCGGTGTCGTGGCGTTGAGGATCGCGGCGAGCCCGGAGGCGATCTGCGTCTGGCCCCAGACGATCAGGTTGAACGGCACGGCGTTGTTCAGGAGGCCCATGCCCAGGAAGGCCAGCCAGACCGCAGGCTCGCGTGGGAGGCGGGTTCCGCGCAGCGCGAGAAAGAGGTTGAGCACGAGGGCGGCGAGCCCGACGCGCAGGGCCACCAGCGTGAAGGGCGGCAGGGCCGCGAGCGCCACGCGGGTGAAGAAGAACGAGCCACCCCAGAGAATGGAGAGGCCGACGAGCATCGCCCATTCGGGCGCCGTCATCCTTGGCGTGTCGGTGGCCGTCATGGCGAATCTCCGATCGGTTCGGAGATCACGTGAGGCTTGGCCGATCAGAGCCGCAACGCGCTTCTTGCTCTCAAATCCGCGCGAAGGTTCCGCCGAGGATCGCCGCTCTGCCGGGACGATCCTCGAAACATCCACGCTCAGGGGCGCCGGGCGAAATCCGCCCCGGCGCCCGGCCGCGCCTCAGTCGCAGGACTCTTTCTTCACCGTCTTGGAATCGCCCATGTCGTCTTCCTTGCGCACCGTCTTGGTGACGCAGCCGTCGCCATGGTCATGGACGGTGACGGACTTCGATTCGGTGGCCGGGCGATCGACCACGACGGCGGGCCGATCGCGCTCGATGACGGTGGTCTGGGCCTGCGCGGCAGCGCAGAAACTCAACACAGCGGCGGTGGTCAACAGGACGGTGCGCATTTCAGGGCTCCAGTACCGGAATTCGGCACCGAGTAACGGCGATCTCACCTTGAGCGTTCCGTTATTCGAAAGGCCCGTGATGCGGACCGAACCCGTAAACAACTTGGCTCGGTCCGCGCGCCGTTCGGCAAGAGGGGAAAGCCGGAGCGACGCCCTGTCTGAGGCCGGGTTTTGCTCCGGTTCAAGCCCGGAGAACTACGTGCGGCGGGACCGATCAGGCACCTCAGCCGCCCGTCATCGGCGGGAAGAAGGCGATCTCGCGCGCCCCCGCGATGGGTGCTCCCGGCTTCACGTGAACGCGGTCGATCGCGGCCCGCACCACGCCCGGATCCTCGAAGGCGTAGGTGTATTCCGCGCCGCGTTCCCGGAGCCACGTGACGAGGTCGGCCACGGTGACGACCGCCGCCGGGGGCGTCAGCTCCTCCTCGGGGCGGCCGATCCGCTCGCGGACCCAGGCGAAGTAGACCAGTTTCATTGGAACACCGTAGCGAGCTGAGCCCCTGAGGGGCCACCGACCGGACCGTCAGCGCGGGTCGTCGATCACGTGCTTGATCCCGGCCCGCATGTAGTCCCAGCCGGTCCAGATCGTGAGGGCGGCGGCGAGCCACAGCAGGGTGATGCCGATCCGCTCCGTGCCCGGCAGCACCGTCTCGCCGGCCGGGCCGGCCACGAGGAAGCCCAGGGCCACGAGCTGCACGGTCGTCTTCCACTTGGCGATCTTGCTCACCGGCACGCCGACCTTCAACTCGGCCAGATATTCCCGAAGCCCGGAGACCAGGACCTCCCGGCACAGGATCACGATCGCCGCCCAGACGCTGGAGCCGACGATCGTGTGATCGGCCGCCAGCATCAGCAGGCAGGCCGAGACCAAGAGCTTGTCGGCGATCGGATCGAGCATCCGGCCGAGCGCGGAACTCTGGTGGTAGGTCCGCGCGACATACCCGTCCAGGTAGTCGGTGATCGCGGCAGCCACGAAGACGCCCAACGCCGTCCACCGGGCGGTGTGCGATTCGGGCCAGAACAGCAGCGCGACCATCACCGGCACCGCGACGAGGCGCCCGTAAGTCAGGCAGTTCGCGAGCGTCCAGGCCGGCGACCGTCGTCGGGGAAGGACGGCGTTCATCGCCGCGGTGAAATCAGAGCGCGGCGCGGGCGTCAACGTCCCGGTGCCGGCCGCGGCGGCGCCCTCGGTGTCGCGCGCGGCCACCGGAGACTCAGGCGCCGGCATGGAAGAAATCATAGACGGCCCGCGCGGTCGCGGCGTTCACCCCCGGCGTTTTGGCCAGATCCTCGAAGGCGGCGCGCTCGATCGCCTTGACGGTTCCGAAGTGGTGCAGCAGCGCGCGCTTGCGGCTCGGACCGATGCCGGCGATCTCATCCAAGGGATTTTTCACCATCTCACGTTTGCGTTTGGCCCTGTGGGTCCCGATCGCGAAGCGGTGGGCCTCATCGCGGAGCCTCTGCACGAAGTAGAGCGTCGGGTCGCGGGGCGGAAGCTTGAAAGGCGGCCGGCCGGGGACGAAAAACGTCTCCCGACCGGCATCCCGGTCACGGCCCTTGGCGATGCCGACAAGCGGGACGTTCGAGACGCCGACCGCGTCGAGGGCCGCGCGGGCGGCGTCGAGCTGGCCCTTGCCGCCGTCGATCAGCACGAGATCGGGCCAAGCCGGGAACGACTCGCCGTCCTCAGCCGGGGCGGCAGCGTCCGGCACGCCGTCTTCGCCGGCCGCCGCGGTCTCGGCGTCTTGCGACGGGCGCGGCGCCTCCTTGGCGAGCCGCTTGAACCGGCGCTGCAGCACCTCGCGCATCATGCCGTAATCATCCCCCGGGGTGAGCTCCTCGGACTTGATGTTGAACGTGCGGTAATGCGTCTTCATGAAGCCCGTAGGACCGGCGACGATCATGCCGCCGACCGCGTTCGTGCCCATAATGTGCGAGTTGTCGTAGACCTCGATCCGGCGCGGCGCCTTCTCCATGCCGAAGGCCTGGCCCAGGGCCGTGAGCAGCTTGCCCTGGGACGCCGTGTCGGCGAGCCGCCGGGCCAGCGCTTCCTTGGCGTTGCGCTGGGCGTAGTCGACGAGGTTCTTGCGCTCCCCCCGCAGCGGCCGGTGGATCTCGACGCGGTAATCGACCCGGCTCGACAGGGCCGCGGCCACGAGTTCGGCATCCTCGATCGCGTGGCTGGTCAGCACCGTGCGCGGTGCCGGCTTGTCGTCGTAGAACTGGCCGATGAACGAGCCCAGCACCTCGTCGGGGGTCATGGTCCGGTCGGCCTTCGGGAAATAGGCGCGGTTGCCCCAGTTCTGGAAGTTCCGGAAGAAGAACACCTCGATGCAGAACTGCCCGGCCTGCTCGTCGAGGGCGAACACATCCGCCTCCTCGACGCCCTGGGTGTTGACGCCCTGCACCCCCTGGATCGCCGAGAGCGCGGCGATCCGGTCCCGGTAGCGGGCGGCCCGCTCGAATTCCAGGGCCTCGGAGGCCTGCTGCATCTCGGCCCGCATCCGGTCCTTCACGGCGTTCGACTTGCCGGCGAGGAACGCCCGGGCGGAATCCGCCATGGCGGCATAGTCCTCTTCGGCGATCTCACCCGTGCAGGGGCCGGAGCAGCGCTTGATCTGGTAGAGCAGGCACGGCCGCGTGCGGTTCTCGTAGTAGCTGTCGGTGCAGGTGCGCAGGAGGAAGGCGCGCTGCAGGGCGTTCACCGTGCGGTTGACCGCCCAGACGCTGGCGAAGGGGCCGTAATAATTGCCCTTCCGGCGCCGGGCGCCGCGGTGCTTGACGATCTGCGGGGCGGGACCGTCCGCAGTGACCAGGATGTAGGGGAACGACTTGTCGTCCCGCATCAGCACGTTGAAGCGGGGCTTCAGTTGCTTGATCAGGTTGGCTTCGAGCAGCAGCGCTTCGGTTTCGGTCGCCGTGGTGACGAACTCCATCGCCGCCGTCTGCGAGATCATCCGGGCGATGCGGTTCGAATGTGCCTGGCCGCGGGCATAGGAGCCAACGCGGGCCTTCAGGTTCTTGGCCTTGCCGACGTAGAGGACGTCCCCGCGATGGTCGAACATCCGGTAGACGCCGGGCGAGGCCGGCAGCGTCGACCAGAAGCGGCGAATCACCTCGGTGCCGGCTTCGACGGCACCCGGCTCGAAGTCGAAGTCGATCTCGGCCGCCGGGTCCTCCGGCAGCGAAGCGTCGGCCTCGTCGGTGGGTTCCTCCCGCTCGGCCTCGCGGCCGTCATCGAACGTATCGGGGGGCAGGTCTGAGAGGGCTCTGCGGCTCATCCCACAGATTTAAGCCTTCCCGCCCCCGAGGGGGACAGGGGCGGCGAAGAAATTTGGCGGGCCGCCCGGCAGGCGCCGGATCAGTCGAACAGCGAATCGATGTCGCTCTGGTCGACGTGACCGATATCGTGGTCGAGCTTCGGTCCGTTGAGCAGGCTGCTCTCGTCGTCCAGCGAGCTCGGCACCGACGGCATGACGGCGATCAGCTCCTTGAAGCTGTCCAGCTCCGACCACGTGTCGATGAGTCGGTCGAGGTGCTCCTCGATGAACTTCATCACGCCGACGATCTTGTTGATCCGCTGGCCGGTCAGATCCTGGAAGTTGCAGGCCTCGTAGGCCGTGATCACCCGCTCAAGGATCACGTCGACATGCTGCTTCATGCCCGGCGGCAGCGTCGCCGCGTTGAGCATGCCGGCATGGGTCTCGATCTCCTCGACCGCGCCCAGCAGCTGCGTCGTCGCCCGCTCGGTCGAATCGACCACGGCGTCGAGCTCGTCGGCCGCCCGGCGCATACCCTTGCCGGTGTATTCCGTCCGGTGGAGGGTCGCCAGCTCCGACTTGGTGCGCGTGATGGCCTCCTTCATCACGTCGAGCTCGGAGCGCATCGCCAGCGCCTCGTGCAGATCGCGGCGGCACGCCTCGATGGTCTCGCTGGCGCTCATCTGCGTGATGCGGCGCAGATCCTGAATGGCGGAGAAGATTTCGTCCAAGCGCTCGTTCGACGGCGGCGCGGCTTGTGGCGGTGCCGCTGTTCCGGGAAGCCCGAGGCTGTCTTCGATGCGGTAGCGCTTCTGAGTCATCGTCCGGGCGTAGGCGTTCGGGGTGCGTCGTCGCGACTGTCTACCATATCGGTTAGCGGACTGTGACTGCCAAGCTTGCTCCGGGATGTTCAGCACGTCTCGGTGAGGCCGGAGTTCACCCGAACGGCGGCGTGCAGACTTTACCGGTGATTCACGCTGCGGTTCCTCAATCGGGAAGAGACTGTCGCGACGGGGGGATTCACCACGTTCCTTCACCCGATTCGCCGAGGTCCGGCCAGATTGTGCCTGCGCCGGGATCGGACGTCCCGGATCGGGAGCAGGGTGTGATGCGGGGTTCGATCCGACTGTGTCTATGGGCGGCGACGGCCGTCTCCCTCTGGTGCGCGCCGGCGCAGGCGCAGCAGGCACGCTATGCCGAAGGCGGCTATGGCGGCGGTCTGATCGAGTATCTCGTCACGGGCGGTGGGCGTTCAGGGCGGGATTGGCCCCAGCGGTACGCGACGTCGCAGCGCGCCGTGTCGCCGCGACCCGCCGCGGCTCCGCAGCGGGTCGAGCCCTATAGCGGCGAGCTGCTGCCGGCCGAGCCGGAACCCGTTCAGGCCTATGCGGCGCCGGTCGCCTACGGGGCTGCGCAGGCCTATGCCACGCCGCAACCCCAGGCCGAGCGAATCGCCCGCGCCGTCGCGCCCGAATATCAGCGTCAGGAGGTGGCGTTCGCCGGGCCTCAGAGGCCCGGGACCATCGTGATCGACACCTCGGGCAAACACCTTTACCTCGTCCAGACCGGCCAGCGCGCCCTGCGCTACGGCATCGGGGTCGGACGGCCCGGCTTCGCTTGGAGCGGCCTCAAGAGCGTCAGCCGCAAGGCCGAATGGCCGGATTGGACACCGCCGGCCGAGATGCTGGCCCGCCGCCCCGACCTGCCGCGCCATATGGCGGGCGGTCCGGCAAATCCCCTCGGGGCGCGCGCCCTCTATCTCGGTTCGTCGCTCTATCGAATCCACGGCACCAACGAGCCGAATACGATCGGCCAGTCCGTCTCGTCCGGGTGCATCCGCATGATGAACGAGGACGTGATCGATCTCTATGAACGCGTTCCCGTCGGAACGCGCGTCGAGGTTCTCTGACGTCGGTCCAGAACCGGACTGACGAAGAAGGGCCCGGCCGCGCTCCATCGCGGCCGGGCCATCGCTGGGATCGACGCGTCGTTCAGGTCCAGTCGCTGTCGTCGCCGCCGCCCATGTCGCCGCCGAAATCGCCGCCCGGATCGCTGAAGCCGGCATTCTGGAAGTCGTTGCCGCCGCCGTTATCGAGGGCCGCCCCGAGATCCTGGTTGCCACCGTCGCCGTAGTAGTTGTTGACGATGGTTTCGCCACCACCCCCGCCGAGGCCCGCGGCCGCGGCGCTGCCGAGGCTCGAATGGCCGCCCGCAAAGGCATTCGAGAGGGCGCTGCCGAGCAGCATGCCGCCCGCGGCGCCGGCCGCCATGGGCAGGGCCGAGGCGAGGAAGCCGCCGCCGCGCGCCGGCGCCTGCGGCTGGCCGCCCCACGGGCCGCCCTGCTGCTGCGGGTAACCCTGTTGCGGATACCCTTGCTGCGGATACCCCTGCGGCGCGCCGCCCGCATTGCCCCAGGGCTGGCCGGCGGGGCGCTGCTGCGCGTAGCCCGGCTGCGGCTCCTGGCGCTGGCTGCTGCCGCCGCCGAAGATGCTGGACAGGAAGCCGCCGCCCCCGGAGGACTGGGCCTGCGTGCCCTGGCTGCGCGCCTGCTCCAGCTGCTGGTTCAGGCTCTTGATGGCCTCCTCCTGCACGTAGATCAGCTGCGCCATCGCATAGGGCGCATAGGGCTGCGCGCGGATCTTGTCGGCGATGAAGCGCTCGGCCTCTGCGTCGCGCGGCTGGGATTGCGCCTGCTCCAGCCGCTGGAAGATGCCCGAGATAACGTCGCGTTCTTCGCTATTCATGGAGTCGTCCTCCTCGAATGATATCCGCGGGCCCGAACGCGCCGCACGGCTGACACGACATGGGAGCGCGGCGACGCTTTGTCAGGGGCCTGGCAAAAACTTCATTCTCGCCCGGCGAAACGAAAACAGCCCGGCCGCGAGGCCGAGCTGCTTCAAGACATTGCCGAACAGTGCAACGTGTGGCGCGGCCTGAGCCGCGCCGGTGGTCAATCTCAGTACGAGCCGAACTTGTAGTTCAGACCGGCGCGGACGACGGCGAACTCATCGGAGCGGCGGCCGATGCCGCTGGTGACGACCGGGACGTTGTTGGCGGCGTTGATGACGAACGCACCCTGGTTGCGGGTGTTGCGGTCGAGGTTGACGTACAGGCCTTCGACCTTGAGCGTCACGGCCGAGGAGCGGAAGAAGTTCAGGAACGAGTCGGTGGGCAGCGCGTACTCGATGCCGCCGCCGACCGCGTAACCGGTGCGGAAGCTGTCGTTGCCGGCAAAGCCGCCGAACGAGCGGTCCGAGGAGCCCGAGCCGTAGGCGAAGCCGCCGGTGCCGTACACGAGGGTGCGGTCGAAGGCGTAACCGAGGCGGCCACGCACGGTGCCGAAGTAGTCGAGGCTCGACAGGCCGCGCGGGTCGGTGACGTAGTAGCCGGGCGCGAGCGCGCCGCCGGTGATGAAGGCGCTGTTCCGGTTGCGGCCGAAGTCGAGGTACTGGGCGTCGGCCTCGATGCCGACGACGACGCCGGAGCCCGGGGTGAACTGGTAGTTGTAGCCGATCTGGCCACCGCCGGAGAAGCCGTCCTGGCTGCTGTTGCGGAAGGTGGCGACGGTGCCGGGGGTGGCGTAGGGGAAGGGCACGCCGAAGCTGTTGCCGTTGGAGCGGCTGGAAGCGTCGAAGGCGTAGCCGGCGTTGATACCGAAGTAGGCGCCGGTCCAGGTGAACACCGGCACGGGGGTGAACACGGGCGGCGGCGCGGCGCGGCGCGGCAGGTCGGCAGCAAAGGCGGAGCCGGCGAGGGCGACGCCCGCGAGGGCGGTCGTGACGCGGAGCAGGGATTTCATGGTCTGGTCCTCATGGGTGGTTCCGCACCGCCCGCGGGCAGTGACGGAACGCGGGTCTGGTTGCGTTCCAGCGGTTCCAGGGCTGCTTTGCGCTCCGCGGTATCGCCGACCGCTCACGCGGCCCCTTGTGGCAACCCGCCGTTTTTCCCCGGCACCTTGACCCCACAACGCGCTCGAATTGCCAAGGTTCGGTTACGGCCACGCTTTTTTCGCCCGCGCGCCTTTGACAAAGTGTCGCACCCCCCTTTTCGCACGGGCGGCGTCGGCGGTGGGACAGTCCGCCCTCAGGGTGCGAGGGTGATCGCGGAGATCAGCCGGCCATAATCGGCCTCGCCCCGGTGGGTGGCCCGGCGATAGCTGTAGAAGCGCTGGGGATCCGCGTAGGTGCAGAGGTTCAGCGCCACCGCGCGGCCGATCTCCGCCTCAGCGAGGCGCCCCAGGATGAAGCCCGGCAGATCGAACTGGGCGTGGTCCGGCCGCGTACCCGCCCCCAGGAACCGTTCCATCCCAGGGGCTTCGATCTTCAGGCGGGCGATGAAATCCGGGCCGACCTCGTAGGAAGGCTGGCTGATCGTCGGGCCAAGGACGGCGACGATCCGGTGCCGGCGCGCGCCCAGCGCCTCCATGGCGGCGACCGTGGACGCGATGACGCCGGTGAGCGCTCCCTTCCAGCCTGCATGCGCGGCGCCGATCACCCCGCCCTCAGCATCCGCGAAGAGGATCGGCCCGCAATCGGCCGTGGCGATGCCGAGCGCGAGGCCTGAAACTTGGGTCACCATGGCGTCGGCCCGCGGGCGGTCGGCGGGGGCGAAGGGCCTCGTGACGGTCACGACCTCGGCCGAGTGGACCTGATAGAGCGACACGAGGCGATCCGCCGGCAAGCCGAGGGCGGCGCACATCCGGGTCCGGTTCTCTGCGACGTGTGCGGGTACGTCGCCGGATCCGAGCCCCCCATTCAGCGAATCGTAGAGGCCTTCGGAAACGCCGCCGCGGCGGGTGAAGAACGCGTGGCGGATCCCCGCCTGCGCGGACAAGTCCGGCGCCTCGATCGATATGCCTGTGGTCATGGTCGGATCCTGCGCTGCAAGGCTGGCGTCCCGATAGCGCAAGGGCTTCCCCTTGACGATGTCGTCCAAGCGTCAGACTCTTGTTGCATTGCAATATGGGGCCGGATTCGGTGCCCATCCGAGAAGGATCGCAATGTCACGTGGAATCGAGTCCGAAGCCCTGATCGACGCGCCCAAGCCGGAGGTCCAGCAGTCCCACCAGCTGAGCGCGCCTGCGCATCCCGTGACGGGTGAGCCCGTCGCCTTCGATCCGAACGATGTGAATCCGCCCGCGCCGCCCGCCCCGCGGCCCGCCAGCCAGTCGGATGCCGGCTTCGGCTCGTTCGGCTGAGGACGCACAGGCCGGAGCCTCACACCTCCGGAAATCCGGGAAGCGGCCCCAGGGACGGGCCGCTCACCGCCAGAACCTTGAACAAGCTGCCCATCCCGCCGCGGCCGGGATCCGTGAGCCGGGCGACCGCTCGCTCAATCTCCGCCGCCTGGGCTTCGGTCGCCCGGACCTTCAGGCGCTCGGCCCGGGGGCGCAGGCCGAGGGCAAACAGGAAATCGCCCTGATCGACCGGCCCGTGGACCTGGGCGCCGACGCCCGTCGCCGCGCGGGCGAGGGCGGCGAAATCGACATGGTGCGTGATGTCGGCCTCGCCGGGTGCCGCCAGCGGGTCGGCGTAGCTGTGCCCGGCGAGCGCCTGAAGCGTGTCGCCGAAGCCGGGACGGGTATGGCCGTAATCGATGGCCAGCAACATGCCGCCTTCCGCGCGGATCCGCTGCGCCACCGTGCGCATGACCGCGAGGCCGGCCGCCGGGACGCTCATCAGAGCGCCCTCCGGTCCGTCCGCGTCGAGCCCCGGTGTCGGCTCCGGGGCGAGGCCGAAGAGGAAGCCGCCCTGCGGCCCGAGACCGACCTGACGCTCATGCCATCCGTTTGGCCGGCGCTCGAACTGGCGCACCGGCAGGCAGTCGAAGAACTCGTTGGCCAGGAGGATGGCCGGGCCCGGGGGCAGCGTCTCAATTCCATCGTGCCAGACCGCGCCGGTTCCGGTCAGTGCCCGTTCCTGGGCGGCCCGCAGCACCGGGCTGGTCTCGACGCAATGCGGCCTCACCCGGACGCCCGGCGCCGCCGCGCGCAGGGCGCGCAGGGCATCCGCCATGAGCGTGCCGCGGCCGGGGCCGAGTTCCACCAGGATGAGTGGATCCGGCTGCCCCATCAGCCCATGCGCATAGGCCGTCCAGGCGCCGATCAGCTCGCCGAACATCTGGCTGATCTCGGGCGCCGTGGTGAAATCGCCCTTGGCACCCAGAGGATCGCGGGTGCGGTAATAGCCGTGGACCGGATGGCCCAGGCACAGCGCCATGTAGCGATCGACTCCGATCGGCCCGTTTTGCCGGATCAGCGCGGCGATCTCGGCGCCCAGCGGCGTCACGCCTCCACGGGCGCCTTGCCCGCCTCCCCGGTGGCGGCCGCGGCGGGATGGCGCGGGCGCGTCCGGCCGGTCGCCGCCAGCACGATGTAGGTGAGGCCGACGATCATCATCGGCACGCAGAGCAGCATGCCCATGGTCACGCCGCCGCCCATGGGCCCGAGATGGTCGCCGAACAGGAAGCCGAGCTGCCGGTCGGGCTCGCGGAAGAACTCGCAGAACGTTCGGGCGAGCGCGTAGCCGAGCACGAAGATGCCGCCGAGCAACCCGGGCTTGCGGAAGCCGAAGCGGCGGACGCTCACCGCCATCACGATGAACAGCAGCAGGCCTTCGGTCGCCGCCTCGTAGAGCTGGCTCGGGTGGCGGGGCAGGGGGCCACCGCTCGGGAACACGATGGCGTAGGGGAAGTCCGGGGCCACGCGGCCCCAGAGCTCGCCGTTCACGAAGTTGGCGATGCGGCCGAAGAACAGGCCGATCGGAACGACCACGGCGCCGATATCGAGGAGGGTGTAGCCGTTGAGCTTCTTCGCCCGGGCGAACAGCAGGAAGGCCAGGATCGCCCCGATGAACCCGCCGTGGAACGACATGCCGCCGTTTCGGATCGCCAGGATCTCGATTGGGTCGGCGATGTACATCGGCAGATTGTAGAACAGCACGTAGCCGACCCGGCCACCCAGCACGACGCCGAGCGCCACCCAGACCACGAGGTCGTCGATATCGACCACCTGTGGGCGCTTGACCACGCCCCAAAGGCTGTCGGCCATGACGAGGCGGCGCGCATAGTACCACCCGCCGATCAGGCCGGCAATGTATGCAAGCGCGTACCATTTGATCGTAATCGGCCCGATCGCGAGCGCCACCGGATCGATGGCCGGAAAGGGCAGGGCGAGGAGCGGCATCGGTCTCACCTCCGGGGCGGGCCGGATTGGACGCCGGAGGGGCGGCGCGTCAAGCCTCTTCGAAGCCGTGCCGGGCGGCGAACCCTCAGGCTCGCACGAAGAGGAATCCGTGGCTGTCCGGACCGGCGCAAGAGAGTGCCGTGCCGTCTGCGGAGGCCCGCGGCGACAGTCCGGCATCGCGCAGACGTCGCAAGAGGCCCTCCGGATCGGCCGTCGAGAAAACATAGCGCGTCGAGGCTTGGTCGGCGGGGCCGAACGACAGATGTCGTCGGGCCGCCGGCGCGCGGTAATGTAGCAGCTCCACGTGCGGAGCGGGTTCCGGAGGCTCCAGCGCAATCACGTCGACCTGTGGGGCGTCCAAGCCGTCGAGGCGCGCTTGCTCAGGGCCCTGGTTCAGGCCGCGTTGCGCCACCGTGAGGCCGAGCGGTCCGGTCAGAAAGGCCAGGGCCGCGTCGAGGTCGGTGACGGTGATCGCCGAGTGATCGATGCCGAGGAACAGGCCGGGCGCGTCCCGCCAGCGCGCGGCCGGCGGCCCGTCCGGGAAAAAGATCAGCTCCAGCGGATGCCCGTCGGGGTCGCGGAACTTGTAGGCGGTCACGCCCCCCGAGGCGGCGGGCAGGTGTTGAGCGCCGTCGCGGCTGATCGGTGTCGGGCCGACCTGGGCGAGGTGGCCCATCGCGGAACCCATGTCGCGGACCGGTATCGCGAGGTGCTGGAAGAACGGGTCGGTCGCCGCGGGATCGGCCGGGTAGGGCGCGCCGGGCGGATCGACCGCCAGGAAGATGACGGTCTGCGCACCGAGCCGCATACGCAATTGCGTCGCCCGCCGCTCCGCGAGGCCCATCGCCTCGGCCTGCGCGGACGGGATGGGCTCCGGTGGGGCGACCCGCGCGAAGCCGAGGCCGTCGCGATAAAATGCCTCCGTGGCCGCGAGATCCGCGACGGTGCGGCCGAACCCGATGATCGCCCGCACGCCGCTCATAGAAGTGGTGCTCCCCGTACGTTCACGTAGATCGCGTAGAGCGTATGGGAGGCGCACAGGAACAGGCGGCTGTTGTTGCGGCCGCCGAAGGCGAGGTTGGCGACGGTCGAAGGGACCAGGATCTTGCCGACCCGCTCGCCGCCGGGGTCGATGCAGTGGACGCCATCGCCGGCGCTCGACCAGATGTTGCCATGCTCGTCGCAGCGGATCCCGTCGGCGTTGCCCGGGTCGATCTTGAAGAGCACGCCGCCCCCTGACAGGGTGCCGTCCTCGGCGACATCGAAGGCCCGGACGTGCTGGAGCGGCTCGGGATCGAACTGCAGGCCGGTCTCCACGATGTAGAGCTTGCCCTCGTCGGGGGAGAAGCACAGGCCGTTCGGCCCCTGGAAATCGTCCGCCACGACCCGCAGCGAGCCGTCGCGCGGGTCGAACCGGTAAACCGCGGCGGGCAGCTCGGATTCCTGCTTGCCGCCCTCGTAATCGGTCTGGATCCCGTAGGGTGGGTCGGAGAACCAGATCGTCCCATCCGATTTGCAGACGATGTCGTTCGGCGAGTTCAGCCGCCGGCCCCGGTAGCGTTCGACCAGGCTGGTGACGCGCCCATCGAGCTCGGTCCGGTGGATGCGTCGGCCGCGGTGCGAGCAGGACAGGAGCCGGCCCTGCCGGTCTCGGGCATGGCCGTTCTCGAAGTCGCTCGTTTCGCGATAGACGCTCAAGCCGGCATATTCAGCCCAGCGCATCACCCGGTTGTTCGGCAGATCGGAGAACAGCAGCTCGTCGCGGTCGCCGAAGAACACTGGACCCTCCGTCCAGCGGAAACCCTCGGCCAGCTTCTCCAGGGGCGCGTTCGGCAGGACGTAGGCCTTGAAGCGCGGCTGCGTGAACTCGAACCCGTCCATGGCCCGACCCCTACTTAAAGCGGCCGGGCCGGTTCACCGTCGGCTCGACCTGCAGGCCGGTGACGATCATCGTGCAGGGCGCGTCGCCGACCGTGCCGGACAGGTGACCCTTCTTGCCGTCCCGCTCCTTCGTGTTCTGGTCCTCGCCCATCATCAGCTCGCCCGGACCCATCTCGACCCGGTGGCCGTCCATGGTCTCCACGAACCAGCGGCCTGAGAGGATCGCGATCCATTGCGGGCGCGGGTTCTCGTGCCACTCCCCGACCCAGCCCACCGGCAGGACCGTGAACGTCACGACCGACTGGGCCGGATCCATCTTGTCGTTCCATTGCGGCGCAGTCTCGGGGTTGATCCCCTCGAACTTGAAGTGCTCAAGGTGGAACAGCTCCTGGCGGCTCACCCCCTCCGCGTCGGTGTAGACATGCCAGTAGGGCATCTTCGGCGGGGTCGGCTCGGACATCGTCGCTCCTGCGGCGGGGATCAGGGTCCTCGCACAACGAGCGGGTTCGGCGATGGTTCGCGGCGGACGATCAGGCTTGCGGGTCTGCCGGTGGCCAGGGGATCGATCGCGTCATGATGGCCTCCCAGCTGTAGGGGCAGACCTGCGGGAAGGTGTCTTCGTCGACCCCAGTCTCGCCCGTCGCGTCGAGCCGCGCACGATGACAAGCGCGGGCGACCAGTCCGCCGATCTGCGATCGCGGTCT
Organism: Methylobacterium phyllostachyos; assembly: GCF_900103445.1. GTDB lineage: Bacteria > Pseudomonadota > Alphaproteobacteria > Rhizobiales > Beijerinckiaceae > Methylobacterium > Methylobacterium phyllostachyos. The sequence continues at coordinate 296,285 of NZ_FNHS01000001.1, read as the reverse complement.
GGGACTGTCGTCCAGCCGCTCCTCGACCAAGCTTCGCGGCGTTCTGATCGACGTGACCCAGCTGCGGCTTTGCCGGCTGGGCTGAGGATCCCATTTCAGCAGATGGAGCAGGATCAGGCTCAGCGCGCTGGTCAGCGCATGACGCTCGCTGCGACCCACCCGGCGATCTCGTCCGCCCAAAGCGCGATGTCGAGACGTAACCAAGCGCCCGCGCGCAGGAAGCGCGCCTGTTCCTCGGCCCAGGCATGAATGTCGGCCCGCAGTCCGGGGCGATCGTTCCGCGCGCAGCACGCTTCGGAGCTGTCACAGCCGCCTGCTCGTCGCCCATCCGAAAACGGGCGACGCCAGCCTTTTACATCTGCTCGGGGATCCGGTCGGTCTGCGCGAGGTTCGAGAACCGGGTGATGTTGGCGTCGAACTGCAGTTCCACGGTGCCGGTGGGGCCGTGACGCTGCTTGCCGAGGATCACCTCGGCCTTGCCGTGGACGCGCTGCATCTCGGCTTCCCAGGCGAAGAACTCTTCCGTGCCTTCGCGGGGCTTCTTGTTGCCGACATAGTATTCCTCGCGGAACACGAACATCACCACGTCGGCGTCCTGCTCGATCGAGCCCGACTCACGCAGGTCGGCGAGCTGCGGGCGCTTGTCGTCGCGGTTCTCCACCTGACGGGAGAGCTGCGACAGGGCGATCACGGGCACCGCCAGCTCCTTGGCCAGGGCCTTCATGCCGGTGGTGATTTCGGTCATCTCCTGCACGCGGTTGTCGCTGCGCTTGCCCGAGCCCGAGAGCAGCTGCAGGTAATCGACGATCAGCAGGTCGAGGCCCTTCTGGCGCTTCAGGCGCCGGGCGCGCGCGGAAAGCTGCGCGATCGAGATGCCGCCGCTCTGGTCGATGTAGAACGGGATCGTCTGCATGTCCCGGGCGGCGTCGGTGATCTTGTAAAAATCCTCGGGCCGGATGTCGCCGCGCCGGATCTTGTAGGAGGGCACGCCCGATTGCTCGGCGATGATACGGGTGGCGAGCTGCTCGGCCGACATCTCGAGGGAGAAGAACCCGACGATCCCGCCATTCACGGTCTTGGTCGTGCCGTCCGGCTGCTTCTCGCCGCGATAGGCCTTCGCGATGTTGAACGCGATGTTGGTCACCAGCGAGGTCTTGCCCATGGCCGGGCGCCCCGCGAGGATGATCAGGTCGGACGGTTGCAGACCGCCCATCTTGGCGTCGAGGTCGGTGAGGCCGGTGGCGATGCCCGAGAGCTTGCCCTCGCGCTGGTAGGCCTTGGCGGCCATGTCGACCGCGGCGGTGAGCGCGTCCGAGAATTTCTGGAAACCGCCGTCGTAGCGTCCGGCCTCGGCCAGCTCGTAGAGCCGCCGCTCGGTCTCCTCGATCTGGTCCCGGGGCGCCTGCTCCACCGGAGCCTCGTAGGCGCCGTTGACCAGATCCTCGCCGATGGTGATCAGCCGGCGGCGGATGGCGAGGTCGTAGATCGTGCGGCCGTAATCGCCCGCGTTGATGACCGTGGTCGCGTCGGCGGCCAGCCGCGCGAGGTACTGCATCACCGTCTGGCCGCCGAAATCGGCATCGCCCAGATAGGTCTTCATGGTGATGGGCGTGGCGAGCTTGCCGGCCCGGATCAGCGAGGCCGCCACCGTGAAGATCTGCTGGTGGGCATCCTCCATGAAGTGTTCGGGCAGCAGGAAGTCCGACACCCGGTAGTAGGCGTCGTTGTTCACGAGGATCGCGCCCAGCAGGGCCTGCTCCGCGTCAACGTTGTGCGGGGCGACGCGGTATTCGGCCTGGACCGCTTCGAGCTTGGCCGTGAGCGCATTGGGCAGGGCCATCGGCGGACGACTCCGTATCAGGCGCCGCGGTGGGCGCGCCAGGATCACACCGCACGACCTTGGCCCCGGTATGGTTACCGAAGCCTAGCCGACCGTCCGTTTCCCCGGGTAGGACCCGCACAAACGAACGCCCGCCGACTCTCGGGAGCGGCGAGCGTCCATGCTGGAACAAAACTGGAACGTGTCAAGTCTCGGGGGCGATGATCCCCAGTGTTCACCGCTATACCGGGATAGTGCCTGCGTGCAGCGAAGCCGCTTCCCGGCGGGTCTCGCGCCGGGTCCGGGCGCATCTTCGCCGTGCGCCGCATGCGTAGGAGAAGGAGACGCCCCGTCGCGGATCCGACCGGCCCTGAAGCCGCCCGGACCCGCCGAATCAAAACAATCAGCCGCGGTCGTCGGCACCCTCGCCGGCGTCGGCCAGCGCCTGGCCGACCTCCAGGCCGAGATCGTCGAGGTTGAACGCCTCGCGCTCGGTGACCGACTCGCCGCGGGCCTGACGCTCGGCCTCCTCGGGGCTGCGGGCGACGTTGACGGTGATCTCGACCTCGACCTCGGGGTGCAGCACGACCGGGACGGTGTGCAGGCCCAGCGTCTTGATCGGCTGGTTCAGGGTGAACTGGCCGCGATCCACCGTGAAGCCGTCCTTGGAGACGACCTCGGCGAGGTCGCGGGTCGAGACCGAGCCGTAGAGCACGCCGGTCTCGCCCGATTGGCGGATCAGGACGAAGCTCTGGCCGTTCAGCTTCTCGGCCACCGCCTCGGCGTCCTTCTTACGGTCGAGGTTGCGGGCCTCGAGCTGGGCGCGCTGGGCCTCGAAGTGCTTCTTGTTGGCTTCCGTCGCGCGCAGGGCCTTGCCGCGGGCGAGCAGGAAGTTGCGGGCGAAGCCCGGGCGGACGTTCACGGTCTCGCCCATCTGGCCCAGCTTGGCCACGCGCTCGAGCAGGATCACTTCCATGGTCTTTCTCCTTCAGGGTTTCGGCCGCTGGGGCCGGGGTCTCACGGCGCCGGGCGGTCCTGGGGACGCCGGCGGTCGAGGGCTGTGTCGGCGAGGCCGAACAGGGTGAGGGCGACCAGGGCGATGCCCTGGGTCACGAACAGGATCAGGTAGAGGCCGAACAGCATCAGGGCGCGTCCGGGCCGGCCGCGGGAGCGGTCGTGGAAGGCCGCGAGCCCCTGGATCGCGAAGGCGGCGCTCAGGGCACCGACCAGCGCGACGCCGAACACGCCGACATAGCCAGGGGCGAAGCACATGAGGAGGGCCGCCCCCAGGGTCGCGAGCGTCGTCCGGGGCATCGTGGTGGAGGGAAGGTCGGGCCAGGGCCGGGGCAGGCGGCCGGAGATCCGCACGATCCGGGCCGACGCCCAAAGATAGAAGGTCAGGAGCAGCGCGAGGCCGTTGGCCGCGAAGGCCGGCACGACACGGGCGAGGGCGTCGGCTATCTCCGACCGCGTGACGTCGGTCTGATCGTCTTCGGTCTGCAGCCCTGCGCCGGCGTCCCCGCCCGCTTCCGGACCGGACCGGTCGGTCTCGGTCGGAGGGGTCTCTGTGCGGCCGGCCTCGCCGGTCGTGCGGGGGGCCGGCATGCGGGCCTGCACCAGGGTCTGGGCGAGGCCGCGCAGCTGCCGATCGAAGGCGGCGTGGTTCGGTGAGGACAGGACCGCGATGGCGATGAAGGCCAAAGCCGCCGTGGCGGCGATCCAGCCGAGCAGGCGGCCGGTCGGATACCATTCGAGGCCCTGCGGCGTTTCGCGCCCGAGGAGCGTCAGATAGGCGAGCCACCAGGCGGGCAGCGCGATATAGGCGCCGAAGGCGAGGCCCATGAAGGGTGCAATCACCAGGCCCAGCGCGAGGCTGCCGGCCGCGGCCGCCCAAAGCGCGGCCTTGTGGCTCCAGCCGAGGCCGACGATCAGGATCGGCAGCGGCGCCACGAGGTAGAGCAGGATCGCGAGCGGCGTCGCCTTCAGAAGCACCCCGAACAGGAGTGCCGAGACGAGACCCGCGCCGATACCGATGCCGATATGCTGTGCCATGAATTCCGCTGTCCCGCTGCCGCTGCGGCAGGGTTAGAGGCGGCTTCGCGCCCCAACGATCGGGCGACCGGGGCCGCCCTCTGCGAGGACCGGCCCGGGCGTATGCCGGGCCGGCGGGTTTCGATGACCTACTTGATCACGTAGGGCAGCAGGCCGAGGAAGCGGGCGCGCTTGATCGCCTGGGCGAGCTCACGCTGCTTCTTGGCCGAGACCGCGGTGATCCGCGACGGCACGATCTTGCCGCGCTCGGACACGTAGCGGGACAGGAGCTTGACGTCCTTGTAGTCGATCTTCGGCGCGTTCGCGCCAGAGAACGGGCAGGTCTTGCGACGACGGAAGAAGGGGCGGCGTCCGCCGCCCGCACCCGCACCAGCACCGAATGCCATGGGTTAGCCCTCCCCACCGAAGCTACGCTCGCCGCGATCACCCCGATCGCCGCGGTCACCCCGGTCGCCGCCGAAGCCGCCACCGAAGCCCTCGTCGTCACGACGACGGCCGCGCTCGCGATCCTTGCGGTCGTCGCGGTCGCGCTTCTGCATCATGGCGGACGGCTCCTGATCCAGCTCCTCGACCCGGACGGTCATGAAGCGGAGCACGTCCTCGGAGATCTGCATCTGGCGCTCCATCTCGGCGATGGCGGCCGGCGGGGCGTCGATGTTGAGCAGCGCGAAATGCGCCTTGCGGTTCTTCTTGATCCGGTAGGCGAGGGACTTCACGCCCCACATCTCGATCTTCTCGAGACGGCCACCGTTCTGCTCGATCACACCCTTGTAGGTGTCGATCATCGTCTCGACCTGCTGGGACGTCACGTCCTGGCGGGCCAAGAGCACATGCTCGTAGAGAGGCATCGTCGGGCCTTTCAGCGTCAAAAGGAGCCCGGCCGCGCGGGGCGGCTGTATCGGGCCGGTTCGTTTCGCGGATCGCCCGGCGCCAAGCCCTTCGAGCCGATTTTCAGGCCCGAGCGGTTGATCGAAGGCGGAGACACCGGACGACGGGTTTCAAAGAAACCCTGTGCCGCAAGCGGCACCGTCCGTTCAGCCCCCGGCCGGAGCGAACGCGAGGGGCGGCGCATAGTCGGTTTTTGCCGAGTTGGCAAGTTGAGGCAGCCGGTTGCGCCGGCCCGTCTTGCCGGAGCGCGGGGACGCCAGCATATCGCTGCCAGGAGCCCGGCGCATCACGCCGATCTTGGAACGGCCGACTTTGGAACGAACGAGCGGATGACTTCCGAAACGCTGCGCCTCGGCGTCAACATCGATCACGTCGCCACCGTCCGCAACGCCCGCGGCGGCGATTATCCGGACCCGGTGCGCGCCGCATTGCTCGCCGTCGAGGCGGGGGCGGACGGCATCACGGCGCATCTGCGCGAGGACAGGCGCCACATCCGCGACACCGACATCGCGGCCCTCAAGCGCCGCCTGTCCGTTCCGCTCAACTTCGAGATGGCGGCCACCGACGAGATGGTGGCGATCGCGCTCGACACCCGGCCTCACGCCGCCTGCCTCGTGCCGGAGAAGCGCGAGGAACGCACCACCGAGGGCGGCCTCGACATCGTCGGTGGCCGCGATCACCTCGCCCCGCGCATCCGGTCGCTTGCCCAGGCGGGGATCCGCGTCTCCCTGTTCGTCGAGCCGGAAGCGACGGTGATGGACGCCGCCCGAGCGCTTGGGGCACCGGTGGTCGAGCTTCACACCGGCAGCTACTGTGAGGCTGCGCTCGACGGAGATGCGGCCCGGATCGCGCATGAACTCGGTCGGATCCGGCGCGCCGCCGAGTACGGGGCCGGCCTCGGCCTTGAGATCCATGCCGGCCACGGGCTGACCCTCGGTAGCGTCGGGCTGGTGGCGGCGCTGCCGCAGATCCGGGAACTCAACATCGGACATTCGTTGATCGCCGACGCGATCTTTGTCGGGCTCCCGCAGGCGGTGCGAGACATGCGGGCCGCGATGGACCGCGCGCGTCGACCATGATCATCGGGATCGGATCGGACCTCTGCGACATCCGTCGGATCGCCCAGACGCTGGGACGCCACGGCGAGCGTTTCACCCACCGGGTTTTCACCGACGGCGAGCGGGCGCGCTGCGACGGTCGTGCGGCCCGCGCCGAGGGCTATGCGCGACGCTTCGCCGCCAAGGAGGCCTGCGCCAAGGCGCTCGGCACCGGCCTCAGCGCCGGCGTGTTCTGGCGCGACATGGAGGTGGTGAACCTTCCCTCCGGCCAGCCGACCCTGCGACTCACCGGTGGCGCGGCGGCGCGGCTCGCCACGCTGATCCCGCAGGGCCATGAGGCCCGCCTTCACGTGAGCCTGACCGACGATGCGCCGATGGCACAAGCCTTCGTGATCATCGAGGCGCTGCCGGTGACGGTCACCGGCTGAGGGCGCGGATTAGCCCGGCACCCTCGCGCGTTGCGGGGGGATCGCGCTTGGTCTAGACCCGCCGCTCGCAGCGGACACGATTGCGGCGCATTCCTCGGGACAACCGCTTCCCCGGCCGCCCCGCGGGCGGAAGACAACGCAATCTCAACCGAAGACGGAACGTGCGCGTGGATTACGACGGCAAGCCGCTCAGGAAACCCGCCGAGACCGGCACCTGGGCCAGCATCCGCGAGACGCTGAAGGTCGGCATCCAGGCGCTCCTGATCGCTCTCGTGGTGCGGACGCTCCTGTTTCAGCCGTTCAACATCCCCTCGGGCTCCCTGGTCCCGACCCTGTTGATCGGCGATTATCTGTTCGTCTCGAAGTACTCCTACGGATACTCGAAGTACTCCCTGCCGCTTTCGGAATACATCCCGATCCAGGCGGACGGTCGGATCTGGGGCGCCGAGCCGAAGCGCGGCGACATCGCGGTGTTCAAGCTGCCGAAGGACAATGCGACCGACTACATCAAGCGCGTGATCGGCCTGCCGGGCGACAAGATCCAGATGATCGACGGCGTGCTCAACATCAACGGCAAGGCGGTCAAGCGCGAGCGGATCGCCGACTACGAGACGACCGACCCCTACGGCCAGGCGACCAAGGTTCCGCAATACCTCGAGACCCTGCCCAACGGCGTCGTTCATAAGGTGATCGAGCGCGATGGCGACAACGGCTTCTGGGACAAGACCGAACTCTACACGGTCCCGGCCGGGCACTTCTTCATGATGGGCGACAACCGCGACAACTCCACCGATTCGCGCGATCTCGCCAATGTCGGTTACGTGCCCTTTGCGAACTTCGTGGGCCGCGCCGAGATGATCTTCTTCTCGATCGATGAGGGCACGCCGGCGTGGCAGGTCTGGAACTGGCCGGCCCATGTCCGCTGGTCGCGCCTGTTCTCGACCATCCATTGATCGGACCGGACTTGGACGACGCCGCCCAGCCCCCAACCTCCGCGCGGGCCCGGCGCAGCCATAAGCCGCGCCCGCCGCTCGCCGCGCTGGAGGCGCGGATCGGGCACAGCTTCGCCGACCAGGGTCTGCTGACCCGTGCGCTGACCCATACCAGCAAGGCCAGCGCCCGGGGCGGCAGCTATCAGCGCCTGGAATTCCTCGGCGACCGTGTCCTCGGGCTCGCGGTGGCGGACCGGCTCTACGCAGCGTTCCCGGAGGCCGACGAGGGCGACCTGTCGCGCCGTCTCGCCGCGCTGGTGCGCCGCGAGACCTGCGCGGTCGTGGCGGCCGCCTGGGAAGTCGGGCCGCACCTGATTCTCGGCCAGGGTGAGGTGATGGGCGGCGGCCGGCGCAATCAGACCATCCTGGCCGATGTCTGCGAGGCGATTCTCGGTGCCATCTACCTTGATGCCGGGTTTGATGCCGCCCGGGCGGTGGTCGAGGCGCATTTCCACCCGAGCGAGCCGGCCTCGGCGGCGCGGGGCCGCGACGCCAAATCCGCCCTGCAGGAGTGGGCCATGGGCCGAAGCTTGCCGATCCCCACCTACGCGGTGGTGGAGCGCACCGGCCCTGACCATGCGCCCCGGTTCCGCATCGCCGTCGAGGTCGAGGGCCTTGCGCCCGGGCTCGGCGAGGGCACATCGAAGCGGATCGCCGAGCAGGCGGCCGCGCAGGCGCTGATGGAGCGGGAGGGGATCGGAGCCCTGCCGGCGGCGGGGCCGACGGAGACAGCATGACCGAGCACGATCAGGATGACACTCCGTTTGGGAGCGGCGCGCGGGACGGCGCGAATGCCGTCTCCGCGCTGCCGGGCACACCCACCGACGCCCGGGCCGGCTTCGTCGCGCTGATCGGCGTGCCGAATGCCGGCAAGTCGACGCTCCTGAACAACCTTGTCGGCACGAAGGTGTCGATCGTCTCCCGCAAGGTGCAGACGACCCGGGCGTTGGTGCGCGGCATCTTCATCGAGGGCAACGCCCAGGTCGTGCTGGTCGACACGCCCGGCATCTTCGCGCCCAAGCGCCGGCTCGACCGGGCGATGGTCCATTCGGCCTGGAGCGGCGCCGCCGACGCCGACGCGGTCTGCCTGCTGGTGGATGCTCGAAAGGGCGTCGACGAAGAGGTCGAGGCCGTGCTCGGCCGCCTCGACGCGGTGAAGCGCGACAAGCTGCTGATCCTCAACAAGATCGACCTGATCGCCCGCGAGCGCCTGCTCGATCTCGCCGCCAAGCTCAACGCCGCCGCGCCCTTCGCCGAGACGTTCATGATCTCGGCGCTGAACGGCAGCGGTGTGCAGGATCTCCGGCGGGCGCTCGCCGCCCGGATGCCGGCCGGCCCCTGGCTCTACCCGGAGGATCAGGTCTCGGATGCGCCCCTGCGCATGCTGGCCGCCGAGATCACCCGCGAGAAGATCTACGACCGGCTGCATGAGGAATTGCCTTACCGCTCCACGGTCGAGACCGACCAGTGGCAGGTCCGGGCAGACGGGTCGGTTCGGATCGAGCAGACGATCTTCGTGGAGCGCGAGAGCCAGCGCTCGATCGTGCTCGGCAAGGGCGGCCAGACCATCCGGTCGATCGGACAGGCGGCCCGGATCGAGATCGCCGAGGCGGCCGACGCGAAGGTTCACCTGTTCCTGCACGTGAAGGTGCGGGAGAACTGGGCCGACGACCCCGCGCGCTACCGCGAGATGGGCCTCGAATTCCCCCGGGGCTGACCGGCCCCGCGGGGCCAGATTGCCCGTCAGGCTGGGCTTCCGGCCCCGATCCGGTATAAAATGGGGCGTTCCCCCGGATGAGCCGAGTCGGGCGCGGGTCGGTCCCGCACCGCACCGGAGTCGCGTTCCGGCCGCATCCCTCCAGCTTCCGAATTATTCATGCGACATGCCGTCTACGGCCTGCCGCCGGTGGATCTCGCTGAGGTCCCCGGCGATGCCGTCCAGGTTTCCCCGTTGATTCCCGGTGCCGCCCGGCTGGAGGATCTGTCCGAGAACAGCCTCGACGCCGCCACCGTGCTCGCGCCACCCGGAACGGTCGAGCGTCGCTACGTCCTGGCGCAGGTCCTGCGCGCCCTGGGGCCCGGCGGCCGGATGATCGCGCTTGCGCCCAAGGATCGGGGCGGGACCCGGCTGGCCAAGGAACTCACCACCTTCGGGTGTGCCGCCGCCGACCAGCCGCGCCGCCACCACCGGATCTGCCAAGCCGACCGGCCGCCGGAGCCCGCCGGGATCGCCGAGGCGATCGACGAGGGCGGGCCGCGCCATGTCGACAACCTCGCCTTGTGCACGCAGCCCGGCATCTTCTCCTGGGATCGGCTCGATCCCGGCACGGCCCTGCTCCTGCGGGCGCTGCCGGTGCTGAAGGGCCGCGGGGCCGATCTCGGCTGCGGCCTCGGGATCCTGGCCCGGGCGGTCCTGGCCTCGGAGGCCGTGACCGCGATGACCCTGGTTGAGATCGACCGCCGCGCCGTCGAGATGGCCCGACGCAACGTCCCCGACCCGCGGGCGACGATCCTCTGGGCCGATATCCGGACGCCCGGGCAGGTGCCGGGCGACCTCGACTTCATCGTCACGAATCCCCCCTTCCATGAGGGTGGAGCGGAGGATCAGGCGCTCGGCCGGGCCTTCATCGCCCGGGCCGCCGCGTCGCTGCGGCCCGGCGGCACGCTGTGGCTCGTGGCCAACGCGCACTTGCCCTACGAGGCGCCCCTGCGCGCAGCGTTCCGGACGGCGTCCGTGACGGTTCAGGAGAACGGCTACCGGGTCTACGAGGCACGCCGGTGAGCGCGAAAGCCGTGCGGCTCGACAAGCTCCTCGCCAATCTGGGCTACGGCTCGCGCCGGGAGATCCAGGGGCTCGCCCGCGTGGGGGCGATCCGCCTCGACGGCGCTGAGCTCGGAGATGCCGGCACGCGGATCGCCCTCGATCCGGATCTTCCGGAGCGTCTGACGATCGATGGCGAGCCGCTGGATCCACTGCCGGGCCTGTGCCTGATGCTGCACAAGCCGCTGGGGGTGACCTGTTCGCACAAGGAGGCGGGGCCTCTGATCTACGGGCTGCTGCCGGAGCGCTGGCGCCGCCGAGACCCGCCGCTCTCCACCGTGGGCCGCCTCGACAAGGAGACCTCCGGCCTGCTGCTGCTGACCGACGACGGCGCGTTGCTGCACCGGATCATCAGCCCGAAGGCCCAGGTGGCGAAGCGCTACCGCGTGACCCTCGACCGGCCTCTGGCGGGCAATGAGGCGGCGGTGTTCGCCTCCGGGACGCTGATGCTGGAGGGCGAGGAGCGGCCGCTGCTGCCGGTGGATCTCGTGGTCGAGGATGCCACCCATTGCGCGGTGACGCTGACCGAGGGCCGCTACCATCAGGTCCGCCGGATGTTCGCCGCCGTGGACAACCATGTCACGGCACTGCACCGCGATCGGGTCGGTGGGCTCGATCTGCCGGCAGATCTCGCCGCGGGGGCCTACCGCGTGATGACGGCCGACGATGTGGCGGCGGTGTTCGCCGGCGGGTGAGTCGAGCCGCGCGTCCGTCAATGTAGGGCACGGGCGAGGGCGATGAATGCGCGCGTCTGGAAGCCGATCAGGCCCGCAACCCAGCACACGATCGCGGGCCGCGTACCCGCCAACGCGGCGCGCAGGTCCGCCGTCCTGACGAGATCGCCCTGCAACGCTTCCGCCATGGCATCGGCCGAGCCCTCTGCCTGTTCGCGTGAGAGTTTGGCCTTCTCCCGGAGGGGGCGGGCGAATTTTAGGGTGTCGAACGCGACCATCGCCATGGCTTGATGATCGGAAGCCGAAGCTGCGTGTTGCAAGCGGTTTGAACGCAGCCTGTGATTGAGGGATGGCGTCACCTGCGCGGCATCCTTCGACCGTGCCGCTCTCCGAAGCCTTGCTTCCGACCGCGCTCTCTGCTAAGCGCCCGCCCATCCCACACGCGGAGCCGGCCTCATGCCTGAATGAGGCGTTTCCGGTGGTCGCCCGAATGCGTCGAGCGGCTGCATCCCTCCGCGGCGGATCCAACCGGAGAGCAAAAAGAATGGCCGTCGATTTCTCTATGCGTCAGCTCCTCGAGGCGGGCGCCCATTTCGGTCACCAGTCGCACCGCTGGAACCCGAAGATGCAGCCGTACATCTTCGGTACGCGCAACAACATCCACATCATCGACCTCGCCCAGACCGTGCCGGCGCTGCACCAGGCGCTGCAGGCGGTGAGCGACACCGTCGCCAAGGGCGGCCGCGTGCTGTTCGTCGGCACCAAGCGCCAGGCCGCCGACACGATCGCCGAGGCGGCCAAGCGCTCGGCCCAGTACTACGTCAATTCCCGCTGGCTGGGCGGCATGCTCACCAACTGGAAGACCATCTCGGGCTCGATCTCGCGCCTGCGCAAGGTCACCGAGACGCTGGAGACCGGCGGCCCGGGCCTGACCAAGAAGGAGCGCCTGATGCTCTCCCGTGAGAAGGAGAAGCTCGAGAAGGCGCTCGGCGGCATCAAGGATATGGGCGGTGTCCCCGACCTGCTGTTCGTGATCGACACCAACAAGGAGCAGCTGGCGATCAAGGAGGCGAACCGCCTCGGGATCCCGGTGGCCGCCATCGTCGACACCAACTGCAACCCGGACGGCATCAGCTACATCGTCCCGGCCAACGACGACGCCGGCCGCGCCATCGCGCTCTACTGCGACCTGATCGCCAAGGCCGCCATCGACGGCATCTCGCGCGCCCAGGGCTCGTCGGGCATGGATCTCGGCGCCTCCGAGGAGCCGATGGCCGAGGAACTGCCGGCGAACGACGACGAGGCCGTCTCGGTCGAGTCCGACGCCCTCGACCCGGCCGACGTGGCGATGCTCGCCGAGTCGACCGAGCATTTCGAGCTGCTCGCCGCCCCGCGCGGCGCGCCGGACGACCTGACCAAGCTGAACGGCGCCGGCCCGCAGATCGTGCAGAAGCTCAACGACGCCGGCATCTACCATTACTGGCAGATTGCCGCGATGACCCCCGCGGACGTCGCCAAGGTCGATGCCGACCTGAAGCTCAACGGCCGCATCGATCGCGATTCGTGGGTCTCGCAGGCCCGCGGCTTCGTCGAGGCCGCCGCCGCGGCCTGATCGATCCGGACGTCGCGGCGGCCCCGTCATCGGGCCGTCGCGGTTCCCCGCATACCGGGCCCGGCCGCTTACCCGCGCGCCGGGCCTCTCTCATCCAGACCACACGAAAGGGACCGCCATGGCCAACATCACCGCCGCGATGGTGAAGGAGCTCCGGGAGACGACCGGCGCCGGCATGATGGATTGCAAGGGCGCGCTCAACGAGACGCAGGGCGACATGGAGGCCGCGGTCGATTGGCTGCGCAAGAAGGGGCTCGCGAAGGCCGCCAAGAAGGCCGGCCGCGTCGCCGCCGAGGGCCTGGTCGCCGTCGAGTCCGCCGGCCATCACGCCGCGGTCATCGAGGTGAACTCCGAGACCGACTTCGTCGCCCGCAACGACGCCTTCCAGGCCTTTGCCCGCGAGGCCGCCAAGATCGCGCTGAACACCGACGGCACGCTGGAAGGCCTCCAGGCCGCCAAGTTCCCGGGCGCCACCGAGACCGTGTCCGAGAAGCTGCAGGCCCTGATCGCCACGATCGGCGAGAACATGAACCTGCGCCGGGTCGCCAAGCTCGAAGTCAAGAAGGGCGTCATCGCCTCCTACGTGCACAACCAGATCTCCGAGGGCCTCGGCAAGATCGGCGTGCTGGTGGCGCTGGAGTCCGAGGGTGATGTCGAGGCGCTCTCGGCGCTCGGCCGCCAGATCGCCATGCATGTCGCGGCGACCAACCCGGTGGCGCTCGATGCTTCGGGCGTCGACACCGTCACGGTGGAGCGCGAGTCGAACATCCTGCGCGAGAAGAACGCCGGCAAGCCGGATCACGTGATGGCCAAGATCATCGAGAGCGGCCTGAAGAGCTACTACAAGGAGGTCACCCTCTTGGAGCAGCCCTTCGTGCATGACGGCTCGAAGACGGTGAGCCAAGTCCTCAAGGAAGCCGGCTCCAAGTTCGGCGGCCCGGTGACCCTGACGGCCTTCGTTCGCTACGCCCTCGGCGAGGGCATCGAGAAGGAAGAGGGGCCGGACTTCGCCACCGAGGTCGCCCAGCAGGCTGGTCGCGCCTGATCGATTCAAGCAAATCGGTCAGGTTTTCTTGACCGCCGCGTGATCGAGCCCCGTTCGGCATCAGCCGGGCGGGGCTTCTTGTTTTCTGTGCTTGGAAAGCGTCTCTTTGGTTGCGTGTTGCGGCGCACACCCCATCTCGCGGATGCACGCTACCTTCGCGGCATGACCTTAAAGCCCCTCTCCTACCTGATGATCGGCGCCTTCGTGTCCGGTCTTGTGATGACCGTCGTCGGCGCCGTCGGCGTCCTGACGGGCAGCTGAGAACAGGCGCTGGTGTGGCGGATCTCCGTCATGCCGGCGCCGCATCGACCCAGCCTCCGCCATCCCAGACCCGCACCGAGACGGAGGCGCAGCCCTCCGCGATGGTGATGCGGTTGTAGGCGTTGGGCTCGTTCCCGCGCAGGCGGGTCGAGGTCGCCGAGCCGGCCTGAACGGTCAGCAGCCGCCCCCGGCAACCGCGCATCACACCCTGATCGACCGCCTCGGCCCCGGAATCGTCTTCGAGGGCAAAGCGGGCGTAGTGCCGGTGCAGATGGCCTGCGAGCGTCAGGCCGACGCCGCAGCGGCGGAAGGCCGCCAGCGCAAGATCCGCCCGGCCGACCAGTCGGGCCTCCTCGTCCCAGCGCGGCGGCCTGAACGGGTGATGGCCCACCACGATCTTGAACAGATACTCCGGCATGGCGGCGAGGCGCGCCTCGGTCCGGGCGATCTGGCTGCGCCGGATGACACCGTGCGACCAGTCCGGCTCCGGCGCCCAGCGCCGCACCGTGTTCAGGCAGACCACGCCGATCTCGCCATCCGCGAAGCACGGCTCCGTGTCTTGCGCGATGGCATGCCGGTAGCGCGCGAAGGGGCGCGCGAACCGCTGCACCAGGTCGTAGGGCGAGATGTCGTGGTTGCCCGGCACGCCGATCCAGGGCGACGACAGGCGGTTCAGGAAGGCGCGGGCCTGCGCGAACTCGGACGGGCGGGCCGCCATGGTGAAGTCGCCCGAGGCGACGATCAGGTCCGGCGCGTCTCCGTTTAGTTCGTCCACCAGGGCCTCGACGACGGCCGGGTCAGTGCGGCCGAAATGGAGGTCGGAAATGTGGCTGATCCGCCTCATGCGTCCGGCGTCCCCACCGCGAAGCGCTGGCCCGTCTCGGCGCGCGGCACGATCACGGTCAGCGCGTGTCGCCGGATCCGGTAGTGCAGGGGCGTGGGGATCAGCAGCACCTCGCCGTCATTCATCACCAGGAGTGCCCGCCGGCGCGACGCGATGCTGAGGTCGCCGACCGGCAGCCGCTCCACGTCAGGCAGCCGGCGCCAATCGCCGAGGGCGAAACCGAGGGCGAGGCGCAGGCTGCGCCACACCGACAGGTTGGCCAGCACATAGAGCGTAAGTTGGCCGGCATCGACCGGCGCCCGCAGCAGCACGTGCCCTGGCCGTTCAACGTAGTCGCCCACGACCACCGCCATCAGCCGGCCCCGCAGGCGCCGCGCCGTCCCATCGATCAGGCCGGTCACCGTGAGCCGCGGATAGCGGCCGAGATGGCGGAGCATCCCGAGCGCCCAGCGCAGCATCGTGCGCACGGCCCGGCGGGCGCGATGCGCCTCCCTGTGGCGGGCCACCCGCGCCGCCATGCCGAGCACGGAATTGATCACGAAGATCCGGCCGTTCACGTCGCCGACATCGATCCGGCGCGGCACACCCTGTGCGAGATTGGCGATGGCCCCGTCGAGATCGAGGGGAAGGCCGAGATCCCGCGCCAGAAGGTTCATGGTGCCGAGCGGGAGGATGCCGAGCGGCGTCCCGCGCCCGACCAGGGCGGCGGCCGCGCAGGCGACCGTGCCATCGCCGCCGGCCACCACCATCGCATCAATCCCTGGCTCGGCCACCGCCGCCGCGATGCGCGCCGGGAGGGTGGCTCCCCGGTCCGCCTCACCCAGGGCTTCGATCCCGACCGCGGCGATCCGCTCACGGATGATCTCCGGTGTCGCACCGCCGCTGACGCTGCCGGATTCCGTGTTGATCACCAGGGCGACGCGCATGGATGTCCCGGGCCGAGGGCGGTCTCCGCAAAGCTTTGCCAGGGCTGCACGTCGGTCGCGTGTCGGTGGCGTTTGGGCGGATGATCCCCGTCCGATCGCGGGCCGCCCCTCGACGGCGCTCACACGGTTGACGTAGAAGCCTCCCGGCTCGCACAGGGCGGGTCGGACGGGGATCGAGATGCCGGAGACGACGCCGTTTCGCCGTATCCTCGTAAAGCTTTCGGGCGAGGCGCTCGCCGCACCGGATGGCTACTGGCTGCATCCGCCGACGCTGGCGGGGCTCGCCGAGGATATCGCCCGCACCATCGAGACCGGGGCCGAGGTCGCCATCGTGGTGGGCGGCGGCAACATGATCCGTGGGGCGCGCATCTCGGCGGCCGGCTGGATCGACCGGGCCACCGGGGATTCGCTCGGCATGATGGCGACCGTCATGAACTCGCTCGCCATCGAGACGGCGCTCAATGCCGCGGGGGTCCAGGCCCGCACCATGTCGGCGGTGTCGATGCCGACGATCTGCGAGACCTATGCCCGCCAGCCGGCTTTGCATCACCTCGACAAGGGTCAGGTGGTGGTTCTCGCCGGAGGCACCGGCAACCCGTACTTCACCACCGACACCGCGGCGGTCCTGCGTGCGGCCGAATTGCGCTGCGATGCGGTGCTGAAGGCCACGCAGGTCGACGGCGTCTACACGGCCGATCCGAAGACGGATCCGAGCGCGACCCGCTACGACCGCATCACCCATGACGAGGCCATCGCCCGGGACCTGAAGGTGATGGATACGGCCGCCTTCGCGCTGGCCCGGGAGAGCCGCCTGTCGATCGTGGTCGGCTCGCTCCACCCGCCGAGCTCGATTGCCGCGATCCTGTCGGGTGAAGCGCCCTCGACCCTCGTGGCGCCCTGACGCCGCCGCGGATAGGCCGCCGCAACCGTTTGCGGCCCTGAAAAAATTCGTCCATTGAGGCCGCGACTGCCCGCGCCGGGCGAGAAGATCACGTCAGACGTCTCGGGACGATTCTCATGGCCACACCGGAATTCGACCTCAACGACATCAAGCGCCGGATGCAGGGCGCCGTCGCTTCGCTCTCCAAGGACCTCGGATCCCTGCGCACCGGGCGCGCTACGCCCTCGCTCCTCGACCCGATCCAGGTCGATGCCTATGGCTCGGCGATGCCGATGGCGCAGGTCGCCACCGTGAGCGTGCCGGAGCCGCGGCTCCTGTCGATCTCGGTCTGGGACCGCAGCATGGTGACCGCCGTCGAGAAGGCGATCCGCGAATCCGATCTCGGCCTCAACCCGCAGACGGAAGGCCAGACCATCCGGCTCCGCATCCCCGAGATGAACGAGCAGCGCCGCAAGGAGATGGTCAAGGTCGCCCACAAGTACACCGAGGAGGCGCGCGTCGCCGTGCGCCACGTCCGCCGGGACGGCCTCGACCATCTCAAGAAGCTCCTGAAGGACAGCGCCATCTCGGAGGATGACGAGAAGCGCCAGGCCGCCGACGTGCAGAAGGCGACCGACCAGTACATCGCCGAGATCGACGGCGTGCTGGCCTCCAAGGAGAAGGAGATCATGCAGGTTTGAGGCGAGGGACGGTCCGCCCGTGACCGCCGCCGCACCGGCTGCGCCATCCAAGGCTCCCCGCAAGAGCCAGCGCGAGCTGTGGCTGCGCGTCGCCTCGGGCCTCGTGCTCGGGGCCGGCGTGCTGGCCGGGCTGGTCTATGGCGGCTGGCCCTTCGCGGGCATCTGGTTGGCTGCCGGCATCATCGGCTTTGCCGAGTGGATGGTGATGAGCCGCACCGAGCCGCGCGAGGTGCTGATCGCGCTCGGCGCGGCGACGCTGGGCGCTCTCCTGCTGTGCCAGCGCGGCGGCGCGCCGACGTCCGCCTGTCTTGCCGTGCTGATCCTCGGGGCCGCCGCCTGCGCCACGGTGGCGCGGACTGGCTGGGGCCGTTGGCGCGCCTTTGTCGGCGTGCTCGGCGCTGGGGCGATCGCGGCGGTCCCCGTGGCGCTACGCGACGATCCCGCCATCGGCCTCGTCGGGCCGGCCTGGATGTTCGCGGTGGTGTGGTCCACCGACATCGCCGCCTACTTCGCCGGCCGGAAGATCGGCGGCCCGAAGCTGATGCCCCGGGTCTCGCCCAACAAGACGTGGTCCGGCGCGATCGGTGGCCTGATTGGCGCGGTCGCGGCCGGGACGCTGGTGCCGGTGGTGGCGGATCTCGCCGGAATGACCCTGCCGAGCGCCGCTTCCCTGCCGGTGGTGGCGGGTGTGAGCGCGCTCGCCTCGGTGCTCAGCCAGGCGGGCGACCTGATCGAATCCGGCCTCAAGCGCCGCTACGGCGTGAAGGATTCCGGAAAGATCATCCCGGGCCATGGCGGCGTCATGGACCGGCTCGACGGATTCTTCGCGGTGGCCGTGCTGGCTGCCATCTATCTCGCCCTGCGCGGGGCTGGCCTGATCACGTGACGATGAGGGAGTTGAACCCGTGACCCAGATCGTCACCGTCTTCGGCGCCACCGGCTCGATCGGCAAATCGACGGCCGACCTGCTGGCCCAGCACACCGACCGGTTCCGCGTCGGCGCCCTCGTCGGCGGCAAGGACCCGGTTGCGCTCGCCAAGATGGCCCGGGAGCTGAACGCGTCCTTCGCGGCGCTCGCCGATGAAGCCGCCGGCCCGGCGCTCGCCGAGGCCCTGTCGGGCTCCGGCATCCCCAACGGGGCAGGGGAGGGGGCCGTCATGGAGGCGGTCGCCCGCGATGCCGACATCGTCGTGGCGGCAGTGAGCGGGGCGGCGGGCCTCAAATCGACCCACGCGGCTTTGCGCCTCGGCCGGACGGTGGCCTTGGCCAACAAGGAAAGTCTCGTCTGCGCCGGCGACGCCTTCATGCGCGACGCCGCGCGTTACGGCGCCACGATCCTGCCGATGGATTCCGAGCACGACGCCCTGAGCCAGGCGCTGGCCGGCCGGCCGCTTGCCGACGTGCGCACCATGATGATCACGGCCTCCGGCGGCCCGTTTCGCACCTGGACCCGCGAGCGCATCGCCGCCGCCTCCGCCACGGAGGCCGCCGCCCACCCGACCTGGTCGATGGGCATGAAGATCAACATCGATTCGGCGAGCCTGATGAACAAGGGCCTCGAACTGATCGAGGCGCACCATCTGTTCGGCATCGAGCCGAAGCGCCTCGACGTCGTGGTGCATCCGCAATCGGTGATCCACGGGATGGTCTACTGGCTCGACGGCGCCGTGACCGCCGAGCTGGCACTGCCCGACATGCGCGTGCCGATCTCGCACTGCCTCGGCCTCGGCGACCGGCTGACCATCGCGCGCGGGCGGCCTCTGGACCTCGTGAAGCTCGGCTCCCTCACCTTCGAGGCCGCGGACGAGGAGCGCTTCCCGTGCCTGCGGATCGCCCGGGCGGCGCTCGCCGCGGGCGGCGCGGCGCCGACCGTGATGAATGCGGCCAATGAGATCGCGGTGGCGGCCTTCATCGCCGGCCGGATCGGCTTCTACGGGATTAGCGATCTGGTCGAGCGCGCCTGCACGCACTTCGCCGGCCAGTACCGGACCGCGCCGGCCGATGTCGACGAGGCGCTCGCCATCGACGCCCATGTCCGGGTTTGGAGCGCTGAGGCGCTGCCGGAGCTGCGTGCCGCCGGGTAGCCGGCGGCACGGGCAGCGCGTCAGCGCTCCGGCCCGTATCCGGCCAGAAACACCCGCACCGCCTCGTCGGTCTGGAACCGCATACGCTCTTCGTCCGCCTTGCCGGCCGCGGCAAACAGCATCCGCGTCAGCAGTCCGGCGAGGCAAAGGTGCAAAAAGTGCTGAGCCGCCAGGGTGGTGTCGGCGATGCGCAGGCGGCCGGCATTTACCTGCACATCGAGATAGGCCGCGAGCCGCGCCACGCCGCGGGCCGGCCCGGCGTCGTAATAGACCTGCCCGAATTGTGGGAATTTCTCGCAGACGCCGATCACCATGCGGTGCATTGAGATGTGCCGCGGCTGGGACATCTCGGCGAGAAAACTCATCCCCAGGCGCGTCAGGACGGCCGGGATATCGGTATCGTTCGGATCGAAGGTGAAGAGCGTCTCGGCGAGGCTGGCCTTCTCCTCAAGGATCAAAGCCTCGAACAGCGCCTCCTTGCTGTCGAAATATACGTAGAGCGTGCCCTTCGAGACGCCGGCCGCCCGCGCGATCTCACCCATGCTCGCGCCATCGTAGCCCGCCGAGAGGAAGACCGTCCGGGCACCGTCCAGGATCTGGCGGCGCTTGTCGCCCTCGTGCGCCGTCACGCCCCGATCCAGCGCTGCACCCTGTGCCATCGTTCCGCCCGGCGCTGCCAGCGCCGCTCCGCTTGACCGAACCGTTCGGTCAACATACCCTGGGGCCAATTCGGAATCGCGTCAAGGCGCGCCGATGTTTTGACCGAACGGTTCGGTCAATGCGGTTGTGGTTGGATGTGAGGCTCTGCGATGTCCCTGCGTGAGGACGCTGATCGCCCCGATCCGGTCGTCGAACGCGGCGACGAGGAGCGGGCCGAGGGCCCAGCCCGTCCGGTCGCGACGCCGGCATCGGCCGCGGCGGTCAAACAGACCGCGACGCCGGAGGGCGGTGCGCCGGCGCGCAAGCGTCCGCTCCGCCGGGCCATCCTGCTCGCCGTCCTGGCCGTCGCGCTCGGCGGCGGCGCCTATGCCGGATGGCAATGGTGGACCGTCGGACGGTTCTTCGTCGCCACCGACGACGCCTATGTCCAGGCCGACATCTCGGTGCTGGCCGCAAAGGTCTCGGGCTATCTCGAGGCTGTCCCAGTGGTGAACGGCCTCTCCGTGAAGAAGGGCGACGTGATCGCCAAGATCGATGATGGCGATTATCGTCTCGCGCTCCAGGCCGCGCAGGACAAGCTCGCCACGCAGGAGAGCACCATCACGCGGATCGCTCGGCAGGCCGAGGCGGCGCAGGCGCAGGTCGCCCAAGCCGCCGCGCAGCTCGAAGCCGCCCGCGCCGATGCGGTCCGCGCCCAGGCCGATTTCGCCCGGTCGATGCAGATGCAGGCCGATTACGTCGCCAAGTCGCGCATCGATCAGACCCGTGCCGATCGCGACCGGACCGAGGCCTCGGTCAAAGCCATGGAGGCCGGGCTCTTGGCTGCCCGCGCCAATGTCGATGTGCTCCAGGCGCAAAAGCGCGAGGCCGAGAGTGTCGCGGTCGAACTGCGAACCGCCGTCGACCGCGCCCGGCGCGACCTCGACTTCGCGGTGATCCGCGCACCCTTTGACGGCGTGGTCGGCAACAAGGCGGTCGAGGCCGGCGCCTACGTCGCGCCGGGTACCCGGATCGCTGCCCTGGTGCCGCTCCAGAGCGTGCACATCGACGCGAACTTCAAGGAGACGCAGGTTCAGCGCATGCGCCCCGGCCAACCGGTGACCGTGACGGTCGACGCGTATCCGGATCGCGAGATCCAGGGCGTGGTGGAATCGTTCTCGCCGGCCTCCGGTTCGGTGTTCAGCCTGCTGCCCCCCGACAACGCGACCGGCAACTTCACCAAGATCGTCCAGCGCCTGCCGGTGCGGGTGCGGGTTCCGGAGGAGGTCGCCCGCGAGGGCCTGCTGCGGCCGGGCCTGTCGGCCGTGGTGCGGGTCGATACCCGTACCGGCGCCGACCGCTCGGTGCTCGACCGGGCCGCGCGTGAGCCGCCGGTCAGCACCGCGAGCCGCTGAGCCGGGTCATGGCCGCCACCGCTACTCTGGCGCCGGGTGCGCCGGCCCGCGCTGCCGAGCCGCCGCTCGACCGCCGCCGCATGGTGGCGTTCGTCTGCATGGTGTTCGGGATGTTCATGGCGATCCTGGACATCCAGATCGTCTCGGCCTCCCTCAACGAGATCCAGGCCGGCCTCTCGGCGTCCGGCGACGAGATCCCGTGGGTCCAGACCAGCTATCTCATCGCCGAGGTCATCTCGATCCCGCTGTCGGGCACCCTGTCGCGGGTTCTCTCGACGCGGTGGATGTTCGCCATCTCGGCGGGTGGCTTCACCCTGATGAGCCTGATGTGCGCGACCTCCTCGTCGATCGGCGAGATGATCGTCTGGCGCGCGGCGCAGGGCTTCATCGGCGGTGGCATGATCCCGACCGTCTTCGCGGCGGCCTTCACGATCTTCCCGCCCTCGAAGCGGACCATCGTCTCGCCGATGATCGGCCTCGTGGCGACGCTCGCGCCGACCATCGGCCCCACGGTTGGTGGCTACCTCACCGACCTGATGTCCTGGCACTGGCTGTTCCTGATCAATGTCGTGCCGGGCCTCTTCGTGACGATCTCGACCTGGATGCTGGTCGATTTCGACGAGCCGAACTACAGTCTGCTGCAAGCCTTCGACTGGGCCGGCCTCGCCTTCATGGCGGGCTTCCTAGGCTGCCTCGAATACGTGCTGGAGGAGGGGCCGAACCACGACTGGTTGCAGGACGAGACGGTGTTCGCCGCCGCTGTAGTCTGCGCGGTCTCGGCGCTTCTGTTCTTCTGGCGGGTGTTTACGGCCAAGCAGCCGATCGTCGATCTGCGCGCCTTCTCGGACCGCAACTTCGCCAGCGGCTGTGTGGCGAGCTTCGTACTCGGCATCGGCCTCTACGGGCTGACCTACATCTACCCGGTCTATCTCGCCCGGGTCCGGGGCTACTCGGCGCTGATGATCGGCGAGACGATGTTCGTCTCCGGCCTGTTCATGTTCATCACCGCGCCGATCGCCGGCCGCCTCTCGGGCAAGGTCGATCCGCGCTTCATGATGGGGATCGGCTTCGCGGGCTTCGCCTGCGGCACCTGGATCGTCACCGGGCTCACCAAGGACTGGGATTTCTACGAGCTGCTGCTGCCGCAGATCCTGCGCGGCTGCTCGCTGATGCTGTGCATGATCCCGATCAACAACATCGCGCTCGGCACCCTGCCGCCGGCCCGAATGAAGAACGCCTCCGGCCTGTTCAATCTCACCCGCAACCTCGGCGGCGCGGTCGGCCTCGCGCTGATCAACACGGTGCTGAACGATCGCTGGGACCTGCACCTCGCCCGGTTACACGAGCGGTTCAGCTGGTCGAACAACGCCGCGCTGGAGCGCCTCGACAGCCTTCAGCACAGCTTCGAGTCCTTCGGCAGTGCCGCCCCCGGCATGGCGCTGAAGGCCATGACCAACACGGTGCGGATCCAGGGGCTCGTCATGGCCTTCGAGGACGTGTTCCTCGCCCTGACGGTCCTGTTCCTCGCGATGGCCTGTGCGGTGCCGCTGGTCCGTCGCCCGCGTGCGATGGCGAGGGGCGGAGGAGGGCACTGACGGGACAACTCCGGTTCCGCTGCGACGATGCGCGACCCGGCACAGGATTGCGTTGGCGGTGCACCCCACCGATCTGCTAGGATGTCGGGATGCGCCGATCCCGGGGGGCCGGTGCGGCGACGGCCAGGGATCGGCTTATGGACTTCCTCAACGCGATGGGCGGCACCGCCGGTGGTTTCTTCGGTGCCCTGATCCCGTTCCTGTTCGTGCTCACCGTCGTGGTGTTCGTGCACGAGATGGGCCACTTCCTGGTCGGGCGCTGGTGCGGCGTCGGCGTCCACGCCTTCTCGCTCGGATTCGGGCCGGAACTCATCGGGTTCAACGACCGGCGCGGCACCCGCTGGAAGCTCTGCGCCATTCCCCTCGGCGGCTACGTGAAGTTCCACGGCGACGTGAACGGGGCGAGCATGCCCGATCCGGAGGCCGTCGCCCGCATGACCCCGCAGGAGCGGGCGATCAGCTTCCCGACGCAGCCCGTGGCCAAGCGCGCCGCGATCGTCGCCGCCGGCCCGGTGGCGAACTTCATCCTGGCGATCCTGCTGTTCGCCGGAGCGATCTGGCTCGGCGGCCGCTACGAATTGCCCGCCCGCGTCTCCTCCGTGGAGCCGAACAGTGTCGCGGCCCAGGCCGGCTTCCAGCCGGGCGACGTCATCACCGCCATCGACGGCGAGAAGATCGGCGACTTCAACGCCATGTACCGCACCGTGACGGGCAGTGCCGGCACGCCCCTGACCTTCACCGTGGAGCGCGACGACAAGCCGATCACCATCCAGGCGACGCCGGCCACCTTCGAGGAGAAGACCCCGTTCGGCCGACACCGGATCGGCCGGTTGGGCATTCGCTCCCCCGCGGGGTCCGAGGCGCGCCTCGTGCGCTACGGGGCCGTCGATTCCCTCAATCTCGGCGTGAAGGAAACCTACTTCGTCGTCGAGCGCACCTTCTCGTATCTCGGCAAGCTGATGACCGGCCGGGAATCGGCCGACCAGCTCTCGGGCCCGATCGGCATCGCCCGCGTCTCCGGCGAGGTCGCCAAGACGGGCGGCGTCGGCGGTCTCGTCGGTCTGATCGCGCTGCTCTCGGTCTCGATCGGCCTTTTGAACCTGTTCCCGGTGCCGCTGCTCGATGGCGGCCACCTCCTGTTCTACGCCTTCGAGGTCGTCCGCGGCCGCCCGCTCAGCGAGAAGGCGCAGGAGATCGGTTTCCGGATCGGCCTCGCCCTGGTTCTGATGCTGATGCTGTTCGCCGCCTGGAACGACATCCTCAACCTCGGCGCGTCCTGGCGGAACACCTGATCCGGAGGGGTTGCCGGCTGTCCCCAGGCCCTTCGGGCATCCCGTCCGATCTCCACCGGAAAGGATGCCCGATTCCCGCCGCGATCCGGCCCCGAAGTCGCCCGATCGGGGCCCCGCCGAGGGATCAAAATTGGGTTAATGCCGCGTCAAAGGTCGAGCTGACGGGCAGAAAAACGCGGTTCGGCACAGGCGTTTACGCGTTATTCACGATGTTTGGCGGTTTGCGCGCGGGGCGGACGGATCGTTAAGTGGCGCGAAGGCCACGACCCCCCAAAATCCCCTGACGATGGCCGCCCGCGCGTTTGCTTGGCAGGGGAATCCCGCTAAGAGCTACGCTTGGACCGAAGCCACGCTTGGACCAGGTGACGGGACGACCGGTCAACGGTCGCCTGCGACGGGCTAACCCCCGCGACCAGAACAGAAACGGGCGATTGCATGATGTCGTTGACGGGGAAGCCCCGACGTAAGTCGGTGCGGAGAACCATCGTCCTAGTCACTGCGGGTCTGAGCGTCGTCCTGAGCGGGGCCGCCCAGGCGCAGCAGATCGTCGTCCAGGGCAACCAGCGCGTCGATGCCGACACGATCCGGTCCTACGTGACCGGGACGGCGTCCGGCTCCGCCGAGGAGGCGCGCCGCAACCTGCTGGCCAGCGGCATGTTCTCGGACGTGAAGGTCGCCCAGTCGGGCGGGCGCACGGTGGTCACCGTCCGCGAGAACAACCTGATCAACCGGGTTGTGTTCGAGGGCAACAAGAAGATCGAGAAGGCGACCCTGGAAGGGGTGGTCGAGGCGAAGGCCCGCGGCCCCTACAGTGAGGCGATCATCAACGCCGACCTCGCCCGCATCCGCGACGTCTACAAGCGGTTCGGCCGCGGCACCGCCAAGGTGACCTACCGCACCGTGGACCTGCCCAACGGCCGGGTCGACGTGATCTATCAGATCGATGAGGGCGACAAGACCGGTATCGTCTCGATCAACTTCGTCGGCAACAACGCCTATTCGGAGCGGACGCTCAAGGGGCTGATGAGCTCCTCGGAGATGAACTTCCTGTCGTTCATCAAGACCTCCGACGTCTACGATCCGGACCGGATCACCAACGACCTCGATCAGGTCCGCCGCTACTACCTCAAGAACGGCTATGCCGACTTCCAGGTGGTCAGCGCCGACGCGCGCTACGTCGAGGGCGAGACCTCCGGCTACGTCATCACCATCACGGTGAGCGAGGGCGAGCAGTACAAGGTCGGCGCGGTGCAGGTGGATTCGCGCCTGCCGGGCCTGAACACCGCCGAGCTGACCGATGGCGTCGCGACGGCCGTGGGTGACGTCTACAACGCCGACGATGTCGAGAAGACGCTGAACAACGTCACCCGCGAGGTGAACCGCGCGGGTTATCCGTTCGCGCAGGTCCGCCCAACCGGCCAGCGTGACCCGGCAAGCCATCAGGTCTCCCTCGGCTTCGTGGTCGAGGACGGCCCGCACGTCTACGTCGAGCGCATCAACATCCGCGGCAACACCCGCACCCGCGATTACGTCATCCGCCGCGAGCTCGATATCGCCGAGGGCGACGCCTACAACCGCGTGCTGACCGACCGCGCCGAGCGGCGCCTGAACGGCCTGGGCTTCTTCAAGAAGGTCCGCTTCTCCAACGAGCCGGGCTCGGCGCCCGACCGCGTGGTGATCAACATCGACGTTGAGGATCAGCCCACGGGTTCGTTCTCGGTGGCGGGCGGCTACTCCACCCAGGATGGAATCATCGGCGAGGTTTCGGTCTCCGAGTCGAACTTCCTCGGCCGCGGCCAGTATGTCCGCCTCGCCGGTACGGGCGGCCAGTACTCGCGCGGTGTCGATTTCTCGTTCACCGAGCCGTACTTCCTCGGCTACCGCCTCGCGGCCGGCTTCGACGCCTTCTACAAGTACTCCGATCTGACCCGGTACTCGCGCTACGAGACCACGGTCTACGGTGGCCAGCTGCGCCTGGGCCTGCCGATCACCGAGGAATTCGGCATCACCCTGCGCTACTCGCTGTACAACACCGAGCTGAAGGTGCCGAACACCCTCAAGCGGCCGTACAACGACTGCTCGATCCCGATCCCGGGCTACACTGCGACCTACGCGGCGGGCACGATCGACCCGAACACGGGCCGCAACATCGGCGGTCAGGCGATCTACCCGAACTGTGCCTATGACGGCGAAGCCTCCATCGCCATCAAGGGTTCGCAGGGCAACACGCTGACTTCGCTCGCCGGCCTGACGCTTGCCTACTCGACCCTGGACGTGATCGGCGCGCCGCATAACGGCCTCTACGCCGAGCTGAAGCCTGACGTGGCGGGCCTGGGCGGTGACTCGAAGTTCTTCCGGGTGACCGCCGATGCGCGGTACTACAAGGAGCTGTACGAGGACGTGATCGGCTTCGTCCGGTTCCAGGGCGGCCATATCCAGTCGATCAACGACAAGCCGCTTCGGGTGACCGACGAGTTCTTCCTCGGCCCGTCGCTGGTCCGCGGCTTCGCGCCGAACGGCATCGGTCCGCGCGACGTCGGCATCGCCGATGCCCGCTCGAACGCGATCGGCGGTTCGACCTACATCGGCGGCACGCTCGAGGTGCAGTTCCCGCTGCCCGGCGTCCCGCGCGATCTCGGCCTGAAGGGCGCGCTCTTCGCCGATGCCGGTACGCTGTTCGGCTACAACAGCCGACGCTCCTTCGACGTGAATGGCGACAGCTTCATCAACGGTACCGATCCGGCCACCGGTCGATGCAACTTCAACGCCTACAAGATCGGCGTCGAGCCGGAATGCGTGAACGTCCGCGACAGTGCCACGATCCGCTCCTCGGTCGGCGCCTCCATCCTGTGGAACTCGCCGCTCGGCCCGATCCGCTTCGACTACGCCTACGCCCTGACCAAGGATGAGGGCATCGCGGTCTACGTGCCGATCCTCGGCAAGTACGGCCATATCGGCAAGGATCAGACCCAGGCGTTCCGCTTCTCCGGCGGCTCGCGCTTCTGATCAAAATCCCTGGCGCGCTGGTCGGTTTCCCCGACCAGCGCGTTGTCGAGCATGTCAGACCCCATCTTCTTCGCCGCCGCGACGGACCTGACCCTCGCGGAGATCGCGGTGGTCGCCGGGGCCAGCCTTCCCGACGGCGCTGATCCGCAGGCTCGGCTTGCCGGTGCGGCGTCCTTGGAGGGCGCCGGGCCCGAGCACCTCGCCTATATGGACAATGCCCGCTACGGCGACGC
Organism: Methylobacterium phyllostachyos; assembly: GCF_900103445.1. GTDB lineage: Bacteria > Pseudomonadota > Alphaproteobacteria > Rhizobiales > Beijerinckiaceae > Methylobacterium > Methylobacterium phyllostachyos. Next base: position 269,020 of record NZ_FNHS01000001.1, on the reverse strand, counting down.
CTTCGCGGTGACGCGGGCGGGGGCCTGCCTCGTCTCGCCGCGCTTCGCGGCCCGCTGCCCGTCGGGCACCGTCGCCCTCGTCAGCCGCGAGCCTTACCGCGCCTACGCGACCCTGCTCGGCCGCCTGCATCCCGATGCCCTGCGCCCGGGCTCGCAATTCGGCGCCCGTGGGATCGCCCCGGGCGCCCATATCCATCCGGAAGCACACCTTGAGGACGGCGTCACGGTCGATCCCGGCGCGGTGATCGGCCCCGGCGCCGAGATCGGCGCCGGCACGGTGATCGGCCCCAACGCGGTGATCGGCCCGGGCGTGCGCATCGGGCGCGACTGCGCCATCGGGCCCGGCACCACCCTCAGCCATGCGCTCCTGGGAAACCGGGTGATCCTCCATCCCGGCGCCCGGCTCGGGCAGGACGGGTTCGGTTTCGCCATGGGGGCCACCCATCTCAAGGTACCGCAGATCGGCCGCGTCATCGTTCAGGACGATGTCGAGATCGGCGCAAACACCACGATCGACCGCGGCGCCTCGCGTGACACGGTGATCGGCGAGGGGACCAAGATCGATAACCTCGTGCAGATCGCCCATAACGTCGTCATCGGGCGCCACTGCGTGATCGTGTCGGGTGTCGGTATCTCGGGATCGACAACGCTGGAGGATTACGTCGTCCTCGGCGGTCAGGTCGGCGTCGTCGGCCACCTGCGCATCGGCCGTGGAGCGCAGATCGCCGGCTCGTCCAACGTCAACCGCGACGTGCCGCCGGGCAGCCGTTGGGGCGGCACACCCGCCAAGCCGGTGCGGGCGTGGTTTCGCGAGTTGACCACCCTGGCCCGCCTCGCCGAGCGCTCGGGCAAGGCTCCGGCGGACGACGAGGGCTGAGGCAAGCCGGCCGCCGAACTGGCCTTTCCCGCTGTTCGGATCATCCCCACGGCCCGGAAGGCCTTGCGCTTCCGGCGATTTCTTCCGAAGAGGGCGCTCCGTGCGCCCATCGGCGGGCGGAGTTCAGACCATTGAATGCGGCAAGTCGAGGTGCGGGATCCGATGAGTGAGGCGGCACGCGAGACCGGCGGCGAGCTGGGTACAGCCGATATCCAGATGCTGCTGGAGCTGCTGCCCCACCGCTATCCGTTCCTCATGGTGGACCGGATCGTCGAGATCGACCGGGATGAATCCTGTATCGGCATCAAGAACGTCACCGCCAACGAGCCGCAATTCATGGGGCATTTCCCGGGCTTGCCGGTCTTCCCGGGCGTGCTCCTGATCGAGGGGATGGCCCAGACCGCCGGCGCGATCTGCTGCCGTCACATCCGGACGGACGAGCTGCGCACCAAGCAGGTGTTCTTCATGACCATCGACAAGTGCAAATTCCGCAAGCCAGTCACGCCGGGCGACCAAGTGCGGTTCCATATGAAGAAGATCAATCATCGCCGGACCATGTGGTGGTTCCGTGGCGAGGCCCGGGTCGATGGAACGCTGGTTGCGGAGGCCGAGATCGGCGCCATGCTGGTGACGGAGTGAGCGCGCCGTTCATCCACGCGAGCGCCGTGATCGAGTCCGGCGCCGAGATCGGCGACGGGGCGCGGATCGGCCCCTTCTGCCACGTCGGACCGGAGGTCGTGCTCGGACCAGACTCCGAACTTGTCAGCCATGTGGTCCTGGCGGGCCGCACCACGATCGGCCCCCGCACCCGGATCTTTCCGTTCGCATCGATCGGCCACCAACCGCAGGATCTGAAGTACCGGGGCGAGGCCTCGACCCTTACCATCGGCGCGGATTGCCTGATCCGCGAGGGCGTCACCATGAATCCCGGCACCAGCGGCGGCGGGCTGGAGACGGTGGTAGGCGATCACTGCACCTTCCTGGCGAACTCCCATGTCGGCCACGATTGCCGGGTGGGCGCGCACGTGATCTTCTCCAACAACGTGATGCTGGCCGGCCATTGTTCGGTCGGCGACTACGCGATCCTCGGGGGCGGCGCCGCCGTGATCCAGTTCGCCCGGGTCGGTGCGCATGCCTTCGTGGGCGGCCTTTCCGGCTTGGAGAACGACTGCATCCCCTACGGGATGGTGCTCGGCAACCGCGCCACCCTGTCGGGCCTCAACATCATCGGGTTGCAGCGGCGCGGCTTCGCCCGCGAGGACATCCACGCCCTGCGCCGCGCCTATCGCCTGCTCTTCGCTCCGGAGGGCACGCTCATGGAGCGGGTGGAGGACGTGGCGGCGACCTTCGACTCCCATGACGCGGTGCGCGAGATCCTCGATTTCATCCGCCTCGGCGGCAAACGCTCGATCTGCACACCGCGCGAAGTCCCGACGCCGATCAGCGCCGCCTGACCGGCCCTGGCTATGGTGAAGGCCGAGACTGTCCCTGAGGGCGCCCTCGTCCTGATCGCCGGGGCGGGGCGGCTGCCGGAACTCGTAGCCGAGTCCCTGCGCCGGACGCACAGGCCGTTCCGGGTGATCGCCCTTCGGGGCTTCACGGGACCAGCCCTGCGCAAAAGCGCCGACGCCACGGTCGACCTCCTGGACCTTGCCGCCACACTGAAGCTGCTGCGCCGCTGGGGCCCGGCCATCGTGGTTCCAGCCGGAGGCGTCTCTCGGCCGAGTCCGGCCGCGATCCTCAATGCCGGCGCGGCCCTGCGCAACCGCGACGCACTGAGGGCCATCGCCGGCGGCGGCGATGACCGCCTTCTGCGGGCGGCACTGGCCCTCGTCGAGGAGGAGGGCCACCGGGTCGTCGGCGTCCACGAGGCCGCGCCGGACCTGCTCTGTCCGGAAGGTCCGATCGGGCGTCGGCGGCCAGGTCCGGAGGCGGCGGCCTCGATAGCCACCGGGCGGGGTGTGCTGGATGCCCTGTCGCCGTACGATCTCGGGCAGGCGGTCGTCGCGTCCGGCGACCGGGTGCTCGCCGTCGAGGGCCCCGAGGGGACCGACCGGATGCTCGCCCGGGCGCGCGCCCTCGGGCGTCGGCCGTTCGGTTGGGGTCGGGCGCTCCCCGGCACCGTGCTGGTCAAGGCGCCCAAGGTCGGACAGGATCGGCGCATCGACTTGCCGGCGATCGGCCCGCGCACGGTGCGCAACGCCGCCCGGGCCGGCTGCGTCGGCCTCGTGCTCGAACCGGGGGGGACCCTGGTGATCGACCGCGTCGCGACCGCCGCGGAGGCCGACCGCCTCGGCCTGTTCGTCGTCGGATACGGGAGCCTACCGCGATGACGCGGCCGCGCACCATCTGGCTCGTGGCCGGCGAGGATTCCGGCGATCAGCTCGGCGCCAAGCTGATGCGGGCGCTCAGCGAGGCGTCGCCTGACGTGGCGTTCGGCGGTGTCGGCGGCGAGGCGATGGCGGAGGCGGGGTTCATGTCCCTGTTCCCCCTCGATGATGTGGCCGTGATGGGCTACCTGCCGGTGCTCGCCCGCGCCCGCACGCTCCTGCGGCGCATCCGCGAGACAGCCGATGCGGTCGTGCGCGCCCGGCCGGACGTTCTGGTCATCATCGACAGCCCCGGCTTCACCCATGCGGTGGCCAAGCGCGTGCGCAGGGCTGCCCCCGGCATCCCGATCGTCGATTACGTCTCGCCGAGCGTCTGGGCGTGGCGCCCGTGGCGCGCGAAGGGCATGCGTGCCTTCATCGACCACGTGATGGCGCTGCTTCCCTTCGAGCCCGATGCCCATCTCCGGCTCGGCGGACCGCCCTGCACCTATGTCGGGCATCCGCTGATCGAGCGCCTGCCGGAGCTGTGCCCGTCCGGTCCCGAGCGTCTGCGCCGTGATGCGGTGCCCTACCGTCTCGTCGTCCTGCCCGGCTCGCGACGCTCCGAGATTGAACGCCTGATGCCGGTCTTCGGGCAAGCCTTGGCGCTCCTGGCGAGCGCTCATCCGCTCGAAGCGGTGCTGCCGGCGGTGACGCGCCACCGCGCCTTGATCGAGCGCCTCGCAACGGCTTGGCCTGTCCCGGCCCAGATCGTCACCGGTGAGGCACCGAAATATGCCGCCTTCCGGGGCGCCCGGGCGGCGCTCGCGGCCTCGGGGACGGTCACGCTGGAACTCGCGCTGGCAGGCGTTCCCATGGTGGTCGCCTACAAGGTCTCGCGGGCCGAGGAAATCATCGCCCGCCGGCTCATTCAGGTGCCGACCATCGTGTTGCCGAACCTGATCCTGGCCGAGAACGCCATGCCGGAATTCGTCCAAGCCGATTGCACGCCCGAACGTCTCGCCGAGTCGCTGGCGCCCCTGCTGGCGGGGGGCGCCGCCCGCGCGGCGCAATGCGCGGCCTTGGCCCGGATCGCCGACCGGATGCAGCTTGCCGATGCGGAGACGCCGAGCCGGGCCGCAGCGCGGATCGTGCTGCAAGCTGCGCAGAGGCCATGATCCGCCGGGCGGCGAGCGCTATCCGCCGCGCCGGCTGCAGCGGGTATACGACACGGTTCCGCGGTTGCTCGACCATGTCATGTGGTCATCGTCCACCGTCAGCCGGACCTGCGATAACCAGTGCCGTCCGCGGTCGCGACACTCGGCCGAGGTCACCCAAGTGGCCCCGGACCGGCGCGTATCGTGGAAGGTGCACACTGTGCGGCCGGCGCGCGCCTGATCCTGCGTGATCGTCGCCGGGATGTAGCCCCGCCGCAGCGAGCGATGCCCGCAGGCAGCCGGGGTAGGACCCCAGACGCCGACATAATCAGCACCCATCGGGGCCGGAGCCGGAACCGTCCGGGGGAGGGGGCTCGGCGGTGCCGGACGAACGGCCGGCTGCCCGACCGGAGCGGCCGCCGTCTCGGGGGCGCTGCTTCGAGGAGCGGGATCGGCTCGGTCGAGCATCACGAGGTGGCGCGACAGGGCCCGCGGCCCGGCGGCGGTCTCTGGGGCAGGCGCCTCGGCCCGCTGGGGGCGGAACGGCAGGTCTTCGGTCAGGTAGGCCGCGCTGTAGGCGAACAGCCCCGCCCAGCCGACGATCAGCAAAGCCGGCAGGACGTAGCGACGCCTGGGCTCGGGCCGCGCCCCGCCGCCCGGATCCGCCAGTACCACCGCCCCCATCGTACCCCCCTTCGTTGCGCCTTCAGCGGCCGAAAATCCCCTTCAGGAACTGTGCCGTCCGGTTGCGCTTGCGCTTGCGCTCCAACTCGGAGGCATCCTTGAGCCACGCCACCTGGACGACGCGCCGCTCGCCCTCGAACGGCTCGTGGCCGTGCCAGGAATTGTCGGCCCGCAGGAACGCGAACATCGTTCCCATGGTCGGCGGCACCTCCACTGCGAAAGGCTCGTAATTCTTCCCGTCGTAGAGCACCCGCAGACGACCGGCCGCGGGGGCGTCCCACGCGTCGTTCATGTAGACGAGGAGCGTCAGCACCTTCGATGGGCCGTCGGTGTGGATCGAGCCGTATTTCGGTTGGCTGCGCCGCATGATGGTGGTGAGCCGCGGGCAGGAGACGAGATCGATGCCGAACTTCTCGCCGAGGATCTCCGAGAAGGCGTCGCTCTCCAACTCGTCGATCAGCGCCTTGAACCGTCCCTTGAGGGCGACCTCGTCGACCGTGAGATAGCCGGGCTTGGCGATATCCGGGAAATCGCGGCGAATCTCTTCAATGGCGTCGGGCTTCAGGACATTGGTGCCCAGCGTATAGGCGTAGGGCTCGCGGGATACGGGCGCGGCGCGGACCGCTGCGATATCGAGGGTCGAGAGGGCAGACATCGGTGGATCCCTGGGCTCCGGGGTGACAGACCGGCTCCAACGTGAACGGCCACCGGACCGCGCCCGCCTCAACGGATCCGAGCCCGCACGCGGCGGCTGTCTTGGGATCTCATAATTCGCCGATTGCGGCAGTCCGACGGCGAAAGCCGCTCAGTGGCGCATTCCGGTGACAGTCTCGAGCCACCGGCCCGTGCAGGATGGCGTAATGCCCGCGGACTATTCTCCTGGGCGCATGCTGGACCCGTGTCTGATGAGGCCGCTGGCCTTTGCCTTGCTGTGCGTAAACCTCGTCGCAGTCGCGACAGGGGCGGGGGCGCTTGCCCAGGGCCGGGCGCCGCGCGGCTCGATGACGGCCCGCATGACCTGCGCGGAGGCGATGGCGCTGGTCAAGGGTGAGAAGGACATCGTGATCGCGGCTGGCGCGGCGCCGGAGCGCTTCGTCAGCGGCCCCGGCCAGTGCAGCGGCTCGGAGATCGCCGAGCTCCGCTTCGCGCCCACGCGCGACAACCCACAATGTCCGATCGGCTATCACTGCCGCGAACCGGGCTTCGAGGAGTGGAACTGGTAAACGCGTGATCGGCGTAAATCGCCGCATCCCGCAAACGTGACGACAATTTCACGCGACAGCGTGGGGCAAAGGCCACTATCTCGCCATCGACCGGGGCCAAGGCCGCCGGGTTGCGCCCGTTTCTGGCGCGCTGGGACGGGAGAGACGCGTGGCTGCACTCAGGACCGGGCTCGGGATTCAGGCCGTGCTCACGGCCGTGGCCGCGCTGATCCTGCTGGCCATGCCGGGCATTCCGAGCCCGCCGCTCTACGTCTCGCTCGCCGGCTTCGTGCTGGCCGGCATCCTGGTCGCGTCGAATGGAATCTCGGCCTACCTGAAGGTGTTCGTCTCGGTCTACGGCGTCGGCTACCTGCTGCTCGCCGGTACGAAGACCGCCGCTGCCATGGGCCTGCTGCCGCCGGTGATCGCCGCGCTTCTGCCCCCGGCTTTCGCGGCCACCGGCGCGGTGGTGTTCGCCGCCATCGTGCTCGGCATCTCGTATCTCGAGCCGATCCAGGCGATCACCAACATCGCCGACCCCTACTTCGCCAACCGCGACAGGCCCACCAAGGAGATCGGCCTGTTCCGCTGGTTCGGGACCACCGAGGGGCGGATCGGTCGCAACCTCGTGGCGCTGTCGATCTTCGTGAACTTCGCCGACGTGGCGCTGACCCTGCGGTTCAACTTCTTCTATCGCGACATCTACAACTCCCTGCAGGAGTATGACGCGAACGCCTTCTGGTATCAGCTGCTCTGGGTATTCGTGCCGCTGGCCACGCTGAACATCGCCATCGGCATGTTCGACCTGTTCGTGGATTCCTCGCTGCTGATCCGCTGGCGCACGTGGCTGACCCATAGCCTGTACGAGCGCTGGCTCGGCAACGGCACCCATTACCGGATCCCGTTCACCGACGAGGAGGCCGACAACCCGGATCAGCGCATCCAGGCCGACGTCAACAGCTTCATCGTGCAGACCACCACCCTGTCGATCCGGCTGCTCAGCCAGGCGGCGCAGCTCGTCTCGTTCATGGTCATCCTCTGGACCCTGTCGCGCGACTTCGTCGTGCCGTTCACCGATACGGTGATCCCGGGCTTCCTGGTGTGGCTGGTGATCGGCTACGCGGTGGTGGGCACGTGGCTGACCCATCTGATCGGCCGGCCGCTCATCGGGCTCGATTTCCGCCAGGAGCAGGTCGAGGCGAATTTCCGCTTCGCGCTGGCCCGCAACCGCATCTATTCCGAGCAGATCGCGCTGCTGCGCGGCGAGCGCGCCGAGGCCTCCCGGCTCTCGACGCTGTTCCACAGCGTGATCGACAATTACGTCGGCATCATCTTCCGCCGCATCAAGCTGATCGCCTTCACGTTCAGCTACCGGCAGGCGAGCGTGATCTTCCCGATGGTGCTGGCTGCACCCTCGTTCTTCGCCAAGAAGATCACTTTGGGCGCGCTCCAGCAGACCTCGCAGGCCTTCGGGCAGGTGCAGAGTTCGCTGTCGTTCTTCGTGGATTCCTACACGACGCTCGCGGCCTACAAGGCCAACACCAACCGTCTCGGCTCCTTCCGCCGGGCCATGACCAAGGCCGAGGCGCTGGCGGCGGCGGGCTACGGGCTCGTCCAGGGCAACGACAGCAGCGGCGACGTGACCGCGCGCGGCCTTGTACTCGCCCTGCCGGACGGGCGCCCGATCGTGACCGCCGACGCGCTGACGCTGCCGCGGGGCGGCGCGACCCTGGTGACCGGCCCGTCCGGCTCGGGCAAGTCGACGCTGTTCCGGGCGATCGCCGGGATCTGGCCGTTCGGTAAGGGCCGGGTCGACGTGCCGGCCGGACAATCGGCGCTGCTGCTGCCGCAGCGGCCCTACATCCCGCTCGGCACCCTGCGCGGCGCCGTGGTCTATCCGAACACCACCGACCAGTTCTCAGACGCGGAGATCCGCGACGCCCTAATCGCCGCCCAGCTTCCGCACCTCGCCGACCGCCTGGACGAGGTTGATACCTGGGAGCGGCGCCTGTCGGGGGGCGAGCAGCAGCGGCTCGCCATCGCGCGCGTGCTGCTGGCCAAGCCCGCATGGCTGTTCCTCGACGAGGCGACCGCCTCCCTCGACGAGCCCTCCGAGGCGGCGCTCTACCGGACCTTGCGCGAGCGCCTGCCCGGCACGACCATCGTGTCGATCGGCCACCGCTCGACGCTGGAGGCGTTCCACGACCGGCGCATCACGCTGGAGCCGGAGGGCGGGGTGTTCACCCCGCGCGAGCAGCAGCGGCAGCCGCTGCCGGCGGAGTAGCGGGCCTGATCCGCTGCTCCCTCCCCCGCAGAGGGGGAGGGAGCCCGCACGGCCGATGCTGCCTTATGCCCCCGTCCGCAGCTTCGCGGCCGCCCGCGCCGCCAGCTCGATCGCCGCCGAATCCGGTGTACCAGGCTTCACCACCCAGCTTCCGCCGACGCAGAGCACGGATGGGATCGCCAGCCAGTCTGGGGCGGTCGCCTCGGTGATCCCGCCCGTCGGGCAGAACCGCACCGCGCCGAACACGGCCGCGTGCGCCTTCAGCGCCTTGATGCCGCCCGCCGCCTCGGCCGGGAAGAACTTGAACCGGTCGAGCCCGTAATCCAGCCCGCGCATGATGTCGGCCGCGGTGGCGACGCCCGGCAGGTAGGGCACACCGTTGGCCTTGGCTGCGTCGGTCAGCGGCTCCGTGAGGCCGGGCGAGACGATGAACTCGGCGCCAGCCGCCAGGGCGTTCTCGAGATCGCGCGGGTTGAGCACCGTCCCGGCGCCGACGACCGCGCCCTCGACCCGGGTCATCTCCCGGATCACATCGAGGGCGGCGGGCGTGCGCAGGGTGACCTCCAGGGCGGTCAGCCCGCCCTTCACCAGGGCCTCGGCGATGGGCCGCGCCTGGGCCACGTCGTCGATCACCAGGACCGGAATGACGGGCACGGAGCGCATCAGCGCGTCGATGCTGGTCAGATCGTTCATGGTCGGCAACTCCTATACAGGTTTCAGAGACCGGCGGCGGCGAGCATCGCGGAGGCGCCGCGCTCGGCCGTGTCGGCCCCATGGCGCATGAACGCGAACAATTCGCGTCCGGTGCCCTGGCTGGGCGGCGGGGCCTCGGCCTCGGGACGGGCAGCGAATTCCGCGTCGTCCACCAGCACCTCCAGCAGACCCTCGGCGGCGCTGAGGCGGACAATGTCGCCGTCGCGGATCCGCCCGATCGGCCCGCCGCCCAAAGCCTCGGGGCTCAGGTGGATGGCGGCCGGGACCTTTCCGGAGGCGCCCGACATCCGCCCGTCCGTCACCAGGGCGACCTTATGCCCGCGGTCCTGCAGCACGCCGAGCGGCGGGGTGAGCTTGTGCAGCTCCGGCATGCCGTTGGCCTTCGGGCCCTGGAACCGGACCACCACCACGACATCGCGCTCCAGCTCGCCGGCCTTGAACGCCTTCAGCACCTCGTCCTGATCGGAAAACACCCGGGCCGGGGCCTCGATGGTGCGGCGCTGCTCCTCGACGGCGCTGGTCTTGAACGTCGCTCGGCCGAGATTGCCCTTCACGAGCCGCATGCCACCATCCGGCTGGAACGGGTTGTCGGGCCGGCGCAGCATCGCGTCGTCGAGGCTCTCCGGCACGGCATCCTCGAAGACCAGCTCCTCGCCGTCGAGCTTCGGGTCGCGGGCATGATCGCGCAGCGACTGGCCGGCCACGGTGAGGATGTCGTCGTGCAGCAGGCCGGCGTCGAGCAGTGCGCGCATCACGAAGCTCATCCCGCCCGCGGCGTGGAAGTGGTTCACGTCGCCGGCGCCGTTCGGGTAGACCCGGGCAATCAGCGGCACGGCGCTGGAGAGGCGGTCGATATCCTCCCAGTCGATCACGATGCCGGCGGCGCGGGCAATGGCCGGCAGGTGGATCGCGTGGTTGGTCGAGCCGCCCGTGGCGAGCAGGCCGACGGCCGCGTTCACGATCGCCTTCTCGTCGACGCAGAGGCCGAGCGGCCGGTAATCGTTGCCGGCGCCGCCGATCTCGGTGAGCCGGTGGATCGCCGCGCGGGTCACGGCCTGCCGCAGCTTGGTGCCGGGATTGATGAACGAGGCGCCCGGCATGTGCAGGCCCATCATGTCCATCATCATCTGATTGGAGTTGGCGGTGCCGTAGAACGTGCAGGTGCCGGCGGAGTGGTAGGAGGCGGACTCGGATTCGAGGAGTTCGGCGCGGCCGACCTTGCCCTCGGCGTAGAGTTGGCGGATCCGCTGCTTCTCCTTGTTGGCGAGGCCCGAGGGCATGGGCCCGGCGGGGATCAGGATCGTCGGCAGATGGCCGAAGCGGAGCGCCCCGATCAGCAGGCCGGGCACGATCTTGTCGCAGATGCCGAGCAAAGCCGCGCCGTCGAACATCCCGTGGCTCAAGCCCACCGCGGTCGAGAGGGCGATCGTGTCCCGGGAGAACAGCGACAGCTCCATGCCGCTCTGGCCCTGCGTGACCCCGTCGCACATGGCCGGCGTGCCGCCCGCGACCTGCGCGGTGGCGCCGCGCTCCCGGGCGAACAGCTTGATCTGCTCCGGGTAGCGTCCGTAGGGCTGATGGGCCGAGAGCATGTCGTTGTAGGCGGTCACGATGCCGATGTTCATCGTGGTCCGCTCGTCGCGGATCGCCGCCTTGTCCTCGCCGGCGGCCGCGAAGCCGTGGGCGAGGTTGCCGCAGGCGAGCTTGCCGCGCCGGACCCCCGCCTCGCGCTCACGCGCAATCAGATCGAGATAGGCGCGCCGGGTCTCGCGGGAGCGCGAAACGACGCGCTCGGTGACCGCCGCGACCTCGGGATGAAGCTCGGTCATGCTGATTCCTCCAGGCTCGGTGCCGACGGGCGGGACTGACGCCGCGATTCGGCTCGGCGCCAGGGCCATGTCGGTTGCCGGTACTTAAGCTGTGTGCTGCGGGATGTAACCCGGCTGGGCGATGCGGGGTGCGCCTCCCCTCTTAGTTGGGCTCGCAGACTCGCCCATCGTTGGCCGAGGCGTTCTCTCCTCCCCCTTGTGGGGAGGAGGTGGAGGTGGTGCAGGAGGCACCGTCACGCTCGATCCTGAACCACCCCCACCCCTGGCCCCTCCCCGCAAGGGGGAGGGGAAGCTCTCCGCCACGAACCGCCTCAATACTCCCAGAAGATCCGCTGCAGCTCCTTCGTGTCGTTCGTCTTGGTGAGCGCCACGGCGGCCAGGATCTTGGCTTTGGCGGGATTGAGATCGTTCGCCACCACCCAATCGTATTTGTCGTCCGGCTGCTCGGCATTGCGCAGGACGATTCCGTCCGGCACACGCGAGGAGCGGATCACGATCGTGCCCTTGGAGCGGATGTCCTTGAGCTTGTCGACGAGGTAGCCCGCCACCGAGCCGTTGCCGGTGCCGGCGTTGACGATCGCCTTGGCGCCCGCCTGGACCTCAGCGTCGTACACGCCCGGGATCATGTTGCCCGAGCCGTACACGATGCCGACCAGCGGCAGGCTGTCGATCTGGTCGATGTCGAACTCGGAACTCGTGTTGTGCCGCTTCGCGAGGGAGCGGAAGAAGTAGGTCTTGCCCTCGACCACCATGCCGAGCGGCCCCCATTGGCTGTAGAAGGCGCTCGGGACGACGTTGGTCCGCTTGTTCACATCGCGGCCGCACTGGATGGTGTCGTTCATCGTCACGGTGACGCCCTTGCCGATCGCCTCCTTGCTGCCCGCCACCGTCACGGCATCGAGGAGGTTGAGGGCGCCATCGGCCGAGATCGCGGTGCCCGGCCGCATCGAGCCGACCACCACGATCGGCTTGTCGCTCTTCACCACCAGGTCGAGGAAGAAGGCGGTCTCCTCCAGGGTGTCGGTGCCGTGGGTGACGACCACGCCGTCGACGTCGTCCTGCTTCAGGAGCTGCGAGACGCGCTTGCCGAGCTGGACGAGCTGGGTATCGGTGAAGCTCTCGGAGGCGATCTGGAAGACCTGCTCGCCGCGGACATTGGCGATGGTGCTGATCTGCGGCACGGCGGCGATCAGCTTGTCCACCGGCACCTTGGCGGCGGTGTAGGTCGCGCTGTTAGCGGCATCCGCGCCCGCGCCCGCGATGGTGCCGCCGGTGGCGAGGATCACCACGTTCGGCTTCCGGGTCGCGGCGGCCGTCCCGGACTCGGGCATCTCGCGGGCGAGCAGCGGGCTCGATCCGCAGAGGCTGGCCAGGGTCAGCGCGAAGGCTGCTCCGCGCAGGGAATGGGCCGCGCCGCTTCGGCAGGAAAACATGCGGTGATCCTCTAGCGTTGGACGATGGCGAGTCGGACTCGCCGCGGCGATGGTAGCCGCGCGGAATCGTCAGGCAAGGATCGTGCGGGCCGCCGTGCAGCAGGCAGAGCTGGATCGTTACGCAAGCTCGGGCGTTACACTGGGTTGCTGTCCGTTCGGAGGTAAGCCCCATGCCGCATCTCGCCGGTCTGCTCGAAGAGCTGGAGCGGAGCGAGCCCGCCCAGGCCGCCATGGCGATCCTCGAAGGTTCGCTCGCCCGCCGTTCTCCCGAGGAGCAAGGCGCCTTCTGGCGCGCTGTCGACATCTACTACGTGTCGCGCAAGGCACCGCCGGAGGCGACACAGGCGATGGAAGCCGTCTCCGAGTTCGCTGCCGCCTCGTAAGGCCCGTCTAGCCGGCCGCCGTGGCGACGCTCCCGCGAACGGAGTGGTCGTTCCTGTCCCTCTTCACGCGCTCGCAGGAACGGCTGGCGGAAGCGTGCCGCCACTCTCGGGCTCGCTGCCGGCGGCGGCGCCCCCGCGGGTCTCGGGCATCAGTGTGAGGTACAGCGCGAAGCCGAGGGCCGCGATGGCGGCCAGCGCCAGGAAGGCCGTGGAATAGCCGGCCGACACGATGATCACGCCCGCGAGCGTCGCGCTGAGCGATGCGCCGATGCCCTGGGCGGTGGCCACCGCACCCTGGGCGGCGTTGAAGCGCCCGCCGCCGCGGGTCAGGTCGGACACGACGATCGGGAACAACGCGCCATAGATGCCCGCGCCGACCCCATCGAGCAGCTGCACGCCGACCAGCCAGAACGGGTTGTCGGACAGCGTGTACAGAACCCCGCGCACCGCCAGAACCCCGAAGGCCGCCAGGAAGATTGGCTTGCGGCCGATCACGTCGGCCTTGGCGCCCACGAAGATCGCCACGGGCACCATCACGCACTGCGCCGCCACGATGCAGACCGCGATCAGCGAGGTCGCGTGGTCCTTGCCCGACAGGTGGGTGAGGAGCTGGCCGACCGAGGTGAGCATGGCGGCGTTGGCGAGGTGGAAGATCGCGCAGAGCACCGCGAAGAGGAGCAAGGCCTTGTTCTGCAGCAGGGTGGCGAGGCCGGAGGGCTTCTCCTGCTGCGCTTCCTCCTCCTCGGTCATGCCCCGGGCGAGGTCGTCGTCGATGGCGTCGGCCGGTACCATCAGCATGGCGCCGATCGAGCAGGCCGCCAGGATGCCCATGAGCCAGAACACCACGATCGGCCCGAAGAAGTAGGCGAGCCCCCCGGCCATCGCGGCAGACACCGCGTTGCCGGCGTGGTTGAAGCCCTCGTTCCGGCCGATCCGCTTGGCGAACATCTTCGGGCCGACGAGGCCGAGGGTGATGGCGGCCAGCGCCGGCGGGAAGATCGTGCCGGCGACATGCGCGATCGATTGGGTTGCTGTCACGAGGTAGAAGTTCGAGATGAACGGCAGGACGAGGCAGCTCGCCGTCACCGCGATGGCGCCGCCGATCACCACGGCGCGCTTGTGGTTGGTGGCGTCGATGAAGGCGCCCGCGGGTGTCTGCGCCACGAGGCCGAGGATGCCCGCGATCGTCATGACGAGACCGGTCGTGGCCTCGTTCCAGCCCTGGCTCGGGCCGCGCACGGCGATGAGGTAGATGGCGAGGTAGGGGCCGAGCCCGTCGCGTACGTCAGCCAGGAAGAAGTTGAGGGCGTCGAGGCCGCCCAGGGCTTTGGTCGAAGGGCTACGCTTGCCGGCGCCCGCAAGCGTCCCGCCCGTCTCGATGCTGCTCATCCCGACCCGCCCCAATCAGACGAACGCCGCCGCCCCACGTCAGGCGGCCCGTCGCTCGCGGTGCTCGACGCCCCGCCGTTCAATCGGTTCCTTCGCAGCGGCACCGGCGGCCCGGCCCCGCGCGGTTCTTCAGGGCCCGAAGGGTTCAACCCGCGTCGGGGGCCTCGGAAGCGTCGGGATTCCCGACATCGGCTGTCGTGTCCGCCGACAGGCCGACACCCGGTGCACCGAGGCCGTAGCGCTCGATCTTGGCGTAGAGAAGCTGCCGTTGAATGCCCAGGCGGCGGGCGGCCCGGGCCCTGTTGCCATCGGCTTCGCGGAGCGCGGCGGCGATCATGGTCCGCTCCAGACGGGCGACGGCGCCGGGCAGGTCGCCGGAGAGCCAATCGGGGGGCGGAGCCTCCCCGGGCCGCCGGTCGGGCCTGTCCGATGGGAGGCCGAGATCGTCGGCTGCGATCATGCCGCCGCGTACCAGCACCCCGGCGCGCTCGACGACGTTGCGCAACTCGCGGACGTTGCCGGGCCAGTCATGTGCCAGCAGGCGGGATGCGGCGCCCCGGCTGAGGCGCTTGCCCGACCGGAGCAGAAAGTGTTCGGCCAGGGGAACGATGTCGGCCAAGCGCTCGCGCAACGGCGGCAGTGCGATCGGCACGACGTTGAGACGATAATACAGGTCGGCGCGGAACCGGCCCTCGGCGACCAACGCCGGGAGGTCGCGGTGGGTCGCGGCGACGAGGCGGACATCGACCCGGCCCGGGCGGCCGCCGAGCGGCGTCACCACGCAATCCTGGATGACGCGCAGGATCTTGGCCTGCATGGCGGCCGGCATGTCGCCGATCTCGTCCAGGAACAGCGTGCCGCCCTCCGCGAGATGGAAGGCACCGGCGCGGTCCGCCGCTGCCCCGCCGAACGCCCCCCGGACATGGCCGAACAGCTCGCTCTCCAGCAGATCCCCCGGGACCGCCGCGCAGTTCACCGGCACGAAGGGACGCGCGCGTCGGCGCGAATAGGCGTGGAGCGCCCGTGCCACCTCCTCCTTGCCGGTGCCGGTCTCGCCCTGGACCAGCACCGTGGAGTCGGTGTCGGCGACAAGACCGATCGTCTTCTGAACGCGCCGCATCCCCTCGCTGGACCCGACGAGGACCGGGTGCCCGGATTGTGCTGGCGGCGCGGCTTCCTCCGTGCGGACAGTTCGCAGCATCGCCTCGATGGCGGCGGCGAGGTCAGCACGCCCGACCGGCTTGGTGAGGTGGTCGTGCGCACCCAGACGCATCGCCTCGATGGTGTTGGCCGGGCTCGCGAAGGCGGTCAGCACGGTCACAGGTGGCCTGTCCGGCAGCCCACAGATCCGCTCCAGCGTCGAGAGGCCGTCGAGGTCACCGGGCATGCGCAGGTCGAGGAGCACCGCCGCAACCGGGCTGTCCTGAAGCCGCGCGAGCGCCTCGGTGCCGGAGGCCGCCGGCAGAGGCGTGTGTCCGAGATCGGTCACGGTCTCGGCGAGCCCGTCGCGCAGGGCCGGGTCGTCGTCGACGATCAGGATGGTCGCCATGGCAGGTCCAGCACGAAGGTGGTTTCCGGCGCGTCCGCAACCAACCCGACCGCGCCACGATGCGCCACGGCGATCTCGCGCACGATCGCGAGGCCGAGCCCGGTCCCGTCCGGGCGGCCGGTGACGAAGGGCTCGAACAGGCTGGACCGGATCGCGGGGTCGATGCCGGCGCCCGTGTCACTCACGCAGAGCCGCAGGCGGAGGGTGCCGTCGATCGTGACCCGCTGGGCGCCGAGGTGCACCCGGCCGCCGGGTGGCGTGTTCTGGAGCGCGTTCAGCAAGAGGTTGTCGAGGGCGCGGCCGACCTGACACCGGTCGATATGGGGCTGATCCGCTTCGGGCAGCCCGTCGGTCGCGATCTCGATCCGGACCCCCCGGGCGCCCGCGAAGTCCTCGTGCAGGCTCGCGCAGTCCGCCAGCAGCGGCGCGACCGCGGTCGGCGCCCGGTTGAGGGCGCGCGCCTGGGTCAGGTTGAGCAGGTCGCGCAGCAGCGTGTCGACCCGGGCGATCTGGCCGAGCACGGTCCCGAGGGCGGTGGCGGCGCGGTTCGGATCGCCGCTGACCAGGGCGTTCTCCGCCTTCAGCCGCATCGCCGCGATCGGGTTGCGGATCTCGTGGGCGATGCTCGCCGCGAGGCGGCCGACCGCGGCAAGGCGTTCGGCTGCCACCACCCGGGCCTGGGCCTCCCGCAGCCGACCGCCCGCCGCGTTGAGGGCATCGACCAGACGGTCGAGCTCACGCTCGCCGGTCCGGTCGAGGCGCGGCAAGTCCCCGCCATCGGGACGCGGTGCCGCAAGGGCGGCCTCCAACCGGGCGATCCGGCCGGAGAACCCGTAGAGGAACCACCCGAGGAACGCCGCCGAGCCGAGGACCGTGACGGTCAGGAAACCGAGCCCGGCCAGGAAGCGCGTGTAGGTCGGGCCGTCGTTGACGTGGGCGCGCCCCATGGTCCAGGCCGTCAGCCCCGCCTCGGATGCGCGCAGCGGGCAGGCCTGGAGCAGGAGCACCTGCGTTCGGCTGGGCCGGTTCACCGAGACGGCATGGTTGGCGCGCAGGGCCTGGGCGTTCACCGCCGCGATCGTGTCGCGCTCCGCGGCCGGGAGATCGGTCTTCGGGCCGGTGCCTTCGTAGGTGGGATAGGCGTAGACGACAGACCCGTCCGCCGCGCTCCAGATGCCGCCCTCGATCCCCGAAAAACCGGCAAGCGCCGCCTCGACCACTCCGGCGAGGTCGGCTTCGGCGACGCCCGCGCGCAGGCCGACCAGGGCCGCGTACCGGTCCAGGATCTCGCGGCAGGCCCGTCCCACCGTCACATCCGCCTGGGCCACCTGCACGCCGGTCGACTGGGCGTAGACGCCGAACATCAGATAGGCGGTCGCGATGGCGGAGGTCAGCAGCAGGATCCACAGGGTGACGAGCCGGGCCCGCAGGCTGTAGGCTGTCACGGCGGCGCTTGATCGGTCACGGCGCGGGCTCCTCCGGCGGCGTCCGGCCCGCCCGGGACCGGTCCCTAAGCATTGTCGGTGCGCCTGGCTACGCACTCGGCATCGAAACAAGATACACGTTTGAAGTTCAGGATCGACTATCCACAACTCTACCGGGAGGTTGGAAGCGGAAAGCGTCGGTCCATCCACTGAAAACTCGCCTTCGGAGCTGGATTGGCGCCGGTGTCTTGGAACTGTCGGCAGCGGATGAGGCTTGCGTCGAAAAGTTGACACAGGCGGCAGTCACGAATCCGTCAACCCCGGTCTCTGGACTGTGTCGCGCCTGCGCCATCCTCCGATCGCCCTGCAGGTCCCTACACGGAGTTGGACCGTGTCCCACGCGCTCGTAAACCGGGAGGCGCTCGACGAACTCCGTGCGGTGATCGGACCGGAGAAGCTTGCCCGCATCGTCGACCGGTTCCTGCTGTTCCTCGCCGAAGCCTTCGCAGGCCAGGATCGCGCGGCGGCCGATTACGGGCGCGAGGCGCACACGCTCGTGTCGATGGCGGGCATGCTCGGTTGCGACGCTCTTTCCCGGGCCTGCCGCACCCTTGAGGAGGCCGCCCAGGCGGGAGACGATCTGACGGACCTGTTGGCGGAGGCAGAACGCCTGCGCGACCGGACGCTGGCGGCCCTTCAGAACCTTCAGGCGGAAGCCGGGGCCGGGGGGTGAAGCGCGTTTCGCCGTAGGAAGGGTGCCCGAGCGGATCCGGCTGGCTTCCCCCGGAACGCATGCCCCCGGAACGACGGAACCGCCGTCAGTCTACGGTGACCGCTTCGAGCGGCGCCTCGAAGATCAGGACAGCGCCCTCCGGGGGATAGCTGAGCTGCGCCGTGCCGCCGAATCCGTGCACGAGGCTGCGCGCGATGAGGCGTGTCCCGAAGCCGCTGCGGGTGGGCGGGGTCACGGGCGGACCACAGGTCTCCTCCCAGCGGAAGCGCAGCTGCGGGCCGCTCTCGGCCTCGATCACCGCCCAGGTGATGCCGACCCGTCCGTCGGCCACCGAGAGCGCACCGTATTTGGCTGCGTTGGTCCCGAGTTCGTGCAGCATCAAAGCCAGGGTCAGGCCGTGCCGCGATCCCAGGGTCACGTCGGGGCCGCTGATCCGGAAGCGCCCCGTCATGCCGTCGTCGTGGAGTGAGACCGCCCCCGCGACCAACCCGACCAGCGAGGCTCGGGCAAAGGAGCCCTGGAGGAGAACGTCGTGGGCCTTGGCCAGGGCCAGCAGGCGCGCCGACAGGGCCTCGCCGGCCGATTCCAGCGACACGGCGTTGCGCATGGTCTGCGCCGCCACGGCCTGGACCATGGCGATGGTGTTCTTCATCCGGTGCGCGAGTTCCTGCATCAGCAGCGTCTGGTGCGCCTCGGCGAGCTTCAACTCGGTGATGTCGCGCGAGACCGTGAGGATGCGCTCAGGGCTCCCCGGCGTCGCGCCGATCGGCGTCACGGCCACGTCCCACCATCGGATCCCGGCGCCAACCGCGAGCTGCGCCTGGAACCGGCTCGGCCGCCCCTGGCGCGCCCGGTCCAGGGCGACGGCGACGGCGTCCCGATCCTCCGGCCGGGTCCAAACCTGGATCCAGGGGTGGCCAATGACCTCCGCCTCGTCGCATGCGCCGGACAGCGCCGGGCCGCCCTCCGACGCGGTGATCACGCAACCATCACGATCGAGCAGCTCCAGATAATCGTTGGCCGCTGGCGGCGATGCAGCCGGCCGCAATCCCGCGAGCGGCGTCCGGATATCCGGACGGTCGCGCGCCCGATCCCGCTTCGGGAGGGTGATGGGCTGTAACCGCTCGCCAGCCAATCTCCCGGCCTCGACGCGGCTCGCGGCCTCGATGATGCGGCCGAGGCGCCGGCTTCGCTGCCGCTCGCGGTCCGCCTGCGCGGTTGCCTGCGCCAGCAGATCACGCAGGCGCGCATTCTCCGCTTCGAGGATACCGAGGCGGTACTCCGCCCCGTCCGCCCGCGGCAATACGACGATCCTCTCCATCGCGCGCCCCCTTCTCGCCACCGGCGGCGCGCTTGTGCGCGGCGCAGCAGGTCCAGCGAGGCGCAGGTACGCGCTGT
The DNA here is from genome assembly GCF_900103445.1 of Methylobacterium phyllostachyos. Classification (GTDB taxonomy): domain Bacteria; phylum Pseudomonadota; class Alphaproteobacteria; order Rhizobiales; family Beijerinckiaceae; genus Methylobacterium; species Methylobacterium phyllostachyos. The sequence continues at coordinate 249,655 of NZ_FNHS01000001.1, read as the reverse complement.
CGCAAGCGGGTGAGCGCCGGCGGCTTGAGCCGCTTCTGGCGCCGGATCCCGGCTCGCAGCCATGCGAATCGTTGGATGGCTCACGCTAGCATGACGGTCGGGATAATCAATCGGTGCGTGTATTCACCGTCAGGCGAAAACTTATGCTGCAATCCTGTTCCGTGACGAAATCAGCTACTTGTTGCGCATCAGCAGGACGAGCCAGCCGATCCCGAGCACGAAGATAATCAAGCCGATCGAGACGAAGACCGGCGTGCCGAGATCGATGAGGCGCGGCGCGAGCTGGGTCGCGAAGGCCGCCACCACCAGGGCCACCGCCACCCGCGCGGCGGCGCGCTCGATGCCGCGGGTGACCTTGTCGAGACCCTTCACCTCGATCTCGACCGTGACGCGGCCCTGCTTCAGGCGCACCAGCATCAGGTGGATCAGGGTCGGGAGTTCCGAGGCCGCCCCATAGAGGCCGACGCCGAGCGCCTCGGCCTTCTGCTTGAGCGCGCCGAGCGAGAACTGCGTCTGCATGCTGGCCTTGACGGTGGGGCCGGCCGCAGCGAACAGGTCGAAATTCGGGTCGAGGTGGCGCATCACGCCATCGGCGGTGACCAGCCCCTTGAACAGGATGGCGAGGTCGGTGGGCATCGCGAGGTCGTTCTCGCGGGCCATGTTCATGAAGTCGGTGAGCACCAGCCCGAGATTCAGCGGGATCGAGGAATGGCTCTCCACGAAGGACTGGGCCGAGACTTGGAGGCGTGTGAGATCTGGGTTGCTCGTGCCCGTCCAGTCGAGGAGTACGGCCATCAGGCCGTCCGCATCCTGCTTGAGCATCGCGCCGATGAGCACGAGGAGCTGTGAGCGGCGGCGCTGCGACAGCCGGCCGATGATGCCGAAATCGATGAAGCCGATCTTGTTGCCCGGCAGCGCCAGCATGTTGCCGGGATGCGGATCGGCGTGGAACACGCCCTCGATCAGCGCCATCTGCAGGAAGGCGTCCGTACCCTTCTGCGCGAGCAGCTTCTTGTCCACCCCGGCCGCCCGGAGGGCCGCGTCGTCGTTCGGCGGGATGCCGTGAATGAAGTCCTGCACCAGCACGCGCTCGGAGCAGTATTCCCAATGGATCTTCGGGAAGACGATGTCGTCGCGGTCGTCGAAGATCTGGGCCAGAAGCTCGCAGTTGCGCGCCTCGTTGAGCAGGTCGAGCTCGCCGTTCAGCCCCTCGGCGAGGTGGCGCATCTGCTCCCGCGGCTGGTAGCGGGCCATGTCGGGCCACTCGTTCTCGACGATGCGGGCGCCGTGCGCCATCAGGCGCAGATCCGCCTCGATGATCTTGCGCAGGTTCGGCCGCAGCACCTTGACGATCACGTCCTCGCCCGAGTGCAACCGCGCGCGATAGACCTGCGCGATCGAGGCCGAGGCGATCGGGTCGGTATTGAACTCGGCGAACACCTCCTGGGGCGGGGCGCCGAGATCCTGTTCGAGCTGCGGTCCGATCTGCTCCCAGGAAACGGGTACGACCTGGCTGTGGAGCTTCTGCAACTCCTCGGTCCAGGCCGGCGACAGGAGGTCCGGCCGGCTCGCCAAAACCTGCCCGAACTTGATGAAGGTGGGCCCCAGCGCCTCGATCGCCCGGCGCAGCCGTTCCGGCTCCGACAGGCGGGTGACGTCGACCCGTGGCCGGCGCCGCGGCAGCAGGGGCAGGTAGCGCAGGCCGAGGCGGTCCACGACGCGGGTGACGCCGAAGCCGATCAGGATCGTCGCGATCTCCGACAGCCGCTGACGATCGCGGGCAGCAACGAAGGCGGTCTTCAGCATGGAGGGCGCGATCCGGTCGGACGGGATTGGGTGCCCGGACAGCACGAGCATAAGGACTTTTTTGCGGTCGCGAACCGCCGGATGGGGCCACCCGCGTCGTTATCGGCGCGGGGCCGGGCCGATCCCGCGCCGGATTGCCTCAGCGGCGCGATGCGCCCGCCGGAACGGCCGCGGGGCCCTTGGCGGGTCGCGCGTCACCGAACCGTGCGTTGACGACCAGCAAGGTCACGATGACCGCCGAGAAGGCCAGCGCCGCCAGGAAGTACAGGCCGGCCTCGAAGCTGCCGCTGGTCTCGCGGATCCAGCCCACGATCGAGGGCGCGACGAAGCCGCCGAGATTGCCCACGCAGTTGATCAGCGCGATGCCGCCCGCCGCCGCGCTGCCGGAGAGGAACACCGAGGGCAGCGCCCAGAACGGCGCCTTGCCGCCGTAGAGGCCGGCCGCCGCCACCGCCATGAAGGCGACGGCCCAGAGCGAGCCGGTCGCGAAGCCCGCGAGCGCGAGGCCCGTCGCCGTGAGCAGGAGTGCGCCCGCCAGCGTCAGCCGCCGGTCGTTGGTCCGATCCGAGATCCAGCCGATCGTCAGGCCGCCCACCACCCCGAACACGTACGGCACCGCAGTCATCAGGCCGGTCTGCATGTCCGAGAGGCCGGTGCTCTTGAGGATCTGCGGCAGGAAGAACGCGAGGCCGAGATTGGCGCCCGTGTTGGCGAAGTAAATGAACGACAGGGCGATCAGCCGCGGATCCGCGAAGGCCCGGCGCAGGCTGGTGCCGTGGGTCGCCGCCACCATGCGCTGCTCCGCGTCGATCACCGCCTGGAGGGCCGTCCGGTCGGTGGGCGCGAGCCAGTGCGCATCCTTGGGACGGTCCGGGATCAGCGCCAGGAAGACGAAGCCGAACAGCGTGGTCGGGATGCCCTCCAGCAGGAACAGCCATTGCCAGCCCTTGAGACCCAGCATCCCGTCGAGCTGCAGGATCGCGGTCGAGAGCGGTGCGCCGATCGCCAGCGAAACCGGGATTCCCACCGCGAAGGCGCCGAAGATCCGGGCGCGATAGGCCTTGGGGAACCAGTAGGTCAGGTAGAGGATCACGCCTGGGTAGAACCCGGCCTCCGCGGCCCCGAGCAGGAAGCGCAGGACGAGGAAGCTCGTCGCGCCCTGAACGAACATCATCGCGGCCGAGAGCAGGCCCCAGGTGATCATGATCCGGGCGATCCAGCGCCGGGCGCCGACCTTCTCCAGGATCAGGTTGCTCGGCACCTCGAACAGGAAATAGCCGATGAAGAAGATCCCGGCGCCGAGCCCGAACACGGCCGGGCCGATGCCGAGATCAGCGTTCATCCGCAGGGCCGCAAAGCCGACATTGATCCGGTCGACATAGGCCATGACGTAGCCGATGAAGAGCAGCGGCATTAGCCGGAAGAACACCTGTCGGACGATCCGGTCCTGTTCGCTCGGGGCCATGGTTTCCTCGCGGGATATTTGTTTCTTGGAGGTGGCTGATCGGTGCGCGGGGATACCCGAGCCGGTCAGAAGGCTGGCTCCAGCCCGCTCGCCCGGTAGGCGTCCGCGGCCTCCGGTGTCGTCAGCCCGGCGAGGAAGCGCGCGGCGCCCGCCCGATCGGTCGCATTCCGCAGGATCGCGGCCGCGAAGGTCGTCACCTCCTGCACCGGCTCGGGGAAGGGCCCGACCACCTCGATCCCCGGCACCACCATCAATTCGCTGATCTGCTGGACCGCGATGTCGGCCTCACCGGAGACCAGCTTCTCCGCCGTGAAACCCTGCGGGATGATGGTGGCCTTGGCGTTGACCGCCTCGGCGAGGCCAAGCCGCGGCAGCAGGCCTGCGAAGTAGATCCCGCTGGCGCCCGTGCGCGAATAGGCGACCGAGCGTGCCGCCAAGAGCGTCTGCTTCAGCGCCTCGACGGTCGAGATGTCCGGGTGTGGCGCCCCCGCCTTCACGGCGAGGCCGTAGCGCGAGCGCACCGCGTTCACCCGCGTCTCCGGTTCGACCCGGTTCTCGGCGATCAGGCGCTCCATGGCGTCCGACAGGACCAGCACCGCGTCGGCGGTCTCGCCGGCTTCGAGCGCCTTCATGATGACGGTCGTCGGTGCCCAGTGGATCGCCGTCCGCCCACCCGCCGCCTCGAAGGCCGGGATGACATGCGCGTCGAAGGCGCCGCGCACCACGAGGGCGCATTTCAGCTGGGTCGGGGGTGGAGCGTCGGTCATGTCGGGGTCCATCAATCTCTTTTTTGCGCTGGTCGATCTGACGATCCGCCCAGTCGGACTCGAAGGCCCGTCCGCGCATCTCCCTCCCCCGCAGAGGGGGGCAGGCGCGCCGTCGGCGGATTACGAATTCCCTGAATCCCCCCGGGAAAAGTCGATCCCCGTGAATCCGCCACCCTGGTAGCGTTCCACCACCGGGTTGCCGCTCGTCTTGCCCTCAAGCGCCTGAGCGTAGGAATCGGCGCTGTCCTGCGGCGCCCAGCCGATCGTGTCGCGCCCGTCCCGGCCCCACCACGTCATGCGGCTGTTCTTCGAGGCGCCCCAGATCACGACCGTCCCGTCGGGGCCGAGGTTCGGTGCCAGGGTCGCGCGCATCACGAGGCGGGTGAGGTCGGCGTAGGACAGCCACGTCGCCAGCATCCGCGCGTCGGTGGGCTCCGGGAAGCAGGAGCCGATCCGCAGGAAGGCGCTCTCGACCCCGTGCTTGTCGCGGTACAGGCCGCCCATCAGCTCACCATAGGCCTTGGACAGGCCGTAATAGCCGTCCGGCTTCAGGGCGCAGTCGTCGTCCAGCACCGCGGACCGTTCGTGGAAGCCGATGGTGTGGTTCGAGGATGCGAACACCATCCGCGCCCCCTCCCGGCGGGCCGCCTCGTAGGCGTGATAGAGGCCGCGGATGTTCGGGCCGATCACCGTCTCGAACGGATGCTCCACCGAGATCCCGCCGAAATGCAGGATCGTCCCGCAGCCCTCCGCCAGCCGCAGGATCGCGGGGCCGTCCTCCAGATCGGCGCGCTGGAAGCGGGCCCCCTCCGGCAACGGATCGGGGAAGGGGACCCGGTCGGTGAGCCGCAGCGTCCAGCCGGCCTCGCCGAGCGCGCGGGTCAGCACGCGCCCGAGGGCGCCCGAGGCGCCGGTCAGCAGGACGGGTCTTTGCGGGACGGTCTCGGTGCTCATGGATGCTCCGGATTCAGGCGACCTTGGCCGCATCGAGGGGGGCGGCCGACGCGGGCAGGCGGGGCCGCCGGACGAAGATCGTCATGGCGATGACGCCCGCCGCCGCGATCAGGGCCGCGATCACGAAGGCGCTGGCGTAGCCGCCGAGATACTGCACGGCGAAGCCCGTGGCGGTCGGCCCGATGATGCCCGAGATGTTGCTCAGGAGGTGGATGAAGCCGCTCACCCCGCCGACGCGGGTCTCGGGCACCAGTTCGTGGATCGTCGCCCAGCAGGATTGCACGGAACTCGTCAGCATCAGGACGGACAGCGCGATCAATCCGACGGCGACGGTGGCATTCGGCGCGGCGTTGACGGCGATCAGCGCCACCCCCGCGATGGCGAGCGGGACGATGGTGGTGATCTTCCGCGCCGTGAGCTTGTCGCCCATGCGCTTGTAGAGGGCGTCGGCGAGAATTCCGCCGCCGACATAGCCGACGAAGCCGCAGGCCCAGGGGATCGAGGCGACGAGCGCCATCTCCTTGACCGGCATGTGCAGGCCGTCGGTGAGATAGCTCGGGAGCCACGAGAGGAAGATGTAGACGGTGTAGTTCACCGCGAACATGCCGAGGCCCAGCGACAGGGTGCTCGGGAGGAACAGGTATTCCTTGAGCGAGCGGGCATGGTCGGACGGCGGGAGATGCGTGACCGCCCGGCTGCGCTCGATCAGGGCGATCTCCTCCGGGCTGACGCGGGGATTGTCCTGGGGCCGGTCGGTCATCAGCAGGCGCCACGCCACCACCCAGAGCAGGCCGACGGCGCCGATCGCCACGAAGGCGACCCGCCAACCGTACTGGATCGCCAGCAGGCCGACCACGGGGGCCGCGATGGCGCTGCCGACCGTCTGGCCCGAGAAGGTGAAGCCGATGGTCCGGGCGGTCTCCTCGCGGGGGAACCACGTGGTGAGGGTGCGGTTCGTGGTGGAGTTCATCGGCCCCTCGGCGAAGCCGAACAGGGAGCGGACCACGAACATCTGGGCGAAGCCGGTGACCGCCCCGGTGAGCATGCACAGGACCGACCAGGACGCGGCGGCCCAGCTGTAGACGCTGCGCGGGCCGTAGAGGTCGGCGAGCTGGCCGCCCACGAAGGCGAACAGGGCGTAGCCGAAGAAGAAGGTCGAGAAGATTACCCCGAGTTCCGAGGGCGACAGGTTGAGGTCCTGCTTGACGAAGGGCGCCGCCACGCCGAGCGCGGCGCGGTCCATGTAGTTGATGATCCCGGCTATGAACAGCAGGAAGGCGATCAAGAACCTGTAGCGCTTGGCGAGCATGGGGTTTCCTCCAGACTGAACATAAGTTTTATTGTTTTTTTCTAAGGTTAGACCGGGTCGATCCTTCCGTCATCGCGCGCGCAGCGAAGCGACCCAGGGCAGCGCGACGCCTGTGAGTGTGGCCCTGCTGGATTGCTTCGCTCCGCTCGCAAAGACGGTCGTGCGTTCGGGCGCCTCAGTCACAGAAACGCGATCGTGCAGGGGCTGAGGCTCGGCCGTGATCCCGTGCGGGTCAGATTCCCGCTCTCGGCCTCGATGGCGAATTCGACGAGGCTGTCGCCCTGTTCGTTGGCGACGAGGAGGTGCCGCCCGTCCGGCGCCAGCACCATGAAGCGCGGATCGCGCCCGCCCGAGGGCGTCCAGCCGGCGGGGTCGAGCCGACCCGTCTCGTCCACCCGGAAGCGCGCGATCCCGTCCTGCCCCCGATTCGACACGTAGACGAACCGCCCGTCCGGCGTGACCACGATGGCGGCGGCCGTGCTGGCGCCGAAGAAGTCGGGCGGCAGGGTCGGGGCGAGGTGGAGCGGCGTCAGCGTCCCGGCCTCCCCGTCCCAGCGGCAGGTCGCGACGCTCGAGTCCAACTCGTTGACCAGGAAGGCGAGGGGGCCCCGCGGGTGGAACGCGATGTGGCGCGGTCCCGCCCCGGGCCGCATCGCGGCCTCCGACACGATCGCCAGGCGCTCGCCGTCGACCGCCAACACGAAGACCCGGTCGAGCCCCTTGTCGGGCACGAGCACGTGCCGCCCGTCGGGCGACAGGACCACATGATGCGGGTGGGCGCAGGCCTGCTCGGTCCGGTGCGGACCCGGATCGCCCGGCAGCGGCAGGACATGGCAGGCCGGTTCCAGGCCACCATCGGAACGCACCGGCATCAACGCGACCGAGCCGCTGGCGTAGTTGGCCACGATCAGGAAGCGCCCGGTCGGGTCGAGGGCCTGATGCACGCTGTTGGTGCCGCCCGTGGCGGCGCTGCCGCGGGCGTGCACGGTGCCATCTGGCGACACTGCGAAGGCGCTGGCCTGCTCGCCGTCGCCCTGCACCGTGTAGAGTCCCGCGCGCGCCGGATCCGCGACGAGGAAGGACGGATTGGTCAGGCCCTCGACCCGGCCGAGATGCGTCCAGCCTTCCAGCCCGCCCCCGGTCCGGTAGACATCGATGCCCCGGCCGCGCGCCCGGCGCCGCTCGGTGGTGAAACAGCCGACGAAGGCGAGTCCGAGGGGCGCGGGGTCACTCATGCGGCGCTCCGGTTCAGGTCCGACGGGGGACGCGGCGCAGGAAATCGGGGTTCAGCTCGGACAGGCGGTTGATCCCGATCAGCGCCATGTCGCGGTTGAGCTCCTCCTTGAGGATCCGCATGGCGTGCTCGACGCCCGCCGCCCCGCCGAGCGCCGCGCCGAAGATGAAGGGCCGGCCGAGCAGGACGAAATCGGCGCCGAGCGCCAGGGCCTTCATCACGTCGGTGCCCCGGCGGATGCCGCTGTCGACGATGATCTTCAGGCCGCTCTTCCGCGCGGCGATTTCCGGCAGCACGTCGAGCGGCGCGACGGCGTAGTCGAGCTGGCGGCCGCCATGGGTCGAGAGGATCACGCCGTCGGCGCCGCATTCGCGGGCGATCTCGACATCCTCGGGGGCGAGCAGGCCCTTCACGAGGAGGTTGCCGGTCCAGCGCTTGCGGATCGCCTCCAGGTTCTTCCACGAGAGCTGATCGCGCGCGATGGTGTTGCGCACCGCCCCCTGCGACATCATCGGCGGCCCACGCTCGGCCTCGGTGTTCTCGAAATGCGGCGCGCCGTGCTTGAGGAAGGTGCGGGCGACGGTGCCCAGCAGCCAGCGTGGGTGGGTCGCGCTCTGCCACGCCACCTTCGGCGTGACCTTGATCGGCATGGAGAAGCCGCTGCGGGTGTTGTGCTCGCGGTTGCCCAGCGTCGGCGTGTCGGCGGTGACCACGAAGGTCCGGTAGCCGGTCGCCGCCACCCGATCGAGCAGGCGGTCGATCCGGGTTTGGTCGCCGGGCAGGTAGCCCTGGAACCACGCCTGCGGGTTCTGGGCGTAGACATCCTCCAGCTTGATCAGCGAGGAGGCGCTGAGACACATCGGCAGGTTCATCCGCCGCGCCGCCTCGGCGAGCGCGAGGTCGCCCCGATAGGCGATGAAGGCGGCCCCGCCGAGCGGGCCGATCCCGAAGGGGGCCGCATAGGTGTGGCCGAACAGCGTGGTGGCGGTATCGCGCGCCGAGGTGTCCCGCATCAGCCGGGGAATGAGGGCGTAGTCGGCATAGGCGCCGCGGCTGTGCGCCAGGGCGGAGCCTGTCTCGACCCCGCCCGAGACGTACTGAAAGATCATCGGCGGCAGGAGCCGCTTGGCGTGCCGCTCGAAATCGTCGAGCGCCAGCAGGTCGCGGAACCGGTAGGGCGTGACCGCGTCGCTGCGCTTGAGGCTGGTGACGATCGCCTGCGGCGCGGCGATCCCCGCCGCGGTCGCATCGGCCCCGCCCACGGTCGGCGAGTCGCGCTCGGGCGTTCCCGATCCGGAGGCCGGGTGGTCGAGTGTCGCCATCAGGGCCTCCCTGCGCTCCGTCACGAAGGACGGTTTCTGAAAGCGCTTTCAGATAGCCAGCCCCGCGGAGGAGTGTCAATATACTGCCGGACCCACAAGGGCGCAGGGAGAACGAGATCGGTGCTGAACCTGTCGGACGACATCCTCGAACCGCCGGGGCGCAGCCCGGTGGCCCTGGACGTGGCCCGCCGCGCCGGCGTCTCCACTGCAACGGTATCCCGGGTGCTCAACGGCTCCGCCGGCGTCCGGGCCGACAAGCGCGAGGCCGTGATGCGCGCCGCGCAGGATCTCGGCTTCGTGGCCAACGGCGCCGCCCGGGCGCTCTCGACGCGCCGGTTCATGGCGGTGGGCGCGGTCGTGCCCAACATCGAGAACGAGGCCTTCGTCCGCGTCCTGTCGTGCGTGCAGGACCGGCTGCGGCAGGCGGGCTACACGCTCATCGCCGCCAATGCCGGCTACGACCTCGAGGACGAATTGCGCGAGGCGACCTTCCTGCTCGAACGGGGGGTCGACGGGCTGATGCTGGTCGGTGACATCCACCACCCTGATCTTTACGCGCGGATCACCCGCTCGGGCATCCCGATGGTGCAGACCTTCAGCCTCTCGCGCGAGCACCCCTGCGTCGGCTTCGACAACGCCGCCTCGGCGGCCCGCGCGGCCAACTACCTGATGGATCTCGGCCATCGCCGGATCGGGGTGATCTCCGGCCTGCGCAAGGACAACGACCGCGGCGGCGCCCGGGTGACCGGCATCGCGCAGGCGCTGGCGGCCCGCGGGTTGCGCCTCGCACCCGAGCACGACATCGAGATCTCCTACGGCATCGGCGGCGGCCGCGACGGCTTCCGCCAGATGCTAGCCGGGGGTAGGCCGCCCACCGCGATCATCTGCGGCACCGACCAGATCGCCTTCGGGGCGATGATCGAGGCGCGGGCCCGCGGGCTCTCGGTGCCGGGCGACCTGTCGGTGATCGGCCACAACGATTCCGATTTCGCACCCTTTCTCGACCCGCCGCTGACCACGATCCGCATCCATTCGGCCGAGATCGGCCACGCCGCCGGGGACCACCTGATCGCCCGGATCCAGGGGCGTCCGATGGTGCGGCTGACCGAGATCGACGCCGAGCTGATCCTGCGTGCTAGCACGGCGCCGCCCCGCCTCGACGCCGGATGATTGGCGCTATTGTGCCACCCTTTTGAAATCGCTTACAACGCGTGAAACGCCCTCGTACGCAACCCGGACAATCCCATGGCGCCCCGCATCGTCCTCCTGCACGCGACGCCGGTCGCCATGGCGCCGATCCAGGCCGCCTTTGCGGAAAAGTGGCCCGAGGCCGAGACGGTGAACCTCCTCGATGACGGCCTGTCGGCGGACCGGGCCAAGGAGCCCGGGGACATCTCCGAGGGCATGATCGAGCGCTTCGTGCGGTTCGGCCGCTACGGCCACGACATGGGCGCGGACGGCATCCTGATCACCTGCTCGGCTTTCGGGCCGGCGATCGACCGGCTGATCGAGACGGTGCCGGTGCCGGTGCTCAAGCCCAACGAGGCGATGTTCCGCGCCGCGATCGCGAAAGGGCAGCGCATCGGCATGCTGGCGACCTTCGGGCCGTCCATCGGGACGATGACCGACGAGTTCGAGGAGTTCGTGGGCCAAGCCGGACGCCCGGCAACCCTGCGGACGATCCTGGTCGACGACGCCATGGCGCGGCTCCGCGCCGGCGATGCCGAGACCCACAACCGGCTGATCGCCGAGCGCGCGCCGGACCTCGCCGAGTGTGACGCGATCATGCTGGCGCATTTCTCCACCTCCCGGGCCTCCGAAGCGGTGCGGAAGGCGGTCTCCGTCCCGGTCCTGACCGCCCCCCATGCGGCGGTGGACCGGATGCGCGCGATGATCGAAACCGGCCGGAGCGCCTGACCATGAAGCTCGGTGCCTACAAGGATCGCCTCAGCGGCCATTGCGGCTTCCTGTTCACGGAGCTGCCCCTCGCCGAGCGCTTCGCGGCCGCCGCCAGGGCCGGCTTCCGGGCGGTGGAGCATCCGAATCTGTTCGCCACGCCGGCCCGGGAGGTGGCGGCCTGGCTGGAGCGGGCGGGCGTGCCGCTGGTCCAGACCGGATTCCCGGCCGGCGACGCCGCAAAGGGCGAGAAGGGTTTTGCGGCTTTGCCCGACAAGGTGGAGTATTACCGTTCCACGATTGCGCCGACGCTCGATTATGTCGAACAGCTCGGCTGCCGGATGGTCCACCCGATGGCGGGCGTGCGGCCAGCCGGAGTCGAGCAGGGGCGGCTCTGGGATACCTACCTGGAAAACCTCGCCTTCGCGGCCGATGCCGCCAAGGCGAGGGGCATGACGGTGATCGTCGAGCCGATCGGCCCGGGCTCGATCGCCAACTACGTGATCGACGATCCGCTGGTCGCGGTGGATGCGATCCGGACCATCGGCCGCGACAACGTCAAGCTGCTGTTCGATGCCTATCACTGCGTGTGCCTCGGCCACGATCCGGCGGCGCTGATCCGCGACCACGCTGCCCTCATCGCCCATGTCCAGATCGCTGACGATCCCGGCCGGCACGAGCCGGGGAGCGGCACGATCGCGTTCGACCCGATCTTCGCGGCGCTGGAAGAGGTCGGCTATGCCGGCTTCGTCGGCTGCGAGTACCATCCCGCGGGGGGCACCGAGGCTGGCTTAGGCTGGATGAGCGCGGCGGTTTAGCGAGTTCACTTCAACATCACCGCCGTCTTTGGGAGCGGAGCGAAGCAATCCAGCAGCGCCACGCTTCCTGATGTTCCGCTGCCCTGGGTTGCTTCGCTGCGCTCGCAGAGACGATGCGCTCAGCCCAGCAATCGCGCCCGCCGCTCCAGCACGGCCGGCCAGACCTCCGGGTTGACCAGTCGCGGCGGGGTCTCGCCTTTGAGCAACCCAATGATCTGCTCTGCGCCCCAGGCGGCGACGTTGCGGCGCGCCTCGTGGGTGACGCCGGCCGTGTGATAGGTCGCCACGACAGTGTCGAGCTTGAGCAGCCCTGAATCCAGCGGCGGCGGTTCCGGTGCCCAGACGTCTAGACCCGCCCCCGCCAGATGCCCGGAGGTCAGCGCCTCGGCGAGGGCGGCCTCGTCATGTACGCCGCCGCGGGCCGTGGTGATGAACAGCCCCCCCGGCTTCATCGCCGCGTAGGCTTTGGCGTCGAAGCTGCCGCGGGTCGTGTCGTCCAGCGGGCAGTGCAGGGACACGATGTCGGATTCTGCGAGCAGTCGCGCCCGGTCCACAGGCTCGGCGCCGCGCGCCCGGATTTCCTCGGCTGACAGCAGCGGATCATAGGCCAGGACCCGCATATCGAAGCCGCGCGCGAGCTTGGCGACGGCGCGGCCGGTATGCCCGATCCCGACGAGCCCCAGCGTCGCGCCGCCGATCTCGTGTCCCATCAGCGATTCCCGCGAGAAGCCGCGCGCCGTCCGGAGCAGCCGGTCCGACACGCAGATTTTTCGCGAGACGGCGAGCATCAAACCGATCGCCAGCTCGGCGACCGACTGGGCGTTGCCGCCGACTTGATTGACCACCGCGACGCCGGCCCGCGTACAGGCGGCGGCATCGACCGTGTCGAAGCCCGCACCGCCCGACGAGACGGCGAGCAAGTTCGGGCACTCCGCCAGCAGCGCGTCGGTGACGTGCCAGCGGCGCGGCAGCTCGTCCCGCGCGGGCGAGACGTGGAAGACGTGCGCCTCCCGCAACAGCGCTTGGAGTACGTCCTCCGGACCCTGCAGATCGCCGACCTGCAGGTCGATATCAGGCTCGGCCCTCAGCCGTTCGTCGAAGACCGGGTTGATCCAGACGTTGAACCGGCAGACGCGCTTGAGGGCCGCCACCGGGTCAGCCCTTCACCACCGCGTCGATCGCGTCGATGACGTGATCGATGTTGTGGCTGTTGACCGCCGCCACGCAGATCCGGCCGGTCTCCAGCGCGTAGACCTCGTGCTCCTCGCGCAGGCGGGTGGCCTCGGCGGGGCTGAGGCCCGTGTAGGAGAACATGCCCTTCTGCGTCTTGATGGCGTCGAAGCCGCGCTCGGGGTGGCGCTGCTGCAGGCTGTCGGCCATCCGCTCGCGCATGGCGCGGATCCGGTCGCGCATCTCGGCGAGTTCCCGCTCCCAATCGGCCCGCAGCTCCGGATCGGTGAGCACGATCTCGACGATCGCGGCGCCGTGGGTGTGCGGGTTCGAGTAGCTCGCCCGGACGAGGCGCTTGGCGAAGGCCTCGACCTTCGTCTTCGCGGCCGGGTTCTCGGCCACGATGGTCAGCGCCCCGACGCGCTCGCCGTAGAGCGAGAACGACTTCGAGAACGAGGAGGCGACCAGGAATTCCTGGCCCGACTCGGCGAACAGGCGCACCGGCTCGGCATCGGCGTCCAGGCCGTTGCCAAAGCCCTGGTAGGCGATGTCGAGGAACGGGATCAGGCCGTTTTCGGCCATCAGGGGCACGAGGTCGCGCCACTCGTCGAGGCTGAGATCGGCGCCGGTCGGGTTGTGGCAGCAGGCGTGCAGCACCACGATCGAGCCCTTCGGCAGATCCTGGAGATAGGCCTTCATGGCCGGATAGTCGGCGCCGCCGGTCTCGGCTGAGAAATAGGGGTAATCGACCACGGTGAAGCCGGCCTGGGTGAACAGCGCCTTGTGGTTCTCCCAGCTCGGGTTGCTCACCGCCACCTTGGCGTTCGGATAGAGCTTGGCCAGCACGTCCGCGCCGGTCTTCAAGGCACCGGTGCCGCCGATGCTCTGGAGCGTCGCGGTGCGGTTCTGCGACAGGATCGGCGCACCCTTGCCGAATAGCAGCTCCTGGACCGCGTCGCGGAACGGCTTGGTCCCCTCGATCGGCCGGTAGGTCTTCGGCAGGCCCTTCTCGATCCAGCGCTTCTCGGCAGTCTGCACGGCGCGCAGGCGCGGCACCTTGCCGTCCGCATCCGTGTACACGCCGACCACGAGGTTGAGCTTCTTGGGGCTCGGGTCGGCGTTGAAGGCCTCGAACAGGCGCATGATCGGATCGAGCGGCGCGTCCTGGATGCCGGCGAACAGCGAGGTCATGATCGTCAATCGTCCCAGAGGGTCTTGGTCGGCGACGCGTCGGCGCGCCGGCAGGTCCGGCGACGGGCCGGGGCGACGCCCTTATTCCGCACATCGCGCCCGCCCGCCAGCGCTTCCGCGCGTATCAGCATCCCGATTCGCTCACACGGTGTAGGGCTGGTTTTCCGCCGGGCAGCATCGGCCGATGCCGGAGCCGGGTCTTCCGGAAGCCACCCGGCGGGTCATAGAGTGCCGCCATGATCCGACGTCTCACCTTGGCCCTCGCGGGCCTCCTCGCCCTGGCCGCGGTTCCGGCCGCAGCGCAGGCGCCGATACGGATCGGCCTCTCGGCCCCGCTGACGGGCCCGGACGCCGCCTTCGGCCAGGGCCTCCGGCAGGGGGCCGAGCAGGCGGTGGCCGATCTCAACCGGGCGGCCGGTGGGCGCCCCCGGCTGGTCCTGGTGCCGGCCGACGATGGCGGGGAGGCCAAGCAGGCCGCCGCGGTCGCCCGGAAGCTGACGGCGGATGGCGTGCGCCTCGTGGTCGGGCCGTTCGAATCCGGCGCCGTCGCCGCGGCGGCGTCCGTCTACGAGGATGCCGGCGCCGTCGTGGTGACGCCGGGCGCGACCTACACGCCGCTCACCAGCCGCGGCCTCTGGAACCTCTTCCGGCTGACCCCCAGCGATGCGCAGCAGGGCCGGGCGGCGGGAGCCTACCTCGCCAAGGCTTTTGCGGGCCGCCGCGTCGCTATCCTCAACGACCGTTCGACGTTCGGCCGCGGCCTCGCCGACGCGGTGGCGGCACAGCTGAAGGAGGCCGGTGCGCCCGAGGTGCTGTTCGACGGCTTTCCCCGCGGCACGCGCGACCTCTCGGATCTCGTTTCCAAGTTGAAGGCAGCGCGGGTCGAGGCGGTGTATTTCGGTGGGCTCGCGCCTGAGGCCGCGACCCTGCTCCATGCGATGCGGCAGGCCGGGCTCGGCGCCACCCTGGTGGCGAGCGACGGGATTCTGGATCCCGGCTTCGCGACGGCGGCCGGCCCGGCCGGGGAGGGCACCGTCATGACGCTCGCCCCCGATCCGCCGCGCCTGCCCGATCCCCGGGGTGGCAAGCCGGTCGCGCGCAGCCCGGAGGCGGAGAGCGTGGCGGCCGAGGCCTACGCGGCGGTGGAACTGCTGTACCGGGCGGCCGAGCGGGCCCGCGCGGCCGATCCGAAGACCGGCCGGATCGCCGATGGCCGCAAGGTGGCTGAGGCGCTGCGTGGCGGTCAGCCGGCCAGCACCGTGCTCGGGCCGGTCGGCTTCGACGCGCGCGGCGATCGGACCAGGGATCGTGCCAATGGTCCGGTCGTGGTGCGGGTTTGGCGCCGGACGCCGGACGGCCGCCTCGACTATGCCGGCCACGAACCTGCCGAGCCGTGAAAGCCAGCCCAGCGTGTCGATGACGGAAAGTGTATCGTTGTCATCACACCGACGGCCGCAAACATGACTTTTCCGGCTTTGGGACGCGTGTGGCGGCGGTTCGCTCAGACGGCGTCAGCCTCACGGGTAGGTGCGGTGCCTTTCCACGATCCCTTTCTTCAGCTTGCGCTGATGGGGTCGCGTTGCCGATTTGTCGGCCCGGATCCGACACAGTTACTGGGCGGCTGAGCTAGTCTTAGGATACAGGATGAATGCAGCGTCGTCATGGGTGAAGTCGTCGCCGTAGACCAAAACCACCTCCATGGTGGGATTTTTCTTCTTAACATCTTCTAGGATCCGGGGGCCATTGTTATAGCTTTCCACCATCGTCCCAGCCCATTCGTATCGGTTGGCCGTCGAGTCGTACGTATAGGTGGTGTGTCTGCCCTGGAAATTACGAAATCCAGGTACATCGGTGGCGCGGATGATCTGCGCCGTACCCTGTAGGAGCGCTTTAGACACCGGGTTATAAGGATCAATCGAAAGAGTTAGATTTGGCCCATACAAAGTATAGACCCTGATTTCCCGAAAAAAGTCCTCGTCGCTTTTCTGATCGGGGAACTGATTGTCGTCATACCACTGCCCGTGAGCCGTATTTCTGATCTGTGCCCCATCATCCGGCCATGTTCTGTCCATTGATTGGTGGCCCCCCAGACCCCTGTCGATCAGGGCATGTCGGCGTGTTGTCGAGATCATGCGCTGTGCGTCTTCATATATCAGCTGTTGAATGACTTCACGCGAGTTCCACGGGCTCAGGGGGCTGTCTAACGGAACAGTGCGATCGGGAAAGATATTCGGATGATCCTGTAACCACATCATGCTGGACTTCCATTCGTCCAAACACGAACGGTAAGGCATTGTTGCCTCCACCCAGACCGCCGGCGTGTTCGGCTGTTCTGGTCGGCTTGCGCTCGACGCCGGAGGCGCTTCCTGCTGAACCTGCGGTTCTAGATCTCTGTCTCGCCGGAGTTCGGCTCGCATCTGCAACAAGGCATCCAGCGATCGGAGAGGGAGGACCAAGGTAGACCTGGGATCGAGGAAGCGCTGGACCGGGCCCGGCTCGTCCCGCCCGGATGCCGCTTGCTCCGGCGCCTGCGTCTGCAGGACCTTCAACGCCGACGAGGAAGAAGTGACTGCGGATACCATGTTACTCTCCTGCCGGATCAAGCGATCTTTGTTGCCTTATCGCGACCAAAAGATTGATCTTTGTTTCTTGCCTTCGCTGCCGATCTGCTGATTTACTGAACCGGTTCATTTCATAAATTTTGAATATTGTTGATTCTGACTTGATCTGTAAATTTATCATCGGACGTGATTGCTAGTTAAAATAAATACATAGAGCTACATTCTAAGCAAATGTCTTAAGTGCTCCATTGAGCTGTCAATGTATGTTGCTAAACAGATCATGCATGCGATCGAAGGTCAACTGTGAACCGAAGATCTTGAGAAATTTCTGGGCAATTTTTATCAGACGATGTAGCATGAGGCTGATCTTCATCTTCAAGTTTGGCCGTTTGACTCACTACACTTAATTCAAAATGCCAACGTCGGGCGATTAGGACCGCGCCGCGGCACGGGATGTTTCTGGCGGCGCGTGGCCCCCGGTCTTCCGTAGGCCGCCGTACCATTGATCGCCGAGATGACCGGCCGACCCGAAGCCCAATCGCGAAGGACCGGCCGGCGATCGGGGCGAGCCGTGCGTTCTTCGGCGTCATGGTGGCCAAAGAAGAGGTCGAACGGAGGTCTTGGTCGACGTCAGCGGTCGATAACGAACCGAGTCCGCTGTCCGTGACTTGCGGCGGGTTCCTGCGGCGACTAAATGCAAGCGTGCTGCTGAGCTGGCGCGGTCGATCCGTCGGATCGGATCCGCGCCCTGCGGCGTTTCCCGAGCTCGATTGATAGCCCGAGACGTGTTGCCGGAACGCCTGCTGCCGGACGGTCCGACTGGAGAAGGTGCATGGCAAAAGAAGAATTGATGCAGTTCGATGGTCTCGTCATCGAGATCCTGCCGGATGCGCGCTACCGCGTGCAGCTCGACCAGGGCCACGAGATCGTGGCCTACACGGCCGGCAAGATGAAGAAGAACCGCATCAAGACGCTGGCGGGTGACCGGGTCACGGTCGAGATGTCGCCCTACGACCTCGAGAAGGGCCGCCTCGTGTTCCGCCACAAGGACGAGCGCTCCTCCGGCCCGCGTCCGCCCGTCCGGGGCGGCCAGTTCCGCCGCCGTTGAGTTCGGAGCGGGCGGCCCGCCCACCTTCGGCCGCACCCGCTTACGGTCTGCTCACGCTCACGGCGCTGCTCTGGGCCGGGAATGCGGTCACCAGCCGCTGGGCGCCGGGGCACATCTCGCCTCAGGTCATCACGACATTGCGCTGGGCGGTGGCCTGCGCGGCGCTCATGCCCTTCGCCGGGCGCAAGCTCGCCGCGGCGTGGCCGCTGCTGCGCCCGCACTGGCTGCGCATCCTTCTGATGGGCGGCTTGGGCTATACGGCCTTCAACTGCCTGTTCTACGCTGCCGGCGCCTATACCGGGGCGATCAACCTCGCGCTGTTCCAGGGGGCGATCCCGGTCCTCGTAATCGTCCTGAACCGCGTGGCCTACCGGATTCCGGTGACCGCCGGGCAGATGGCGGGCGTGGTCCTGACGCTGATCGGCGCGGGGCTCGCCGCCACCCACGGCGACCTTGCGGTGCTCACGCACCTCGCCTTCAACCGTGGCGATGTCTTGGTGTTTGGGGCGTGCCTGCTCTACGCGGGCTACACGATCTTCCTGCCGACTCGGCCCAAAGTCTCGGGGCTGGCGTTCTTCGCCGCCATGGCGGTCGCCGCCTTCGTGACCTCGCTGCCACCGCTCGCCGTCGAGTGGGCCGCCGGCCACGCCGTCTGGCCGGGCCCGGAGGGCTGGGCCATGGTGCTGTTCGTCGGCCTCGGGCCCTCGCTGCTGTCGCAGCTCTTCTTCATGCGCGGGGTGGAACTGATCGGCCCGAACCGGGCCGGCCTGTTCGTCAATCTCGTGCCGATCTTCGGCGCGATCCTCGCCGTCCTGCTGGTCGGCGAGCCGTTCGGGGCGACGGAAGGGATCGCCCTGGCGCTGGTGCTCGGCGGCATCGCCTGTGCCGAGCGATTGAAGCCGGGGCGGGCCGTCGAGCCCGCGCCGGAGACCGCTTAGAGCGCCTCACAAAACTCCCGTTCACCGGGAGGTCTCCCCCTGGCCGCGACAGCGCAGCGGGAGTTCTGTGAGAGGCTCCTACTCGCAGACGCGGACGCGGCGGATGTAGACGTCGCCGTAGGGATCGATCGTCCGACGGCGCTCGAAGTGGCAGACCGGGCCGTAATCCTCTTCGACGTAGACCGGCGGCGGAGCGCGGTAGACCGGGCGGCCCGGGTAATAGCCGTTGTTGGCCGACGCGATGGCGCCGCCGACCGCGAGGCCGCCGAGCACGCCGAGGGCCGCCGCGCCGCCGGCGCCGATGCCGTCGCGGGCCTGGGCGGCGGGCGCCAGCGTGGCGAGGCTCCCGACGACAAGGCTCGTCGCGAGTAGGTACTTCATGACATCCCCCTGGAAGCAGGCGATTCGTGCCGGACATCGGCACAGTCCTGCTAGCACGCCTGAGCTTTGGGGCGTTTGTTCGGCCGCACATGACGGAGTTCGGCGGCTTGACGTGGGGTGTTGTGCCGCACCAAACCTGATCGATCGGGCGCGCAGTGGAGGCCGGCATGGTGACACGGGGTTTCGTCGGGCGCAGGCAGCCGCCCGAGACCGGCGCGCGCCTGCCGCCCGGCCAGTACCTGACCGACGATTTCCCGATCCTCCAGATCGGCCCGAACCCGACGGTCGATCTCGCCACGTGGCAGTTCACGCTGCGCCAGGGCTCCCGCCCGATCAAGACGTGGAGCTGGGAGGCGTTCGAGGCGCTGCCCCGGACCACATGGCATGGGGACATCCACTGCGTCACCAAGTGGTCGAAGTTCGACACCGCCTGGGAGGGCGTGAGCTTCGACGATCTGCTGGCCGATGCCGGGATCGCGGCGCCGACGCCGTATCTGCTGGCGGAATCCTATGACGACTACACCACCAACGTGCCGGTGGCTGATCTCGTCGGCGGCCGAGCCCTTGTGGCGACGCGCTATGCCGGCCAGCCGATCCACCCGGACCATGGCGGCCCGGCGCGGCTGTTCGTGCCACACCTCTACTTCTGGAAGAGCGCCAAATGGGTGAAGGGCCTGCGCTTCACCACGACCGACACCGCCGGCTTCTGGGAGTTGCGCGGCTATCACATGTACGGGGATCCCTGGCGTGAGCAGCGCTACACCGGTGACTGAGCCGATCGTCTTCCATTGGCACCGGGCCGCAATCACCGCCATCGCGCCGGTGACGCCGCACGTGACGAGCGTCCGGCTGCGCTGCCCGCTGGCGGAAAGCTACCGGGCGGGCCAGCACGTCGATGTCCGGCTCACCGCCGAGGACGGCTATCAGGCCCAGCGCAGCTACTCGGTTGCCTCGGCTCAGGATGGCAGCGGCACCCTGGAATTGCTGATCGAGGGCCTGCCGGATGGCGAGGTCTCGGGCTGGTTCACGGGCGTCGCCGCGGTCGGTGATCAGGTGGAGCTGCGCGGGCCGATCGGCGGCTCCTTCTCGTGGGACGGGCCGGACGGGGGCCCGCTGCTCCTCGGCGGCGGCGGCTCCGGTGTGGTGCCGTTGCTGGCCATGCTGCGGCGGCGGGCGCAGGGCTGGCGGGAGATTCCGGCGGCTTTGATCTACTCCGTCCGCACCCGGGCCGAGGCGATCGCGCTCCCCGAGCTGGAACGGCTGGCGGCGGAGGATCCCGGCTTCTCGCTCCACCTCGCGACGACGCGGGACCCGGGCGGGAAGCGGATCGATGCCGGCCTCGTCGCCGAGGCGCTGCGCCGGACCGGGCCCCCCGGCAAGGTCTTCCTCTGCGGCTCGAACCGCTTCGTGGCGGCGGCCTCCGACCTGATCATGGCGGCCGGCGTGGCGCCGGGGGTGATCCGCACGGAGCGGTTCGGGGCGTGAGACTGGATTTCGCGTTTCCGGGTGATTGTGTCGGCGCTTCCATCTTTGCGAGCGGAGCGACGCAATCCAGGGCCGCACGACATCGGTGATCGTGGCGCCGCTGGGTTGCTTCGCTCCGCTCGCAAAGACGGTTGGGATGCGTCAGGCGAAGGGCCCGAACAACGATCGTGTTACGGGCTGAAGATCAGCACGAGGTAGACGAAGAACAGCACGAGGTGGACCGCCCCCTCCAGCACCGTGGTGCGGGTGCCGGAAAACGTCTGGGCGCTGAGGATCAGCGTCACGGCGAGCAGGGTCATCTCGGTGGGCTTGAGGCCGAGCACGACGGTCTGCCCGGTGAGCAGCCCGATCGCCAAAACGGCCGGCACGGTCAGGCCGACCGTCGAGGTCGCCGCGCCCAGGCACAGGTTGATCGCCCGCTGCAATTCGTTGCGCGCCACCGCCTTCAGGGCGGAGATCCCCTCGGGCGTGAACACGATGGCGGCGATCAGCACGCCGCCGAGCGCCGTGGGGGCGCCCAGCGCCGCGATGCCGTGATCGAGGATCACCGCCAGGCTCTTGGCCAGAATCACGATCGGCACGACGTTGGCCAGCAGCAGGCCGAGATGCTTGACGATGCTGCCGCCCGAGACGGTGGGGGTCTCGGCCGGATGCTCGGCCTCGCGGGCCTCCGCGTCGATGAAGAATTCGCTGTGCCGGCCGGTCTGGATCAGCAGGAACACGCCGTAGAGCGCCAGGGTGAACACCGAGAAGGCCACGGCTTGCAGGGTCGTCAGCGTGCCGTCGCTGGTCGAGCTGGTGAAGTTCGGGATGATCAGCGCGATGGTGGTCAGCGGGATGATCACCGACAGGAAGGCGGAGGCCCCCTGCAGGTTATAGCGCTGCTGGTGGTGACGCAGGCCGCCGACCAGCAGGCCGAGCCCGACCACGCCGTTCAGCACGATCATCAGCACCGCGAACATCGTGTCGCGGCCGAGCGTCGGCGCGTCCTTGGCCGAGAGCATCACGGCCGAGATCAGCGCCACCTCGATGATCACGATGGAGAGGGTCAGCACCAGCGTGCCGAGCGGCTCGCCGAGCCGGTGGGCGATCTCCTCGGCCTCGTGCACGACGCCGAAGGCAGACCACACGATCACCGCCAGCAGCCACGCGAACAGCCCCCCGGCGACGAGCGGCTGCGACAGGTCGGCGAGCCAGCCCTTGCCGAACCATGCGAAGGCGAGAACCGTCGCCCAGGCCACCGCCACCCGCAGGGCTGCCGTCATGTCCGATTTGTTCCCCGCCGATGCCGCGCCGAAGCCGCGGCGCCCAATCTAGACCGTGTCATAGGCCGTGGCGGGGACGCGACCAGTGTCGGCGGCGGCAGCGGGCCGGTTATCCCGGGTGAGACGCCCGAAATAACCGGCGGATCTCAGAAGAACGCCTGCAGCCCCGTCTGGGCCCGGCCCAGGATCAGGGCGTGGACGTCGTGCGTGCCCTCGTAGGTGTTGACCGTCTCGAGGTTCTGGGCGTGGCGCATCACATGGTACTCGCCCATGATGCCGTTGCCGCCGTGCATGTCCCGGGCGGTCCGGGCGATGTCGAGGGCCTTGCCGCAATTGTTGCGCTTGACGAGGCTGATCATCTCGGGCGCCATCTTGCCCTCGTCCATCAGCCGCCCGACCCGGAGCGATGCCTGGAGCCCGAGGGCGATCTCGGTCTGCATGTCGGCCAGCTTCTTCTGAACCAATTGTGTCTGCGCGAGGGGGCGCCCGAACTGCTTGCGCTCCAGCGTGTAATTCCGCGCCCGATGCCAGCAATCCTCGGCGGCGCCCATCGCGCCCCAGGAGATGCCGTAGCGCGCCCGGTTGAGGCAGCCGAACGGCCCTTTGAGGCCGGAGACGTTCGGCAGCAGCGCGTCCTCGCCGACCTCCACGCCGTCCATGACGATCTCGCCGGTGGTGGAGGCGCGTAGGCTGAGCTTGCCCTTCAACGTCGGGGCGGAGAGGCCCTTCATGCCCTTCTCCAGGATGAAGCCTCGGATCGCACCCTCATGCGCCTCGGACTTCGCCCAGACCACGAACACGTCCGCGAAGGGTGCGTTCGAGATCCACATCTTGGCGCCCGAGATCCGGTAGCCGCCGTCGATTGTCTCGGCCTTGGTCTTCATGCCGGCCGGGTCCGAGCCGGCATCGGGCTCGGTGAGGCCGAAGCAGCCGATCCACTCGCCCGAAGCGAGCTTCGGCAGGAACTTCTGGCGCTGTTCCTCCGAGCCGTAGGCGTGGATCGGGTACATGACGAGGGAGGATTGCACGCTCATCATCGAGCGGTAGCCGGAATCCACCGCCTCGACCGCCCGCGCCACCAGCCCGTAGGCGACGTAGGAGGCGCCCGCGCAGCCGTACTCCTCGGGCAGGGTGACGCCGAGCAGCCCGAGTTCGCCCATTTTCCGGAACAGGTCTGGATCGGTCTTCTCGTTGGCGTAGGCCTCGACGATCCCGGGCAGGAGCTGCTCCTGCGCGAAGCTCTGGGCCACGTCGCGGATCGCCCGCTCGTCCTCGGTCAGCTGGTCCTCCAAGAGGAAGGGGTCGTCCCAGACGAAGCGCGGCGAGGCCGGGGCGGACGGGGAGGCGCTGCCCGGGGGGCGCATCGGAGCGTTCATGGGGGATCCTCGCCTGCAGAGGTTGCGCGGAGCCTCACAGGCTCGCGCTTGGCGTCACACTAGACCCGGCCCGGCGATCGTCCAACGGGCCGGGTGACGCCGAGGCGCTGCCGTCACGCCCGGCCGAGGAGCATCAGCCACGCCACGGTGGTGAGCGGCGCCATGAGGGTGGAGACGAGCACCGAAGCCGCGACCATCCCGGTCTCGGTCCGGTAGCGCGCCGCCAGCAGGTAGGCGTTGATGCCTACCGGCATGGCGGCGAACAGGGTTGCGACGCCCGCGTAGGCGGGGGGCATGGTGAAGACGTGGAAGGCCAGCACCCAGACCGCCAGCGGGTGCAGGAGGTTCTTCAGCGCTGCGATCACCAGCGCGCCCTTGAGGTCGAACAGCACCCGGTAACGCTTCAGCCCAGCCCCCAGCGCCACCAGCGCGCAGGTCGAGGCCGTCCCCGCGAAGGCATCGATCAGGGACCGGACCATCCCGGCGGGGGTGAGGCCGAGGCCCTTCATCGCCATGCCGACGAGGAGCGCCACGAAGATCGGGTTCTTCAGGAGCACCAGGGCGAGCCCCCGTATCCGCGCCAGGACCGGCAACCCGGAATCGGATTCGATCAGGAAGGTGGCACAGCCCATCATCAGCGGCAGGTGGACGGCGAGCAGCATGAACAGCGGGAAGGCGCCGTCCTCGCCGTAGGCCTGCAGGATCATCGGCACGCCGACGAACACGGTGTTCGACTGGCTCGCCGCGAAGCCGTGCAGGATCGCCCCCCGCCGCTCGATCCCGGCACGACGCCGGGCAATCAACGTGCCGACGAACCAGGAGATGCCGGCACCGCCGAAATACGAGACCCAGTAGGACCACGCCACGGTCCCGCTCATCCCCGGCTTCGTCAGCGTCGCGATGATCAGTGCCGGCACGGCGACCGCGAAGACGTATTCGGACAGGCCGTCGCTCACCTTGTCGGAGAGCAGCCCCGTGAGCGCCGCCCCCCAGCCGATCAGGACGATCCCGAAGATCGGGGCGATGATGGCGAGGGCGTTCACGGGGGCAGGCGGCCTACCAATGGGCGGAAGCGCCGCTCATAGCATGCCGCCGCCGTCGTACCCCGGCGCGGGGCGAATGGATGACCGGCTCCCGTCGCGCGGAAGCAGTCCCCCCTCTGACCTAGTTGTTGTCCAGCACCTTCATGGGATTCGTGCGTTGGCTTGCGGGCGGTTCCTTGGTGAGGTTGGCGCCGCCTTCCCGCTGCGCCTTCACGTCCCGCGGCGATCCGGGACCGCCGACGGCTTGGCCGCCTTCGGTGCTCTGTGTCGGAACGGTGCCGGAGGCGAGTTCGAGGCAGGTCACCATCTCGACGTAGGACGGGTAGCCACCAGCCTTGAACTGATTCTGACACTGCCGCTTGGCCGCCGGGGTGTAGTTGCCCCAATGGCGCTCGGCCTCCTTCTTGGCCTCCCGCTCGGAGCGGAGGCAGCCATCGTAATTGGCCTGATCGCTGATCGACGTGTTGGCGACCTGGGCGGATCGGCAGGTCTGCTCGACATCCAGGGACGGGACCGTGTCGGCGCGGGCGGGCGCCGGCGCGAGCGCCAGTGTGAGGAGGGCGAGGGTGCTCGGCACCATCGCGTGGAAACGGGTCGTCATGACGGAGGGCTCGCGATAAGGGGCGCCCGGCGTGTAAGCCGCTCGGCGCCGGCGGATTTGCCGGACAACGCGCCAGACGTCCGTTCGGCACCACGCGCTCTCACCGATCAGCCTGCCTGCGCGCCGCGCAGCGCCTGGTCGAGGTCGGCGAAGAGATCGTCCGTGTCCTCGATGCCCGTGGAGAGGCGCAGGAGATCGGGTGGGCAGGGGCTCCCCGCACCCTCGACCGAGGCGCGGTGCTCGATGAGGCTCTCGACGCCGCCGAGCGAGGTGGCGCGCTTCCACAGCCGCACCCGGGCCGCTGTGGCGATGGCGTCGGCCTCGCCGCCCGCCACCCGGATCGACAGCATGAAGCCGAACCCGTCCCGCATCTGCCGCAGGGCGACCGCATGTCCGGGATCATCGGCTAGGCCCGGATAGAGGACGCGGCTTACATGCGGATGCACGCTCAGGCGTTGGGCGAGGCGCAGGGCGCTCGCCGATTGTGCCGCTGCCCGCAGATGCAGGGTTCGCAGCGAACGCATGAGCAGATAGGCCTCGAAGGGGCCGAGAATGCCGCCGCTGCCGGCGCGGATCCCCCCGATCCGTTTCCAGAACGCGTCGTCCCGCGCGCCGGCCAGCACCCCCGCCACCACGTCGGAATGGCCGTTGAGGATCTTGGTGGCCGAGTGCATCACGAGGTCGGCACCCAGTTCCAGGGGGCGCGTATGTACCGGAGAGGCGGCGGTGGAATCGACCGCCAGTCGGGCCCCGGCCGCATGGGCGATCTCCGTCGCGGCCGCGATATCGGTGACGGTCCAGAGCGGATTGCCGGGGGTCTCGATCCAGACGAGCTTGGTCCGGCCCGGCTCGATTGCGGTGCGCAGGGCGACCAGATCGTCCGTGTCGACGAAGGACAGAGTGAGCCCGCGCCGGGGGGCCTCCTCCCGCAGCCAGCGCTTCAGCGCCCAATACATGACGGTGCCTGCGACCACGTGATCGCCCGGCTCCAGCGCGCCGAATACGGCCGTCGCCGCCGCCATCCCGGAACCGAACAGCAGGGCGCCGGCTGCTGCGCCCTCCAGCATCGCCAGGACCGATTCGGCCTCGCGCACCGTGGCGTTGTCGGGCCGGGCGTAGCAGTAGCCCGAGCTGTAGCCGTTATCGGGGTCGCGGATGAAGGTCGTGGCGACATGCAACGGCATCACCACCGCGCGGGTCTCGGGCTCGATCCGGCCCATCGCCTGCGCGGCGAGGCTTTTCCGCGCGAAAGCCGGCGTTCCGTCTGTCTGTGTATCCGCCGGCCTCTCCGGCGCGTTAGGCTGTGACATCTGGCGATTCCCGGCGGATGAAAACGGGCGCGTGCCATGGGCCATGGCGTCCGGCAAGCCGCGCCCTCGGAGTTGGACGAGATGACCGCCGCCACCCATGTCCCCGTAGCCTCCACCCTGCCGCGCTGGCTTCGGCTCGCGGCCGCGACCCTGCCGGTGGCCGCCACCGCAATGATCGGGTCCGTGGCGACGCAGGCCGAGATTCCAGGCTGGTACGCGGGCCTGAACAAGCCGGTCTTCAACCCGCCGAACTGGGTGTTTCCGGTGGCTTGGACGATCCTCTACACGATGATCGCGCTCTCCCTCTGGCGGCTGCTCGGGGCGAGGCCGCGCACCGGTCCGAGCCGGGAAGGCTGGTGGCTGGCCCTCGCGGCGTTCCTGGTGCAGATCGCGCTCAACGCGGCCTGGACGCCGGTCTTCTTCACCGCTCACGCGATCGGCACCGGGCTGGTCGTAGTGGCGATGCTGCTGGTGATGGTGCTCTGGACGATCCGGCTGACTTGGCGGTTCGACCGGCTCGCGGCTTGGCTGCTCGTGCCCTACGCCGCCTGGGTGGCCTTCGCGACGCTGCTCAACGCCGCGATTTTGCGGATGAACTGAGCGATGCCTGAACGCGTGATCAGTTCAGCCCTTTGGCCACTGCAACGATGGCGCCAACGACCACGATTGCCGGGAAGCCGATCGCCGAGAGCACCCATTTCAGGATCTCGTACCGCGTGTCGGCGATCTCGGTTCTGACGAGACCAATCTCGGCGCTAAGATCGGACCGGACGAGGGGGCAGTCTCCGCCTTGAGGTCGGAACGGACCAGTGCAAATTCCGAACTGAGATCTGACGTCGTCACCAAGGTCGTCAGATCGCCCTCGCGCGTATCGCGGATCACACCCGTGACCGCGTCGGCCTGGACATCGGAAAACCCGACGGCCTGCAGCTTCCGAGCAATTGCTAAGTATCGAGCGAAACGGTTTTACGGAATCGAGCATAGCACCCCCGGCCTTGCTTGGCAGGTGCTGCACTGTGGGTCTTCAGTGCTCGTTGCTCGCCGATTCATCGCCCGCCGGCTTCCCGTCGTCCCGGGCGCGGTGGAGCAGGAAGATCGCGAAGACCATGGTGATGATCAGCCCTGCCAGCACGCCGAGCTCGATCATCGAGGCCTGGAACAGCGCCTGCTTCTCGGGCGACCAGTCCTTGGCGTGCATGATCTCCGAGGATTGCAGGGTGATGACCAGAACCCGCCGGATCGAGGCGATCAGCCCGACGATCAGGAACGGCTCGCAGGTCAGCGTGCCCGACCGCATCGAGACCCGCACCGTGTGCAGGATCTCGATCAGCATCAGTAGGAACAGCAGCCGGTCGACCACCTCCAGGATCTGCTGGGCGTTTCCGAGGGCCTTGAACGCATCCAGGGTCAATCCGGCCGCGTCAATCAGCGCAACCAGCGCAGTGAGCGCCAGCAGGAGCCCGAGCGCCGCATAGATCGTGTGCTCGGTTTGCAGGAAGATCGCGCTGGCGATCCGCGTCAGGCGTCCCTGGGTCTTGGTCTCGTTCGGCATCGTACCCCCCGGAAGTATGCCGTGAAGATAAGTGTCCGTGCCGCACGTCCAGTCCGGCGGAACGTGGTCTTCAGTGGAAGAACGGCAGGGCGTGCGGCGCGAGGTAGCCGAAGCCGAGGAGCGCCGCCCCGGCGAGCCCCAGGAAGCCACCGGCGAAGACCAGCAGCGCGATCCCGGTGATCACCTCCGCGGAGGCCAGCACGATGCCGATCTGGAAGGCCGCCGAGGCCAGCTCGTAATGGTGGTAGCGCAGAAGCGCGAGGTCGCGCCGGCCCTCCGAGGCGCGGGCCTTCTCGGACAGCTCCTTGCGGCCTTCGCCGGTCGCGGGCTCCGAATCCCAGCGCGCCAGGGTCTTGGCCCATTCGGCGCGCTTAGCCGCGATCGCGTCCTGGTTCGGGCCGGGCGGCACCAGCGCCAGCGCCTCGTCGGCGGTCTTGAGCACGGTCGAGCGGATCGTACGGGCCTGGAAGTAGGCCCACTGGTTGGCGGCCTCGACATTGGCGCCGATCGAATCCGTCTGCGACGCCTTGCCCAGGGTCTCGCTGAAGGCGAGGAACAAAGCCAGGACCGAGATCAGCAGCGCCACGCGCTTGTTCGAACCCTCGACCGCCCCATGACCACCCGACATCGCTTGCCCGTTCTCCGTTCGATTCGTCGGCGGGAGTCACAGCGCATCGAGGCGCCGTACGCAATGCGGATCGCCTATTCGGCGGCGATCCGCGGTGGCGCCGGGCGCCCGTCATTGGCCGGATGCGCCGGGTCGAACGCGGGCTCATCCTCCGGGTCGTCCCGCTCGCCCACGAAGCGGCCGAACAGCCGCTTCAACAGGCGCGACAGGTCGTCCATCAGCACGAAGATCGCCGGCACGAAAACCAGCGACAGCACCGTGGAGACGAGCAGGCCGCCGATCACCGCCACCGCCATCGGCGAGCGGAACTCGCCGCCGATCCCGTAGGCCAGCGCGGAGGGCACCATGCCGGCCGCCATGGCGATCGTGGTCATCACGATGGGCCGGGCGCGCTTGCGGCCGGCATCGACGATCGCCTCGTTGCGATCGACCCCCGCGCGGATCTGCTCCACGGCGAAGTCGACCAGCATGATGGCGTTCTTGGTGACCACGCCCATCAGCATCAGGATACCGATCACCACCGGCATCGAGATCGGCATATGGCAGATCAGCAGGGCCAGGATCGCGCCGCCGATCGAGAGCGGCAGCGAGAACAGGATGGTCAGCGGCTGCAGGAAGTTGCCAAACAGCAGGATCAGCACGCCGAACACCATCATCAGGCCGGCGCCCATGGCGAGCGCGAATCCTTCGAAGACCTCGCCCATCACCTCGGCATCGCCGGTCTGGCTGATCGTCACCCCAGGCGGCAGGTTCTTCGCGGTCGGCAGGTTCATCACCTGGCTGATCAGCTCGGCCAGGGCGTCCGAGCCCTGCATGTCGCCCTCCAGCGCCACCCGCACCGCGCGGTCGTAGCGGTCGATGCCGGTCGGCCCCTGGCCCAGGCTGATATCGGCGACGGTCGCGAGCGGCACCGCGGCCCCGCCCTTCACCGGCACCTTCAGGGTCTCGAACTCGGAAAGCCGGCCGCGCAGACTCTCGGGGAGCTGCACCCGGATCGGGATCTGCCGGTCCGTGGCGTTGAACTTGGCGAGGTTCATGCCGATGTCGCCGATCGTCCCGACCCGCACGGTCTCGGCGATCGTGTCGGTGGAGACGCCGAGATCGGCCGCCACCGCGGGTTTCGGCCGGATCCGAACCTCGGTCCGGTCCAGCGGCGCCGTCGACATCACGTTGACGAGGTGCGGGATCTGAGCCGCCTCGCGTTGCAATTTGGCGGCGACGTCCGCCACCACCGCCTTGTCGGGGCCGGCGATGATCAGCGCGAGATCACGCTGCCCGTTCTCACGCAGCGCCCAGAAGCGGAGATCCGGCTCCTCGCGCAGGATCGCGGCGACCTCGGCATCGACCTGCTTCTGTGTGCGGTGTCGGGTGTTCTTCGGTGTGAGGTTGATGGTCAGGCTCGCGAGCCGGACCTCCTTCTTGCCCGGCAATTGCCGGCCGCCATCGACGAACACGCTCTTCACTTCAGGCAGTTCGCGGATCTTCGCCTCAATCCGATCGCTCACCCGGACCGTGTCCTGAAGTCGGGCGCCCGGCGGCAGTTCGAGGACGAACAGGGTGCGTGCCTGATCCTCCGCCGGCAGGAAGCCCGCGGGCAGCAGCCCCGTCGAGGCGATGGAGCCGGCAAAGCACGCGATGCCGAGCACCAGCGTGATGAACTTGTGGCGCACCGACCACGCCACGAGGCGGGTGTAGCCGCGCATGATGAAGCCGTCGCGCGTATGGTCCGGACCGTGGTCCCGCAGGAAGTAGGCGGCGAGCAGCGGCGTGATCAGCCGCGCCACGAGCAGCGACATGAACACTGCCGCCGCGATCGTCAGTCCGAATTGCTTGAAGTACTGGCCGGCGATGCCGCCCATGAACGACACGGGCGAGAAGATCGCCATGATGGTCGCCGTGATGGCGATGACCGCGAGCCCGATCTCGTCGGCGGCCTCCAGGGCGGCGCGGTAGGGTGACTTCCCCATCCGCATATGCCGGACGATGTTCTCGATCTCCACGATCGCGTCGTCCACCAGGATGCCGGTGACCAGCGTGATCGCCAGGAGGCTCACGGCGTTGAGCGAGAAGCCCAGCGCGCTCATCACCCAGAAGGTCGGCAGCACCGAGAGCGGCAGCGCCACCGCGGCGATCAGCGTCGCCCGCCAGTCGCGCAGGAACAGCAGCACGACGATGACCGCGAGGGCGGCGCCCTCGATCAGGCCCATCATGGCCGAGTGATAGTTGCCGATCGTGTTGTCGACGCTGGTGTCGATCAGGTCGAACCGGACGTTCGGGTTCGCCGCATGAAGCGCCGCGATCTTCTTGGCGACACCCACCGACACGTCGGCGTCGCTGGCGCCGCTGGCCCGGGAAATCGCGAAGGCGACCACCGGCTCGCCGTTGAAGCGCGCGAAGGTGCGGGGCTCCTCGGCGGTGTCGGAGAGGGTCGCCAACTCGTCGAGGCGGACCTTGCGGTTGCCCGGCACGACGATCGAGGTCTTGGCCAGCGTCTCCAGGCTCGCCGAGGCGGCGAGCGCCCGGATCGACTGCTCTTGGCCGCCGATCTCGGCCCGGCCGCCGGCCATGTCGGCGGAGGTCAGGCGCAATTGCCGGTTCACGTCCGCGGCGGTGATCCCGAGCGCCAGCAGCCGGTCGGGCTTCAGGGTCACGCGGATCTCGCGGGCGACGCCGCCCAGGCGCTCGACGCCGCCCACGCCCTTCACGCTCTGGAGGCCGCGGGCGACCACGTCGTCCACGAACCATGACAGGTCCTCAGGCGTCATGGCGGGCGCGGAGGCGCCGTAGACCATGATGGGCAGGCCGGCGATCTCGACGCGGGAGACGATCGGCTCGTCGATCGTGCGCGGCAGGTTCTGGCGGATCTTGGCGATGGCGTCCTTGACGTCGTTGGTCGCCCGATCCTGGTTCACCTCCAGCCGGAACTCGATCGTGGTGGTGGAGATGCCCTCCGTGATCGTCGACAGGATGTGCTTGACGCCTTTCACACCGGCGATCGAGTCCTCGACCCACTTGGTGACCTGGGTCTGAAGCTCCGCGGGCGCGGCACCCGATTGCGTGATCGTCACCGAGACGATCGGAATATCGATGTTCGGGAATCGGGTAATCGGCAGCGAGCGGAAGCTCACCAGCCCGAGGATCATCAGGACGAGGAACAGCACCACCGATGGGAGCGGCTTGCGGATCGCCCAGGCGGAGACGTTGAGGCGCATGGCTCGGTCCTACCGCGGGTCCGCGTCGGCCATCGGGGCGGCCATGGGGGTACTGCCGGGGGAAGCCACGGCCCGCACCCGGTCGCCGTCGCGCAGGAAGCTACCGGCTCGGGCTACGACGCTCTCGCCGGCGGCGACGCCGGAGCGCAATTCGGTGTAGCCGTCCGCCGACAGACCGGTGTCGACGGTGCGCGATTCGACGCGACCGTCCTTCACGACGAGCACGCTGGCGCGGCCGTCCGCGGCGTAGAGCAGGCTGGAGACCGGGACCGCGACGCCTGTCCGGCGGGCCACCTCCACATTGCCGCGGGCGAAGGCGCCGATGCGCAGGGCCGGGTCGTCGCCCAGGCGGATGCGGACCTTGCCGAGGCGGGTCGCTCGGTCGACCTCGGGATAGACCCGGCGGACCTTGCCCTTGATGTGCCGGCCGTCATCGAGATCGAGGCTCGCCGGGTTGCCGACCTGGATCCGCGCCAGCGAGGTTTCGGGCACCTCGCCCTCCAGCTCGATCTCGCCGCGAGCGATCAGCCGGAACAGGGGCTCCCCGACTGCGGTGGCTGTGGCGCCGATCCGGGCGGTGCGGCGGTTGACGATCCCGGCCTCGGGCGCCCGGATGTCAGTGCGGGCGCGCCGTAGGGCAATCTCGGCCCCGGCGGCCCTGGCTGTGGCGAGGTCGGCCTGGGCCGATTGCAGCCCGCCCTTCGCGGCGGCGAGGCGGCCTTCCGCGCCCTGCGCCGCCGAGACGCGCTGTTCCAGCACGGCCGCCGTGGCGTTGCCGGTCTTGGCGAGCGCCTGCGCGCGTTCCAGCGCCTGCTTGGCCTCGACGTTGGCGGCCTCCGCCTGGACGATCTGGCTCTGCGCCTGGACGATGGATGCCTGCGCCCGGGCGATCGCCGCCGCGTTCGAGGCCTCCTGGGTCGCGATCATCTCCAGCGACAGCCGGGCGAGCACCTGCCCCTTGGTGACGCGGTCGCCCTCCTCGACGAGCAATTCGGTGATGCGCAGCCCCTCGACCTCCGGGGAGACCAGGATCTCGTCCCGGGGCACGAGGGTGCCGGTGACAACGGCCCGCTCGACGATCTCCCGGCTCTCGGCCGGGACGACGGTCACGGCGGGGGCGATGGCGGCGGCATCGGGGACGGCGGCGCTCTCGACGGCCAAGAGCGGCGTCGAAGCCGGCGCCGTGGCGAGAACCGCGAGCCCGCACAGGAGACCGAGGCGGGACGCGCGCCAACGGAAGAATTTCACGACAGGGCCTCGCAGTCGGCGCTCGATTGGTTACGCCGCTCCCTTGCCGAGTAGGTCGGCGATTTCATGGCGCAGGGTGCTTAAGGAGACCGAGTATAACGCCTGCGGTGGATGCCGTCGCCGGACCGCGCGCCGCATGCTTCGCGTCGGCGAGATGGCCTGCTTTTCCACGCTTTGTCCTGCAACCGGCTGCGAACCGCGGCGTTAACTGGGCAATGGTCTTCTCACGACCGGAGAAGGTTCGATGAGCATCTATCAGATCAAGCAGACGAAGAGCGGCGCGGTGCTCTGGACCGGCGCTGCCAACGACGAACAGACGGCCCTCGACGCTATGGCGCGCGAGGCCGGATACCGGGATTTCTCCGCGATTCCGGACGCGATCCGGGCCGACGGGATCGAGGCCGCCGAGCTCAACCTGATCTCGTAAGCCTCTTCGTTCCGTCGCACCGCGTTGAACAGGCGTCTGCCGATGAGGCAGACGCCGTTTTCATTTTTGTTCGAACGAGCCCGCGAGCGCATCGATCGCCGCGGCGCAGTCGATCACCGCGGTCGGGCTGTGCAACCCGCCGATCACCGCCGGATCGAGGGCGAGCCCCGCCTGGATCAAGCCCGGCCATGCGGAGGCTTCGGGCCACCCCACGTGCACGATGGCGGCGCCGAGCCGGGCCAGGGCTGCCGCTTTCTCGGTCTGCTCGCCGTAGGCCCGTGGCTCCGGCAGGCAGAGGAAACGCTTGGCCTGCGCCGCCGCAAGGGCCACGACCCCATCGCCCCCGCCGCCGACCAACAGGGCGGCTCGCGCCACGTATGCCGCGACGTCCGGGACCCAGCCGTGCAGGTGCAGGTTGTCGGGGATCGCGCCCGAACCCGAGACCGGGCCCAGCACATGCCATGTCCGGTCGGGCACGGCCCGCGCCGCCGCAGCCAGCGCGGGCCTGTCGCCGCCCGCGCCGCCCTGGCCGAACACCACCACGATGTCGTGGCTCGCCTCGGTCGCGGTCAAGGCCGGTCCGGTGAGGAAGCCCGCGTAGACCGTCTTGGCCCGAACCCATTCGGGTACGCCCGCGCCGTCCAGCGCTTCGGGAAACGGCGCGAGCACGCGGCTCGCACTCCGAAAAGCTTCGCAATGCGGCTGATCGGTCCGGGTGCCGGCGAGCCGCACCACCAGGGTCGGGACCGAGAGCAGGCGCGCGAACAGCGCCACCTCCACCGAGACATCGACCACGAGCAGCGCCGGATCGGTCCGCGCCACCCATTCGGCGATGCGTGCCATGCGGGCGCGGAGGCCGGGATGGTTCAGGGGGGCGTAGTGGAGCGCTTCCGGTCGCTCGGTCGCGCCGTCCCGGCCATCAAAGGCCGCGTCGCCGAGGGGACGGTCGTCGGGCAGGTCGAGGATGTCGAGCCCGGCGGTGTCGAAGCCCGCGAGCGTGCCGATGATCGTGCAGGGCCGTGGCAGGGCGGTGGCCACTGCCCGCGCCCGCTGGAGATGGCCGGCGCCCTGGTGGTGGACGTACCAGCCGATGCCGCGGGTCACGCGGCGTCCTTCAACGACAGGGCTAAAGCGTCGAGGTCGGCGAGCGCCCGGTCGAGGGGGCATTCCCGGGCGGGCAGGCTGCGCGATTCCAGGATCCGGTCGGCCCGCTCCACGAAGGCGATGTCGTTGGGGCATGGACCGAGAACCGCGAGATCTTCGGTCCCGAGGCCGAGCCGTGCGCAGGCGGTGACGCGGTCCGAGGGCTGGAGGTGGAAGGCGCGGCGCAGAGCCGCCCGGCGCAGGATCAGCGCTTGCCAATGGCCGGCCTCCGGCAGCAGGTAAGCCTCGCCTTCGAGCACGCGGGCGCGGCGCGCCATCTCGGTGGCCATGCCGCCCGAGACCCGGCCCTGGTGACGGGCCGAGACCATCACCCGCACATCGGGGCAATGGCGCAGGCGGGCACCGTGGGCGCGCAGCAGGCCGACGAGGGCGTTGTCCTCGCCGCAGGGCAGTGGCGGCAGGCCGCCGACCGCGCGGTAGAGCGACACAGGGACGGCGAGGCTCGCGCCGGTATGGTCACCGTGGCGCGGGGCCGGATCGTAGGGCGGCGGGTCGAGGAGATCCTCCAGGCGCCGGACCCCAGCCCAGTAGCGCTCGATCCGAGCATGGAGATCGGCGAGCCGCGGATCGGCATCCCCGTCATCGTCGATCACGAGGCGGCCGCCGACGACATCGGCCAGTTCGAGGGCCCGCAGGTTCGCCGCGATCCAATCGGCCGGCAGGCGGGCATCCGCGTCGGTGGTGAGCAGAACTCCATCCGGAACGCCGTCCACCGCGAGCCAGTCCGCGCCCGCCTCCAGCGCCATGCGCCGTGCGGTGCCGACATGGGCTTCCACACCGGAAAGCGTCGCCTCGATCAGCCGGATCTCCAGCGCCGCCCAGGCCCCCGATTCCTGCCCGGCCCGGACGGCGGCCACCGTCCCGTCCGTGCAGTTGTTGGCCAGCACGACGATGCGCACCGGCGTTGGGACTCCGGTCTGTCCGGCGAGCGAGGCGAGCAGGAGCGGCAGGCGCTCCGCCTCGTTCCGCGCCGGGATGCAGACGACGCCGCGTGCGAGATCGGGCCGGCCGCTCATGTCAGCCGCGCCCGCCCGCGACCCGCAGGGTCGGCCGGGCCCGCTCGGCGCAGCGCGCCATGACGGCCTCGTAGGCTTCGAGATAGCGCGCGGTCATCGCGGAGGCGTCGTAGAGCGCCTCGGCCCGGTCGCGGCAGGCGCGGCGCGACAGGCCAGCGGCCTCCCGGATCGCCACGGACAGATCCTGCGCGTCGTCGGGATCAGCCAGCCGGCCGCATTGCGCGTCGAGGATGTCGGGCATGGCGCCGCGACGGAAGGCGGCGACCGGCGTGCCGCAGGCCAACGCCTCCGCCACCACGAGGCCGAACGGCTCCTCCCAGCGCGGCGACACGATCGCCACCCGGGCGCGGCCGAGATGATGGGCGAGATCCCGGTGCGAGAGATGGCCGAGATGCGTGAGGTCCGGCCCGAGCCGCGGCGCGATCTCGGCCGCCCAATAGGCCGGATTGAGCTTCGGCCCGGCGAAGACCAGCGGCAGGCCGGCCGCCCGCGCGGCGTCGATGGCGAGATGCAGGCCCTTTTCGGGGACGATCCGGCCGGACCAGAAGGCGTAGGACGGCGCGTCGGCCGCCGCGTTGTAAGCGAAATTCGAGAGATCGACGCCGTTATCGACCACTTGCGCGTCGGGCACGAGCGTGGCCCATTCCTGCGCGAGGGACGGCGAGACCGCCAGGAAGGCCATGTCGGGGTCGGCCTTCACGATGCCGCGCACCAAAGCCTCGAAGGGCGGCGTGTGCAGCACCGTCACCCAGGGCAGGCCGAGCCGGGCGCTCTCCTGCAAAGGCAGGGCATGCAGGGCGTTGTTGTGCACGAGGTCGAAGCCGCCGGCCGCGACCATGTCCATCATCCGCCGGTAGGCATCGTGCTCGGCGCGGTCGATCGCCTCCTCGCGCTCGGGATCCATCAGCGCGTCGCCGGTCGGATCGCAGAGCATCACCGGGTCGAGCGCCGGATCCGAGCCGCGGCTGGCGAACAGCGTCACGTCGTGCCCGCGTCGTTTCAAGGCGACGGTGAGCAGGTGCGTGTGCATCTCCAGACCACCGGCATAGGGCTGGCCGATCGGGTATTTGAGATGTGCGAGGACAGCAATCTTCACGCGCGCACCAACTCTCGTAGGGTAGGGATATCGACCGCGCGCAACGATACGAAAGGACTTAATTCCGTAGCGCGGCGGCGTTTATCATCTCGCAGGTTTCTTCACCAAGCGTTGCATCGACGGGCCGGAGCGACGACGAGCACGACGCTGCCGGACTTCCTAAGCGCCGCGGCCTGAACCAAAGATGATCAAGCTGGTGTGATACCGGTTCATTTGGATCAGTCCGCGGTTACGGACATGAGCCGGAATGGCGGCGCCGACAGCGGTCGGGTCTCCAGGGGGCGGGGAGGGGGCGATGAATCTTCCGTTCGGCTTGAGCGTGTTCGCGGTCGGTGCCGCGGCACTGGTGATCCTGACGCTCGCGGCCGGGGTGAAGATCGTGCCGCAGGGCTACGTCTACACGGTGGAGCGATTCGGGCGTTACGCCCGCAGCCTCGGCGCCGGCCTCGCCCTGATCGTCCCCTTCGTCGAGCGGGTGGGCCGCCGGGTCAACGTGATGGAGCAGGTGATCGACGTGCCGAGCCAGCAGGCCTTCACGCGCGACAATGCCGGGGTGACGATCGACGCGGTGGTTTTCTATCAGGTGCTCGATGCGGCGCGCGCCTCCTACGAGGTTTCGAATCTCGACCTCGCGGCCACGACCCTGACCATGACCAACATCCGTACGGTGGTCGGCGGGATGGATCTCGATCAGCTCCTCGCCCACCGCGACGAGATCAACGAGCGCCTGCTGCGGGTGATGGATGCGGCCGCCTCGCCCTGGGGCGTGAAGATCAACCGCATCGAGATCAAGGACATCCTGCTCCCGCCCGACCTCGCGGGGGCGATGGCTCGCCAGATGAAGGCCGAGCGCGAGAAGCGCGCCTCCATCCTCGAGGCGGAGGGCCAGCGCGCCGCCGAGATCCTGCGGGCGGAGGGGCGCAAGCAATCGGCGATCCTCGAATCGGAGGGCCGCAAGGAGGCCGCGTTCCGCGATGCCGAGGCGCGCGAGCGCTCCGCGGAGGCCGAGGCGCAGGCGACCGGCCTGGTCAGCCGGGCGATCGCCGAGGGTGACATCGCGGCGGCGAACTTCCTGGTGGCCGAGAAGTACGTCGACGCCGTGCGGGCGCTCGCCACCGCGCCGAACCAGCGGGTCGTGGTGGTGCCGATCGAGGCGGCGGCGCTCGCCGGCACCCTCGGGGGCATCGGTGAGCTCACCCGCTCGGTGTTCGGCGACGGGACGCCGCCGCGGCGGGCCGGCACGCCGCCGAACGTCACACCGCCGCGGGCCTGACGATCGTGACCACACTCGCGGCCTTTGTCGAAGCTCTCGGGCCTGCCTGGAGCTGGGTGATCGCTGGGCTTGTGCTGGCGGGGGCCGAGATCCTGGTGCCGGGCGTGTTCCTGATCTGGCTCGGGCTGGCGGCCATTGGCACCGGTCTCGCGGCGTCGGCGTTTCCGCTGCCGTGGCAGGGGCAGACGCTGCTGTTTGCCGGGCTCGCCGTCATTCTGGTCACGGGTGCGACGCGTCTACATCGGCGCGGCGCCGGACGAAGCGGAGAGAATCTGAACCGGCCAGACCGCGGGCTGATCGGACGCGTGGGTGTCCTGGACGAGCCGATCGTGCAGGGTACGGGTCGCATCCGATTCGACGACACGCTGTGGCGGGTCGAGGGGCCGGACCTTCCGGTCGGAGCGCGGGTGCGTGTCGCCGGGATGAACGGCACGGTGCTAACGGTGGAGGTCGCCTGATCTGAGGCACGCGGCTGATGACGGAGTGCGACGCGCGTCCTCTCCCGTGCGGGCTACGATCTTGGCAGATCGAAAACTGGCTCCGCGGCTCTCCCTCCCCGGCAGAGGGGGGAGGGAGGGGTCGTCGGCGGATGCCGCCCTTGACAATGTTCCTATTTTGTGCTCATTAGCCGCCACCTGTCCGCGGTGCTGCTCGGTGATCCTTCGGGGTGATCCGGCGGCGCTCTTCGGGGGTCCGCCTGGTGGCTGACCGGTCGGGCGTGCCGGACAGGGCGGTGCCCGCGTCGGTGGCTCTCAGCCGCCATCGCCCCGGGCGGCGTGACCGATACGGGGCGTGTCTCGGATCACGGGC
Organism: Methylobacterium phyllostachyos; assembly: GCF_900103445.1. Taxonomy (GTDB): domain Bacteria; phylum Pseudomonadota; class Alphaproteobacteria; order Rhizobiales; family Beijerinckiaceae; genus Methylobacterium; species Methylobacterium phyllostachyos. The sequence continues at coordinate 211,229 of NZ_FNHS01000001.1, read as the reverse complement.
GGACAACGGGTGAGCCCGGCGGGGGGAGGAAATGCCCTCCGCGCCGACCCTCCGTCTGGGCCGACCCCAAGGGACCTGCGGACCCGTCCACGACGAGGCGGGCAAACGGCTGGAAGGCCACAGACATCCTCGCGGGTTCCGGCGGTGCGTGTCACCGCGTCCGAGACCGGCTGCAGGGGCGTCGCAGGATCGGGAGCGTCGAGCAGACACCGCGACGAGAAAGACGGCGTTGATCGGGGACCACGCCCGGTCGATGCCGCGGGGCGCCGCGGGGACCGGATCCCGCGCGTCTAACAACACCTGGGTTCCCGCGGCGTCCCGCGTCCCTCGTGTTTCTTGGGCCATGCCCCCGGCGCCATAGGCGGGTGGGGACGATCACGCGTGTCGAGGAGGCCAGCCTCATGCGGTTTGATCGGACGCTTCGGTCGCGGTGTTCCCTTCAGAACAACGAGCGCTGCGACGGATCCAGGATCGTGCGCCGTCGCCAAGCGTGATGCGCTCTGGTCTGCTTCGCCCCGCCCGCGAAGACGACGGGACGGATCCCGTCAAACGGAAACGGTATGCGGGCAGCCGGCGCCCCGGAATGCTCCGCCGCACCTTACCCGAACGCCCCGACCTCGTGCTGGATCATCCCGGAGATCTCGCGCACCTGCTCGAACATCCGGCGGATCGGCTGGAACAGGTTGGCGTGCTCGGCCTCGTAGGTGCCGACGTCCCGCGGGCCGGCCGGCTCGCCGAAGTTCAGGCCCAGCGTCGGATCCGGGGTGACCGGAAAGATCTCGTCGAGCAGCTTCAGGCAGCCGTCGATATCGAGGCGCAGGAAGCGCTCCAGCAACTGCTCGCGGGAGACGCCCGCCTGTGGCCGGAAGCCGGGGATATGCACCGCCAGGAACCAGATCCGGTGGATCAGCGCCAGCCGCAGGGCGTGCAGCAGCGTCAGCCGCGTCGACATGGTTGGCAGGTCGGGAGCGGCCGCCGTCAGGGCCAGCCAGTCCCGGGTCAGACGCCCGAACAGGCTGCGCAGCGCCGAGGCAAGGTCGAGCCGTTCCAGGGCGCCCGCGATCACCACCAGTTCGTCCCGGCGGAAATCCTTCTGCGTGCGCCGCGCCCGCTCCAGCCACACGGCCGGGTCGAGGGTGTCGATATAGGCGCGCAGCACGTCGAGGTCGCCGACCGAGGCCGCGTGTTGCACCAGCCGGAAGGCCCGGGAGAAGCGCACCGAATCGCGCCGCATGTCGCGGAACAGGTCGGGCCCGCGTTGGGCCGCGCGGCCGATCCCGTGAAGGGAGTTCGCCAGGAAGCCGAGCTGGTGCAGGATCGCGTTGTTGGGGATCGCCCGCATCTGGCGCGGATGGGTGATCCGGGCCGGGCCGCCATTGTCGCTCTGGCGGGCCACGGGGCGCGAGCCGGTGCGGTCGATCAGGCTCGGGCCGAAGGTGCCCAGCAGCGCCGCGTAGCCCTCATCGTCCACCAGCGCCTCCATGTCCTGGCGGGCCGCGGTGAAGAATTCGAGGGCGAAGTCGGGCTCGGAATAGATCGGGTCGTCCTTGGGGTCAGCACCCGCATTCGCGTCGCTGAGGGCGTAATCCGCGAAGGTATCGTCCTCCACGATGTCGAGGGCGTAGACGTGCTCACTGATGCGCGCGACGCTGGCCTCGGCCAGGGCTTCGGTGCCGAACAGCAGGTAGCCGTCGGTGCCCTGGAAGCTTGATTCGAGCCGGACCTTGATGCCGGCCTTGCGGGCGCGGTCGCGGGCATCCTCCGGCGCGAGATAGGCGAGGCGGTCGCGCAGGGAGGTCGGGTGGGCGCCGCGTCCGATCGATTCGCCATGCGTGTCGAAGATCGCGAGCTCGATATCGGCCAGCCCGTTCTGGACCAGCATCTCGGTGATGCGCAGGCGCAGGCGCTCGATCCAGAAGGTGGCGGCGAGCTGGCCGACATAGCGGCCGGAATCCGAGTAGCCGAACTGCACGGTCAGCCGGCCGATGCGCTTGAGGTACTGGCGCCAGTGCGGGTTGCGCAGCGCGTCGTCGAGCACCCGGATGCCCTGCTCCAGGGCGCTCGCCGTCTCGAACAGCGGCGTGATCTCCAGCTTGTCGGCAATGCCGTAATGGCGCGCGAGCCAGAGGGCGGCGAGCAGGGTGTAGCCGGTCTCGGTCTCGGCGATCAGGAAGCGCACCGGATGGGTGCCATCCACGTGCTTGAGGATCTGGGCGATCGTCATCATCAGCCGGGCGGCCGAGGCCCGCTCGGCGGCGAGCGCCCCGAAATCCACCGCCACCGGCCGCACGTCGTTCAGGAGCGCGTGGATCGTCGCGAGGTGCGAGCGGCGGCGGGCCGCATCGGTGGGTTCGCCCTCGAGGTCGATCACCCGGCGCACCGCGTTGTGGATCTGGCTGGCGTTGAGCCGGAAGTGCGGCAGGGCGTTCGAGAGCCCGTGCGTGGCGACGCCAGCCCGCAGGATCGCGATCCGGCGCTTGTCGGCCGCGTCGTCGGCGGCTTCCAGCGCCGCGGTGAGGCCCGCCACCAGGGCACCCGCATCGGTTTGGGCGCGCTCGCGCTCGATGATCAGCGCCAGGGCAAACCGATGCACCGCCTCGAGGGAGGGCTTATCGCCGAGCCGCGGCGCCACCGCGAGCTGGCGGTTGACCGCGGCCAGCGCCCCCTCGGCGAGCGCCCGGACCGGGCGGCAGCCGGCGATCTCGGGCAACTCGCGCATCACCCGGTCGAACTGCATGCGCTTCGAGATCAGCCGGTAGCGCAGGGTGTCCCACCAACCGATATCGGTCCGCCCGTCGGTGTCGCAGCCGACCCAGCTCGCGATGGCGAAGGGCCGGGGCGTCAGCGTAGTCCAGCGCTCCGGCCAGCGGGCTCGGGCAGCATCGAGCAGCGCGCCGTTGAAGGCGTCGAGCGCCAGACGCCCGTTATTGGCCGCCGCGCAGGCCTGCTCGAACTCGACATCCAGGGTGATCGGCGCATCGGGCCGTGTCGACTGCGCGGCGGCGCGCCCGATCAGGTCGGCGCGGGCCTGCGCGTCGGGCAGGCTCGCTGCCTCCGCCAGGAGGTTCGCTACGGCCCGCGGCATGCCGAAGGTCGGGTGCGCCGTGAACACCACCGCGAAGGCCGTACGGTGGATGAAGGCCGCGAAGCGCTCGAAGCCGTCGGGCCCATTGGCCGCCGCCGCCACGAGGCGGGCTGGGATCGAAGCCTCGGCGTCGACCGGCTCGCTCGCCAGACCGACATAGCTGCGCAGCCGTGCCGCCCGCGCCGCCAGGGATTCCGCGCGCAGCCGGGCGAACAGCGGATCGAGGTCGTCGGCCGCGATCTCGTCCCGGTCGAACCGCCGGGTGATCGCCAGGGTCACGGCCAGGACGGGATTGCGGAACGGGTCCTCCCGCGCCTGATCCCGTGCGGCCTCGATCAGGCTGAGGAGGTGATGTTCCAGCTCCTCGGGCGCGCGGCTCGGCTCGTGCTGCATCGATTGGTCCCGGCTCCGATCGGCCCGCATCTAGCCGGTTCGCCGGCCCACGCAAGGAGCGTTCCGCATGCGTCGGGGTGGCAACGGTTTGACCATCGGTCTACAGCTGCACACCTCATGGAGCGCCTGCTCATCATCCTGGCGATATTGATCTTCGTCATCGCCCTCGTAGCCGTCGCCACCATGGCGGCCCGGGGCCGGCGCGAGCCCCTGCGCATGGGATCCGAGCTTGATTCGGAGGACGAAGACCTGTTCCTCGGCGCGGTCGGCCCGCGTAGCAGTCCGATCGATCGGTCGGCGCAGGTTCTCGAGCAGAGGCCGCCCGGTCCGCACGTGCTCGACTTGGAGGCGTCCGAATTGGAACCGATCAGAGCCCTGACCCGGACGGGGCGCGATGAGCCGGCCCGGCGCGATCCGCCGGAGGCCGGCCGATGAGGTCGCTGGCCCACGGGGGCATCGTTCTGCTGCTCGCTGTGTCGCTCCCCCTATCGACCGGACACGTGGCTGCGGCGGCACCGGAGGCGCAGCAATCCCCGGCCGCCTCTGCCCCAACACCGAACGAACCGACACCGTCGGCTGGTCCGCCGCCCGAGCAGCCCTGCGGTACCAGCGCGGCGCGTTTCGAGAGCGGCAAGAGCTTCACGATGGTGGTCACCCGGGCTGGGCAGGTTCAGACCACCAACCCGCTGAGGCCCCTGACGCCCGAGGTGAACGAGGTGCTGCTGGTGGTGATCGGCGGAAAGGTCGCCACCGCCTATGGCCCGGATTTCACGGCGTTGCGGCGCGGGAGCGCTCCGGCGGCGATCGAAGCCATGCTGGGCGGCCCGATCAAGTGGCAGCCGAGCCTGCCGACCCTGCCCGATTCGATGACGATCGTCAGCGAGGAGGGCGCCCCCCTGGCGCAGCTCGCGTTCCGCACCTGCGAGACGCCGCCCGCCGTGAGGGCTCCCCGTACGAAAACGGAGGCCCGAAAGAAGGTGCCCGCCCGGCGGGCACCTCCCAAGGCAGCGGCCGAAAAGACGCCCCCGGGCTTCTCCATGCCTCAAGGGGCGATCGCCGAGTAGCAATCACTTCTGCTTGGCGATGACCTTGTCCTTGATGCCGTCGTAGACGTTCTTCGGGATGATCTTCTTCGAGACCAGATCATCCTTGCCGCGGTAGGGGCGGCCCTTGATGATCGCGGCCGCGCGGGCTGCGCCGATGCCGGGCAGGGCGTCGAGTTCCGCGCTGCTGGCGCTGTTGAGGTCGATCAGTGCCGTCTTGGCGGCGTTTGGCGAGCCGGCGACCGGGGCGCTCGGCGCGGTCGGTCGGGTGGGAGCAGTCGGCGCCGCCGTGCCGGGCGTCTGTGGCGCGGGAGCCTGGGCCAGGGCGGGCGCACCCACGAGGCTGGAGAGGAGGGCGAGCAGAGCGAGGGTCTTGGTGGAGGAAGCCATGGCGTTCTCCCGAAAGGCACGGTCCGCCGCGCGGCACCGTCGGCCAAGCTCTGGGCCGCGCCGCTTGAACCCACGCTTAACGGTTGTGCCCGGTGCCTCTAGCCACGGGCGGGCGCCGCGGCTATAAGCGCGCCCTCATCCGTATCCCGCGGTGCGCGTGGCGATCCTCGATTGGGGAGCCGCCCGGGCGCCGCTTTGTCCGCGGCGTCACGAAGGATCACACCATGGCCGTCCCGAAGCGAAAGACCTCCCCCTCCCGCCGCGGCATGCGCCGCTCGGCCGATGCGCTCAAGGCGCCGACCTATGTCGAGGACAAGGATTCCGGCGAGCTGCGCCGCCCGCACCACATCGACCTGAAGACCGGCATGTACCGCGGCCGTCAGGTTCTTAAGGTGAAGTCCGCCGAGGCGTAAGGCTTTTCGCGGCGCCTCAGGCGAGGCGCCGCGCGGTCTCCGCGTAGCACGCGGCGGCCATTTGGGTCCGTTCCAGACGCGACGGCAGCAACGTCGGGTCATCGGCCGTCAGCAACTGTGCGATGAAGCCGGCGCGGGATTGTCCCGGGGCCGCGCGCTCCGCCGGCACGGCCCTTTCATGCCCCTCGGGGCGTCCCCCATCGATCACGACAAGCGAGCGCCCCGCGGGACGCGCGGCCTCTGGGCCTGCGCCCTCCATGGCGTCGGGCGCTGCCCGCACAGGCCTGACGTGTGCCGGGCCGAGACGATTGCCTGCTTCGACCCGCACCATCGCGACACGCTCCGCACATTTCCGTGCCGGTGTCGCAAGGGTGATACCGATATTAAGAGTTCGTCAACTTCTATTCGGTCGCAGCGGGCGGGTGATTATTTCTTGGCCAGCGCTTCCAGGCGCTGCTGCATCTCCAGCATCTGCCGCTTCAGGTCGTCCAGCTCGCCGCCGCCGTAGGCCGTGGGGGCGGGCTGCGGTGTCGGCTGGGTCCCGGCGGGCGGTGCAAAACCCGTGAACATCTTCATGGCGTCGCCGAAGAAGTTCATGTTGGTGCGCACCTGCTGCTCGATCGCGTTCTGGAATGCGGCTGGACCGAAGCTCTGGGCGAACTTTTCGCGCAGGCCGTCCTGATCCTTGGCGAAATTCGCCATGGAGAATTCCAGGAAGCTCGGCACCATGGTGCGCATGCTGTCGCCGTAAAAGCGGATCAGCTGGCGCAGGAACGCCACCGGCAGCAGGTTCTCGGCACCGGCCTTGTTCTCCTGCTCGAAGATGATCTGCGTGAGTACCGAGCGGGTGATGTCATCGCCCGTGCGCGCGTCGTACACCACGAAGTCCTCACCGTTCTGGACCATCGTGGCGAGATCCTCGAGCGTCACGTAGGTCGAGGTACCGGTGTGATAGAGGCGCCGGTTGGCGTACTTCTTGATGACGGTCTGTGTGGCCTTCACGGTATCCGCCATCGGGAACGGCCTTTCTCGACTCAAAACCTCGGGACATGCGGAGCCGCATCATGCGGCCCTGCGGGATCGTCTTCGCGCCCGCAGCACGATCCTTAAAGCCTTCGCCAAGCGCAGAAAACAGCAAACTGCATCTCTTCAACGCAGAATAATGCAGGCCTTGCCGCGATCGGGCACCATTTCAGTGTCGCGGGCGCGTCATCGGCATCATTTGCGGGTTCGATGCGCAATCTTGACTTCGCCGATGCCACGCCCTTCATCGCAGGGCCAGCACAGAGCGCGCCCCGGAAGGCGCGCCGGCTCGCGAGAGGAGAACGCAACATGGCAGCCAGCGAAGAGATCGTCATCGTCGGGGCCGCGCGCACGCCGGTCGGCTCGTTCGGCGGCGCCTTCGGGGCGGTGCCGGCTCACGAGCTCGGCGCGACGGCCATCAAGGCCGCCCTGGAGCGCGCCAAGGTCTCGCCCGACGAGGTCGACGAGGTGATCTTCGGCCAGGTGCTCACCGCCGGTGCGGGCCAGAACCCGGCCCGTCAGGCCGCCATCAAGGCCGGCATCCCTGAGAAGGCCACCGCCTGGGGCCTCAACCAAGTCTGCGGCTCGGGCCTGCGCACGGTCGCCATCGGCATGCAGCAGATCGCCAACGGCGACGCCAAGATCATCGTGGCCGGCGGCCAGGAATCGATGTCGCTCTCGCCCCACGCCCAGTACCTGCGCGGCGGCCAGAAGATGGGCGACGTGAAGCTCGTCGACACCATGATCAAGGACGGGCTGTGGGACGCCTTCAACGGCTACCACATGGGCCAGACCGCCGAGAACGTCGCCCAGGCCTTCCAGCTGACCCGCGAGCAGCAGGACCAGTTCGCGACCCGCTCGCAGAACAAGGCCGAGGCCGCCCGCAAGGAGGGCCGGTTCAAGGACGAGATCGTGCCCGTCACCGTGCCGGGCAAGAAGGGTGACACCGTCGTCGACACCGACGAGTACATCCGCGACGGCGCGACCATGGAGGCGATGGCCAAGCTGAAGCCCGCCTTCTCCAAGGAGGGCACCGTCACCGCTGCCAACGCCTCGGGCCTCAACGACGGCGCCGCCGCGCTGGTGCTGATGTCGGCCTCCGAGGCCGAGCGCCGCGGCCTCACCCCGCTCGCCAAGATCAAGTCCTGGGCGACCGCGGGCGTCGATCCGAAGGTGATGGGAACGGGCCCGATCCCGGCGTCCCGCAAGGCCCTGGAGAAGGCCGGCTGGAAGCCCGCCGACCTCGACCTGATCGAGGCCAACGAGGCCTTCGCGGCCCAGGCGCTCGCGGTGAACAAGGACATGGGTTGGGACGACGCGAAGGTGAACGTCAATGGCGGCGCCATCGCCATCGGCCACCCGATCGGCGCCTCGGGCGCCCGCGTTCTCGTCACGCTGCTGCACGAGATGAAGCGGCGCGACGCCAAGAAAGGCCTCGCGACCCTGTGTATCGGCGGCGGCATGGGCGTCGCGATGTGCATCGAGCGGACCTGATCGATCTGTAACGCCCGGTTCTCGACAACTTAGACTTAAGGCCGAGATCACAAAAATTCGCGTGCGGACGCCATCCGCACGCGTCATCACGGGCTGCCAACAGGAGGAAACAATGGCTCAAGGACGCGTCGCCCTCGTCACGGGCGGCAGCCGCGGAATCGGCGCGGCGATCTCGAAGCGGCTGAAGGACAAGGGCTACACGGTCGCCGCCAATTATGCCGGCAACGACGAGGCCGCCAACGCCTTCAAGGCCGAGACCGGTATCCCGGTCTTCAAGTTCGACGTGGGTGATCTCGCGAGCTGCGAGGCCGGCATCAAGGCGATCGAGTCCGAAGTCGGGCCGATCGACATCCTCGTCAACAATGCCGGCATCACCCGGGACGGCGCCTTCCACAAGATGACCTTCGAGAAGTGGCAGGCGGTCATCAAGACCAACCTCGACTCGATGTTCACCTGCACGCGGCCGCTGATCGAGGGCATGCGCAGCCGCAACTTCGGCCGCATCATCATCATCTCGTCGATCAACGGCCAGAAGGGCCAGGCCGGCCAGACCAACTACTCGGCCGCCAAGGCCGGCGTGATCGGCTTCGCCAAGGCGCTCGCGCAGGAAAGCGCCTCGAAGGGCATCACGGTGAACGTGATCGCGCCGGGCTATATCGCCACCGAGATGGTGATGGCGGTGCCGGAGGACATCCGCAACAAGATCATCTCCACGATCCCGACCGGGCGCCTCGGCGAGGCCGACGAGATCGCCCATGCGGTCGAGTATCTCGCGAGCGACGAGGCCGGCTTCGTGAACGGCTCGACGCTCACCATCAACGGCGGCCAGCACTTCGTCTGATCCCTAAAGGGCGCGCCGGCTTCAGGCGGGCGCGCCCGATCTGCAAAGGCCTCAGGCCGGCGCCTCCGCGAGGCTGGGAGCCCGCTCGATCCCGACCTTCGGACTGCCTTGCCCTCCGCAGCCGCAGCGCGCCGGGACGACCAATCGCTGTCGTCGGCAGGCGTCCGCGCAACGGGCGCTACTTCCCGTCAATCGATGAGGCTGCGCGGGATCTCAGCGGTTCTTGTTAACCATTGTATTGCGGCGCGAAGTGTTTGGTATTTATTTTATTGCCGCCACGTGTTGCGCTGACGAGTTTGTATCAGCTGGTCAATAACCAAATAAAATCAGACCTTCTGCCCTCCGATCCGCGCTTTAGGCGCTCATCGATCGGGTGTGTATCGCGGGTGGAGCGAGAACCGATTGTTCACGTGCTCTGGGGCACGAACAAGTCGGGCGTGCCCGTATAGGTCTCGTTCCGTCGCGCCGCGGATGTTCGCGCCGACAGTAGAACGGGAGCGCGAGCACCATGATCCACCAATTTTACGGTAAATTCCCCCTTCAGCGTGTTTGCGACAACGGTGCCTCTTCTGCGCAGGGCCGCGTTAAGGCTGGCGGCCGGCAGGCCCGGCGGCTCCCGGTCGCCGCGAAGATTGCCCTGGCAGCGGCCTGCACCCTGGGCCTCGCGGCCTGTGTCACCCCCCAGGAGCGGCACGCGATGGATCAGAACCAGTGCTACACCTTCGGGTTCGAGCCCGGCACCGATGCCTTCGCGCAGTGCATGATGGGGCTCCACCAGGATCGTGCCGCCGCACAGGCTGCCAGCAACCGGTACTGGCAGGCCCAGCTCGCCGAGCAGAACCGGCGCCGCGAGGCGCAGCAGGACCTCTACAAGGTGATGAGTCTGCAGCGGAGCGGCGATCCGCGCTTCCCCGTCTGCGGCGCATCTTATGAAGGCGGCATGGATCACCGGACCATGACTTGGTTCGGCCCCAACTGCCGCGCCCGCTGACCCGGATCAGGGAGACAAACGATGTCCGACATCCTCGCGCGCGGCCCGGAGCATCCCAGCCGGCTCATCTTCGTATCCATCGCCGTCATCGCGACCGTCATCGGGATCGGCACCGGCGATATTCGCCTGTTCTTCCTGACTGTCGCCGCCTGCACCGTTCTGCTCTGCACCGGCTATGCGGTGATCCGGCGCTGGCTCGGCTGGAAGCCTCTGAGCTTCGATTACCTGTTCGAGCTCCTTCGCCTGCTGTCACCCACCTGAACCGCCCGGCGGGCGCACCCTCCCGCCGCGGACTGCCGGATCAGCGGCCGCAAACCTCGACCCCCATCCCAAAACCTTTCAGCGCAGGGAGGTCACCATGACACTCGCCCTCATCATTGCCGGCATCCTCCTCGTCAACTTCCTGATGGCCGGCCTCTTCTCCCTCGTGGCCCTGTGGGCGGACTGACCCGCGCTTACGGCGCCCCGACGCAGTTGGCATAAAAGGTCGTCGTCGCGGGCCAGTCGGAGAACACGCCCATGACGCCGACCTGCCCGTGCAGCACGTCAAGCAACCGGAGGATGTCGCCGTCGCCGGTCACCACCGGCTTGATCGACTGGTAATAGTAGCCGCCGCCCTCCTTCAGCGGGCCGGAGCGCTCCAGCGACCACGCGATCAGCCCGAGTCCCGCGCGCTTGGCCGCGCGGGCATAGGTCGAGGGCTCGATCGTGCCGTCAGGCCCCGGCCGGACCAGCATCCACAGGGGCGGCGCCAGGATTCTCACGCCCTTCTGCGCCAGATCGGCCATGCTGGGCTGCCATGTGGCGGGGTTCTCCGGATCGAACCCCTTGGCGGTCTCGTCGCGGTTGTCGAGGAAGATCGCCTGCCGGCCGAAATCCGGCTCCTTCTCCAGCCAGTACAGAATGTCCCGCAGCTGGAAGCTCTGCGGATAGACGTCGGAGGCCGGGATGCCCGCCTGCTTGTACTCGTCGATGAGCTGCTGGGTGTACATATCCTGTGTGTAGGTGCCCTCGAACGGCATCGGCATCTGCGGCGCCTTGAGCTCGGGGGTAAATTTCCGTCCCATCCCCTTCACCAGCGCGATGTACTCCTTGTGGGATAGCAGCGTGCCGGTGCCAGCGTAGAGATCGGTGCGCCAGCGCGGCGTGACGTTCATGTAGGCGGCGACATGGGTGGCGTCCGGATCGGCCGCGTCCATCTTGCCGTTCAGCGACTTGAACTCTTCCAGCGTCAGGTCGCTGGTGCAGCACTTGGCCGAGGCCTTGCGGCCCGTGGCCGGATCGGCCGGCTCGAATCCCTGGCTGCACTTCGCCGCGAGCGCGGGCCGGGCTAGGATGTCAGTGGTGGTGTGCAGGTCGCACTGGCTGTGCCGACAGACGAGCTGGCGATCCTTGGTGAAGGCGACATCGCACTCGATGATGCCGGCACCCATCCGCTCGGCGGCGATCAGCCCCTCGCGGGTGTGCTCAGGGAACATCAGCGGCGCCCCCCGGTGCGAGATCGAGAAGGTCTTTGGCGTATAGGTCCGGTCGACCCCGCACGCGGCGAGCTTGTCCTTGAGGGGGCCGGGCTTGAGCTGATCGACGAGGTAGAAGGGCCGTGGCCCGAGCTGGGCGGCCTCGCCCGCCAGGGCTGGGCCTCCGGCCAGAATCAGCATCAGCCCGGCCATGATTGCGCGCATCGCAGACCCCCCCCCCTGTGTCGCCGCCGGTAGAGTGGGACGGTGACAGGCACATGACCCGGCATCTCGCCGACTCAGATGCGTGCATGGTAGCGGCCCGTCATGAGTGGATCCGCGCCGATGTCGTCCCGTCCGATAAGCCGCTCCGCCGCGACTCTGGCGGGCTTCGGTGCGATCGCGCTCTGGTCGCTGCTGGCCCTGTTCACGGCGGCGTCCGGATCCGTGCCGCCCTTCCAGCTCGCCGCCATGACATTCCTGATCGGTGGCCTGTGCGGCTGCACCGTCTGGATCGCCCGTCCGGCCCGCGCCCGCGCGCTGATTCAACCCTGGCCGGTCTGGCTGCTCGGGGTCGGGGGTCTGTTCGGCTACCACGCGCTCTACTTCAGTGCGCTCCGCCTCGCCCCACCGGCTGAGGCCGGGTTGATCAATTATCTCTGGCCGCTGCTGATCGTGCTGTTCTCGGCGCGCCTGCCGGGATCGGGGGGCTTGCGCCCGGGCCATCTCGTCGGCGCGCTGCTGGGGCTTGCCGGCGTCGCGACCCTGTTCGTCGGGCGGGGCGATCTCGGCTTTCCGGCGGGGGCGCTGCCGGGCTACGCGGCCTCCTTCGCCGCGGCCTTCGTGTGGGCCGGCTATTCGGTGCTCTCGGCCCGGGTCGGGCAGGTGCCGACCGATGCGGTCGCCGGCTTCTGCCTCGCCACCGCCGCGCTCAGCCTCCTCTGTCATCTGGCTTTCGAAACGACGGTCTGGCCGGCGGACGCGACACAGTGGAGCGCGGTGCTGCTGCTCGGGCTCGGACCGGTCGGGGCCGCGTTCTACCTCTGGGACATCGGCTGCAAGCGCGGCGATGTCCGATTGCTCGGCGTCACCGCCTACGCGGCGCCGGTCCTATCGACGCTGATCCTGGTGGCGACGGGCTATGCCAGACCCGGGCCGGCTTTGGCGTTCGCCTGCCTGCTGATTGTGGCCGGCGCCCTGACGGCGGTGCGGGCTTCGCGGACCGCGCCGAAGGGGGGTTAACCGCGCGGCGTCGGCCGCCAATCCGGCGGTGCCATCTCGAAACCCGAGAAGTCGAAGCCCGGCGAGACCGTGCAGCCGACGAGCGTCCAGGCGCCGAGGCTGGTCGCGGTCTGCCAGTGACCCGCCGGCACCACGCATTGCGGCCGCTGGCCGGCGGCGAGGTCCGGCCCGAGATGCCGGGCTTCGGCGTCGTGCCCGTTCGGGCTCGTGGTGATCACCAGCGGCGCGCCCGCGTGCCAGTGCCAGATCTCGGTGGCGTCGACCCGGTGCCACGCCGAGACCTCGCCGAGGTCGAGCAGGAAGTAGATCGCAGTGCCGACCGAGCGCCCGTCCACGGTTCGTGGATCGCGAAAGGTCTCGCGGTAGTGCCCGCCCTCGGGATGGGGCTTGAGCCCCAGCGTCGCGATCACCTCGGTCGCCGTCATGTCCATCTCCCGCGACCGCGGACACCCCGCGGCTTGCCGCCACTTGGCACCGATGCTACCGGCCGAAAACCCGCAAGGTCCGAGAAAAATGCCGAGCCCGACCGTACGCCTCCACCGCGGCGACCTGCCCGCCGATTACGATGCCGGCCGGGCGGTGGCCATCGACACCGAGACGCTCGGCCTCAACCCGCATCGTGACCGGCTCTGCGTGGTGCAGATCTCGACCGGCGACGGCACGGCCGACGTGGTGCAGATCCCGCAGAAGGGCCCGGAGCCGGTGGTGCTCAAGCGCGTCCTGGCGGACCCGGGCGTGCTGAAGATTTTCCACTTCGCGCGCTTCGATGTGGCGGTGCTCTACAAGGCCCTTGGGGTGATGCCGCAGCCGGTCTACTGCACCAAGATCGCCTCGAAGCTCGCCCGCACCTACACGGATCGCCACGGGCTCAAGGACGTAGTCCGCGAACTCGTGGGCGTCGACCTGTCGAAGCAGCAGCAATCCTCCGATTGGGGCGCCGAGAGCCTGTCGCAGGCGCAGCTCGATTACGCGGCCTCGGACGTGCTCCACCTCCACGCCGCCCGCGACCGGCTCGACGCGATGCTGGCCCGCGAGGGACGCACCGACCTCGCGGACGCCTGCTTCGGCTTCCTGCCGACCCGCGCCCGTCTCGACCTCGACGGGTGGCCCGAGGTGGACATCTTTGCGCATAGCTGAGGGGCCGACGGCGGGTCGCCGGCCCGTCAGGTCAGCGTCCGGGACCCGGACGGCGTCGTGATCCGAGCGGTCCAGCGCGGGCCGTCGCCCTGTATTATCTCCGGAGGCTCTGCCAGCCCGAGCGCAGTGTGAAGCTGCCGCGCGGCGTCCGGATCCGGATGCGTCAGGACGAGCGCGTCGAGCTGAGCCCCGAGATCCGGCATCGTCCGGGCGGGATTGCCACTCTGTCCCCACGCCATCACGCAGGGCGCGGCGCCGTCCGCGAGCCAGGCCCCGTCCGGGCGTAGGCCGAAGCGCCACGACAGGGCGCCGCGGGTCATCGTGGCGGCCTGTCCGAGCAGGTCCGGATGAGCGGCGAGCACGCCGTCAAGATCGTCCGTGCGGACGACGAAGCCGCGCAGCCGCCGGCCCGAATCCCAGTCCGCCCGCACCTTCGTCGGGTCGCTCAAGCCGAACCAGCGGGCGTGGGGTGAGGCAGGGGCTTCCGGATCGACGGCGATCACTTCCAGGAAGATCGCGTCGCCGAGGCGCAGCAGATGGTTGCGGGTGCCCATCTGCCTGTGATGCCCACCCTCCGGCATGGCGAGGCCGAGGCAGTCGTGGACATGCGCCACGCCTTCGGCAAGATCCGGCGCAACGACAACAAGGTGATCGAGGGTCAGCATGCGTATATCAAGTACCGGAAACAGCTAAAATCTCGAATTCGTGCAAATCAATCTGTATGTTACTCTCAATTTAATCAAGAGCGTCCGCATCTGTTCGAAATAGCTGATCGGAAGGCATCTTCCAAGGAAGGATCGAGGTCTCGACTGAAGCGAAGTGCTCGCGTACGATTTCGGAACAGCATCTCTGGGGCTGTGAAAAGTGCTTAAATTCGAGTCTTGTGCTTGGAATGCAGTCAAATGCTGGCGTCATTTACCAGAAGTGCTAAGCGTATACCATTAAAAAGATGGAAAAATCCTCCTGATGTGTCCGTCCCGGAGATTGGAAACACTTTTCGTTGCCTCAATGAACGATGGCAGCGTTATTCCTCATCTTCAATCGATGAGGTGGTGACACCGCATGACGACATGCACTTCGCATCAGACGAGAATTTTGAGGAATACCTGAGGGTTGGCCACTCTGCAGTGAGAATTATTGCCGAGGCTATGCTGTTGGCAGGCCGGTGCGAATTCGGATCGGTGCTCGATCTCCCCTGCGGCGGAGGCCGCGTCACGCGGCATCTAGTCAAGTTCTTGCCCGAAAGTGAGCTATTTGTTGCTGATATAGATGAAAAGAAGGAACAATTTGTTATCGATAGATTTGATGCAAAGAAATTTAATTTTCATAACGATTACAACGGGCACCCTAATCGAGCATTCGACTTGATCTTCTCCGGGTCTCTGTTGACACACTTTGACCAGCCAATGTTCGATCGGGCTTTAAACTACTTCATAGAAGCATTGAGTCCCTCTGGGACTGCTATCGTGACGCTGCACGGGCGCAATTGCGCGAGTCGAGCTTCCTTGCAGTACGAACAGGCGCAGAGACTGCGCGCCGAATATCTAAAGCGGCGTCGACTCAGGAATGCGCTCCTCAGACTTAAATATAGGACTACATTTGACGAAAAATCAGCGATCAACAAAAACTTTATGTGCGACGGCTTCGGGTATTTCGCCTGCCCTCTGTGGTCGAGAATGTACGGCCAAAGCTATGGGGGATCTTACACCGCGCCGTCTTGGACCATCAATAGAATTGAGGCTCGAACCGACTGTCGGATTTTGGGATACAAAGAAATTAGCTTCGGCAATTATCAGGACGTGCTGATCGTCCAGAAAATCTGAAATCGTGGAGACAGTTACGTTTCTATGGCGAAGCTCTGTTGCGGAGTTCGTTGGTGCCGCGTTCGAAGGGGCCGGGCATCGCCCCCGGCCCCTCTCACCTCACAGCGAGTAGTACTGCACGAACTCGATCGGGTGCGGGGTCATCTCGTAGCGCAGCACCTCGGCCATCTTCAGCTCGATGAACGAGTCGATCTGGTCGTCCGAGAACACGCCGCCCTCCTTGAGGAAGGCCCGGTCTTTGTCGAGGCTGGTCAGCGCCTCGCGCAGGGAGCCACACACGGTCGGGATCTTCTTCAGCTCCCGCGGGGGCAGCTCGTAGAGGTCCTTGTCCATGGCCGGGCCGGGATCGATCTTGTTCCGGATGCCATCGAGGCCGGCCATCAGCAGGGCCGAGAAGGCGAGGTAGGGGTTCGCCATCGGGTCGGGGAACCGAACCTCGACGCGCTTGGCCTTCGGGCTCTTGGTCCACGGGATGCGGCAGGAGGCCGAGCGGTTGCGGGCCGAGTAGGCGAGCAGCACCGGCGCCTCGTAGCCCGGCACCAGACGCTTGTACGAGTTGGTCGACGGGTTTGTGAAGGCGTTCAGCGCCTTGGCGTGGCGGATGATGCCGCCGATGTACCAGAGGCATTCCTGAGAGAGGCCGGCGTACTTGTCGCCGGCGAAGACCGGCTGGCCGTCCTTCCAGATCGACTGGTGGACGTGCATCCCCGAGCCGTTGTCGCCGTAGACGGGCTTGGGCATGAAGGTCGCCGACTTGCCGTAGCTCTGCGCGACGTTGTGGATGCAGTACTTGTAGATCTGCATGTGGTCGGCGAGCAGGGTCAGCGTGTCGAACTTCATGCCGAGCTCGTGCTGGGCCGAGGCCACCTCGTGGTGGTGCTTCTCGACCTTCACGCCCATGGATTGCATGGCCGCGAGCATCTCGCCGCGCATGTCCTGCGCCGAATCCTGCGGCGGCACCGGGAAGTAGCCGCCCTTGGTCTGCACCCGGTGGCCGAGGTTGCCGCCCTCGTAATCGGTGAAGCCGTTGGTCGGCAGCTCGGTCGAGTCGAGCTCGAAGCCGGTGCGGTAGGGGTCGGCGCCGAACTTCACGTCGTCGAACACGAAGAACTCGGCCTCGGGGCCGACATAGATCGTGTCGCCGATGCCGGTCTGCTGCAGGTAGGCCTCGGCGCGCTTGGCGGTCCCGCGGGGGTCACGGCCGTAGGGCTCGCCGGTGGCCGGCTCCAGCACGTCGCAGACGATCGACATGGTCGCGGCCGAGAAGAACGGATCCAGGGTGGCGGTCGCCGGATCCGGCATCAGCAGCATGTCGGACTCGTTGATCGCCTTCCAGCCGGCGATCGAGGAGCCGTCGAACATCGTGCCCTCGTCGAAGATCTCCTCGTCGATGAGCGACACGTCGAACGTGACATGCTGCCACTTGCCGCGCGGATCGGTGAACCGGAAGTCCACGTAGCGCACGTCGTTGTCCCGGATCGTCTTCAGCACCTCGGCCGCAGTCGTCATCGTGGGCATCCTCCAGGGATCGCTCGGAAACGCGCTCGCGGCGCGCCCACTCTCAGGCGGGCCGCACCGGCGAGCGGGGCTTGATATCCGTCGCGGGCGCGCGTTGCCACCCGCAGAGCGCGGGAATCGGTGCGGCGGTGGGACGATTGGCGGCCGATGGTGCCGGCTCTCGCATCCGTGATCGCCAAAATCGGCGCTGGATGGGCGTGAGCGGGGCATTGGCGGCGTCCTTGGCACACTCCATGCAAAGGCGGCAGCGGCCGTCTGAGAGGCGGCGAGCCGTTCGCGTTGCCCAGGGGTACCCCGGTCGCGCATCGATACGGACGAGAGAACCGGAATGACCAAATATAAGCTCGAGTACATATGGCTCGACGGGTACACGCCGACCCCGAATCTCCGCGGTAAGACGCAGATCAAGGAATTCGACAGCTTCCCGACCCTCGAGCAGCTCCCGATGTGGGGCTTCGACGGCTCGTCCACGAAGCAGGCCGAAGGCGGCAGCTCCGACTGCATGCTGAAGCCCGTGCGCCACTTCCCCGATCCGGCTCGCAAGAACGGCGTGCTGGTGATGTGTGAAGTGATGATGCCGGACGGCGTGACCCCGCACGAGTCCAACAAGCGCGCGACCATCCTGGACGATCCGGGCGCGTGGTTCGGCTTCGAGCAGGAGTACTTCCTGTACAAGGATGGCCGTCCGCTCGGCTTCCCGGCCTCCGGCTACCCGGCGCCGCAGGGCCCGTACTACACCGGCGTCGGCTACTCGAACGTCGGCGACGTCGCGCGCCAGATCGTTGAGGAGCACCTCGACCTCTGCCTCGACGCCGGCATCAACCACGAGGGCATCAACGCCGAAGTGGCCAAGGGCCAGTGGGAATTCCAGATCTTCGGCAAGGGCTCCAAGAAGGCCGCCGACGAGATGTGGATGGCCCGCTACCTCCTGCAGCGCCTCTGCGAGAAGTACGGCATCGACGTCGAGTACCATTGCAAGCCGCTCGGCGACACCGACTGGAACGGGTCGGGCATGCACTGCAACTTCTCGACCGCCTTCATGCGCGAGCATGGCGGGAAGGCTTACTTCGAGAAGCTCATGGAGGCGTTCAAGAACGCCCGCGAGGACCACATCGCCGTCTACGGTCCGGACAACCACATGCGCCTGACCGGCAAGCACGAGACCGCCTCGATCCACGAGTTCTCGTACGGCGTGGCCGACCGCGGTGCCTCGATCCGCGTACCGCATTCCTTCGTCAACAACGGCTACAAGGGCTACCTTGAGGACCGCCGCCCGAACTCGCAGGGCGACCCCTACCAGATCGCCTCGCAGGTGCTGAAGACGATCTCTTCCGTGCCGACCGAGGCCGCTGCAGCCGCGTAAGACGCGGATCAACCGGAAACAACGAAGCCGGGCCCTCGGGTCCGGTTTCACCGTTTTCGGGGGTCAAGCGCTCTACTCGGCGCCCGGATCGTTGGAAGGGAGTTTCCAACGCGCTGTCCCGCCGTTCAGGACCGGCGCGGACGCTCCTCCTCGCGGATGGCGGCCTCGTGGTACCAAGCGCCGCCGCCGAAACTCGAAACCGACTCGGGCTTCGGCTCCGCGGTCACCCGGGGCATGGCACGCGTTCGCCGGAACGCGGAAAGATCATAGATCTTAGCTGTTTCGCGCGGGTCCATGACGGCCATCGCATATCCTCATGATCGGGTGCAGGCAGTCGATTACATCGACTGTTCCAGAGCATGTGGGATGCGGAATGCAGCGCTCCATGGGGGAAAGCGCCGTTGCCGGACATTCGTGCAGAGCGAAAACTTAGGCAGAGACCGCGGATGCGACCATCCGCCGAGACCCAAGGATCAGATCGCGTCGGTCCCGGTCTCGCCGGTGCGGATGCGGATCGCTTCTTCGATCGTCGACACGAAGATCTTGCCGTCGCCGATGCGGCCGGTCTGGGCCGACTTGCGGATCGCCTCGACGGCACCTTCGACCA
This sequence comes from Methylobacterium phyllostachyos, assembly GCF_900103445.1. Taxonomy (GTDB): domain Bacteria; phylum Pseudomonadota; class Alphaproteobacteria; order Rhizobiales; family Beijerinckiaceae; genus Methylobacterium; species Methylobacterium phyllostachyos. Next base: position 192,409 of record NZ_FNHS01000001.1, on the reverse strand, counting down.
GCGCGTCCGACAGCACGATCTCGAGCTTCACCTTCGGCAGGAAGTCGACCACGTACTCGGCGCCCCGATAGAGCTCCGTATGGCCCTTCTGGCGGCCAAAGCCCTTCGCCTCGATGACGGTGATGCCCTGGAGGCCGACCTCCTGAAGCGCCTCCTTCACCTCGTCGAGCTTGAAAGGCTTGATGATCGCTTCGATCTTCTTCATGCCGCCCGGGCCCGCGCTGAAATGTGGCGTATTTCTAACATCCCCGTGACGGGTTCGCCATGCCGATTTCTCGGCTTACCCGGCAAGAATGCCTTATGTCAGCGCGAGGGATGCGCATTCTGTAGGCAATTTTCGATCAGATGCCGAATTTTTCATCGGACCTGGTCGACGCGCGAGCAAGGGTGGAGGGGAACATGCGGTTGCTGACGGTGGCGGCCATGCGGGCGGTCGATGCCGCGGCGATCGCCGGCGGGATTTCGGGCATCACCCTTATGGAGGCGTCTGGGGCCGCGGTTGCGGCTCGGGCACGGGCGCGGTTGCCGACCGGCGGGCGCGCCCTCGTGCTCTGCGGACCCGGCAATAACGGTGGCGACGGCTTCGTGGCCGCGCGCCTCCTGGCAGAGGGCGGCTATGCGGTGGATCTACGGCTGCTCGGCGATCGCGCGGCGCTCACGGGCGATGCTGCCCGGGCGGCCGAAGCCTGGACCGGCCCGATTGAACACGCCGCGTCCACGGCACTGCCATCCTGCGATCTCGTGATCGACGCGCTGTTCGGGGCGGGTCTGTCGCGTGATCTCGACGGTGAGGCCCGCGCACTGGTGGAGGCCGTGAACGCGAGCAGATGTCCCGTCCTCGCGGTCGACGTCCCGAGCGGCATCGACGGCGATACCGGCGCCGTCCGGGGCGCGGCGATCCGGGCGACCGCGACCGTCACTTTCGTCACGCTGAAGCCCGGCCATCTTCTGGAGCCGGGGCGAAGCCTGTGCGGCCAGCTGAGCGTGGCGGATATCGGCACGGGGGCCGCAGCTCTGGAGGAGGGCCTGACCGCCTGCGGTGCGCCGCTCTACCGGAACGGGCCGGACCTCTGGGCGACGATGTTTCCCCGGCTCACCGGGGCCAGTCATAAATATACCCGCGGCCACACTCTGGTGCTGTCGGGCCCCGCCACCAAGACCGGAGCGGCGCGGCTGGCAGCCCGCGGTGCCCTCAGGGTCGGAGCCGGCCTCGTGACGGTCGCCTCGCCGGCAAGCGCCCTAGCTGAGAATGCTGCCCACCTCACGGCGATCATGCTGCGTCCCTGCGAGACCGGTGACGACCTCGACGATCTGCTCACCGACGAACGCCTCAACGTGGTTCTGGCTGGCCCCGGTCTCGGCACCGGCGAGCCGACTCGGGAACGCGTCGCGGTTGCGGCGGCGGCCGGGCGCGGCCTCGTCGTCGATGCCGACGCGCTGACGAGCTTTTCCGGGCAGGCGCGACTCCTCGCCGCGCATCTGGCGGATGGGGATGCGCGGGCCGTACTGACGCCGCATGCCGGCGAGTTCGCGCGGCTGTTCGACGGCACGGAGGCCGTGGCCGAGGGGGCCGACAAGGTTGCCCGCGCGCGCGCAGCGGCGGCCCTGACCGGCGCCGTCGTGGTCTATAAGGGGTCGGACACCGTGATCGCCGAACCGGACGGGCGGGTGGCGATCAATGACCACGGCAGCCCCTATCTCGGCACCGCCGGGTCGGGCGACGTCCTGGGCGGCCTGATTGCCGGCCTCCTGGCCCAGGGCATGCCGCCCTTCGAGGCCGCCGCCGCCGGGGTCTGGCTCCATGGCGATGCCGGCCTGCGCCACGGGCCGGGCCTGATCGCCGAGGACATTCCGGAATTGATGCCTGCGGTCCTCGGCGGTCTGACGGAAGCGGCCCTCAGGTAACCTCGAACATCGTCCAGAGGCCGGTATCGAACCGATCCAGAACCGTGGCGCTGATCAGCCAGCGCCCGGGATTGTCGGCCAGGAAGCCGATTCGAGCGGTCCGGCCTTCGAGCAACTGGAACGTGTCGAGCCAGTAGGGCTCCCAACCGTCATCCAGGGGGTGGAGCAGGCGGAAGCAGTGCCCGTGCAGGTGGAGCGCCTGCGGAAAGGCGGTCTCGTTGCGCAGGGCGAGTACCACCACTTGGCCCCGCTTCACGGCGAAGATTGGCTGAAGGCTGGTGGTGCCGCTGACGCCGTTCACCGACCAGATCTTTTTCGGGTCGCCGGTATAGACCGGATCGGAGCTGGCGCCGTCCTTCTTGTCTTTCGGTACGAACGCCCCGCCGGTGATCACGATGTCGCGGCGCATCGCGTTCTGAAGCTTGATCTCGGCCGGCAGGCGCTTGTTCTCGCCGATCGGGCTGATCGGCGGCCGCTTCTCGGTGATCTTGGGACCCTTGGTGGTGACGCTGGCCAGGATCAGGCCCTTGCCGATCAGCGCGTGGATCCCGCAGGTGGCGCCTTCCTCCTCCGGCAGGTCGACCATCAGGTCGTAGCGGGTGCCGGGTGGGAAGGGCAGGGTGGCCCGCAGCGGCTCGAACGTGTCGGTCGGCTGCCCGTCCACCGCCGCCACGTAGACCTTCACGCCCTCGAACTTGATGCGCGTCGCCCGGGCGTTGCAGGCATTGCCCAGCCGCAGGCGGACCCGGGAGCCGGGGCGGGCCTCGAAGGTATCGGGCACCGGCTTGCCGTTCACGGTGACGAGATTGCCGAGGCGCCCATGGGCCGCGGCGAGCGGCACCTGCCCGAACGGCATGAGCGTGCCGTCGTCGTCCAGCCGCCAATCCTGAAGGATTACGCTGACATCCGCGTCGACGGCCGGCGGGTTCGTCTCCTCGACGACCAGCATTCCGGCGAGGCCGCGGCCCGAGGGCTCGCTGGCGCCGCCGACCACCAGGGGGCGGATGAGGTAGGAGCCGGCATCCGGCGGCGTGAATGCGTAGAGGAAATCGCCACCCGGGGGGATCGGCGCCTGGGTCACGCCGCCGACGCCGTCCATGGCGTTGATGATCCGCACCCCGTGCCAGTGCAGCGACAGGGGCTTGTCGGTCCGGTTCTCGACCTTCAGCCGCACCGGCTGCCCGAGCTTCACCCGGATCGTGGGGGGCAGGGCCTTGCCGTCGAAGCACCAGACCGGCGTCTCCGAGGCTGGCGCCGGCCGGAACCGCGCCTTGCCGGGGGCCGCCGGCAGGGCAGCGGGTTCCGCCTGCGCGGGGGCGGGCGCGGCGGGGGGCGGTGTCTGCGCCCGGCCCATCTGCGGCACGAGACCGAAGGCGGTGGCTGCCGCCAGCAGGGTCCTGCGCGACGGCGCGCCGGCCTGCGAATCGGTCGGCGGCACGGGGCGGGGTGGCGGCATGAGATCTCGGCGGCTTCTCGCGACGGGCCCGCTCCATAGCGGGGTGGCGGCCCCGGCGCCACAGGACAAGTTTTTTGCTGCGGGCTCGCCGGCCCATGCTATAGGGCCCGCTTCCGGCGGCCGGCGATGCGCCGGATGTCGGCGCGCGCGGGCGTGGCGGAACTGGTAGACGCGCTGGATTTAGGTTCCAGTGTCGCAAGACGTGGGGGTTCGAGCCCCTCCGCCCGCACCAGGACGTCTCTGAGGGTGCGGTCCCAGGCGGACCGCCCCGGCTCCGTTCCCGACGTCTCGGCATCCCGGTCTGCACGAGCACGACGCCGGCCTGGCCGGCGACCACAGGTTTTTTGAAGAGCGACGACGACGATGCAGGTGACCGAGATCAACGCCCAGGGCCTGAAGCGCGAGTTTCAGGTTCTTCTGGCCGCCCAGGAACTCGAGGAGCGCCTGACCTCCGAGCTGTCCGGCATGAAGGACAAGGTGCAGCTGAAGGGCTTCCGCCCCGGCAAGGTGCCGGTCGCGCACCTGCGCAAGGTCTACGGCCGCTCCGTGATGGCCGAGGTGGTGCAGAATGCCGTCAACGAGGCCAACCGCAAGATCGTGACCGATAACGGCCTCAAGCTGGCCCTGGAGCCGCAGGTCGAGTTCCCGACCGATCAGGCCGAGGTCGAGAAGGCGCTCGACGCCAAGGGCGACCTCGCCTTCAAGGTGGCCCTGGAGGTGATGCCGAGCTTCGAGCTCGCCGACCTCTCGGACGTCAGCCTGACCAAGCAGGTCGCCAAGCCCTCCGACACGGAGGTCGACGAGGCGCTGGAGCGCATGGCCGGCCAGGGCCGTCCGTTCGCCGAGCGGGAGGAGGGCGCCGAGGCCCAGAGCGGCGACCGCGTCACCATCGACTTCGTCGGCCGGATCGACGGCGAGGAGTTCCAGGGCGGCAAGGGTGAGGGCATCGACCTGGAGATCGGCTCCGGCTCGTTCATCCCGGGCTTCGAGGACCAGCTCGTCGGCGCCAAGGTCGGCGACAAGCGCCTCGTGAAGGTGACCTTCCCGGCCGAGTACGGCGCCGAGCAGCTCGCCGGCAAGGATGCCGAGTTCGACGTGACGGTCACGAAGATCCAGGCTCCGGGCGAGGCCAAGGTCGACGACGAATTCGCCAAGTCCATGGGCATGGAATCGCTGGAAAAGCTCCGCGAGGCCGTGTCCGAGGCGATCGGCCGGGACTTCGAGGCGGCCTCGCGCCGCCGCCTCAAGAAGGACCTCCTCGACGCCCTCGACACCAAGTACGCGTTCGAGCTGCCCCCCTCCCTGGTGGCGCAGGAATTCGCGGCCGTGTGGGCCCAGGTCGAGCAGGACCTCAAGGCCCGGGGCAAGACCTTCGCGGACGAGGACACCACGGAGGAGAAGGCCCAGGCCGAGTACCGCAAGATCGCCGAGCGCCGGGTCCGGCTCGGTCTCGTGCTTGCACAGGTCGGCGAGAGCGCCGATATCAAGGTCTCGGATGACGAGGTGAACCAGGCCCTCATCGCCCGGGTCCGGCAGTTCCCGGGCCAGGAGCAGCAGGTCTGGGACTTCTACCGGAAGAATGCGCAGGCGCTCGCGGAACTCCGCGCGCCCCTGTTCGAGGAAAAGGTGGTTGACCACGTCCTCGGGCAGGTCAAACTCGTCGAGGAGCCCGTCTCGAAAGAGGCGCTTTTCGCAGACGATGATGACGACGACACGACCGGCGACAAGCCGGCAGACAAGGCCAAGGGCGAGTCCGAGACAGACGCCAAGGCCGACTGAGTCCCGCCCTGTCCCCGAGGACGGCGGGCAAGGATTAGGCGATGGTTAAGCATCGCCGGTGTTCGCTGACATGTCCGGGGCTGCCCTGATTCGCGGCAGCCCCGGACCTCACTCTGGGCAGGACGAGATGAGAGATCCGATCGACGTCTACAACAACGCGCTCGTGCCGATGGTCGTCGAGCAGTCGAGCCGCGGCGAGCGCGCCTTCGACATCTACTCCCGCCTGCTCCGCGAGCGGATCATCTTCCTCACCGGGCCTGTGGAGGATTACGGCGCATCGCTGATCGTGGCGCAGCTGCTGTTCCTCGAGGCGGAGAACCCGAAGAAGGAAATTTCCTTCTACATCAACTCCCCCGGCGGCGTGGTCACCTCCGGCCTGTCGATCTACGACACGATGCAGTTCATCCGCTGCCCGGTGACGACGCTCTGCGTCGGCCAGGCCGCCTCGATGGGCTCGCTCCTGCTCACCGCCGGTGAGCCCGGCCACCGCTTCGCCCTGCCGAACGCCCGGATCATGGTCCACCAGCCCTCGGGTGGCTTCCAGGGGCAGGCGACCGACATCCTGATCCACGCCCGCGAGATCGAGGCGCTGAAGCGGCGCCTCAACGAGATCTACGTGAAGCACACGGGCCGCGACTACGACGCGATCCACACGGCGCTCGAGCGCGACAACTTCATGACCGCCGACGCGGCCAAGGAGTTCGGCCTCATCGACGAGGTGATCGAGAAGCGTCCGGAGCCGGCGGCCGCCTGATCGGACCCTGACCCCGGACAGCCGCGGCGTGGCCTTGATCCCGCCGCGGCAGCGTGTTTGCATCCGAGACCGGGCCTACGGTCAAAGACGCGCAGCACACTGTTTCTTTAGGCAGGCCCCCTTATTTTGACAGGATGCGCATTCGCCCCTAGCCGGCCGCGGATGCGAGGAATCGGAGACCGATATGAGCAAGACTGGCGGCAACGACTCCAAGAGCACGCTGTATTGCTCGTTCTGCGGCAAGAGCCAGCACGAGGTCCGCAAGCTGATCGCCGGCCCGACGGTGTTCATCTGCGACGAGTGCGTCGAGCTGTGCATGGACATCATCCGCGAGGAGTCGAAATCCTCGCTGGTGAAGAGCCGCGACGGCGTGCCGACCCCGAAGGAAATCCGTCGCGTCCTCGACGATTACGTCATCGGCCAGGATTTCGCCAAGAAGGTCCTCTCGGTCGCGGTGCACAACCACTACAAGCGGCTGGCGCACGCGACGAAGCACAACGACGTCGAGCTGGCTAAGTCCAACATCATGCTGATCGGGCCGACCGGCTCCGGCAAGACGCTGCTCGCGCAGACGCTCGCCCGGATCCTCGACGTGCCGTTCACCATGGCGGACGCCACGACCCTCACCGAGGCCGGCTATGTCGGTGAGGACGTCGAGAACATCATCCTCAAGCTGCTCCAGGCCTCGGACTACAACGTCGAGCGGGCCCAGCGCGGCATCGTCTACATCGACGAGATCGACAAGATCTCGCGCAAGTCCGACAACCCGTCGATCACCCGCGACGTGTCGGGCGAGGGCGTGCAGCAGGCGCTCCTGAAGATCATGGAGGGCACGGTCGCTTCCGTCCCGCCCCAGGGCGGCCGGAAGCACCCGCAGCAGGAATTCCTGCAGGTCGACACCACCAACATTCTGTTCATCTGCGGCGGCGCCTTCGCGGGGCTGGAGCGGATCATCTCCCAGCGCGGCAAGGGCACCTCGATCGGCTTCGGCGCGACCGTGCAGGCCCCGGACGACCGCCGTACCGGCGAGATCTTCCGCTCGGTCGAGCCGGAGGATCTGCTGAAGTTCGGTCTCATCCCCGAGTTCGTCGGCCGTCTGCCGGTCCTGGCGACGCTGGAGGATCTCGACGAGGCCGCGCTGAAGAAGATCCTGCAGGAGCCGAAGAACGCCCTGGTCAAGCAGTACCAGCGGCTGTTCGAGATGGAGAATGTCGACCTGACCTTCCAGGACGATGCCCTGTCGCTCGTCGCCCGCAAGGCGATCGAGCGGAAGACCGGCGCCCGCGGCCTGCGCTCCATCCTGGAGACGATCCTGCTCGACACGATGTACGATCTGCCGGGCCTCGAATCCGTCGAGCAGGTCGTGATCGGTCCGGAAGTGGTCGAGGGCAAGTCGCGCCCGCTCTACATCCACGGCGACCGCAACAAGGACGCACCCGCCAGCGTCAGCGCGTAAGCGCTTGGTAGGGTTGCATTAAGCGCCCGGCTTCGGCCGGGCGCGCTGCGCGGAACATCTTGAAAACGATGTCCGCCGCAGCCACCTCAGGCTCAGCGCGGTGGCCGCACGCTCCTTCGAGGCGCGGTCCGCGTTACCAGCCGCAAAGTCCCAGAAAGCCCCGACCCTCGCGGCCCGGTCGGCCCCTGGCTGTAGGCGCGCCCCATGCATGGGCGCCGAACCCGGGCGTCCCTGAGAGGAAGTCAGCATGTCACAGTCGAAATCGCGCCAGCCGGTGGTCCCGGGCTCGACAGGCACCTACGCCGTCCTCCCCCTGCGCGACATCGTCGTTTTCCCGCACATGATCGTGCCCTTGTTCGTGGGCCGCGAGAAGTCGATCCGCGCCCTTGAGGAGGCCGTCCGTACGGACCGCCACATCCTGCTCGCCACCCAGATCAACGCGGGCGACGACGATCCGGCGACCGATGCGATCTATAAGATCGGCACCCTTGCCTCCGTGCTCCAGCTTCTGAAGCTGCCCGACGGCACCGTGAAGGTGCTGGTGGAAGGTGTCGGCCGCGCCAAGGTCACGAGCTTCACCCGCTCGGACGAGTACTATGAGGCGACTGCGGAGGCGCTGCACGACGAGCTCGGTGACCGCGTGGAGGCCGAGGCGCTCGCGCGTTCCGTGCTCTCGGAGTTCGAGAACTACGTCAAGCTGAACAAGAAGATCTCGCCCGAGGTCGTCTCCGCCGTGACTCAGATCGACGAGCCGTCCAAGCTCGCTGATACGATCGGCTCGCATCTGCTCGTCAAGATCTCCGACAAGCAGGGCATCCTGGAGACGCCCACGGTGGCGCAGCGCCTGGAGCGCGTGCTGTCGCTGATGGAGAGCGAGATCTCCGTGCTTCAGGTGGAAAAGCGCATCCGGACCCGCGTCAAGCGGCAGATGGAGAAGACCCAGCGCGAGTACTACCTGAACGAGCAGATGAAGGCGATCCAGAAGGAGCTGGGCGACTCCGAGGATGGCCGTGACGAACTGGCCGAACTCGAGGAGAAGATCGAGAAGACCAAGTTCACCAAGGAAGCCCGCGACAAGGCGACGGCCGAGCTGAAGAAGCTGCGCCAGATGTCACCGATGTCGGCCGAGGCGACCGTCGTGCGCAACTACCTTGACTGGATGCTCGGCATCCCGTGGGGCAAGCGCTCGAAGATCAAGAAGGACCTGCTCGGCGCCCAGGCACTGCTGGACGAGGACCATTTCGGCCTCGAAAAGGTCAAGGAGCGGATCGTCGAGTACCTCGCGGTGCAGCAGCGCGCGAACAAGCTCACCGGTCCGATCCTGTGCCTCGTCGGTCCCCCCGGCGTCGGCAAGACCTCGCTCGGTAAGTCCATCGCCAAGGCGACGGGTCGCGAATTCGTCCGGATGTCGCTCGGCGGCGTGCGTGACGAGGCCGAGATCCGCGGTCACCGCCGGACCTATATCGGCTCGATGCCCGGCAAGATCGTGCAGTCGATGCGCAAGGCCAAAACCTCGAACCCGCTCATCCTGCTCGACGAGATCGACAAGATGGGCATGGATTTCCGCGGCGATCCGTCGGCGGCGCTCCTGGAGGTTCTGGACCCTGAGCAGAACAGCACCTTCAACGACCACTACCTGGAGGTGGATTACGACCTCTCGAACGTGATGTTCGTGACCACGGCCAACACCCTCAACATCCCGGGCCCGCTGATGGACCGGATGGAGGTGATCCGCATCGCCGGCTACACCGAAGAGGAAAAGGTCGAGATCGCGCGCAAGCACCTGATCCCGAACGCCCTGAAGAAGCACGGCTTGGGGACACACGAGTGGTCGATCGACGATGATGGCTTGATGATGCTGGTCCGCCGCTACACGCGGGAGGCCGGCGTTCGCAACCTGGAGCGTGAGCTGTCCAACCTGATCCGCAAGGCGGTGAAGGAGATCCTCATCACCAAGACCAAGTCGATCGCGGTGACGCCGGAGAACCTCCCCGTCTTCCTCGGCCCGCCGAAATTCCGCTACGGCGAGATCGACGCGGACGATCAGGTTGGTGTGGTCACGGGGCTGGCCTGGACCGAGGTCGGCGGCGAGTTGCTGACGATCGAAGGCGTCATGATGCCCGGCAAGGGCAAGATGACGGTTACCGGCAACCTGAAGGACGTGATGAAGGAGTCGATCTCGGCGGCAGCGAGCTATGTCCGCTCCCGGGCGATCGATTTTGGGATCGAGCCGCCGCTGTTCGACCGGCGCGACATCCACGTCCACGTTCCGGAGGGCGCAACCCCAAAGGACGGGCCATCGGCCGGCATCGCCATGGCCACCGCGATCATCTCGACGCTGACCGGGATCCCGATCCGCCGCGAGGTCGCGATGACCGGCGAGGTGACGCTCCGCGGCCGGGTCCTGCCGATCGGTGGCCTGAAGGAGAAGCTGCTCGCGGCACTTCGCGGTGGCATCAAGACGGTGCTGATCCCCGAGGAGAACGCCAAGGATATCGCCGAGGTGCCCGACAGCGTGAAGAACGGGCTGGAGATCATCCCGGTCTCGCGGATGGATCAGGTGCTAGAGAAGGCGCTGGTCCGCCAGCCGGTCGCGATCGAGTGGGAAGAGCCGCTGCCCGTGGCCAAGCCCGCCCGAACCGAGGAGGATGGTGCTACCTTCGTGGCGCACTGACCGTATAGCTGATGAGACGGTGACAAGAAGGCCCCCGGGGATTGCCCCGGGGGCTTTTTGCGTTCGACGGCGGGACGTGTTGCAGACCGATCAATCCGAACACCAGCATTCCGATGATCGACCGCGTCTCCGGGCACGGCTCGGCTCACTTGGTTCGCCGGGTCGAGCTGCGCACGGCCACCGGGCGTCGCTGGGCCCGTCATCCCGCGAACTGCAGCACCAGCCATCTGCTAGCCATGCTGTCTCGGTGCACCGAACCGACGCGTGCCGTTCAACGCAACGGTCTAGCCACGAGCCGTATGGACGGCGGATTCTTGGTTTGCAGCGGTTTAAGCCCATCGTCCGCCACCGGCAGGATCATCAGCCGCACCACTCCACGGCCCGATCGACAACTTAACTGCTCAGCTCGTTTCGCCAGTTCGTTTTGAACTCTGCGCGCGAAAACCGCTCCACGGCTTTGCCAAGAAGCGCCTGACGTTGCCGTTTCTCGCTTTCGGGCATCGAAACAAGGTTGCGCATTTGGGCAGCCATTTCGTCGATCGACGAAGAATCTGCGGTCAACGCAGCTTCTCCGGCCACCTCTTCGAGTACACTTTCTCGCGTCACCAATGGGATGAGACCGTGGTTGATCGCTTCCGCGACCGGAATTCCGAAGCCTTCAAGCCGACTGACTAAAACGAAAGCCGTGGCTTTTCGATAAAGCCAGCGCAGCTGAGCATCGGATACGTAGGCCAAGACATGGACGCCCGGCGTGGCCTCGGCGGCTTTCAGCACGTCACCCGCGCCTGGCTCATGTGCGCCACACAGCACATAGGCAACACCCTGCTGGTGCAGCCCTGACTGCGCAAAAGCATCAATGAGAGCCTTTTGGTTCTTGCGATGTCCAAGACTGCCCACAGTGAGAAGGTAAGGCGTATTGATGCCTTCTACGGGGCTTTCCGGGCCAGCTGTAACGTCGGACCTCAGGGGAGGGTATATCACAGATGACCGCATAGGCTTTCCTATCGTCTTGATGAAAGCCTGTTCTGATGCCCTGCTGACGAACACCATCCGAGGGCGACGTTCGCCAATTTTTGCGTAGGCCAGTCGATAAAGGGCCGTGACCCTTGGCTCGAAAAGATCTGGATGCGTCAGCACCCCAAGATCATGACAGATAACCAGATCGTCACCGGTCAATTTAGCGGCAACAACAGTCAGCGGATCCATATGGATCGTATGCCTATGCCGTCCAAAGGCGCTGAATTCTATCCCGAGCCACGTTTGCGCTTTTACTTCCATCGACCAAAGCCGGTCGACTATTCGGGACGCTAGATAGCTGGAAGCACCGCTTAATGGAACCCGCCATGCATAAACCTGTTCTATAAGATTTGTATTGTCATCTATAATATCTCGACCGTAAAAATATTTTCCGGTTCGGTTGTGGAGCGCGAGCGTGAAATCAACATTCCAAGTCTTTGGGTCGGGGGTCATCGATTATTCGCCCTACTTCTCGCCCGAACAACTGTCATAACCATGCTGCGTTTTACTAACATATCGTTAAGCTAACCGGGAAAACAACCACCATGAGCGCGGCGGAATGTCAATATGTTGCGCGCGTAACTCAACGTATTGAATGTTTCAGTGGACGGTATTGGTTTATCGCCTCAGGACGGTGAAGCATCTTGGCGGCTGTCAAGCGTGGCGGCATCGTTGCCGCTCCGCTCATCAACCTATCAATGCTGAGCCCCTATTTGATCCGGCGCAGGCCCGTATCAAGGTCGCTGCGATGGGCTCCTTCTTGCCAAGTGAGGGCTCGATCCGTTTTTGACTGGTAACAACAACCTCGACAGCTCGCCCGAAGTGGATGTCGGGGGTTACCATACCGCTCCTATGGGCAATCCTTTGGTTGGGGCTTCTGGCGCATGGTGAGGCGTGTGTGGCGGTAGAACGGGACAGGCAATCTGCCGGCTCCTCAATGCCACGGAGGTAGAACGTTTGACTGCGACTGGCTGGAAACGCTCCCGTCCGGCTAGATACACTCAACGCGCTGCCGGCGGCGATCGAACGCGAGATCACCAAGCGCAACCGAAGGGCACGACGACGCGTCTCGATCAAACCCATCACCGACATCGTTGCAGCGGTTAGCCGATTCTCTCAACCGGCCGTGCGAAGCAGAGCAGCAAGGCTGAGCAGCGGCCATCCGTCGAGGCCTTGGATTTGCGATCCGCCCCGGATAAGGTGCATACTGCAAAATCGCTTGCCAAAACGCCAGGACGGATAAATGCGGGCTCCCACGAAATCGAACGGTCTGGAAGTTCTGAAAGAACGTCAGATCAATTTCAGCAGCATACTCGATGTTGGCGTCTTTGTCGGAACACCGGAACTCATAGAAGCCTTCCCGGATAAGAGACATATTCTTTTTGAGCCGGTTGCTGAGTTTGAGGCCGAGATTGCGCGTAATTACGCGAACGTTAATTACAGGCTTGTTCGCGCGGCGGTGTCCGAATCTTCAGGAAGTACCGCGTTAGAGACAACGTCGATTGTTGGTGGGGATTCTATTACGCATAGCAGCATCGGGAGCGGCTCCCATGGCGCACAGCGTCAAGTCGATATGACCTCGATCGATGATTTTCTCGACCGGAATGATGAAACCGGGCCTTATTTACTTAAGATAGATGTCGACGGTTTTGAGCTTCAGGTTCTTGCAGGAGCGCGGCGACATGTTCAAGATATCCCGGTCATTGTTGTGGAAGTTCCAAGGTTTGAACTGGTGCCGAGGATGTCGGCAGTCGCGGAAATGGGGTACACACTCTTCGATTTTTTTGAGCCTTGCTATTACGACAGCGCCTTTTGGCAGGCGGATGCGTGTTTCATAAGGAACGATGTGTTTCGGGAAAAGTTTTTAAACATCAATCAAAATTTTGTTCCGGAAAAATTCGAAATCTTTCGCGGATAAGCGTTCTCGAATCGGATCCGTGAGTTGGTGACAGCGATTCTGATTTTCAGATCGGATTGTTGCCTAAATTCTACGAGAGGGAACCAAAAATGATGCAGGTGGTCGCTGCGATGCGGCCGCCGGATGCGCCTCCAACATGAATGGGGCCTTTCGTGGCGGGCGTGGATGCCGGACGGTTGCCCCTGCAGAGCGGACGCGCTGCATGGATGGGACGCGTTGCTGAGGCATTAAGAATGCTCCACCCGATGAAGGTTGCGGATGGGAAGCCGTGACTGCAGCGTGACCGCACCTGATCGTCGGGGCTTCGTAGCGTTTGCTGAGCAGGGCTCTGCTGATCTTCGGTTCCGCTATGCGGAGGTACGACTTTTGCCATATGGGCCGGCGCGTCGTGGAACAGGTTCTCAACGAAGGCAACACAACGACCCAGAAAGCCCACGGAGCAATGCGGCTTCGGCAAGGAGCGAAAGGGCTTCCGCTCACTACAACGGCACAAGCGCTCTGACGGTGATGCAAGTCGCGTTCATACTGGACCAGCTCGGACGTTGGGTCAGGACCAATGGTGCGCCTCTGAGAGTCGGCAGCCAGTAGCTGAGTTGCTGCGAGGATCACATGCGCTGCCGCAATGAGGCACAGCTCGACTCCCTGTTACGACTTCCGACGGCTGGCCTGCGTTCTCGTGTATAACTTGTGTACCTCCGGACGAAGCACGGCGTGCATGCCAACATCGTCACGGTTGCTCACGACAGCCGAAGTCGAGTAAATGTAGCTTTCGTGAGTATCGCTGACAACATTCGAGGACTTGCAAGCGTCCTTTTTGGGTAACAAGCGCTAATCATCAGCGCTAATGCGAGGACTTGTTTCGCCGCAACGCTGAGTCGTCTTGGCCGTTTTCAGAATTTATTATAATATATCTTCCACTGGCGGCCAGATGGTGACCCTTTATTGGCGTAATAAAAAGGCGCACTATGGATGTAACGCGCGCCGGTCGGCGAAGAAACTTAAGTAGCCTCTGCCATATTGACCACCTGAATTAAATTTTTGTATAAAGTGCCGGAAGACGTGTGTGGCATGTAGTAAAACGCTAGACTGTAAACCAATATAGAACCTACGATGAGTGTCTTCGGTTATTCCCCGCGTGCGACTGGAAGAAACAGATGCAAGAGATTGTCATATCCTCATTTGCAGCAGCGCTGAAGCTTGTCCCAAAAAAACTGAGGAAGGGCCTGATTGTCGCGGTCGCTCAAGATGAGTTATTCGCCAAGGAGTATGGACGGAAGGCAGTTGCTGCGTTCGCGCCATTTTCCGGCATAACCGGGGTTATCGCCAATGGGGAGAGCGGGGTTATAATCAGCGCCCCAAATGATTTTATTGTACACAAAACCTATGCGGAGACTGGGCAATGGGCTAAGTCGACTGTAGATATTTTTGTCGACTTCTTTACTGAAAATAACGGACGTGGAACTTTTCTCGACATCGGCGCAAATATCGGTTTAACCACTATACCTATTGTAAACAGGTTTCCTAACGTTAAGAGCATATCATTTGAACCTGAACCGATCAATTTCGCGAACCTTACAAGGAATATTTTGCTCAATTGCGTTCAGGGTAACAACGAGTTGCTTCAACTTGCGCTGTTCAGCGAAGAGTCGGAATTGAAGTTTGAGTTAAACAATATGAACTTGGGAGATCATAGAATAAGGCTTGATGGAAGCAAGCCAGGTAAGGAGGAGGAGCAACTCAGGCCACAGATTACTGTTCGGGCAGTTCCGCTAGATTCTTTCGAGAAAAAGATTGCCGGTCCTATAGCTGTTAAGATCGACGTCCAAGGCGCTGAGCCCTTTGTTTTTCTGGGGGGGCACTCCGTCTTGTCGAAAGCTGAGCTGATCATATTAGAATGGTCTCCATACCTATTGAGCAGGCTCGGGGGCGACTACACCGCCGTGCTAGATTTTATAGCAAACAATTTTTCGCGCTGCGAAATTCACAATGGCGACGGGTTGAATAGAAAATCCGATCTTTCAATTGAGGATACGATCTCTGCTTTAAAAGAACGATTCGGCGCAGAAAGACATGACATCGGAACGAATTATGATTTGATACTGCGTAAATAAACCCGCTTTCCTGCAGAACACGATCCGTATCGAGGATCAGGACACACTCTCTGCCGCCTATAACGGTGACGACGGTAGTATATTTTTGGACTCAGGTCTCCAGTTGATTGTTTCGTAGATGTCCGCACGAGAGTTTCGTCAACTCATCAGGGTATGAGCCGAACCAACGCGTTGCAGAGGCAGTGGATGAGCAATACAGCACCACCGCTTATAGCGTGGAAGCGGCGGTGGCGTAACTGTTCTGGCTCTCAGATGAGCATTGGGCGGTGAAGGCCCAATTCATGGCTGAAGCATCAGCCCGGACCGGGGAGGAAGTACGACCGGCAGATCATCTCCGGTGCCCTTGCGAGCTCACCTCGGGCTGCCGCTAGCGTGCCTGCCCCAGCCGCGTATGGGCCTCGCACGACCGTCTACAACCGCTTCAACCGCCTGGCCCCGGCGTCGCTTCTGAAGGGCGATGTTGGCCGTCCTGGCCAAGGCCGGCTGGTCGGGCCAGGCGGTTGCCATCGATAGCCCCTAGGTGCGAGCACATCGCTTGGCGCGCAGCGGGAAAGGGGGCCCAGGCCATCGGCCCGTCGCGCGGCTGCCAGACTAACAAGATCCATGCACTCACTGACGTCCTCGGCCGGCCCGACTGCTCCTGCTGACGCTTGGCAGCGCCAGCGATGTCATTGGCGCTCCGGCCGTCCTCGCCGAAGCGCCTGGCGGTATCCGCCGTCTGAGCGCCGACAACGGCTACGACGCCGATTGACCCCGCGCTGACCTACGCAGAAGCGGCATCAAGCCGATCATCCCGGGCAAGCACGGCCGCATGAGAGTAGGATCCTCTAGGACAAGCGGCGCTACCGGGAGCGCTAGCGCATCGCGGTGCCGTTTAGCCGCCTTGAGGACCTCCGCCGCACCGCCATCCAGTACGACAAGCTTGCTCGCAACGACGCCTTAGTCGTCACCTCGGCGACCATCATCGCTTTCTGATGCTGATCGGTTCAAAACCTAGGTAGCAAGCTGCGCCAGTTTAAAAATCTTTGAGCGACAGTTTTTCTTGAGTAAAAGGATCAGAAAATAAGCCATCACCGAAAGGCCAGTCTCGAGGAGACAAACAACATAGCGATTCACTACCAGGGATTGCTTATTGATAGCCAGCCCAAGCACGACTGCGAAAACCGCGGAAGCTGCTGCCCATTCGATGTTTGATAGGTAAGCGCCTAAACGAACATGCGCATATTTATAAAGAGCCTTTTGAAAAATTATGACTGAAATGATAGCTACGACAAGTTGGGATACTGCCACGGCTATGGGACCGTAATAGGCGGACGCCACCATCGCGCCAACACTTAAGAGGACGATTTTGCCACGGATAACTGGCAAACTCGATATCGCCCCAGTCACCCCAAGGATCGGCTCCGAGACCAAAACTGGGATCGTAACCACGGATGCTAATGAAAGGAAGAAAACGACGGTCCCAACTTCTGACCACGCAGGACCCAAAATGATTTGGGCTACATCGCCGCCAAAAAAAGCAAGGACGCACAGCGGCCCTGTTAAGATCATGAAGTAGGCACCAATAATTTCCTCCGAGGAAGTGGCGAGATCCTCCTTCTTTTCAAATTTACGCGATAGCATCTTCCAGCATAAAGGTCTCAGCGGCTCCGATACCAGTGAGCTGAGAAGTTGAACCATCCGGACTGAAATTCGGTAGATGCCTGCTGAAGCAGGGCCGAGCATAAAACCAAGGAGAAGATCGGCGGAATAATTTTGAAAATAGATTAAGATCCGATCCGCAATCATGGATCTCCAGAGCTTGTATATGGTGGCAATCTCATCTCGAACGACTAGGCGTTGGTTATAGCGAAAGCCGCTGGCTGCTAGAAGCAGTATTCCTCCGAACCCGAATTGGAAATACCTTCCGATGATCAGGGAATATACGCCTTTGTCCAGCAACAATAACACGCAGCTCACAACTAAGGCCGTTGTATCCAGTATGACGGAGCAGAGAGCCAAAACGCCAAGTCGATGACCTCCGATGAGAATTGCTTCACCGGTGCTTCTCCAGGAACTCGGCAAGCCTAAGAACGCTAGTAACAGTACCAGAGTTGGAATATTACTTTCGGAAAAAGACAAGCGTGCGAGCTGTGAGATGATAATTGTGATTATCACCAACGCGATCGAGCCAGCGCTGCTGACGATAAATGAGGTCTGCACAGCCCGATCATCGTTATGTGAGCTGATGATCCTCTCGTAAGCACCAACACCCACCCATTGGCTAAACATCATCGACAATGCCGAGGCGACAGCAAAGGCGCCGAACTCATCGAGTGTGAGAAGTCTCCCGGCGACAAAAAGCAGCGCACCGCCGCAGAGCTGGCCCCATGCTCGCGAGAAGACAACCAAAAGGGCGACGAAATTTCGGTTCTGAATCAATGAAAAATCCTCAAGCACCCCTGCTTAGAGTGTTATTTAGCCAAAGTCACGTTAATTCGCAGGTAGCTCGACAACGTAGTTTCGAAAGATAAGTCCGGAATTCAGCGATGATTGATTTAAAACGGCCCCAATACCTCTCGCATGCCCGTCGCAATTAGATCATAGATTTGCCCAGTGAAATCAGTTCCGCAGAAAAACCATCTATTGAACCTTTTATCAACAGCTTCGTCGGCAGGGCACAAGCTACCGCTCCGTCCATATCCTTGATCCTAGCTAAAAAAAATAAAGCTTGCCTTACGACGGCTCGATCTCGTTTGATGGAATGGTCCTTTCGCATAGTAGGGCATGAATACGCGGGTTTTGTGTATTTTATGTCAGGCGCACATTAGATAGAGACGGCCACGGGTTTGAAAACTTGGATCGAAAGGGTTCTATCGGCGCAATCTGTTTAGTTTCGGGCTGATTATTTAGGCGCATCAATACCTCCGTGGTTAGGTCGACTTTGATTAAAGAAGGGCGTGCGTTTATAAATTCGACAGCAGGAGAGTTGTGCAACTCAGAAAATCGTGTGGGCTATTTAGATGCAACCAATCGTTATGACTCATTCCTGATGCGAGCCTTTAACGATCCCGGGGCTGAGTCAGCTTAGCCGCGGTTTTCTGCCAGAGCGATCGGAGTCCGCTGTCGGAAAGCACGGATTAGTCTACGTTCGATGGTACGGTGGAAAATGTAGCCGACTGCGATACTAAACACGAGCATGGCTATTGCGGTAATGAGTAAACCCGACGCTGTGGTGTTCAGGCCGAAGACGATTGACAATTTTCCGATAAATTGAAGGACGAACGGGTGTATCAAATAAAGGGAATAGCTTGCGTCGCCTTGTCGACTTATGAAACCGCGGCCGACCGTCTTGCGATTAGTTTCCAGCTGAAGGGCAGAGAAAACCAACAAGGCCGAGGCGCCCACAACAATCAGGTTCTTGAACGCCAAATGATCAACATCAATGGTAAACAGCCCTACGAAACCAGCGCATAATCCAAAGTAACATGCAGTTGCAGGCAATGTAACATGCTTTTCAGCAAAAAATATTGCGATCCCCAAAACAAAACATAAGATCAAATCATCGCCGTAAAAATCGATGTACTCATTTTGAATAAAGTGGGCGCTTATCCAAAGCATTAGGATTAAGGACGATACGATCAGGGCGTCCAAATTACGCTTGAAAACCATGCAAAGACCAAAAAGAAAATAGAAAAAGATTTCATATTCAAGTGTCCAGCCTACAAAAAGTATGGGTTTTATTAGTTGCCCATTCACAAAGTCAGGCAAGAAGAAAAAGGATGCTGCTATACTGCTGGGCTTGATATCGTGAAGCCCGAAGAGTTTGAACCCGCATAATACCATCAACGCTGTGAGGGCGGTCAGGAGCCAGTATACCGGCACCACCCGAGAAAAACGAAGATGAATGAAGCTGCTGATAGACTCCATTTTTCGGGTGGTCAGCGTAATGACATATCCACTGATGACGAAGAAGACATGTACACCTGTCGAGCCGACCATATAATCTCGGGCTATCAAACCGACAGCAAGGTAGTTTTGGACTGAAAACAGGATATGGTGCATCACGACGGAGACTGCTGCATATGCGCGAAGGGCCTGCAAATTATACTTCATTCGCGCATCTCCCCTCTCTTCCCCCTCACCGCCGAGGACTAGCGCATGATGAGCCGATACCTGTGCGACGATTAATGATCGATACACAAAAACAGATGTTATCAACGCAGTGATTTATGAATTACTTACCTTTTTCGGTTGAGTCATTGGCCAATGCGATCGGATCTTTACCGTCGTTGCTCACGATTGTCATCGCCGTCTGAAAAACTTCAGACGCGGTAATTGCCTGCATTGTTACATCCGGGCGGCCAAGATCTTCAAATCCATAAATGATATACCCCGCGTCAGGGTGTGGTGAATCGACGCTATGGCCTTGGCTTCCCCAGGCGCCCCATCGCTTTGACGAGGTGGGCCCGTGCAAGCTCAACACACGAGCATTGCAGGCGCTACCGAGATGAACCACGCCAGTGTCGACCGATACCAGCAGTTTCGCGCTCGTCAGAAGGGACGCCAGTTCCGCAAGCGAGGTCTTCCCGCACAATGAGGTCACCATGACCCCGGCATTCGTCATGGCGTCGATGATTTCGCTCACGGCATTGACGTCCGCCTTGCCGCCAGTGATGCATAGATCGAATCCTTCACTAGCTAACATAGATGCTAGTTCGACCCAGTGGCCAACTGGCCAAGACTTCTCATGCGCACGCCTGCCGCCAGCGAATGGGTGCAGATAAACGGTATTGCTTCTCGACAAATCGGGTCTTACCGCATTTGGCGATACTGGGTGAACCGGTTGCTTGTCGCATCGAGGAAACAAACTTCGGAGGCGCTCCAGATTGGCGAGCTCATGATCGTTGGCATCGTGTCTGATTGCGATATCAAATAAATAATGCCTCGATGAATCGGGTGGTGCGAAACCAATGGCGAACGGCGCCGCGCGCGCGCAGATAGCCGTAACGTAAGGCCAAGGTGTCAGATCTACGATCAGATCGAACGCCTGCGCAATGATTTGCCGTCTTGCCTTAAGCGGGTTGCGAAAATTGCAGGCGACCAGGGTTACTGGAAAATTCAACAACTTTAATGCGGCCAAATTGTTGCTGCCGTGAAGAATCGTAATTTCTGCGTCTTGATAAAATTCTACGATTTGCCGGATCGCGGCGGAGCTGATCAGGGTATCTCCGATCGCGGTGGGTTGTATGATTCCAACCCTCCGGGGACTGAGTGGCAGTTGGTCTTTTTTGACTGCGTAGCGAAACCGCTGGGCGAAGATGCGGCCGGCCCAACGGTCGATCAAGTGACTGTTGCCGCTCGACCTTGTCATGCAGGCACTCTCCAGCGTTCACGGCGATTTATGCGGGATAATTTATACCGCAGTAATTCGAAGCACTGGATCAATCAAGCTGTTGTTGCGCGGCGCTAGTGTTTTACCCCGGATCGAAGTACCTAGTCCGTGGTGTCGGACAGCTGGTACAGGGGATTGGCCAACGGTTCCCTGATAGCGGTTGGGTATTTGGTCCGGACGCGTGGTCTGACGCTTGGCTTGTGTTCGGCGGTGTCGCGTTTGCTCGCGGCCGATGGATCGAGGACGCCGGAGCAGGAGCCGGCTCGTAATTGACGACGGCTGGACACGGGAACCCGCTATTCCTCGGCCGCCCATGTCCATCATCCAGGGTAGCTCGACGTCCGCCAGTTCGATGCCCGTCGGGTCATGCGCGAGGCTCCGGTTGAACTCCTATGAGCTCAGCATCAGGGCGCGACTTCATGAGATGGTTTTGGCGCGACGCGTACTGAGGTCCCAGCCATTGCCACGTGGCTCTCCTAACACCGGCAAATCGCTAACTCGGGTTTGAACCTGCTCTTTCGGACCAGGCTGGCGGTATCCGCTGGCGACAAAGCGTTACAAGGCACTCGCGGCTCTCGTGAGCCACTTCGCCTGCGCATACACGATGGCTCTCGGATGATTGACGCCGAGGAAGATTCGACAGCTTCGGTCGAGGATATCGGAGGTAATCCTGAAATCCTCAGGATCGTAGACGATGTTTCGCCTGTCAGATCGGTATGGGTTGGACCGCACATCGTGCGTCCGTTGCTCCATGATCGGGATCCAATTGGAGAAAATGTGCCGGCCGGACGCGGCGAGGTGCTCAACGCCGCGCTGCTCGGAAAATTTGACTGCTTGGCGCCGATCTTCGAAAGAGACAACCAAGCCGGCGGCGTTTTCCGTGTCGTGGTGCGGTGCGATCCGGATACTTTTACATGATTGCAGCTGCCGTACCATAATTTTCCGGCGCTCCTTAAGCCGCCGAATAATCCGGTCTAGTCGAGACAATTGTGCGTAAAGCACAGCGCCGGTCAGCTCGGACACCCGGTAGTTCACTCCTGCGAAGAACGGTTCTTGAACATCAAGCTCGGTGTTGCGGGTATAACTGCCCACATCATGGTAGATGCGGGCACGCGTGAAGACGGTGCGGTTATTCGTTAGAATCGCACCGCCTTCGCCTGCGCTGATGTTCTTGAATTGATTGAAACTGAAGATACCCACATGGCCGAACGCTCCGACGCGTCCGTGCTTGTACTCAACTCCGACGGCCTGAGCCGCGTCTTCAATGACAAGGATCCCGTTCTTGCGGGCCATCTCGCCGATGCTATCGAGATCGCAAACGAGATTGAGCATATGCACGCCTACGATGGCGCGCGTTCGACTGGTAATTTTCGCCTCTGCTTCCCGGGCGTCGATTGTCATGCTTTCGTCGATGTTGACCAAGATCGGGATCGCACCGACCGCGACAACCGCAGCCGCTGTGGCAACCCACGTGTAGGCCGGGATCAGAACCTCATCGCCCGGTCCGATCCCGGCTGCGACGAGTGCGGTGATCAGGGCACTTGTCCCGCTGTTGACGGCCAGAACGTGCTTGACGCCGATTTTAGAACCAAGTGCGGCTTCGAAACGCGCCGCGAAGCCCCCGGCATCGTTGCTGTACCGCATCAGGTGACCGCTCTGAATAACCCGGGCCAGGGCATGCATCTCCCGCCAGCCGGTACGCGTCATAACCCTTGCTCCGTGCTTGATCTGACGACCCTTGGGGTTCAGGCGATCGCCGTGGGGCAAAGCATCTCGCCACAGGGCAGTTTCATAGTGTCGGCGTCATCGATGTGCAGTCGAATGACTGCAGCAATCACTGATCGATCCGTCGAAAGATACAGTAAGCTTCAAGAAGACAAGTCGGGTCCGACTTTCCATAGATCTCGCTGTCGATTTGCGCCAATGTGAAGCCTAGATCCTCCATATGGGAGAATGCTTCGGCAATCGACCAGTTGTCTTCGTAGATTTGCACCAAAGGAAGTATGAGTTCGACGCCAACAATTTTCTGGAGCGATCGTTGGGCGCCGGCTAGGACCCGCCGTTCATAACCTTGCGTCACAATTTTAAGAAATACCCGGCTGTCGGAATAAGGTTCGTAAATATCATCGAGACGTTCGATGTTGATGGTTTCTTTATGTGCAACTATTGCTGCGGTGTCGTAGCGCTGGGCCTCCGGCGTTTGGGCGAGGAGAGACGTGAAGACGCTGTTTTCACTTACATTGATGGACGAGGTTCTGCGTACGTCGCCGAGGGCAAAGTTATGGGCTTGCCAGTTTGCATCTTGTTCGGAATGCCCCTTGAGGTGTCGGAAAGCATCACCCACGGGCTCGAAGGAGACGATTTTCCCTTCGTAGCCTAATTGCCGTAACCGAAGACCTGTTTGGCCGCTATTGGCCCCGACGTCGAGGAAAAGATCGACTTCCCGAGCCCGGAGGAAGTCGTAGATGTTGGGTCGCCTGCGGTATAAATCATAGCCCAATCTGCGAAACAAATTTTTTACACGCCGATTTGCTATAGTGGAGAGCCTTCCCATCTATCACTCCGTGAGTTGCTAGGCGGCATCCATCTCGAATTGCAATTTGTAAGCGATTAATTAAGTCTTCGGGCGAAGGTGGTGCATATACCGGCTGCATATATCAGTCTGCGGGGAATCGCCATGCTTTTTTCATGCCGGAATTGCCGTGTCAGTCTGAGAGGCTTGCTGCAGTCGGGGAGGCACGGTCAGGGAAGCAAGGTTTGGGTCTGCGTCGGGTGGATCAAATGATGGTTCGGCCTAGCCGAACCTTGGACGCGCTTGGATGCCACCTGTCGGGTGATGAATTGGCGCGTCATGGTGATCGCGGTGGATGAGAGTTTGGGCGAGCTGGGCTCGCTGGAACGTATGGCGCTGCGAAGACTATCCTGCCGCTCGCTCATGCGCGGTTGAAATAAGCGGGGCCGACACCCGGCTTTCGTTTCGCTGCGGCGCGGAATCTGTCTCGATGGTGCAGGTTGGCTCCTTTAGACGACGGAACCCAATCGGCTCGTACTTCGCCCGATATCGGTGGAATGATCCGACATCGCTCCGCAGGTGCCGTGCTTGCGATGTCTGGATCGATCGATTTCGGCGGACCACGTTCATCGCACTGCATGGCGCGATTCAGTAAGCGCATTCGTTGCGGTGAGACCTTCGGACGCTGGCGATCCGCGGATGATCGTCTGTCGTTTCCGGTTCGTCGTCGCCAAACGGCGGATCCGCGGCGGGACCTTGCCTCGGAAGGCAGTTCGATGACGACGCGCTACATCCCGTCGGATTACCGGCGGCATCGCGCCCGCCCGCCGGAACGACGCGGGCAAGCTGACCCAGGGAACGGGATAAGGTTTTCAGCAATTCGTCACGGCTTGATCCGCAAGATGTTCTCGGGATCGAGCCGGCCTGAAAGCAAATCGCGAAATGCGAGCCAGTTGCCGCGAACCCGACCCGTACGATCGACCCACGGCTCAGGCCGTAGCGATTTAAGGTGATTGCTGGCGATATTCTTCGCGATCAGTTTGAGCCCGAAGGACCAAGGCATCGTACCTTTTTTCATTAGGTAGATCGGGTTCGCGATCTGGGAGTACCCGAACGGCAGGCCCGACGATCGTGATCTCTTGACACCCTGATGGACGCCCACGAAGGCGCTGGTTTTGACGAGCCGACCATGCTTGGCGGCCTGTGCGGCGAAATCGATATCCTCCTGCCAGGAGTAGAGAGGTAATTTCTCATCGAATCTGATATCGCTGAGGGACGACGCACGAAAGACCATATTGCAGCCGTACAGGCCGGTCAGATCCCACTCGATCCTGGGATCCGCACTGCCGTTCGGCGTCGAGCTCCGAACCATCCCGATGGCCTCGTCCAGTTCGATGCCGGCCGTCATGATGCCGTCGGCAAGTAATGTGCCGTTCGCACCGACCACGGTCGGGAACCTCGCCATGAAGTCCGCCATGGCCTCAAGGCACCACGGCGCAGGGACGTAGTCGTCGTCCAGGAAGGCAATCAGGTCGCAGGCGTCGAGAACAA
This sequence comes from Methylobacterium phyllostachyos, assembly GCF_900103445.1. GTDB lineage: Bacteria > Pseudomonadota > Alphaproteobacteria > Rhizobiales > Beijerinckiaceae > Methylobacterium > Methylobacterium phyllostachyos. Next base: position 167,902 of record NZ_FNHS01000001.1, on the reverse strand, counting down.
CCTCCATGCCCCTGTTGCGCTGACGGGCGGCGCCCGCAGGCCCCATGACGACCGTGTGCGTCGGATACAGATCGCTCCTCTTGGGCAGATCCGACTCACCGGTCACCGAATACACAACCGTGACCGGTGGGCGGGTTTGCTCGGCGAGCAGCCCTGTTCGTTGCGCGAGCTCGAGGGGCCTGCCCTTGCTGGCAATCACGACGGCGATTTTCAGCGGATTTGCCAACATATATACTTAACTCAGTAGTCCGATACGTTGTTATCAAGTTTATCCCGAGCAACGTTTAAGGTCCAGAGCTACCTGTGCCCGCGACAGGTCGAACGTCTCACAGGTCTGGATCCCGCTCTCGTATCCTGCGTGCCTGAGAGGGGGCTTCGTCCCATGCATCCTCTCATCTCGGATGAGATGCCGATGGCTGCTTCTTGGCGCTGGACGCTCCAAGGGAGGACGTGGTCGACCGGTGACGCGGGGCGCATGGCTGGGCGACGGGACCAATCCTTCACCGGGTTCGCGACGCCGGTCCCGCCCCGTCACGGGACATCTTCCGTACGAACTATCGCGCCGTCCGCTCGCCCCAATCTCGCAAGGGTTGCGGGTACCCCGGGCGCCCAGGGCGGCCAAATGCGCGCATTGCGCAGTGAGAGACCCATGTTCGCCTTGCGGGCTGGCGGCCGAAACGGTAGGGATCTGAGCCCGTAATGGGGTGTCGGGGTGTGGCGCAGTCTGGTAGCGCACCTGGTTTGGGACCAGGGGGTCGTAGGTTCGAATCCTATCGCCCCGACCATTCGATCAGGAGCATGTCGTCTCAGATGCCGAGCGCCCGCATCTTCCGTCCGTCTCGGGATGCCACGCAGTCGGGCCTTGCCCGGACGAAGCAGTGGGTTCTGGAGTTCGACCGGACTAGCCCGCGCGAGATTGATCCGCTGATGGGCTGGAACGGTTCCTCCGACATGATGCAGCAGGTCCGCCTCGAATTCGAGACCGAGGACGAGGCTGTGGCCTACGCCAAGCGCGAGGGCATCGCCTATCGTGTCGAGCAGCCTGCGAAACCTGCCGCCCGCAAGGGCTTGTCCTACTCCGATAATTTCAAGTTCAACCGGACCGCGCCCTGGACGCACTGACGCGTCAGGCTCGCCGGCGCGCGCGCCACGCGGCGTAGGGCGCTTCGCCGTCCGGCCGGATCTGGCTGAGCTGCATCGGCTGCGAATCGAGGGATTGGCACAGTTCGGCGTAGATCGTCGCGCTGCCGGCCCCATACTGCTCGGCTTCCTCGGCCGAGAAGGCGAAGTACCCGCGCTTGAAGCCCGCGAGCCGCATCGCAGCATGGCACATGGGGCAGGGGCGTCCGCTTGCGTACATCACGCAATCGGAGAGGTCACGGCGGCCCAGGATCCGACTCGCCTCCCGCAATGCCTCCATCTCGGCATGGGCGCTCGGATCGTTCGTCGTGTGGACGGTGTTGGCCGCCCGTACGAGGACGGCGCCGTCGCGCACGATCACCGCCCCGTAGGGTGCTCCGCCGGCCGCGACGTTCTCCGCGGCGAGGGTGACGGCCGCACCGATGAAGGCCTCGTGTGTCGACATGGCTGTGCCCCGTGCTCGCGTCTCAACGCCCGCATGGGCCGGAGGTTCAGAACGCATAGCGCACGGCGCAATACGGCAGGGCTTCGGCGAGCAGTGCCTTGAAGCGGGCGAGCCACTGGCCCTTCCAACCGGTCCGGTAGCGCAGATTGACTCCCCCTCCCTCCGAGACTTTGACCTCCTGGATGTCGGGCCGCCAGAGCAGGTCCTCGGCGCGCGGGTGCCAGCCCAGATTGACCGCGTGCAGATCCGCGTTGTGGGTCAGCATGATGATTTCGCACTTGAGCTGCGCCTTGGCGGCGTCCGTGAGCGTGCCGTCGATCTCGGCGAAAAGCGCGCGCCAATCCTCCTCCCAGCCCTCGTAGAGGATCACCGGGGAGAAATTGACGTGAACCTCGTAGCCAGCCGCCACGAAGTCGTCGATGGCGGCGATCCGCTCCGGGATCGGCGTGGTCCGGACATCGACGACCTTGGCGATGCGGGCGGGCATGAGCGAGAAACGGATCCGCGTCTTGCCCTGCGGGTCGTAGTCCAGCAGGGTACGGTTCACGGCCTTGGTGGCGAAGGACGCCTTGGCATTAGGCAGGTTGCGAAACAGCGCGATCATGCTCCCGACCCCGCTGCTGACGGCGGCATCCACCGAGAGGTCGCCGTTCTCGCCGATATCGTAGACCCAGCATTCGGGATCGATGGTGTCGGGTTCAGGCAGATGCCCCTGGCGCCCGGCATGCCGGGCGATCGCAGCGCAGGCCTGTTCGATGTTCACGAACAGCGAGATCGGGTTCGAAAAACCTTTGCGGCGCGGCACGTAGCAGTAGGCGCAAGCCATGGCGCAGCCGATGGAGGTCGAGGGCGCGATGAAATGGGCGCTGCGCCCATTCGGACGCATGGACAGGCCCTTCTTGACGCCCAGGACCAGGGTCGAGCGCTTGATCCGCACCCAATCCTCGACCGATCCGGCATTCCCGTGCAGCGCGGGGATGTTCCAATGCGACGGCACGATGATCCGGGCGGCTTCGGGAAAGCGCGCCAGGATTTCCTTACCCAGGGGAAAATCCTGCACCGCCGCCTCGTGGTAGATCGTCTGGATATCGAGAAGATCGCGCGTGAGGGCCATGATGGATCCAGGGCCCGGGACCGGCCTGCGATACGATATGGTGCCGGCTCATACGGTCGGAATGGCTTGCGACGCGACGTCCCGACCCCGCGAAGCTTGCGCATCGCCGACAAATTGTTTCCGGGCATCGTCCTGCAACGATATTTTATGAGTCTCCGCGGATGATCATACGCCTCTGATTGGACGCGCGATGAGTGTTCGTGAGCAGGAAGCATCTGGCTGGCGGCTGCCCGATCCGGATGCCACGGTCGATCCCGAGGAATCACGCGCTTACGCGCTGGTCCGGCGGGATCAGCTTGAGGCGATGCGCGGCAGCACCCTCGCGGCGATTCCGGTCAACATGCTGCTCGGCCTGGCCAGCACCGTGGTCGCCTGCCGGAGCGGACACGGCGAGGCCGGTGCCGTCTGGTTTGCGGTCTCGACGGGCGCCAACCTCCTGCGGATCTGCCTTTGCCGCATGCCTTGCTTCGGGCTCACCCTGACGGCCGACGCCTCGCCGGAGCTGACAGCCAGGACCGCACAATCGATCGACCGGCATCTGCGGGTGTGTATTGCTGCAGCGTGCCTGTCCGGCTTGGTCTGGGCCTGCCAGCCCCTGCTTTGTGACGGTTATACCTCCGCGCAGACCCTGTTCTACCTCGCGATCACCTGTGGCATCACCGCCGGCGCCGTGACGCATGGTACGGCCTATGCCCGGATTCCGCTGGGCTTCATCCTGCCCCCGCTGCTCGCCGTCACATTCTGCTTGGTCGCCGCGGGTGGTTTCGACCGGAACTGCCTCGCGGCCTGCGTGCTGCTCTACCTCTTGGCGCTGATGAACACGGCGTTCCGCAGCGAAGCGACCTTCCGCGAGGTGAGCCGGATCAAGAACGAGGCCACGGCGCTGGCGCGCTCGCGCGCCGAGGCTCATGCGAGCGCGAGCGCCCTGGCCGACGAAATGCGTTGGCGCGCCACGCACGACGACCTGACCGGCCTCCTGAACCGCGCAGGTTTCATTCAGCAGGCGGAGATGCGCCTGCGTTCGGGCCCGGTCAGCCTGCTCTTGCTCGACCTCGACGGCTTCAAGGTCATCAATGACGTGTATGGCCACAAGGCCGGCGACCGCGTGTTGGTCGAGGTCGCGCGGCGGATCGGCGCCGCGCTGCCTGCGAACGGTCTAGCGGCCCGGCTCGGCGGCGACGAATTCGCGGTGCTCTACGATCCGGCCGCCTCCGGCGTGCCCTGCGAGGCGATGGCTGCACACCTCGTCGCGGCGGTCGCGCAGCCGTTCGACGGTTTCGATGCCGGGCGTCTGGGGGTCAGCATCGGCATTCATGCCGATCCGGAGCCGAGCCTGACCGAGATGCTCAGCTGCGCCGATGTGGCGCTGTACGCCGCGAAAGCCGCCGGCCGGAATCACTACCGGATGTTCGATGCGGGGCTGCGCGAACGGCTGGAGACCCGCCGCGACCTTGAGCGCGACCTCTCCACGGCGCTCGCCGAAGCCGCGCTCGAAGTCTGGTTCCAGCCGATCTACGCCATGGATGCGGAGACGCTGGTGGGGCTCGAGGCGCTGGTGCGATGGCAGCATCCGCGGCTCGGCTGGATCGCGCCGCCCGATCTGATCGCCACCGCGGCGACCGCCGGTCTGACCGAGTCGCTGCTGCGCTACATCCTCGAACAGGTCTGCGCGATGATGCAGATCCTGCGCAGCCGGGGGCTCGGGACGGTCCGCGTCGCCATGAACGTCTCGCCCCGGGAGATGGCGCAGGTGCCGGTGGACGAGATCGTCATCGAGCGGCTGCAGGCCCTCGATCTGCCGCCCGCGCTGCTGGAGATCGAGATCACCGAGGAGACGGCACTCGATATCGGCGCCGTCCAGGGCAAGCTTCAGGCCCTTTCGCGGGCGGGCATCCGGGTAGCCCTCGACGATTTCGGCATCGGCTACTCGTCGCTGTCGTCGCTGCGCCAGCTTCGCGCAGACCGGATCAAGATCGATCGGAGCTTCGTCACGGGCCTTGGCACCTGCGACGACAAGCGTGGGCTGGTCCTCGCGGTCCTCGGGCTCGGGCGCCTGCTCGGACTGGAGGTTGTCGCCGAGGGGGTGGAATCGGACGAAGAGCTGCGGATCCTGCAGACGATGGGATGCCCGTTCCTCCAGGGCTATCACCTCGGCCGTCCCATGCCGGAATCGGTCCTTGAAGCCACCCTGTTCCCCGCCCGTATCGCGGCGGCCTGAGCGGCGGCAGGGTAGCCCGGTGACGGCATTGTGAGGGCCCGCCGGTGAACGCTCCGGCGACGCGGGGCTTGCTACGGGCGTAACCCAGCAAGGGTCGTTCCCGACCGAAGCGGACGCCGATGAACCGGCCGGGTGATGCCGTCGACCGGGCGGGCATCGACGGCCATTCACGACCGGAAATCACATCTCAAATAATCGCCCTTGGAAAACCGGTGTTTTCCACATTCGACCTATTCATTTGGTTATTGATTAACCCAGGCCGTCCGGCATGGTGGCCCGCACATGATCATCGATATTGCCATGCGCACCCTGCGTCAGCGCTACGCCCTCTGCTGGATCGGCGCCCTGGCGGCGGCGTGGGCGACGCCCGTGCGCGCCGAGATGCGTATCGAGGCGGCCAAGATCACCGGCGGCGACCTCTGGATCATCGGCTATGCGGATGATCCGGACACCGAGATCACTCTGGACGGCCGGTTCCCGCAGCGGACGGACAGCAGCGGCTATTTCGAGTTCCGCGTGGTGTACCACCCGGCGACCTGTATCGCGACCATCCGGACGCCGAAGCAATCCCGCGATGTCGTGGTCAGCGGCTGCGGCCAGCAGGGGCCGCAGGCCCCTGGATTGACCGGTCCCGCCGGACCCCAGGGCGCCCGGGGTGAGGTCGGTCCGCGGGGAGAGATCGGCCTCACCGGCGAACGGGGTGCGATGGGGCCGCCAGGTCCGCCCGGGACACCCGGGCAAGCGGGCGCGTCCGGCCCCCCGGGCACTCAGGGTGAGCCCGGCCCGCGCGGTCCGGTGGGTGAGGCGGGGAGCGTCGGCGATAAAGGCCCGCCCGGGCCGTCGGGCCCCGCGGGCCCAGCCGGTCCCCGGGGGGCTCCGGGCCCGGCTGGGCCGCCGGGGAAGGCCGCGGTCGTCAACGTCCCCCCAAGAGCGACACCGGCGCCCCGGCGGAATGTGGCCAGACCGCGCCCGGAGCGCGACGCACCGGGCCCGGAGCCGTCGCCCGAAGTGCAGCCGGGCGGAGGCGTCACCTCGGAGGATCGCTACTGACCCGATCCGGCGCGAGGCGGACTCCGCGCATCGGGCTGATCCCGCTCAGACGCGGTAGTGGTCGCGGTACCATCGGACGAAGCGTTCGACGCCGACCTCGATGGGGGTGCTCGGCGCGTAGCCGACCGCCTCGGTGAGATCCGCGACATCCGCGTAGGTGGCGGGTACGTCACCCGGTTGCATCGGAAGGAGGTCCTTGCGCGCCTTGCGGCCCAGGCAATCCTCTAGGACCTCGATCAGCCGTAGGAGCTGCACCGGCTGGTGGGTGCCGATGTTGTAGAGCCGGTAGGGAGCGCTGCTGCTTCCGGGGTCGGGGGCGTCCGAGTTCCAGGCCGGGTTGGCCTGCGCCGGCAGCCCGGCGAGGCGGACGATGCCTTCGACCACGTCGTCGATGTAGGTGAAATCACGCTGCATCCGCCCGTGGGCGAACACCTTGATCGGCTCATCCGCCAGGATCGCTCGCGTGAACAGGAACAGCGCCATGTCGGGCCGCCCCCACGGGCCGTAAACCGTGAAGAACCGCAGCCCGCTGCAGGGAATGCCGTAGAGGTGGCTGTAGCTGTGGGCGAAGAGTTCGTTCGCCTTCTTGGTCGCCGCGTAGAGGCTGACCGGATGATCGACGTTCTGGTGGACCGAGAACGGCATCTGCGTTACCGCGCCATAGACGGAACTCGACGAGGCGTAGAGCAGGTGGCCCACGTGGTTGTGCCGGCACCCTTCCAAAACGTTGAGGAAACCGTCGATATTGCTCTTCGCGTAGGCGTGCGGGTTCTCGATCGAGTAGCGCACGCCCGCCTGCGCGGCCAGATGGATGACCGCGTCGAAGGGCGCTGCCCGGAAGATCTCCTCCGTGGCCACGCGGTCGGCCAGATCCACCCTGCGGAACGTGAAAGCCTGATAGGGCGCGAGTTCCTTGAGGCGGCCCTCCTTGAGGGCCACCTCGTAATAGTCATTCAGATTGTCGATCCCGAGGACGTCGCAGCCTGCTTCGAGACAGCGCCTGGCGACGTGATAGCCTATGAACCCCGCCGCCCCGGTGACCAGTACAGTCGTCATATCGCGATCCGGTGCTGCAGTGGGCCACGGCGGGCGGGGGCTCTTTAACGGCCTTCCACTGAACCTGCCAGATAGCTGCCGCGGTCAGCCGATGGGCCGCAACGCATCTCCCCGCGCGAGCGCGCCACCAACGATCACCTCCGCGTAGACGCCCAGATCGCGGTGTCCAAGCCGCGCATCCAGGGTCCAGGGGATGTCGCAATCGCGGATGCCGCTCACCGGATCGACGTTGGTGGCCGCGCAGCGCACCGTCCGCTTGGTGATCTTGAGCCGCAGTCCGCTCGGCGCCTCGATCACCCGGCCGACCATCTCCAGTTCGGCGAAGGGCGCCAATCCCTCGATCAGCAGGTTGCCGCGGAAGCGCAGGGGATCGACCGGCGTTCCGAGGTAGTCCTCGACGGCCGCCACGCTCGCCCGGTTGATCAGCGAGACGTAGCCGATCGGTGAATCTGTGAAGCGGTGCTGCGGCGGGGCGGCGAGCACCTTGGGCTCGCCGCGCAGGCTCTCGGGAACGAACCGCCGCATCAGATCGGCGAGGCCGTCCCGCCCGGCCTCCGTGTCGAGCCGGAAGGCTTGCGGTTCGCCGCACCCCTCGACGTTGAGCGTCGCCGTGGCATCGTCGTAGCGGGTCCGCAGGCGGGCCAGCGCCTCGTCGCGCATGAGCATCAGGTACTTGGTCTTCGGCTGATGCCGGTACGCCAAGGGGTTGAAGCCCGAGGGTCCATTCTCGATCGCGTAAAGCCGGTCGCCGGGGAAGAAGCCGCTGGTCTCGAGCTCCACCCGTTCGACGGGCTCGGGGCTCAGGCCCTTCACCGGGTAGCGATAGAGGGCGCTGATGTGAATCGATGCGGTCATGCGTGCAGCGTGGCCCTGAAATGAACCGTCGCGCAAGAGCTTTGCCGGGTCTTGTGGTGCGCAATTGCAACACCACATCCGGACTACCGGCGGCCATCAAGGCGCCGGGGCCCTCACGCGGCGGATAGCCGGAGGGCGACGTTTCGGTGGCGCCGCGCCTCACATCGGGCGGCGGATGCCGGTACGGGAGGGTTGTGCATGAACTTTGAAAAATACACCGAGCGCGCGCGCGGCTTCGTGCAGGCGGCTCAGAACCTCGCGATGCGCGAGGGACATCCCCAGCTTCAGCCGGGTCACCTGCTCAAGGTGCTGCTCGACGATCCTGAGGGCCTGTGCGCCGGCCTGATCGATCGCGCGGGCGGCCAGTCGCGTGTTGCGCTCGCCCAGACCGAGCAGTGGCTCGCCAAGCAGCCGAAGGTCTCCGGCAACGCGTCCCCGCCCCAGGCGACGCGCGAGCTGATGCGCCTGTTCGACACCGCCGAGAAGGCCGCCGAGAAGGCAGGCGATTCCTACGTGACGGTGGAGCGGCTGCTCCTTGCCCTCGCGGTGGAGAAGGATTCCGAGGCCGGCCGGGCGCTCCAGGCGGCGGGCGTCACCCCCGCTTCGCTCAACGCAGCGATCAACGCGCTGCGCAAGGGCCGCACCGCCGACAACGCCTCGGCCGAGAACGCCTACGACGCGCTGAAGAAGTATGCCCGCGACCTCACCGAGGCTGCCCGGGACGGCAAGCTCGATCCGGTGATCGGCCGTGACGAGGAGATCCGGCGGACCATCCAGGTCCTGTCCCGGCGCACCAAGAACAACCCGGTGCTGATCGGCGAGCCCGGCGTCGGCAAGACCGCGATCGTCGAGGGTCTGGCTTTGCGCATCGTCAACGGCGACGTGCCCGAGTCCCTGCGGGACAAGAGCCTGCTCGCCCTCGACATGGGCGCGCTGATCGCCGGCGCGAAGTATCGCGGCGAGTTCGAGGAGCGGCTGAAGGGCGTGCTCTCCGAGGTCACGGCGGCCGAAGGCGGCATCATCCTGTTCATCGACGAGATGCACACGCTGGTCGGCGCCGGGAAGGCGGACGGGGCCATGGACGCCTCGAACCTGCTGAAGCCCGCGCTGGCCCGCGGCGAGCTGCACTGCGTCGGTGCGACCACGCTCGACGAGTACCGCAAGCACGTCGAGAAGGATGCGGCGCTCGCCCGGCGCTTCCAGCCGGTCTTCGTGTCGGAGCCGACCGTGGAGGATACCGTCTCGATCCTGCGCGGCCTGAAGGAGAAGTACGAGCAGCACCACGGCGTGCGCATTCAGGACTCCGCCCTGGTGGCCGCCGCGACGCTCTCGAACCGCTACATCACCGACCGCTTCCTGCCCGACAAGGCGATCGACCTCGTCGACGAGGCCGGCTCGCGCCTGCGCATGCAGGTCGATTCGAAGCCGGAGGAACTCGACAACGTCGACCGCGAGATCGTCCGGCTGAAGATCGAGGCCGAGGCGCTCAAGAAGGAGAGCGATTCCGCCTCCCGCGACCGGCTGGTCCGGTTGGAGAAGGAACTCGGCGACCTGGAAGAGCGCTCGGCGGCGATCACCGCCCGGTGGAAGGCCGAGAAGGACAAGCTCGGCACGGCCGCTGGCCTCAAGAAGAAGCTGGACGAAGCCCGCAACGAGCTGGCTGCGGCCCAGCGCCAGGGTCAGTACCAGCGCGCGGGTGAGCTCGCTTACGGGGTGATCCCGGGCTTGGAGAAGCAGCTCGCCGAAATCGAGGCGAAGGCCGAGAACGGACGCGATGCGATGATGGAGGAGGCGGTCACGCCTGCCCACGTCGCCGGGGTCGTCTCGCGCTGGACCGGCGTGCCGGTCGACAAGATGTTGGAGGGCGAGCGCGAGAAGCTGCTGGCCATGGAGGAGGCGCTGTCGAAGCGCGTCGTCGGCCAGCGCGAGGCGGTGGAGGCGGTCTCGACCGCGGTCCGCCGGGCCCGCGCCGGGCTGCAGGACCCGAACCGGCCGATCGGCTCGTTCATGTTCCTGGGCCCGACCGGCGTCGGCAAGACCGAGCTGACCAAGGCTCTGGCCGGCTTCCTGTTCGACGACGACACGGCACTCGTGCGCATCGACATGTCCGAGTACATGGAGAAGCACGCGGTCGCCCGGTTGATCGGCGCGCCTCCGGGCTATGTCGGCTACGAGGAGGGCGGTGCGCTGACCGAAGCCGTGCGGCGTCGGCCCTATCAGGTCGTGCTGTTCGACGAGGTCGAGAAGGCGCATCCGGACGTGTTCAACGTCCTGTTGCAGGTTCTTGATGACGGGCGGCTCACCGACGGGCAGGGGCGGACGGTGGACTTTCGCAATACGCTCTTGATCATGACCTCGAATCTCGGGGCCGAGTATCTGGTGAACCAGCCCGCGGGCCAGGACACCGAGGCGGTCCGTGACGAGGTGATGGGCGTGGTGCGCAGCCACTTCCGGCCGGAATTCCTGAACCGGGTCGACGAGATCATCCTGTTCCACCGCCTCGCGCGGTCGGAGATGGGGGCGATCGTCGAGATCCAGCTCGGGCGGCTGCAGAAGCTGTTGGAGGACCGCAAGATCACCCTCGACGTCGACGAGGACGCCAAGAACTGGCTCGCCGACAAGGGCTACGACCCGGCCTACGGGGCGCGTCCGCTGAAGCGGGTGATCCAGAAGAACGTTCAGGATCCGCTGGCTGAGCTGGTGCTCTCCGGCAAGGTTCACGACGGCGAGACGGTGCCGGTGCGCCTCGGCCCGATGGGGCTGATGATCGGCGACGTCACGGTCGGCGCCGAGCGCCGGCCGGTCCACGCGACGCTCAACTGAGCGTTCCCTGACGGGGCGGTCCGCCTGTGGCGGGCCGCCCCTGTTTGACTCGGGGGTGTCCGACGGCATTGCCGTTTCGACGCGGCGCCTCGCCCGTTCGCGGTCTGGTCAGATCGTCCAGCCGCCGTCGATGGCGACGGCCTGGCCGGTCGTGTAGGTCGCCCCCGCGAGATACACGGCGAGATCGGCGATCTCCTCCGGCGTGCCGAGGCGCCCGATCGGCTGGCGGGCGATGAAGGCCGCGCGGGTCTGCTCGTAGTCGCCCTGCGCCCGGATGCGCTCCTGCAGGGACGGGCTCTCGACCGTGCCGGGGCAGATCGCATTGCAGCGGATGTTGTGGGCGACGTAATCGGCCGCGACCGCCTTGGTCAGCCCGATCACCGCGGCCTTGGTCACACCGTAGGCGAAGCGGTTTGGCACGCCCTTCACCGAGGAGGCGACCGAGGCCATGTTGAGGATCGCGCCGTCGCGCCGCTCGATCATGCCGGGCAGCACGGCGCGGATCGTGCGGATCATCGCCTTGACGTTGAGGTCGAAGGCGAAGTCGAGGTCGGCGTCGGGCATCTCCAGGATGGTCCCGCCGTGGACGATCCCGGCGCAGTTGAACAGGATGTCGACGGTGCCGATCCCCGCGACCAGGGCCTTGACGGCGGCCTCGTCCCGCACGTCGAGGCGCGCGGTCTGGAGATTGTCGGCGCGCAGGTCGGCCAGCGCCGCCGCGTTGATGTCGGTGGCGTGGACCCGCGCCCCGGCGCGCGCGAAGGCGAGGGCGCTCGCGCGCCCGATGCCCTGGCCGGCCGCCGTGATCAGGACCGTTTTTCCGGAGAGATCAGCCATTCCGTGCTCCCTGACGCGCGTCTCTCTTTGGCGGAGACGGTCGCCCGGATCATAGTGGCAGACCACGTCCGGGGTGCCCATCGTTCCGGCGGATTCCGGATCGACCAGGGCCGCGGATGACACCCCTCCGGCCATCACGCGCCCCGACGATCAGGCGGGTGCGGCTGAATGCCTGCGCGTCAGGATCGCGAGCTGAAGCATCAGGGCCGCCATCGCGACCCCGGCCGCCGCGACCGGCAGGGCGGCGAGGCCCGCCAGCGCCAGGGCGACGCCCCCGAGCGCCGCGCCCACCGCGCCGCCCAGATAGTTCGCCGAGCTATTCAGGGCGACGGCGACGCTGCCGTGCTCAGGCTTGAGGCCGAGCAGGGTGTGCTGCTGCGGCGCCTGCGAGGCCCAGCCCATCGCGCCCCAGATCAGGAACGGCAGGTAGCCCAAGGAGCCGAGGCCGAGCAGAGGCGGCAGCGCGGCCAGCGTCAGGGCCAGGACGGCTAGGATCAGCGCCATCAGCCGGCGGGGCGCGCCCGTCCAGTCGATCAGCGGGCCGATTGCGAAGCTGCCGATGAGGCCGCCGCTTCCCCAGGCCCAGAAATACCCCGTTGCAACCTCACCGAGACCCGCGCGATCGAGGAGCGGCGCCACGTAGGTGTAGAGGCCGAGGCTGGATACCGCGGTCAGGAACGAGACCGCCGCGGTGGCGAGAATCCGGGGGTCGGCCAGGAGCGCGACCCGCGCCCGCCAGGATGGCGGCTCCGCGGCGGGAATGTCGGGCAGGCGCAGGACGATGGCGGCCGCCGCCAGGGCGCCGAGCAGCGCAACCATCAGGAGGGTCTCCTGCCAGCCGATCCGATCCGCAATCCACAGGCCAACCGGCACGCCGATCACCGTTCCGGTGCTCATGCCGCCGAGCGTGAAGGCCAATGCGCGGCCCTTGCGGCGCGGCTCCACCAATGTCGCCGCCGCGGCGACCGCCACCGGCGCGTAGAGACCGGCCGCGAGACCGGCGAAGGCCCGGGCCAGGAGCAGCCACAACAGGCCGGTCGCCCCGGCGCTCAGCGCGTTGGCGACGGCGAAGACCACGAGCGCCACGGCCAGGATCTTCCGGACCGGCCGCCCGGCCAGCAGCGTGGCGCAGACTGGCGCGGCCAGGGCGTAGGTTAGGGTGAAGACGGTGACGGTCTGCCCGGCCTCACCGGGTGCGATCCCGAAGCTCGCCCCGATCCCCGGCAGCAGGCCGGCGACGACGTAGGCATCGAGGCCCAGAGCGAACATCCCAAAAGCGAGAACGACGATTCGTTCCATGGCACGCACCGCTTTACGATGTACGACGAACACCGTACATTATTGCGGCGATGGGCCCCCGCAAGTTCTTCCACCCGGATGCCGCCGAGCTGACGCTCCACCGGATCCTGTTCGCGCTGAGCGACCCGACCCGGCTGGCCGTGGTCTCGGAGCTGATGGACAGCGCCGAGCACTCCTCCGGCGATCTCCTCGCCGAGACCGTGCCGCGCTCGACCATGACGCATCACCTCAAGATCCTGCGCGAAGCGGGGGTGACCCGCACCCGGCCCGAGGGGATGCGCTGCCTGATTTCGCTCCGGCGTGACGATGTCGACGCGCGCTTTCCCGGCCTGCTGGACGCGATCATGGCGCATGGCCGTTCAGGCTAAACCGCCGGCCCACCGGAAGGCAGCGCCCTAAGCGCGCCGGATCGCTCGCGCTAGATCGGCCGCCTGATCGCGATCCCGGCAGATCATCCAGAGGTCGTCGTGACCTGAGAGTTCGGCATCGTACAGGTCGATAAAAGCGGTCGGCGGCTCTGCGAGATCGGGCCAGTGGAAGAGCTTGAAGCCCAGCGCTTCCAACACGGGCAGGATCGGTGCGAGATCCCACGGCATGTTGCTGGTCAGCGTCGCGTCGAGGCGGCCGGTCGCCAGGAGGGCAGCGTCTGAGATCGAGCCGCCCTCGCTCCAGGGGAACCAGCCCCGGCCGTAATCCAGCGTGTACCGTTGCGCCGAGACCGCGAGCCAGCCGACATGGCCGGTGCGCGTGGCCGGCCGCTCCAGCACTCGCAGCGGTTCGGTCGTGGGACCCCCCTGGGTCGGCGCCCAGAGGGCTTGGCCCTCGCAAGCCGCCAGCAGGATGCCGCGCGCCGTCTCCGGCGGCCCGATCTGGGCGGGGCCGGCGCGGTCTTCGTTCCAGACCGGCAGGCTCATCACGCCGATGCGTGGCCAGCTCGAGCGGCAGGCCGCCACCATCACGCCCCAGCCCGGGAGGCCGCCCGCGAAGGGCCGGGTCCCGTCGATCGGGTCGGCCACGAAGGTCCAGGCGTCGCGGGCGAGCAGCGCTGAAGCGGTGGCGTGACCGAGATCGCCCGCCGTCTCCTCCTCGATCAGGTCAGGACCGAATCTTTCGTGGAGCAGGCGGCTGACGGCGAGGTCTGCCTCCGTGAGGGCCTGGCCGAGATCCGAGCCCTTGTTGGTCATGTCCAGTCCGGCCGCCCGCATCCGTAGGGCGAGGGGAGCGGCCTCCTCGACGAAGACCAGCATCCGGGCGAGGACATCCTGCGCGGGGGTATCGGGCGGAATAGTCATACGGCGAACAACTCGGGATTGCGGAGCATCAGCGCCTGGACGAGCACCAGCGTCTTGAGATCGGGGAGCCGGGCAGAGCGGGCAGCCTCGGCCAGCTCTGCGAGGGGAACCTCAAGTGCCAGAACCTGCTCGCCCTCCGCGTGCAGACCGCCTCCGGGTCCGACCTTGTCGGTCTCCCCGTAGGCGGCGAGGTAGAGCCAGAGGCGCTCCGATGACACGCTCGGCATGCTGTAGGCATGCGCCACACGTTCCAACCGGTGGAGGCGCACGCCAGCCTCCTCCATGGCTTCGCGTATCGCCGTCGCCTCGGGCTCGTCGCCGTCGAGGCCGCCCGCCGGGGCCTCGTCGAGGTCGGCGGGCTCACCCCAGAAGGCCGGTCCGACCCGCGCCTGCCGGACGAGCAGCGCGACGCGCCGCTCGGGATCGTAGGGCAGGACGCAGGCTGCCTCGCCGTGGTCCTCCAGCGCCCGGGGCACGGTGCTGCCGTCGGGCAGGGTCAGCATGGCGATCCCGAAGGTGTTCCACCCACGGTGGATCACCTTCAGGGGCAACGCAGCCGGCGTCTCGCTCATCGGCGTGGATCAGCGCTTGGTGCTGCTGGCCGTCTGGCCGAACATCACCTTCTTGGCGTCCTCGCTCATGGTCTTTCCGAAATCTGGATTGACCTCCGGTGCCCGGGCATACGCCGCCTTGGTGGCGGGCCGCTCGGCGATGGCCGTGAACCAGCGCTTCAGGTTCGGATGCTCGTCGAGGTTCTGGGCCTGCTTCTCCCACGGCACGATCCACGGATAACAGGCCATGTCGGCGATGGAGTAATCGGACCCTGCCACGAACGCGCGGTCAGCGAGGCGCCGGTCGAGCACGCCGTAGAGCCGGTTGGTCTCGTTGACGTAGCGCTTGATCGCGTAGTCGATCTTCTCGGGTGCGTATTGCGAGAAATGGTGGTTCTGGCCGGCCATCGGGCCGAGCCCGCCCATCTGCCAAAAGAGCCATTGCAGCACCTCGGCCCGGCCGCGCAGGTCGCTGGCGATGAAGCGCCCGGTCTTCTCGGCAAGGTAGAGCAGGATCGCGCCCGATTCGAACAGCGAGACCGGCGCGCCGCCATCAGCCGGCTCGTCGTCGACAATCGCCGGCATGCGGTTGTTGGGGGCGATCTTCAAAAATTCCGGGTTGAATTGCTCGCCTTTGCCAATATTGATCGGACTAATTTTGTAGGGCAGGCCTGCCTCTTCCAGTAACATCGTGATCTTGTGGCCGTTCGGTGTCGGCCAGTAGTAGAGATCGATCATCGGCTCGCGTCCCGCTATGCCCCCGGCGGACGGGAAGTGGGTGCGCGGGGCGCATCGGTCAAGCTCTGGCTTGAGACCGCTCGCCAGCCTCGTCGCGCGCGACAGCATCCCAGCGGGATCGGCGCACCCGAATCCGAGCGCGAGTTCTCCAGCCCAATCCCCTTATCCCGAGGCGCCGGAGCGCAGCGGAGGCCTGGAAGGAGCCCTAATCCATGGAGCCCGCCTTCGAGGTCCGCTGACGCGGGCCCCGCAGGATGAGGTGGTGGGGTGGGGAAGGCCGTGACGAGGCGGCGCTCAGAGCCGCGACACGTAAGCCGCCAAGTCCTTGATGTCGGACTCGCTCAATTCCTGCGCAACCTCGTTCATCGCAGGGTCGTAGCCCGGCCGGGCGTTCGACTTGTAGCCGGCCAGCGCCTTGGCGAGATATTCCTCCCGCTGGTCGCGGATCCGCGGGATCGCGTCCCGACCCGCGAGGTCGGCGCCGTGGCAGGAGGTGCACTGGTGCTTGGCGACCAGCGCCTGCCCCCGCGCCGTCAGAGCCGGATCGGCAGGCTCCCCGGCCCGGGAAGGCGGCGGCAGCGTGCCCACCGCGTCGGCATAGGCGCGCAGGTCGTCGTCGGAGAACCCGGCGGCGATGTCGTTCATCGGCGCCGCCTCGCGCTGCTTCTCGCGGAACTGGAACAGTTGCGTGACGACGTAGTCCGGCATCTGGCCGCCGAGCGAGGGCACGCCCTCGGTCTCGGAGGTGCCGGCGCCGTGGCAGCCGATACAGGGGGAGAGACGCTCCTGCACCGCCGGATCCGGTGCGGCGAGCGCCGCGCCGGCCAGCAGCGTGCCGAGGGCCGAAACCAGCCCTCGGATCGTGCGCAAACCAATCAAACGCTGCATCACTTGCCGTAGCTGACCCGGTAGATCGCGCCGTTGTAATCGTCCGAGACGAGCAGCGCGCCATCTTTGGCGACAATGACATCGACCGGACGGCCGATATACTTGTTGTCTTGCAGGAAGCCGGTCAGGAACGGCTCGACCGCCGTAACCTTGCCGTCATCCCCGGGCTTGGCCACCACAACCGCACCGCCGAGCTTGGTGGTGCGGTTCCACGAGCCGTGCTGCGCGATGAAGATCGCGTCGCGATAGGCCTCCGGGAACTGCGTGCCGGTGTAGAACCGCATCCCGAGCGAGGCGGTGTGCGGCCCGAGCAGGCCGGCCGGCGGGGTGAACTCGGCGCAGGAATGGCCCCAGCCGTATTCCGGATCTGTGAAGGTGCCCTGGTGGCAGAACGGATAGCCGAAATGCTGCTTGCCCGGCTCGGTGAGCACGTTCAGCTCGTCGTTCGGGATGTCCTCCGAGACCCAGTCGCGGCCGTTATCGGTGAACCAGAGCTGCTTGGTCTTCGGGTTCCAGTCGAAGCCAACCGTGTTGCGCACGCCCCGGGCAATGACCTCAGCGTTCTTGCCGTCGAGGTCGATGCGGCGGATCTGGGCGTGGGTATCCGGCGGCATCACGATGTTGCCCGGTGCGCCGACCGGCACATAGAGCTTGTTGTCCGGGCCGATGGCGATGAACTTCCAGCCATGCGCCTCGTCCTTGGGCAGGTCGTCGTACACGAGGGTCGGCTTCTCCGAGCCATCGAGATGCTTCTCGATGTCGTCGTAGCGCCAGATCTTGGACAGCTCGGCGACGTAGAGGGCGCCATCGTGGAAGGCGACGCCGTTCGGCCGGTGCAGGCCCGACGCGATGGTCTTGATCTCGCGCTTCCCGTCCGGCCCCGCCTGCGGCATCACCGCGTAGACCTTGCCCACGGTCCGGCTGCCGACGAACAGCGTGCCGTCCGGCGCCTGGGTCATCTCGCGGGCATTGGCGATACCGCTGGCATAGACCTCGACCTTGAACCCATCCGGCACCTTGAGCTTGTCCAACGGCAGCTTGGCGACCGGCGTCGCGAGCGGCGGACCCGCCACGGGTGCGAGCTTGGCGGCCGCGCCGCCCTCGGGGCGGCCGTAGAGGGCGTCGCCCTTCTCGACCTTCACGCTCGCCGGCGGAGCCGCAGAGGCAGGGGTCTCCTGCGCGTGCGCGGCTTCCCGGCCCGCGACGCCCAGGCCAAGGCAGGTGAGCGCGGCCATGAGGACACGCGTGTGGAGCGGCTTGCAGGTCGGCGTCATGATCTCTCCCGGTGCGACCGACCGTGGGGTCGAGCGCTTGTTCTGTACTCATAATTCAACTTCTGGATCATGAGGGCGACCGCCGGCCGAGCCGGAACGCGACATCGCGATGCGGACGTAACCCATTCCCGAATGCCAGCTGCGACGGATCCGGTCGGACGCCCCGGGTGTCCCGGCCTCGACGGGCAGATGAGACGCGCGCTCGCCTTGCGTTTTAGGCAGCGATCTCCGAAAACGCCCCCCGTCCGGGAAGCTTAGGCTTGGCCGGGGCAGCCGGTCGTTCGCCGGAGCCCAGCCGACGCGGCGTCCCGATCCGGTTCGAGGACAGGGTTCGATGATCGATTACGCGCAGGCGCGGCGGATGATGGTCGACTGCCAGTTGCGGACCTTCGACGTCAACGACATCGCGGTGCTCGACGCGTTCGACGACGTGCCGCGTGAGAGCTTCGTGCCGAAGGGGCGCGAGCCCTTCGCGTATATCGACCAGACGCTGCATATCGGCGAGGCCCATGGCGCGACCCGCTGCATGCCGGCACCGATGGTGCTGGCGCGGATGATTCAGGCCCTGAAGATCCGGCCCGGAGTGACCGCTCTCGATGTCGCGACCGGCTACGGCTACGCGGCAGCGGTGCTGGCGCATCTCGGCGCGGACGTGACGGCGCTCGAATCGGTACCGGACCTCGCCGCCGAGGCGCGGGCCCGACTCGGTACCGCCGCCCGGGTCGTGGAGGGCCCGATCGATTCGGGCGCGCCTAAGCAGGCGCTCTTCGACGCGATCCTGATCAATGGTCGCATCGAGGTCCGGCCGCAGGCGCTGTTGGATCAGCTCAAGGACGATGGCCGGCTCGTTTGCGTGATGGGTCCTCACCGCAACGCCAAGGTGACGCTGTTCGTGCGGGCCGGCGACGCCTTCGGGGCGCGCCCCCTGTTCGATGCCTCGCTGCCCGGCCTTGACGGTTTCCAGGAGGCGGCCGGGTTCGCATTCTGAGCGCCCGATCCGGTTTCAGCCCAGCCGATAATCCGCCATCCGGGCCCGCCGGGCGCTTCGGCGATAGGCCATCACCGAATCCGGCCAAAGGGTCGCGTTGCGCCCCTCCGCGTCGAGATACCAGCTCCGGCAGCCGCCGGCTTGCCAGATGCTGTCGGCGAGCCGGCCGCGGATGCGGTCGAGAAAGCGCGCCTGCGCCTCCGGGCGGACCTCGATGGCGCGCGTACCGCGCCGTAGCGCCTTCATGCAATCGAGCACGTGCTGCACCTGCACCTCGATCATCGAAACGACCGAGTTGTGCCCGAGCCCGGTATTCGGCCCGAGCAGCATGAAATAGTTCGGGAAGCCCGCGACGGTGATGCCCTGGTACGCGCCCATGCCGCCGGCCCAGGCCTCTCTCAGCGTCAGGCCGCCGCGGCCGACGAGGTTCATCCGCGTGAAAGTCGCGGTGACGTCGAAGCCGGTGGCATAGACGATGATGTCGAGTTCGTGCGCCTGGCCGTCCTCGGTAACCGCGCCGGTCTCGGTGATCCGCGCGATGCGGCCGGTCTCCAGGGTGACGTTCGGGCGCTGCAGGGCCGGGTAGTAGTCGTCGGAGATCAGCACGCGCTTGCAGCCGAGGCGGTAATTCGGCGTGAGCTTTGCCCGCAGGTCGTTGTCGCGCACCGCCTTGGCAAGGTGGCGCCGCGCCAGTCCCTCCGCCTGGCCGGTGAGTTTCGAGACCTTGGTGAAGCCCAGGAAGGCGCGCACCTCGTGCAGCCAGAACAGCCGGGCCCGTTCGAGGCGCCGGGCCAGCGGCAGGCGCCGGTAGCGGGCCTTGGCGCGCTCCGCGATGGTGTGATCGTTCTTGGGCATGATCCAGGGCGGCGTGCGCTGGAACAGGGTGAGATGGCCGGCGATCTTCGCGAGTTCCGGCACCACCTGAATCGCGCTCGCCCCCGTGCCGATCACCCCGATCCGCTTGCCGGTGAGATCGACCGAGTGGTCCCAGGTAGCCGTGTGGAAGGCCGGGCCCGCGAAGCTGCCGCGGCCGGGCAGGTCGGGATAGGCCGGGTGGTGCAGGCCGCCCATGCCGGAGACGATCGCCCGCGCGGCGATCGGCCCGCGATCGGTCTCCACGTGCCAGACGGCCCCCGCCTCATCCCAGGTCGCACCGTGGAAGGTTGTGCCGAGCTGGATCAGGGGCGTCAGACCGTGGCCCGCGGCGGTCTCGCGCAGGTAGGCCAGGATCTCGGCCTGCGGCGCATACATCCGGCTCCAGTCCGCCTTGGGGGCGAAGGAGAGTGAGTAGAGGTGAGAGGGGATATCGCAGGCCGCCCCCGGATAGGTGTTGTCATACCACGTGCCGCCGATGCTGTCGGCCTTCTCGATCACCCGCAGCGGCCCAATCCCGGCCTGCTTGCAGCGGATCGCCATGGCGAGGCCGGAGAAGCCGGCGCCGACGATCAGGACCGCCAGCGGCTCCGGGCCGACGTTGCGCAGGGGCTCGGTCATCGCGTGGAACTCCCGGGAGCGGCATCGGGCTTCGGGGCATGCGCCTTGAGGAAAGCGGCGGCCTCGTCGAGGGAGGCGCGCGCTTCCGGCAGCATGCTGGCGGCGAACTGCCAGGCATGGGCGACAACGGGAAAAATCTTCAGCTCCGCCTCGACTCCGGCCGCCCGAGCCCGTTCGGCCATGCGCACGGAATCGTCGCGCAGCACCTCCCGGCCGCCCACATGGAACAGCAGGGGCGGGAAGCCGGCCGGGTCGCCGTTGATCGGAGAGATGTGCGGATCGGCCGGGTCGGCATTGCCGAGATACATCGTGCGGATCGCCGCCAGCGCCTTCGGGTCGAACATCGCGTCGCGCCACGCGTTCGTCACCCGGGAGCCGGTCTCAGAGACGAAATCGGTTGCCGGGGAGAACAGCGCGGCGGCCCAGGGCATCGGCAGGTTGCGCGCCTTGGCCTCGCCCATCAGCACGAGGGCGAGGTTGCCGCCGGCGGATTCGCCCGCCACGCAGGCCGCGCCCTCGGCGCTGAACGCCCGCCAGACCGCCACGACATCCTCGAGGGCAGCCGGGAATGGATGCTCGGGGGCGAGGCGATAATCCGGCGCGAAGATCGTGAAGCCGCGACTCGCCAGGGCGCCGGTTACCGGGCGGTGCGTGCGTGGCGAGCAGGCGATGAAGCCGCCGCCGTGGATGTAGAGCATCCGCCGCCCGGGCCCCGCCTTCGGCCGGACCCACTCGCCCCGCACACCGCCCACGGTGCCGGCCTCGTAGGTCACGCCCTTCGGGTCCGGGAAGGCCGGCGTCTCGAAGATGCGGCGGAAGTCGGCCGCGCTCCGCGCCCGGGCGAGGGGGCCGCGGACCCGGCTGCGGATCATGTAGGCGCCGATATAGGCGCGCAGGCTCGCCATCTCAGAGTTTCCCGCCGGACAATCGGACCATCATCTTCCAGTAGCCCACCGGCATCAGCCGCTGGATCAGCGCCGCGTTGCGGGCATCCTTGCCGATGACGATGCGGGGCGCCCGGGCTTCGATGCCGCGGATGATCGCGGCAGCGGCCTCCGTGGGGGCGAGCGTCAGGAACTTGCCGAAGGCCTCGCGGGCCTCCTCGTCTTCGACTGCCGCGCGCTTGGCTGCCTCCGGGTCGCTCGGTGGGCGCCGGCCGCGGGCGTTGCGGGAGATGGCGGTGGCGACGCCGCCCGGATGGACCACCGTCACGCCGAGCCCGGTGCCGGCATATTCGTGCCGCAGGGCCTCCGAAAATCCGCGGACCCCGAACTTGCTGGTGCAGTAGGCGACCTGCCCCGGAGGGGCGATCAGCCCGAACAGGCTCGACAGGTTGACGATCTGCGCCGCCGGCCGGGCGCGCAGCATCGGCAGGAAGGCGTGGCACATCCGCACGACCGCGCGCAGGTTGATGTCCATCAGCCACTCGAAGTCTTCGAGATGCGTCTCGTCGAACCGGCCGCCCAGAGCCACGCCGGCGTTGTTGATCAGGATGTCGACAGGGCCGATGCCGGCTTGGCCGAAGCACCCCGCGGCCCAGTCCGGCAGCGCGCGGATCGCCTCTGGGTCAACCAGATCGACGACACGGGTCTCCACCGCGGCGCCGCGGTCGCGAATGCGACGGGCGATCCCGTCGAGGCCGACCGGGTCCCGGTCCACCAACAGCAGCTTGCATCCCTTCGCGGCGAGACCCGTCGCGAGGGCGGCTCCGATGCCACTCGCGGCGCCGGTGATGAGTACGACCGCGCCCGCGAGCTGAAACTTCTGAGCCAAGCTGCGCCTCCCGTTTCGCCGGTTGGTCCGGGCATTGACCGAGGGATAGCCCCCAGCCCCCAGATTGTCTAGGGTGAACACCCTAGAGCGACGGCCCGACCGGTACGATGGTTCAGGCAAGGTGCGGAACGATGGCACGCAGTCGAAGACGCCGGTCACCGGAGGAGGCGGGTGAGGCTGTCAGGCAGGTGCCGAACACGCGCGAGCGGATCCTCGCGGTGAGTCTCGCGCTGTTCAATGCCCGTGGCCTCGGACGGGTCACCACCGCGGAGATCGCCGCCGCTGTGGGGATCCGGGAGGGGAATCTGCAATACCATTTCCCGCGCAAGAGCGGCTTGGTGGAAGCGATGTTCGCGGGTTTCGAGGTGGAGGCCGTCGCGGTGGCCGGACGGATGCCGGCCGATCCCGCCGCACCGGAGGCGCTGCTTGCTTACCAGCGGGCGTGGTTCGACCTGATCTGGCGCTATCGATGCGTCTATCGGGACGGCATCACCATGGTGGAGATCGCCCCGGCGATACGCCCGCGGGTCCACGCGTTGCGGGCGCAGACCCGGGATCTTGCCCGGGGCGTGTTCGAGGCAGCCATGCGGGCGGGGCGCCTCCGGATCGACCCGGACGCCCTCGAGCGGCTGATCGACAATGCCTGGATCGTGTCGAGCCACTGGATGAGTCATCGGCTGCAGGGCGGCACCGAGCTGTCGGAAGCCGATCTCGATTGGGGCTTCGCGCAGGTTCGCGACCTCTTCATCCCGTATTTGGCCGATTTCTCTCCGGCTTAAAGCGTACTGGCCCGAACCTTCCATAGGCTTCGGTCAAGCTCGAAGCCGAAGGATCCGATGCTCGATCGCCTGACTCACGCCGGCCTAAGCCTCCTGCTGCTGCTTGCCGTCGCGATCCTGTTCTCGACCAACCGCCAGGCGATCCGCCCACGGGTCGTGCTCACCGGGCTGGCGCTGCAGCTGGGTCTCGGCGCGCTCATCCTGTTCCTGCCCGCCGGACAGGCGGCCCTGAACGCGGCCGCCGACGTCGTGGTGCGCGTGCTCGCCTACGGCGACCGCGGCACCGCCTTTCTGTTCGGAGGGCTCGTCGAACCGAAGATGTTCGAGCTGTTCGGCGGCTCGGGCTTTATCCTGGCGCTGCGGGTGCTGCCGCAGATCCTGTACGTCTCGGCGCTGATCGCGGTGCTCTACCATCTCGGACTGATGCAGGTGCTCGCCCGCAGCCTCGGTGCGGGGCTGCGCCGGATCCTCGGCACCGCGCCGATCGAGTCCTTCGCCGCGGTGATCACCATCGCCATCGGTCAGAGTGAGATTGCGGTGGCCCTGCGCCCCTTCCTGCCGATCCTGACTGGAGCCGAACTGTTCGCCGTGATGTCGAGCGGGGCGTCATCGACCGCTGGTTCGATCCTGGCCGGCTACGCGGCGCTCGGCGTCCCGATGACCTATCTGCTGGCCGCCTCCGTCATGGCGATTCCGGGCGGTCTGCTCTACGCGAAGATCCTCGTGCCCTCGACCGAGCCAACCCGGATCACAACCACCCGGGTGGAGTTCGGCGAGACCCGGGCGGTCAACATCATCGAAGCGGCGGCCGAGGGGACCCAGAAGGGGCTGGCGGTGGCCGTCTCGGTCGGCGCCATGCTGATCGCCTTCGTGGGGCTGATCGCCCTGGCGGACGGCCTGTTCGGCACGCTCGGGGGCTGGATCGGCTATCCCGGCGCGTCGTTCGAGGGTGTGCTCGGCTTGGCGCTCAGCCCCTTGGCGTGGCTCCTCGGCGTTCCGTGGGAGCAGGCCACGCTGGTGGGCGGCGCGATCGGCCAGAAGCTCGCTTTCAACGAGTTCCTGGCCTACGCCAACCTGTCGCCGACCCTGAAGGCCGGGACGCTGGACACCCGCTCGCAGGCAATCGTCTGCTTCGCATTGTGCGGCTTCGCCAACTTCGCCTCGATCGCGATTCAGCTCGCAAGTTTTGGCAGTCTCGCGCCAGAGCGGCGCTCAGAGGTTGCGCGCTATGGGCTGCGGGCAATCCTGGCTGGCACGCTCTCAAACCTCACGAGCGCGGCGATTGCAGGATTGTTCGTCGCCTGAACCTGCAGGGTCGGGCTTCTTGGAACGCCTCATCGGCGCGCGATACCGTGGGTGGATCAGCGAACGCCGCTGCAGCACATGCAACGCTTGTCGTCGGCTCGGTCAGCTTTCGCGAAGCTGGGGCTTCCACTCCGCAGGTATAGGCAGCACACAAACGAAAAGCGCCGCTTCGGATGAAGCGGCGCCCAAAACGAGATATCGTCGTCTTAGTTGAAGGTGTCGATCTCAGCCGACTCGTAGCTGGTGACTTCCATGCCGACGCAGATCTCGGACACGATCGGAGCAGTCCAGGCCATGTGATCCTCCTAAAGAACTTCGGGTGGTCGAGTGATTCGGTCTCAACGACCGGAGCGCAGGCGCGCCGGTCCGGGTCGTCTTAGTTGAAGGTGTCGATCTCAGCCGACTCGTAGCTGGTAACTTCCATGCCGACGCAGATCTCAGACACGATCGGGGCAGTCCAGGCCATGGCGTTTCTCCTCGTTGTTGGTGAGACGTATATAGGCAATATCTTGGACGCAATACAAGCGAGCACAACACTTATATTTCTCATAGGGTCCCCTGGTGCGCCGGGGTGACACCGGTGGTCGCCCGGTTCGCCGCCCGCCTGAAAGCATGCCGGTCTGGAACGGTTACGGCTTGACGGACTTTTCGCGCGGGCGCACGACGCAGCCGCGCGACATCGTTCCGGCGGCGCCGCGCTCCCCTTCAGCAGCGACCCGCGAAGCGACGTGCCCGACCGATCGTGCTTGCCGTGCCCGGCCCCGTGCCGTCATCCCGCCTGAGCCGCTGAGAGGCCTGGCCGCGGGGCGACCGGCGCGACGCCCGGTCACGGCCCTGACCCAGGATGACCGGCGCCGCGTCGCCTCGTAACCGACGAGGCGAGGCCATGAACGAGATCGCCCCCTTCGACACCCGCGTCGACCCCTCCGTGCTGGCCGCGCGGCTCTCGGACGAACGCGCGCCCGACATCGTGGAGAAGCTCAACGACGAGGCCCCCGAGGTCGCCGCCGCGATCTTGCTCGGCCTGCCGGTGGAGCGGGCCGTGGAGGTCTTGGATCAGCCCGAACTCGACTGCGCCGCTGACATCATCGAGATGCTGCCCCGCGACCGAGTGGCCGCCTACCTCTCCGGCATGTCGGCCGACCGGGTTACCGACATCTTTCGTGAGATCGAGGAGCCCGGCCGCTCTGACCTGCGCTCCCGCCTCGACGCCGAGACCCGCGGCGCCGTCGATCGGCTGTCGGCCTACGGCGAGGAGACGGTCGGCTCGCTGATGACCACCGAATTCGTGACCGTGCCGGGCACCTGGACGGTGGGCCAGACGCTGGAGCACATCCGCCACGTCGAGAAGACCCGCGAGACGATTTACGCGATCTTCGTGCTCGATCCGCGCACCCGGGCGCTCACCAAGGCGGTGCCCCTGCGCCGGCTGATCTCGGGGGATCCGAACGACAACGTGCTGAGCGTGGCGCCCGGGCGGCGCCCGCTCGCCGTCTCGCCGACGGCGAGCCGCGAGGAGGCGGCCCGGCTGATCTCCAAGTACGACCTGCTGGCCCTTCCGGTAGTCGATGCGGTGGGGCACGTGATCGGCATCGTCACCGTCGACGACATGATCGACGCGATGATCGAGAAGCAGACGCAGGACGTGCAGCGCTTCGGCGGCATGGAGGCGCTGCCCGAGCCCTACATGGATATCGGCTTCTTCACGATGATCCGGAAGCGGGCCGGCTGGCTCTGCGCGCTGTTCCTCTCGGAGATGCTCACTGCCTCGGCCATGCAGGGTTTCGAGGGCGAGCTGGAGAAGGCGATCGTCCTGACGCTGTTCATCCCGCTGATCATGAGCTCGGGGGGCAATTCCGGATCCCAGGCGACCTCGCTGCTGATCCGGGCGCTCGCCCTGCACCAAATCCGCCTACGCGACTGGTGGCGGGTGGCGTTGCGGGAATTGCCCACCGGCATCGTGCTCGGCACGATCCTCGGGGTGATCGCTGTGATCCGCATCGTCGTCTGGCAGAAGCTCGGCTTCTACGATTACGGCGAGCACTGGCCGCTGGTCGCCGCCACCGTGGGTGCGGCGCTGGTCGGGATCGTCACGTTCGGCTCCTTGTCGGGCTCGATGCTGCCGTTCCTGCTCCAGCGGATCGGCTTCGATCCGGCGACCGCCTCGGCCCCGTTCGTGGCGACGCTGGTCGATGTCACCGGGCTCGTCATCTACTTCTCGGTGGCGCTGCTGATCCTGCGCGGGACGCTGCTGTAGAACGCCGCGCCCCTGGATACGACGCAAGCAGGGAGCGAGGTTCGGAGCGGATTTGGCAAGGATGGCCGCAGGTTTCTCGGTTGAAACCGACTCTCCTCCAGCGATCTTGCCGCCCGCGGCATTGGCTTGCGACTGCAAGTCTGATTAGGCGGATCCCGCGTTGTCCGCGATGTCTCGCGGAGGACGCGACGAAAGCCGTAGAGATCCGTCGATGCAACGCCGCGTTCGCAAGCTGAGCTTGGCATGGGCCGTCTGGGCCGGACTGATCCCGATCGGTGCCGCCCTGGCGGAGGATCCGCCGCCGGACGGGCAGGTCTCCTATCACCCTGCGCCGGAGACGGGGCAGCCCGCCTGGATCGCCTGGACGGCCGACAGCGATCGCGTCCTGCGCTTCAAGGCCGTGGTGGCCGGCCGGACCATCGACGCCATGGCGGATACCGGTGCGACCTTCACGGCGCTCGATCGCCGGTTCGCCGAGACGCTGGGCGCCAAGGTGGAAGCGAATGCACAAGCCATCCCGGTGGTCGGGGTCGGCGGTCCAGCCTCGGCCTACCCGGGTCCGACGATCGATCTCACGTTCCCGTCCTACGCGATCAAGCGGCTGCCGACGGCCATCGTTGACCTCGCGCGGCTGCAGACCGCGGGCGAACACCCGATCGATATGGTGCTCGGCCTCGATGTCCTCGGCAGCGGCGCCCTTGAGCTCGACCTCGCCGATCACGGCTGGCGGATGTGGCCGAGCGGGATCCAGTGGCCGAAGGCGGCGACGGCGCCCCTGCACCGGTCCGAGAGCGGGGCCTACGCCGTCGTCACGATCCCGATCGGGACTCGACCGCTCCGATTGGGGATCGACACCGGCTTGATGGATGGGCTGTGGCTCACGGTGGCCGCCGCGGAGACGATCGAGCCCCTGAAGCAAGGGCGGCGCACGTCGCTGGCGACACAGGGGGTCAATGGTGTGGCGGTGGCGACCCTCGTCATCCCGAGCCGGCTGAAATTCGGCGCGGTCGAGGTGTCGGAGGTTCCGGTGCAGATCAGCGGCCCGGGCGACGTGCCGCCGGAGGGGTTCGACGGCATGATCGGTCTCGGGCTCCTGCGGCGGCTTCACGCCGTCCTGGACGTCCCGGCCGGCGCCCTCCTCTATGCCGGGGCCGACCGCGCCCCAACGCCCCTGGTGCGCTCCACCATCGGGTTGCAGATGCTCTGGGACGGCCGTGGCGTCGTGGTCCACCATGTGATGGCCAACAGTCCGGCCGCTTCCGCCGGATGGCAGGCCGGTGACCGTATCTGCGCCGTCGACGGCGCAGCCGTGACGGAACGGGCGGCGGGCAGCTCCGCCTATCCGTGGAGTAGCAAGCCCCCCGGAACGAAGCTGACCTTCCGGCTCTGCGACGGTACCGAACGCGTGCTCGTCGCGCAGGATTTCTACTGAGGTCCGGTGGCGGCCTCAGCCGCAGGACTCCACCGCTTCGGCCAGCCGCTTCCGCTGCACCTTGCCGTTGGCGGTCCGCGGCAGGGCGTCGAGGAAGCGGATCTCCCGGGGGCGCTTGTAGGCGGCGAGCCGGTCGCCACACCACGCGAGCAGCGCTTGCGCGTCGGGTTCGGCGCCGGGCTGGAGCACCACGAAGCCGCAGATGACCGACACGTCGGCGCGCACGGGCAGCTCCGCGACGCCGACCTCCGCCACGGAGGGGTGGGCGGCCAGCACCACCTCGACCTCGTTGGGCGAGACCCGGTAGCCCATGGCCTTCATCAGGTCGTTGTTGCGGCCCTCGAACCAGAGATAGCCGTCCGCATCGAGCCGGGCGAGGTCGCCGCCGACGAACCAGTCGCCGCGCATCACCTCGGCCTCCTCCCCCGGCCGGTTCCAGTAGCCGAGCATCAGTGCGGGCTCGGAGCGGTGGACGGCCAGGAGGCCCGCCGCGCCCGCCGGCAGGGGGACCGCCTCACCCTCGACCGGCAGGATCGCTACGCGGCGGCCCGGCTGCGGCTTGCCGGGCGAGCCGGGGCGCACCGGGATCGTGGGCCCGCTGGAGACGTAGGTGGAGATCTCGCTCATCCCGAGCGCCTCGTAGAGGGGCTTGCCGGTGGCCCGGGTCCAGGCGTCGAGCAACGCGATCGGGAGCGGTTCGCCCGCCGTGCAGCCGTGGCGCAGGCTCGACAGGTTGTGGGCGGTGAGGTCGCCGTATTTCAGGATCTGTCGATACAGCGTCGGGACGGCTGCGAAGAGCGTGGCGCCGTACGCCGCGATCAGGCGCGGCCACACGGCGGGATCGCGCGGCCCGTTATAGAGCACCGCGGTGGCGCCCACCGACCATGGGTCGCTCAGACCCACGCCCAGCGTGTAGGTCCAGTTCATGGTGCCGGCATGCAGCATCACGTCGGACTCGGTGAGCCCGAGCCAATGGGCGAGCATGGGCCGGCGGCCATAGGCGGCACGGTGGGCGTGGAGCACGCCCTTCGGCCGGCTTGTCGTGCCGGAGGTGTAGATCAGCATCGCCGGGTCGTCGGCGGCGGTGTCGGCGTAATCGGCCAGGGGTGGTCCCGCCTTCATCCCGGCGATGGAAGCCGCGTCGAGGAGTAAGCGGGCGCCAAGGGCCTCAGGCGCGACCACACATCCGCTGCCGACGACCACCGCCGCGGCGCCGGAATTTTCCATGAGGAACGCCGCCTCGCCCTCGGTCAATTGCGGCGAGGAGGGCAGGGCGACGAGGCCGGCTGCCAGGGCGCCGAAATAGACGAGGACGTAGTCGGCCTCGTTGCCCATCCGGATCATCACCCGGTCACCGGCCTTCAGGCCGAGGCCGAGCAGGCCCGCCCCGATACCGCGCACCGCCCGCTCGACTGCACCGAAGGTGAGGCGCGTGGCGGCTCCATCCCCGACCATCACCAGGGCGATCTTGTCGGGGCGAAGGCGCGCGTTCTCGGCGAGACAATATCGGGCGGCGTTAAAGCGCGCGGGCGGGTGGCGGTCGTCGGACAGGTTATCGGGCACCGGGCGCTCCCCGCATTCGGACTTTTCGCCCGGTGTCCCGTCTGCGCGCGGCTGCGTCAACCTGGCATGGAGATCCCTGCGCACCGCAGTGCGCAGCGGCATCGCGCTCAGGTCCGACGCTGCGCCTGT
Organism: Methylobacterium phyllostachyos; assembly: GCF_900103445.1. Taxonomy (GTDB): domain Bacteria; phylum Pseudomonadota; class Alphaproteobacteria; order Rhizobiales; family Beijerinckiaceae; genus Methylobacterium; species Methylobacterium phyllostachyos. The sequence goes on along the minus strand of NZ_FNHS01000001.1, from coordinate 138,602 downwards.
CCCTCCTGCTCCTCGAAACCCTTGAGCATCTTGTCGAGGGTCAGCGGGTATTCGCGCACGCGGATCCCGGTGGCGTTGTAGATCGCGTTCGCCAGCGACGCCCCCGCGCCGCAGATGCCGAGCTCGCCGAGGCCCTTGCTCTTCAGCGGGTTCGTCTTGTCGTCGAGTTCCGGCAGGAACACCGCATCGATCTCCGGAATGTCGGCGTGGACCGGCACGTGGTACTCGGCGAGATCGTGGTTGACGAAGTAGCTGTAGCGCGGATCGACCACGGCATCCTCCATCAGCGCCGCACCGACTCCGAAGGTCATGCCGCCGATCGCCTGGCTGCGGGCCGTCTTGGCGTTGAGGATCCGGCCGCCGGTGAAGACGCCGAGCATCCGCCGCAGCCGAATCTCGCCGGTATCCACATCGACGCCGACCTCGGCGAAGTGGGCGCCGTAGGAGTATTGCGAATATTTCTGCTTCATCTCGCCCGGCTTGATCTCGCCCGAAGCCTCCAGCCCCGATCTGGCGAGATCGGTCAGCGACTCTGTGCGGTTACCCGAGGTGACCGCGCCATCGCGGAACGTGGCGCCGTCCGGATTGAGGTCGCCGGCCTTCAGCAGGGCCTGCCTGAGGTTGTCGCAGGCCACGTAGAGCGCCGAGCCCGCCGATGCGGCGCCGAAGGAGCCGCCCGAGCCCGAGGCGAACGGGAAGTCGGTGTCGCCCATCTCGACCCGCACGCGCTCGGGCGGCAGGCCCATCATCTCGCCGGCGATCTGGGTGAGGATCGTGTAGGTGCCGGTGCCGGGATCGGTCATGGCCATCTTCACGACCAAGATGCCGTCCGGCCCGAGCCTGACCTTGGCGGAGGATGGCATCAGTGGGTTGAGGCGGGCAGCCGCCGACATGCCCATGCCGACGAGCCAGTTGCCCTCGCGGCGGCTCGCCGTCGCCTGCCGCTTGTCCCATCCGAACAGGCGCGCACCTTCACGCATGCAGGGCACGAGCTGGCGCGTGGAGAACGGCACCTTCTTCTCGGGGTCTTCGGCAGGCTCGTTGCGCACCCGCAATTCGATCGGATCGATCTTCAGCTGCTCGGCGAGCTCGTCCATGGCGCATTCGAAGGCGAGCTGGCCCACTGCCTCGCCGGGCGCGCGCATCGAGGAGGCGATCGGCATGTTCAGGTTCACGAGCCGGTGCCGCGTGATCCGGTTTGGCGCCGCGTAGAGCGAACGCGTGACGTTGGCGGAGGTCTCGAAGAAGCCGTCGCCCTCAGCGGTATCCGACCACGATTCGTGGCTGATCGCCGAGAGCCGCCCATCCTGATCGGCGCCGAGGCGAATCTTCTGGATCGTATCGGTGCGGTGGGTCGCGACGTGGAATTCCTGCTGGCGGGTCAGAGCGACCTTCACGGGCCGCTGGATCAGCTTGGAAGCCAGCACGGCGAGCGTCGCCTCCGGCTGGACCTGAAGCTTCGAGCCGAAGCCGCCGCCGATATAGGCGCTGACGAGCCGCACCTTCTCGGGCGCCAGCTTGAGCACGGAACCCAGGGCCTTCTGGCCGCGGTTCGGCATCTGGTTGGCGGTGTAGAGCACCGGCCCGTCGTTTTCCCAGGTCGCGATGGTGGCGTGCGGCTCCATCTGGGCGTGGATCTGGTTCGGGGTGACGTATTCCACATCGAGCTTCACGGGAGCGGCCGCGAAGGCGGCATCAAAGTTGCCGAGTTTGGAATCGGGCGGCGAGTTGACCGGCTTCGGCTCGTAGGCTGCCGCGACGTTGCCCTTGAGCAGCCCCTTGGGCTTGGCCGCGTCGTACCGGACCTTCACCAGCATGGCGGCGGCGCGGGCCTCCTCGAAGGTCTCGGCGACCACGAAGGCGACGGGCTGCCCGTAGAACTTCACCTCCGTACCCTGGAGTTGCGGCCAGACCTGCTCCTTCTTCTCGCCCTGCTCGGGCACGTTCTCATGGGTCAGGACCAGGATCGTGCCCGGCGCCTTGCGGGCAGCCTCCGCGTCGATCGACCGGATCGTACCGGCGGCGATCGTCGCCGGTACGATGAAGCCGTAGGCCGGGTTCTTCAGGGCATGGGTCTCGTAGGCGTAGGGCGCGTGGCCCGTGACCTTGAGCTTGCCCTCGACCCGGCTGAGCGGCTTTCCGACGAGGCCGTCGGGACGGTCGTCGAGGGGCGTCCGGCCAATCGGCTGGTTCATCTCCATGGGAACGGTCCTTGCCGGAATTTAAGCGCGGGTTGCCTGCGCCACGACGGCGCGGAGGGTCCGTCGGGTCAGCGGGATCTTGAAGTCGTTGCTGCCGTAGCCGCGGGCGCCCTTGAGCACCGCGTCGGCGGCGGCATCCGCCGAGCCGGTCTGGACCAGAGCCGTCTCGGCCTCGGCCACCCGCCACGGCTTGTGCGCCAGCCCGCCGAAGGCGAGGCGCGCGGCCTGCGGTTTGCCACCCTCCGCGCCGGCGATCACGGCGGCGACCGATACCGTCGCGAAGGCGTAGGAGGCGCGGTCGCGGACCTTGCGGTAGATGTGCGTGCCAGCCACGGGCTTCGGCAGCGTCACCGCAGTGATGATCTCGCCCTTACGCAACGCGGTTTCGATCTGCGGCGTGTCGCCGGGCAGCTTGTGGAAATCGGCGATCGGGATCGTTCGCGCTTGGCCATCCGGGTTCATGGTCTCGACCGTGGCGTCGAGGGCCCGCATGGCGACTGCCATGTCGGACGGGTTGGTGGCGATGCAAGCCTCGCTCGCCCCGACCACCGCCATGATGCGGTTGAACCCGCCGATCGCCGAGCAGCCGGAGCCGGGCTCGCGCTTATTGCAGGGCATGGCTGTGTCATAGAAGTAGTAACAGCGTGTCCGCTGGAGCAGGTTGCCGGCGGTGGTCGCCTTGTTGCGGAGTTGCCCTGAGGCGCCGGCGAGCAGCGCCTTGGCCAGCACGGCGTAATCCTTCCGGACCCGCGGATCGGCGGCGAGGTCGGAATTGCGCACCAGGGCGCCGATGCGCAGTCCCTCGTCCAGCGTGGCCTCGATCTTGTCCAGCGGCAGCCGGTTGACGTCGATCAGGGTCGTCGGCGTCTCGATCTGAAGCTTCATCAGGTCGAGCAGATTCGTGCCGCCGGCGATGAACTTGGCGTTAGGCCGCTCGGCCGCGAGCTTGGCGGCGTCCTGCACGGTTGTGGGACGCTCGTACGTGAAGGCCTTCATGTCCGGCCCCTCAGAGGTTGCTGGCGGCGGTGTCGCGGATCGCCGCGACGATGTTGGGATAGGCACTGCAGCGGCAGATGTTGCCGCTCATCCGCTCGCGGATCTCGGCATCGCTGAGCGGCGGCGTTGCAGCGACATCCTCGGTGACGTGGCTCGGCCAGCCGGCCTTGGCCTCGCTCAGCATGCCGACCGACGAGCAGATCTGGCCCGGCGTGCAGTAGCCGCACTGGAAGCCGTCATGCTCGAGGAAGGCGGCCTGCATCGGGTGCAGCTTGTCGCCGTCGGCCAGGCCCTCAATGGTCGTGACTTGATCGCCCTCATGCATCGCCGCCAGCGTCAGGCAGGAATTGATGCGACGGCCATCGACCAGCACCGTGCAGGCACCGCACTGGCCGTGATCGCAGCCCTTCTTGGTGCCGGTGAGGGCCAAGTGCTCGCGGAGCGCATCGAGCAGCGTGGTGCGGGTGTCGAGGACGAGGTCGTGCGGCTGGCCATTGATCGTGAGCCGCACCGGCATTGTCTGCGGGGCGGGATCGCCCGGCGCCGCTGAGGCGGCTGCGGGCCGCAAGCCCAGGACGCCCATCGCGCCGGCCGCGGCGGCGCCTTCCACGATGGCCCGCCGCGTCAGGGCGAACGGCGAATTCGAGGTCTCGTCGGTCATGCTGCTATCCCGCCGGGGCGCAGCGCGACACGGCGCGGCGCAGCCTGGTATCCAGCGTGCCAACGCCGGGCTCGGCGGATTAGATCCGGTCCAGACTGCGCCCGTTGGGCGCGGGTCGGCTTGATCGCGCTGTGCCGCCCCGGGGGCATAGCGAAGGGCTCGGCGTTGCGCCTGTTACGTGCAGCCGATCTTCGCGGGCCGTCACCCAGCTTCCGGATCAGACGCAGGCGGGCAGAAGTTCGGGCCGCCGTTCTGGCAGATCAAACCCCGATGGCCGACGAGACCGTAAGAATTTTTTATCAAGCCGTGATGGTCGAAGCAGGCGTGACGCTTCCGGAAAGGATGTAGAGAAGCAGAGCTCAGGAGTGACCATGCGCAGTTCGATCGAGACCTATAACCTCAACAGTCGCACAGTGCGCGTAGTCTGGCAGAGTACAGCACTGTTCGAGGCACCGAACTGGTCTCCATGCGGTCAGTTCCTCGTTTTGAACAGCGAGGGGCGGATGTATCGACTCGATCTGATGGGCGAACCGCTGCCCGTGCCGATCGAGACCGGTTTCGCTACGCGCTGCAACAATGATCATGGGTTCTCGCCCGACGGAACCCTCATGGCGATCTCCGACAAGGTCGAGTTCGGCAAGACGGCGATCTACGTGCTTCCGGTCGCGGGCGGGACACCCCGGCGCGTCACCGACAAGCTGCCAAGCTACTGGCACGGCTGGTCACCCGACGGCGGTCAGCTCACTTATTGCGGCATCCGCAACGACGTGTTCGACATCTATACGATCGGCGTGGAGGGCGGCATTGAGACGCGACTCACGCAGGGGGAAGGCCGAAACGATGGGCCGGATTATTCGGCCGATGGACGGTGGATCTATTTCAACTCCAGTCGCAGTGGGCAGATGCAGATCTGGCGCGTTCCGGCCGAGGGTGGCGCAGCCGAGCGCGTGACAGCAACTGGAGACAGCGACTGGTTTCCGCATCCCTCACCCAATGGACGGGCGGTGATCTTCCTGTCCTACGATGCCACCGTGATCGACCATCCGCGGGATCACCCTGTCCGCGTCCGGCTGATGGATCCGGACGGGCGCCATGTCGAAACCCTGTTCGCGCTGTTCGGCGGCCAGGGCACAATGAACTCGCCCAACTGGGCGCCGGACGGTTCGGCCTTCGCGTATGTCCGCTATTTTCCGGCGCCCTGAACAGGCGGTCGACCCGCGACGCGGCGTTTCACGCGCTGACGGGATCCGGCGTGCGCCGTCCGCACTTGTTCGACGGCTGCGCTCTTCGCATGGTGAGGCGGTCGATGTTTGTCCCCGGAGCGTTTCCGCATGGCAGTCCCGACTCTCGCCCTCAATGACGGGCGCCGTATCCCGCAGCTTGGCTATGGCTGCTGGCAGCTCTCTGATTCGCAGGCGCCCGACCTCGTCGGCAAAGCGCTCCAAGCCGGCTACCGCCTGATCGACACCGCCGCAGCCTACGGCAACGAGGCCGGCGTGGGCCGCGCGGTCCGCGACGCGCAGGTTTCGCGGGACGACATTTTCCTCACCACCAAGCTCTGGAATGACCGCCAGGGCAGGGACGTAGCGCGGCGCGCCTTCGACGAGAGCCTGACGCGCCTCGGCCTGCCTTACGTCGATCTCTATCTGATCCACTGGCCGTGTCCGCAGCGGCGCCTGTTCGTCGAGACTTGGAAGACCCTGATCGAGCTGCAGAAGGAAGGGCGCGCGAAGTCGATCGGCGTCTCGAACTTCACGCCCGAGCACATCGCCACGCTGGTGGCGGAGACCGGCGTCACCCCGGCCGTGAACCAGATCGAGCTGCACCCGCATTTCCAGCGCAAGGCGCCGCGGGAAGACGACAGGCGTCACGGGATCGTGACCGAGGCGTGGAGCCCGCTCGGCCAGGGCAAGGAGCTGAACGACCCGGCCATTCTCGCGATCGCGAAGACGCACAGAAAGACCGCCGCGCAGGTGATCCTACGCTGGCAGCTGCAGATCGGCTGCGTGGCGATCCCGAAGACAGCGCGGCCCGAGCGCATCGTCGAGAATATCGCGCTGTTCGACTTCGAACTCACGCCCCAGGAGATGGATCGGATCGCCGCCCTTGACCGGCCCGATGGCCGCATCGGGCCCGACCCGGCAACCTTCTGCTGACCTATTCCCCCTTCGGCGGCGCACCATGACACCGCGCCGCAAAACATTTATGCTCAGAGCTAGCATATCTAGACAGGCGTCCCCAGCCCCCATAAGTTAGGCGGCACAATGCTCAAACTGAGCATAATGGAGGACGCCATGGCGGCGACCGTTGCACCCGTCTCCCGCGCACCCATCCCGGGCCTGCCGCTTCCGGATCTCTACGCCCGCGTCAGCCGGCACGTTCCGGCGATCGAGTGGCCAGCGCTCGCTCCGGATATCGAGGCGATCCTGCGCCTGAAGCGGGAGCGCAACGCGGTGATCCTGGCGCACAACTACCAAGCGCCGGAGATCTTCCACACGGTGGCGGACATCGTCGGCGACAGCTTGGCGTTGGCGCGCGAGGCGGTAACCGTCGATGCCGACGTGATCGTGCTGGCGGGCGTCCACTTCATGGCCGAGACGGCCAAGCTGCTGAACCCGGCCAAGACCGTGCTGATCCCCGACATGGGCGCGGGCTGCTCGCTGGCCGATTCGATCACCGCCGCGGATGTGCGCGGCTTGCGCGCCAAGTACCCCGGCGTTCCGATCGTCACCTACGTGAACACCTCGGCCGCCGTGAAGGCCGAGTCCGACCTGTGCTGCACCTCCGGCAATGCCGTCGCGGTGGTGAAGTCGCTGAACGCCCCCCGGGTGCTGATGATCCCGGACGAGTTCCTGGCGCAGAACGTCCAGGCGGAGATACCGGAGGTCGAGATCCTGACCTGGGCCGGCCACTGCGAGGTGCACGAGCGCTTCACCCCGGCCGATATCCGCGACGTCCGAGACAGCTATCCCGGCGTCACCGTCATCGCGCACCCCGAATGCCCGCCGGACGTGGTCGCCGAGTCGGATTTCTCCGGCTCCACTGCCATGATGATGGACTTCGTCGTCGAGAAGCGGCCGAAGCAGGTGGTGCTCGTCACCGAATGCTCGATGGCCGACAACATCGCGGCGCAGAACCCGGATATCGAGTTCATCAAGCCCTGCAACATGTGCCCGCACATGAAGCGGATGAGCCTTCGCAACATCCGCCGCTCGCTCGAGACGATGACCCACGAGGTCACCGTCGATCCGGCGCTCGCCGACCGCGCCCGGGCGGCGGTGGAACGCATGCTTCAGGTGCGCACGCGATGAACGCCATCTCCCCCAACAATGCCGACCGCGTTGTCGTGGTCGGCGGCGGCGTCGCGGGCCTGAGCGTCGCGCTGCGCCTCGCTCCCCGTCCGGTGACGCTGGTCACCGCCTCCGCGCTCGGCCTCGGGACCGCCACCGGCTGGGCCCAGGGCGGCATCGCCGCCGCAATGGGCGCCGACGACGCGGCGGAATTTCACGCCGCCGATACGGAAGCCGCCGGCGCCGGGCTGACCGAGCCCGACGTCGCGCTCCGCGTCGCCCAGGAAGGTCCGGCGCTCATCGACTGGCTGGTGCGGATCGGCGTGCCGTTCGATCGGACCGACGACGGCGCGCTGGCCCTCGGGCTCGAGGCCGCGCATGGCCGCCGCCGCATCGTCCGCTCCGGCGGTGACGCGACCGGCGCCCGCGTTCTCGAAGGGCTGGTTCGGGCGGTGCTGGGGGCGCCCTCCGTCGAGATCGTCACGGCACGTGCGTGCGATCTGCTGCGTGATACGAACGGGGCCGTGGCCGGCATCGTCGCCGAACGCGACGGCGCCCTGTTCCGCATCCCTGCCCGTGCGGCGGTGCTCGCCACCGGCGGCGTCGGGGCGCTCTATGCGGCAACCACCAACCCGCCGGGCGCCGTCGGCCGCGGGCTGGCCCTCGCCGCCCGGGCCGGCGCGGTGATGCGCGACATGGAGTTCGTGCAGTTCCACCCGACCGCCATCGCGGCCGGCGCCGATCCGATGCCGCTCGCCACCGAGGCCCTGCGCGGGGAGGGTGCCCGCCTGATCGACGAGACCGGCGCCGCCGTGATGGCCGGCATCGCGGGCGGCGATCTCGCGCCGCGCGACGTGGTCGCCCGGGGCATCTTCCAGGCGCTTCAGCGCGGCCGCACAGTCTACCTCGACGTACGGGGGGCGCTGGGCGCCGCGATGCCGACGCGCTTCCCGACGGTGGCGGGACTCTGCGCCGCCGCCGGCATCGACCCGGCGGTGCAGCCGATCCCGGTCCGCCCGGCGGCGCACTACCACATGGGCGGCGTCAAGGTGGACCGGCACGGCGCCACCTCGGTGCCGGGCCTTTACGCGTGCGGCGAGGTTTCCTCGACGGGGCTGCATGGCGCGAACCGGCTGGCCAGCAACTCCCTGCTGGAGGGCTTGGCCTATGCCCGCTTCATCGCCGACGGGCTCGACGCGCCGCCGCCCGCCGCCATCGTGCCCGAGGCCGTGACCCTGCGCCCCGGCAGCGACCTGCCGGCGCTGCGGGCGCTGATGGAGAGCAAGGTCGGCGTCGTGCGCGACGCCGCCGGGCTCGCCGAGGCCGTGGCCGAACTGGAGCCGAAGGCGGAAACCTGCGACGCCGCCCTGGTGGCCCTGCTCATCGCCCGCGGCGCGCTCGCCCGCCACGAGAGCCGCGGCGCCCACTGGCGCAGCGACTTCCCCCACCTTGCCTCGTCCAGGCACACCGAGACCACGCTGGCCGAACTGACCGCCTCACCTCAGGCAATCCCGTCCGCCGAGAAAGCGCTGACGCCATGACCCGATCGGTCCTCTCCGAAGAGATCCTTCCCCTGCCGCACCTCCTGGTGGAGCCGGTGGTCCGCGCCGCCCTGCTGGAGGATCTCGGCCGGGCGGGCGACATCACCACCGACGCCATCGTGCCCCCGGGCGAGCGGATGCGCGGCGTGATCGCCTCGCGCCAGGACGGCGTCATTTCCGGCACCGATGCCGCGGCCATCGCGTTCGCGCTGGTCGATCCCACCGTGACCGTCACGGTCGAGCGCGGGGACGGGGCGCGCGTGGCACCGGGCGACGTGGTGCTGCGCCTCGAAGGGCCGGCCCGAGCGATCCTCACCGCCGAGCGTGTGGCGCTGAACCTGCTCTGCCGGATGTCGGGCGTGGCCACCGCCACCCACGGCCTGGTCGAGGCGGCGCGTCCGCACGGCAAGGCCTCGATCGTCTGCACCCGCAAGACCACGCCTGGCCTGCGCGCCCTGGAGAAGCACGCGGTCCGCGCCGGCGGCGGCTCGAACCACCGCTTTGGCCTCGACGACGCCGTGCTGATCAAGGACAACCACGTGGCGGTGGCCGGCGGCATCGTGCCGGCAATCGAGCGGGCCCGCGCCCGAGCCGGACACCTCGTCAAGATCGAGTGCGAGGTCGACAGCCTGGAGCAGCTTGAGGAGGCCCTGTCGATCGGAGTCGATGCCGTGCTCCTCGACAATATGAGCCCCGACCAGCTCGCCCGCGCGGTGGCCATGATCGACGGTCGCGCCCTCTCCGAGGCCTCGGGCCGGATCACTCGCGAGACCGTGGGGGCGGTGGCGGCCTCGGGCGTCGACCTGATCTCCTGCGGCTGGATTACCCACTCGGCGGCGATCATCGATTTGGGCCTCGACGCCGCCTGATCGGCCGCCTTCGGGAGGTCGATCGGGGCGGACACGCCAGTGTCATCACGTTCGGGTGACAAGTCTTTGGCGTGGTCGCCGCGGAGTTGATCGGCGTCTATCGCGGCGCAACCGACGCGCTATGGTTTCGTGAAACGCGACGCCATCGACTGGACCAGCCCGTGAGCCAAGCCCTGCATTCCGCGGCTGCCCCGGCGGTCGGTCTTCCGGTGGCGCGCGTGCCGCGCAAGCCCGGGGCGGTCCGGCACGGCCCCGGCGCGGCGCTGATGCTCGGCGCGCTGGGGGTGGTGTACGGCGACATCGGCACGAGCCCGCTCTACGCGTTCAAGGAAGCCGTGAAGGCCGCCACCAGCGGTGGCGCCTCGGTGCCGGCGGCCGCGACCGGCGCGGTCTCGCTGATCCTGTGGTCGCTGATCCTAATCGTGTCGCTCAAATACGCGGTGCTGATCCTGCGGGCCGACAACCGCGGCGAGGGCGGCATCGTGGCCATGCTGGCGCTGCTCGGCGCACGGCAGGCACGGCCCGGCTCGTGGAAGGCGCTGTTACTGGTGGTCGGGTTGGTGGGCGCAGCCTTGCTCTACGGCGACGGGGCGATCACGCCAGCGATCTCGGTGCTCTCGGCGATCGAGGGCCTGAAGGTCGATGCGCCCGCGCTCGGGCCGTACGTTGTGCCGATCACGATCGTGATCCTGGTCGGGCTGTTCCTCGTCCAGCACAAGGGCGTCGCCGCCATCGGCCGCGTGTTCGGACCTGTGATGCTGGTCTGGTTCGGGGTTCTGGTGCTGCTCGCGATCCCCAGCATCCTGCGCACGCCCGAGATCCTGGCGGCGGTCAATCCCTGGCGGGCGGTGGATTTCCTGCTCCATGCCGGCTGGCACGTCAGCTTCCTGATGCTCGGGGCGGCGTTCCTGGCGGTGACGGGCGGCGAGGCGATGTATGCCGATCTCGGCCATTTCGGCGCCCCGGCGATCCGGATCGCGTGGTTCGCCCTCGTGCTGCCGGCACTCCTCATCCACTATTGCGGACAGGGCGCGCTGATCATCGCGAATCCGGCCGCGATCGAGAACCCGTTCTATCTCCTGGCGCCGGACTGGGCGCATTATCCGCTGGTGGCTTTGGCCACGATGGCCACCGTCATCGCCTCGCAAGCGGTCATTTCGGGGGTCTATTCGCTGACCCAGCAATCGATCCAGCTCGGCTTCATGCCGATGATGCGGGTGGTGCACACCGATCAGGATGAGCGCGGCCAGATCTACGTGCCGGCGGTGAACTGGCTGCTCGCCGGCGCGACGCTCACCGCGGTCGTGGTGTTCGGCTCCTCCGATGCGCTCGCCGGGGCCTACGGTATCGCGGTCTCGGCACTGATGGGCATCACCACCCTGCTCGCCGCGCTCATCGCGCTCCGCTGGGGCTATAACCCGATCCTGGTCTTCGCGGTGAACGGCTTCTTCCTCGGCATTGACGCCGTCTTCTTCGCCGCCAACAGCGTGAAGCTGCTCGAAGGCGGCTGGTTTCCGCTGCTGCTCGCCGGCGCAGTCGCGTTCCTGATGCTGACCTGGATGAAGGGCAACCACGTCCTCGAATCCGTCCGGCAGACCATGCGGATGTCCGAGGCAACCTTCCTCAGCCAGCTCGCCACCCACCCGCCCGTGACGCTGCCTGGCACCGCAGCCTTCCTGACCGCCGCCACCGAGGGCATCCCGATGGCGCTCGGCCGCCTGCTGGAGCGCAGCCGCTGCCTGCACGAGCGGATCCTGCTGATCACCGTGCTCTACGAGGAGGAGCCCATCATCCCGGCGAGCGAGCGGGCGCAGGTGACCCTGGTGGCACAGGGGATCCGCAAGGCCATCTCGAAATACACACCCGGCATGGAGCGCGTCGTCCTGCGCTACGGCTTCATGCAGACCGCCTCGATCCCCGAGGGGCTGCAATGCGCGGTGGCGAGCGGCCTGCTGCCGCCGGAATACCTGGAGGACATGACCTACTTCGTCGGCCACGAGGTGGTGATCCCGTCGCCGACCCATCCCGGCATGGCGCCGTGGCGGGAGGGCCTGTTCGCCTTCATGAAGCGCAACGCTGAGCGCACGGGCGCCCATTTCGGCCTGCCGACCCGGCAGATCGTGGAGGTGGGCACCGAGATCGAGATCTGAAGCAACGGCGGCACAGCAGGCGCCGAAACCACCCGCCCTCCGCATTGAAAACCGCCGCGTTCGCCAGCATATCGCGACCGCGAATTTTCCCCCACAGCGGAGGCATCACCCGTGAGCGAGACGATCGAGCGGCACGAATTCGGGGCGGAGGTGGGACGCCTCCTCGACCTCGTCGTGCACGCGCTCTACTCCGACCGCGAGATCTTCCTGCGCGAACTCGTCGCCAACGCCGCCGACGCCATGGACCGGCGACGGTTCGAGGCCCTGACCTCGGCGGCGAGCGCTCTGCCGCCGGACGCCAAGGTCCGCATTGCCCCCGACAAGGAGGCGCGGACCCTCACCGTATCGGATGCCGGCATCGGCATGACCAAGGAGGATCTCGCCACCAACCTCGGCACCATCGCGCGCTCCGGCACGCGGGCCTTCTCGCAGACGCTCGAATCCGCCAAGGCCGAGGATCGCCCGAGCCTGATCGGCCAATTCGGCGTCGGCTTCTACTCGGCCTTCATGGTGGCCGACCGGGTCACCGTCACCTCGCGCCGCGCCGGCAGCGACGAGGCCTGGACCTGGGCCTCGGAGGGGCAGGGCAGCTACACGCTGGAGCCCGCGACGCGGTCCGAGCCCGGCACCGACATCGTGCTCCACCTCAAGGAGGATGCCGACGAGTATCTGGAGCCCTATCGCCTCGATCACCTCGTGCGGAAATGGGCCGATTTCATCACCGTGCCGATTGCGGTCGTGCGCGACGGCAAGGATGAATCGGCCAACCAGGGCACCGCGCTTTGGCGCAAGGCGAAGTCCGAGGTCACCGAGGAGCAGTATGAGGAATTCTACCGCTCGATCGGCATGAACTTCGACAAGCCCTGGGCGACGCTGCACTGGCGCGCCGAGGGGCAGCTCGAATTCTCCGCGCTGCTGTTCATCCCGGGCTCGAAGCCGTTCCAGGCCCTCGACAACGAGCGGCAGAGCAAGGTCCGCCTGCATGTCCGCCGGATGTTCATCACGGACGAGGCCGAGTTGCTGCCGCCGTGGCTGCGCTTCGTCCAGGGTGTGGTCGATACCGAGGACCTGCCGCTCAACGTCTCCCGCGAGATGCTGCAATCGACCCCGGCGCTGGCGCGGATCCGCCGGGCTGTCACGGGCCGCGTCGTTTCCGAGCTTGCCACGCGCGCCAAGGATGCCGAGGCCTACCAGTCGTTCTGGGAGAATTTCGGCCCCGTCCTGAAGGAAGGCATCTACGAGGATTTTGAGCGCCGGGGTGAGATCGCACCGCTGCTGCGCTTCCGCTCCTCCGCGGTCGAGGGCTGGACTTCGCTGCCCGATTACGTGTCGCGCATGAAGGACGGCCAGGAGGCGATCTACTACCTCGTCGCCGACGACGCCGAGGCGCTGAAATCCTCGCCGCAGCTCGAAGGCTTCAAGGTCCGGGGCCTGGAGGTGCTGCTCCTCTCCGATCACGTCGATGCCTTCTGGCCCGATCAGCTCGGCACCTTCGAGGAGAAGCCGCTCCGCTCGATCACCAAGGGTGGGCTCGACCTCTCGAAGTTCGCGCTGGAAGGTGAGCAGCCCGAGGCGCCGGAGGGCATCGACGCTTTCGTCGCCGCCGTGAAGACGGCGCTCGGGTCTGAGGTTTCGGATGTGCGCACAACCGACCGGCTGGTCGATTCGGCGGTGGTGCTCTCGGCCGGCACCGGCGGACCCGATCTGCAGATGCAGCGGCTGATGCGCCGGGCCGGACGGGCCGGCGCCGGGCAGCCGGTTCTGGAGATCAACCCGCGCCACCCGCTGATTCGCGCGCTCGCCGCGGCGCCCGAATCGGAGGTGCCGCAGGCGGCCGGCACCCTGCTCGACCTCGCCCGCATCCAGGACGGCGACAGCCCGCGGGACCCGGCAGCCTTCGCCCGGACAGTGGCGGCAGCCCTTGCGGCCGCGCACAGCGGGTAGGCTACCCAAGACGTACCACCGGGAGGTGTGTCTTCACACACATCCCGGTGGTACGATTACCAGTCCGGTTGATCATTTGGAAAAGCTGAAGCCATAACTTCGCCACTGGCCGGGAGCATTGCCCGGTCGCTGGCGCGGGCGCGGTGGGGGCCGCAGGCGTCTGATCCGATCCCTTTCGCGCGCGGCCTGCCGCGCCTCACGGACGCTGCATGAACCCGGTCGAGGCGGAAGCGGGCACCAGACAGGCGGTCGCGGCAGCGCGGACCCGGGCGCATGCCCGGGCCTACCGCCACAGTGGCCGCGTACGCACGATGCGCCGGCTGATTCCGGTGGCGGCCGGTGGCTCGGTCGCACTTCTGCTCGCCTACCTGTTCAATCCCTTCGCGGCCAAGCTCCCGGGTGTCTCGGTCGGCCAAGTGACGCTGGCGGGGTCCAAGGTCCGCATGGAGAACCCGCGGCTTGCCGGCTTCCGCCAGGGCACCCGCGGCTACGAGGTGACGGCCGATGCCGCCTTGCAGGACGTGCGTAAGCCGAGCCTGATCGAGCTGCAGCAGATGCGCGGTCACATCGCTACCGATGATCAGGGCGGCATCGCCCGCTTGTCGGCGGCGTCGGGCCTGTTCGACACCGCCCGAGAGGCCCTCGACCTCAAGACGGACATCCGGATCTGGACCGACAAGGGCGAGGAGGCGCGGCTGCGCTCGGCGGCCGTGACCTTCAAGACCGGCGCGATCACGTCGCAGGAGCCCGTAGCGGTCACGAGCCCCCGCGCGACCGTGAACGCCGATACCCTCGACGTGGTCGAAAGCGGCAAGCGCATCTCCTTCGTCGGCAACGTCCACGTGGTCATCGTCAACGAGGATCATGGCGACAGGCCGCACGACGGTCCCGCCGAAACATCGGCCCTGCGCATCCAGACCTCGGACGCGCAGCCTTCGGACGGTTCGCGATGAGTGCTGCCCGCATTGCAGCCACTGCCCTGGCGGCCTGCCTGCTGCTCGCAGCCCCCGCCCGCGCCGAGAAGCCGGCGGCCCGGAAGGATTCGCCCTTCGGCAATATCGGCGGCAGCGGCAAAGATCCGATCAAGATCGACGCTGACCGGCTCGACGTGTTCGACCGGGAGAACAAGGCGATCTTCGCCGGCAACGTGGTGGCGGTTCAGGGCGACAGCACCATTCGGTGCTCGACGATGACGGTCTATTACAAGCGCGGAAAGGACTCGCCTGGGAAGGATGCCAAGGGCGCGGTCAAGGACGAGGGCACCGAGGCTGCAGCCCCGCGCAACCCGGCCGAGAACGGCATCCAGAAGGTCGATTGCGCCGGCCCGGTGACGGTGGTGCAGAAGGATCAGGTCGCCACCGGCGATCACGCGGTGTTCGATCAGGATGCCAAGCGCATCGTGCTCACCGGCAACGTCGTGCTGAGCCAGTGCCAGAACGTCACCCGCGGCCAGCGGCTGGTCTACGACATGAATACCGGCCGGGCCAACATGGACCCGGTGGCGGGCGGCCGGGTCTCGGCCCTGTTCGTGCCGGGCGAGAAGGCCGACGCCAAGGACGGCAAGGCGAAGGGCTGCACGCAGCCGCCGCCCAAGCCCAAGGCGCAGGTCGATTGAGCGGCGCCGTGGCGTTTCAGGCCGGTCCGCACGGGCCGGCGACCCGTGCCGGCTGGCTTGGGCGCCTGCTCGGCCGACGCGCGCGCCAGCCGGAGGGGGCCGCGCCCGAGGACGAGCCCGCATCCGACATGGGCGGCCCCGGCATCCTCAGCGTGCGCGGCCTGCGCAAGAGCTACGGCGCCCGCACCGTGGTGCATGAGGCCGGCTTAACGGTCCGCACCGGCGAGGCCGTGGGACTGCTCGGCCCGAACGGCGCTGGCAAGACCACGATCTTCTACATGATCACCGGGCTGGTGGCGGCCGATCGCGGCGACATCACCCTCGACGGCCTGCCGATCACCCATCTGCCCATGTATCAGCGGGCGCGGCTCGGCATCGGCTACCTGCCGCAGGAGGCCTCGATCTTCCGCGGCCTGAGCGTGGAGGACAACATCCGCGCCGTGCTGGAGGTGGCCGAGCCTAACCGCAAGGAGCGCGCGCGCAAGCTCGATTCCCTGCTGGAGGAGTTCGACATCGCCCGCTTGCGCAAGTCGCCCTCGATCGCGCTTTCGGGCGGCGAGCGGCGGCGCTGCGAGATCGCGCGGGCGCTCGCCTCCTCGCCGACCTTCATGCTGCTCGACGAGCCTTTTGCCGGCATCGATCCGATCGCGGTGGGCGACATCCAGGATCTGGTGAAGCACCTGAAGCAGCGCGGGATCGGCGTGCTGATCACCGATCACAATGTGCGCGAGACGCTGGGCCTGATCGACCGCGCCTACATCGCCCATTCCGGCCGCATTCTCACCGAAGGCACGCCCGAGGAGATCGTGGCCAACCCCGAGGCGCGGCGGCTGTATCTCGGCGAGGATTTCAGGCTGTGAGGGGCTGCGGCGCCGCGGGTCGGCGTCGCGTCAGGGCCAGGAACAACGCCGTCGCCACCGAGACGCATCCGGCCGTCAGCAGGAGGACGGCCTCCCGGCCGAACGTCGTCAGGACGATCGCCAGGACCGGCGGTGCGGCCGCCGTCACGAGGTTGAGTGGGAGCGCTATGCGCGAGGCGGCGCACGCATAGGCGGCGCGGTCGTAGAAGGCCAGTGGCAGGGTCGCGCGCACGACCGCCAGGACGCCGCTTCCGAGACCGTAGATCAGGATGAAGATCATCACCGCGCCCGGTGTCTCGCCGCCCGCGGCGAGCAGGAGCAGAGCCGTCACCACGAGGATCCCGGCGAACAGGCCGCTGGTCAGCCCGTCCCACCGGCCGCCGCCCAGGAAGTCGATCCCCCGCGCGCCGACCTGGACGATGCCGAGCATCGCTCCGTAGCCGACCGCGTCCGGCCGGCTCAATCCCTCGGCGACCAGCAACGCGATCAGGGTGGCGTTGAGGCCGAATGTGACGAAGGCGTTGAGGGTGAGCCCGCAGGCGATCAACCAGAACGTGCTTGAACGTGGCGGCGACTGAGGCGGCTCCGGTGCCGGCTCCGACCCGTCGGCGTATCGCGCGCGTGGCGGTATTCCCCAGCGGTACAGGGGCAGGCAGAGCACCCACATCGCCCCGGCATAGACGAGACAAGTCGCCCGCCAGCCGCCGAGACCGGTCAGGAAGGCCGTAGTCGGCCAGAACAGGCTGCTCGACAGGCCGGTGACCAGCATCAAGGCCGCAATGGCCCGCCGGGCGCCGCGCCCGGCGATCTCGTTCAGCAGGATGTTGGCCGCATTGGTCAGCGTCGCGCTGCCGGCCACGCCGAGGACGATCCAGGCCGCACAATACGACACCGATCCGGCTGCCAGGGCCAGCCCGACGAAACCCGGTCCGGCCAGCGCGCTGCCGGCGATCATTACGGTCCGCGCGCCGTACAGGACGAAGGCGCGCCCGAGGATCGGCGCCGACAGGCCCATGGTCGCGTACAGGATCGAATTGCCGGCGAACACCGCGGCTAGGTCCATCCCGAGATCCGTCGCGACCAGGGGAGCGACGACCGCGGTGAGGCCGACGCTGCCCCAGCCGATGATCTGTGCAACCGCGAGGACGATGAGGACGCGGAGGCTCGCGCGGGTTGAGCGCGGGGGCGAGAGCGACATTTGATGCGTCGATGGGCTGCTGACCGAAGACTTTCGTTCCGGCTGGTGACAGTCCGACGTCGGACCACCATCGCCCGGCTCCAAATCGGATCGTCGTATCAGCGCGCCTCACCGGTCATCGCGAGCGTAGCGAAGCGACCCAGGGCAGCGCGAGGCGACGAAGCGTGGCGCCACTGTGTTGCTTCGTTGTGCTTGCAACGACGCGGGTCCGAACCCCCGATGCCTGAGCCTCACCCCTTCCAGTTCTTCAGCGCCGCGAACGGACTGTCCGAGCCCGCGGGCTTCTCCGGGTTCAGCACCGGCTCCACCTGCGCGATCGCGTCCGTCATGGAGAAGGCCGAGCCGCTCTGAAGCCGGCCACCGGCGGCGTCGCGGTGGCCGCCGCCGCGGAACAGGCGGGCGCCGTCGAGTGCCGTGCCGTTATTCGAGCGGAACGACAGCGTGCCCATCCGCTGGACGTTGACCACGCGCGTCGCCCGGCCCGCATCCATGATCAGGTCGGAGACCCGCTGAAACGTCCCGGAATCGAGGGCGAAGGACAGGAGCGTGCCGTCCTTGAGCGGGCGGAACAGGGCGTCCGAGCGGGCCAGCGCCCGGGCCAGGCGCATGCGCGTCGTGAGCGCGGCATCGTCGTCCGGCGCCTCGCGCAGCAGCGCATCGACCACCCCGGTGCGGATCGCGGTGGCGCGCTGCTCCAGCTCGGCCGGGCTCGCCCCGGTCCGCAGGATCTCGGCCGCTGCGAGCAGGATGTCGGACACGAACCGGTCGTGCCAGGGATGCCCGACCGGCACGAAGCTCGACACCGCCTCCCAGAACATCTCGTCCAGCGCCAGGCCGCCCCGGAAGGCCGGGCTCTCCTTGCGCCAGAGGTCGAGGGCATCGATCGCACTGAGCAGGTTGGACAGGTCGGTCCCGGGCTCGTGCGTCGCGAACAGGGCCCGGTGCTCGAAGGTCATCCGCGTGGCGCAGATGTCCTCCTCGATAAGGATCGCAATCTCTGGATCGCCCATATCGACCCGATTGAGGCCCGGACGGCTCGCGTCGGCGGCCGGTTCAAGCCCGAGGCGCTGCAGCTGGTCGAGCGATGAGGCGTGGTGGTCGAGGACGACGAGGCGGTGCTTCCGGCCGTCCTCACGACGCTTGTTCATCGCGGCGAACTTCTTGAGCCCCGCGATCGTCTGCTCTTCCAGGCCGAGGTCGGTCATCAGCAGGATCTCGCTGTCGGCCGCGCGGCCGAGGCGCTTGATCTCGTCTTCGAGGACCGGGCCGACATCGCTGTAGCGCGGCACGTGGACCACGCGCTCGACCGTCGCGCAGGTGGCCGCCACCGTGGAGGCGCCGTAGCCGTCGAGGTCGTGGTGGGTGATCTGGGTCAGGCGCACGCGGAATTGTCTCACAGGGTGACGGAGCGGCCGGTCTACGACGCCGTGCGCCGGGACGCGAGGGGGCAGCAGGTCTTCCGTCCGGGGGCGTTTGATGCAGAATACGAACGGACCGTCATGAGTCGCAAAGACCGGCCGGCCCCGAGACCCCGAATGGGGCCGTCATCCGGAGGAACGCCATGGCCCTGGCCGCATCACCGCGCGTGAAGCGCATCCAGACGATTTCGCTCGCGCTGCTGGTGACGGCGGGCGTCGTCAACTACGTCGATCGCGCGACGTTGGCTGTGGCCAACCCCCTGATCCGGGAGGATCTTGGGCTTTCGATCCCCGATATGGGGCTGCTGCTCTCGGCTTTCCTGTGGGCCTACGCCTTTGCGCAGCTTCCGGCCGGCGCCCTGGCGGACCGGCTGGGGCCGCGCCTGACATTGACGCTGGGCCTGACCTGCTGGTCACTCGGCCAGATGCTGGGCGGCGCCGTGACCTCGTTCTGGCAGTTCGTCAGCGCGCGGATCGTACTCGGGATCGGCGAGGCCCCGCATTTCCCGACCTGCGCCCGGGTCTCGCGCGACTGGTTCAACATCCGCCAGCGCGGCACCGCTACGGGGATCTGGAACTGCGCCTCCTCGCTCGGCACCTTCCTGGCGCTACCGCTGCTCACCTTCCTGATGGTGAGCTTCGGCTGGCGAGCCATGTTCGTGATCATGGGGGTGACTGGGCTGGGGCTCGCCGCACTTGTCTACCTCGTGTTCCGCAACCCCCGCGAGACCCCCCTGACGCCGGCGGAGCGCGCGTTCCTAGAGGAAGGCGATGCGCCGAACGCGAGCCGTGCCGTCACCTGGAGCGCGTGGCGGCGGCTATTCGGCTTCCGGACCAGCTGGGGCATGATCGTCGGCTATTTCGGCTGCATCTACATGACGTGGCTCTACACCGCGTGGCTGCCGAGCTACCTTGAGATCGAGCGGCACTTCACCCTGCAGAAGACCGGCCTGGTCGGCTCGATCCCCTTCGCGTTCGGTGTGGCGGGCGGCATCCTGGGCGGCCGGGTCGTCGACATGCTGGTCCGCCGCGGCGTGGACCCGATCCGCAGCCGCAAGATCCCGATGGCCGCCTCCCTGGTGGCGACGGCGTTCTTCACCGTTGTGGCGGCCCTGACCCCGAGCGACACGCTTGCCATCGCCTGCATCTCGGCCTCGCTGTTCCTGGTCTACATGAGCTCGTCAGCCGCCTGGGCGATGGCCTCGGTTGCGGCACCGGCCAGCTGCACCGCCTCCCTCGGCGCGATGCAGAATTTCGGCGGCTATATCGGCGGCGCCCTGGCTCCGACCGTAACCGGCTTCATCGTCGGCGGGACCGGCCATTTCTCGTTGGCCTTCATCACCGGCGCGGTGATCGCCCTGGTGGCCGCCCTCGGATACTGGACGCTGATCCAGGAGCCGATTGCCGACGAGGCGCCGGTGGGTGGCTTCGTGGCCGGCCTGCACCCCGCGGAATAGGCCGCGCCCACAAGCCTCAAGCGCCCCTGCGCCCGGCTGCGGCGGCGCAGGGGCTGGCCGTGATCGCGGTCGGCTTCCACGCGCGTCCCGCTCCCTGCATCTGCCGCGCGGTCCGTGGCACGGTTTCCCTGCCGGGCACGGAGGCAGGGTGATCCGCGCGGCTGGCGCAGGGCTGTTATCCTTCGGGATATCCGCTCGCGCCGCATCAAAACGAAGGGCGTCGGCCTGGAGACCTTGAGATTATAAACGCTACCTAAAATTTATATTTGGCCTTTTCGCCGTGATTTTGAGGGCGAAATCAATAAACACGCCCGTGGCGTGCTAGAGCTTCGGGCATGTTGTGGTAATCGCAAGACGGGGTGCATGGCTCGGTGATGAGTTCTGACTGGAGGCGGGTCCGATGCCCGGCCTGTACAACGATCACGTGACTCGTTTGCGGGATGACTTGGAGTCCAGCTTCCGTGAGGATCTCGAGGACGCGGTCATCGATACGAGCCGTTGGCCGGACCTGATCGAGCGGGCGAGCCGCTATTCCGGCAGTGAGGGGGCACTCCTCCTGCGGACGGATCGGACGGGCCTCGATGCGCTGTGTACGCCATCGCTGGCCGACGCGGCGCGGCGATACTTCGATGAGGGTTGGCACA
Source organism: Methylobacterium phyllostachyos (assembly GCF_900103445.1). GTDB lineage: Bacteria > Pseudomonadota > Alphaproteobacteria > Rhizobiales > Beijerinckiaceae > Methylobacterium > Methylobacterium phyllostachyos. The sequence continues at coordinate 117,758 of NZ_FNHS01000001.1, read as the reverse complement.
AGGAGGACCACCGCCTGCGCGGCCTGCCGGCGCTGCGCGCACGCGGCGTCACGGTGGATCTCGATTTCACCTCGCCGGATGAGATCGCGCGGCTGCCCTATTATCAGGATCTGCTCGCCTCCCGTAACCTGCGGTGGTTTGCGGGCGTCGGCTTCGAGGTGAAGGGCCGGCTCTGGTGTCTCTCGCTGCAGCGGACGGTGGCGCAGGGACCCTATGAGGCGCACGAACAGGAGCGTCTGGCGACCTTGTCACCGCTTCTCCGGCGGGCGGCCTTGCTCACCACCCTGGTCGAGAAGGCGCGGATGGCCGGGCTGACCCAGGCGTTCGACGTGATCGAGCGCGCGGCCTTGATCCTCGATTCCGAGGGTCGGGCGATCTGCTGGAACCCGGCCTTCGCGGCCCTGCTGAGTCCGGACTTGAAGCTCGTGGGCGGTCGTCTCGTCGCCGAGGATCCGGAGGCGGCGCGACAGCTTGAGGCCTTGGCACGCCCATCCGGCCGGGCCCCGCTCTCGGCCGTGGTGGTGGCACGGCGGGACGCAGCCCCCCTCGCGATCCATGTCGTCCCCCTGGTCGGACCGAGCCGCGGCCTCTTCGCAGGCGGATGCACGCTGCTCCTGTGCCGCGTAGTGGGGACGACGCCCGTGCCGGCTGCGGCGCTTCTCCAGGCCGCCTACAGGCTGACGCCCGCGGAGACGCGCCTCGCCCAGGCCCTGTCGGGCGGCGCGTCGCTCGCCGAGGCAGCCGCCCGGTTCGCCATCACCGCCGCGACGGCGCGGTCACAGTTGAAGGCAATCTTCGCCAAGACCGGCGCGACCCGCCAGTCGGACCTGGTCCGACTCGTGGCTGGGCTGGTGCGCTGAAGGCCGCGGCCGCGGGGGCCTGCGTATCCGCCCCGCATTCGCGGACGGAACGGCCCGGCTCGCTTAGCCGTTTGGACGGGGACGATAGGAGAAATATCGATGACCAAGCGGATCGCACTGATTTCTGCCCTCGCCATCGGCGCCATCCTTGCCGGCGCGCCGGCCGAGGCGAAGGGTTGTCTCAAGGGGGCTGTGGTCGGCGGTGTCGCCGGGCACATGGCCGGCCACGGCAAGATGGGGGCCGCCGCGGGCTGCGCCGTCGGCCACCACAACGCCAACAAGAAGGCCAAGCAGGGCTGACACGGCTTCGACGCAGCTCTCCGGCGCGGTCGCCCTCGGGCGAGCCCGGAATGCGTTTTGCACCTGTTCGAAGCCGGGTCCTCGACAGGGATCCGGCTTCCTTGCATCTGGCGCCGTGCTGGTGACGCTTGGGCTTGAGCCGCGCTTTCCGCCGAACCGGTGTCCCCTTCGGCGGAAAGCGCCTCGGCGATCAACGGCGGCGTCGGCGCATGTCTCGATCGGATACCGCATGATGGACACGATACGGGCGGCCACGGAGGTCGACCTCCCGGCTATCACCGCGATCTACGGCGACGCCGTCAGCACCAGCACGGTCAGCTTCGAGACGGACCCGCCCGGACTGGACGAAATGACCCGGCGCTTCGCTCGCCTGCGCGGCGACGGCTTCCCGTATCTCGTGGCCGTTCGCGACGGGACGGTGATCGGCTACGCCTATGCCGGCCCCTACCACCAGCGCGCAGCCTATCGCTCGACACTCGAGGACTCGATCTACGTGGCGCAGGCGGCCCGGGGCGGCGGCATCGGCCGTCGCCTTCTCGAGGGCCTCATCGCCGAAAGCGAGCGGATCGATTGCCGGACGATGGTCGCGATCATCGCCGAGAGCGGCTCGCCCGCTTCCGCCGCGCTGCATGCCCGGCTCGGCTTCCGCCCCGTCGGCACCCTGGCGGCAGTCGGGTACAAGCACGGGCGCTGGCTCGACGTCACCCTGATGCAACGCCCGCTCGGGCCCGCCAGCGCCACGCCGCCCACGCGCACGTGAGGCGTGCCGGACCGGCATGCGCCATCAGCTCTCGGTAGCCCTGTCATGATGCGGACAACTTCGCGCGGGAGAGGGCGGGTAGGAAGCGCGTGCCACTGAGGGCTCGGCCCGGTGCGAGCGCGATGACGGGCGGGGAGGGGTCTCTCTCGCGCGAGCGGTCCGGCCCCACCACGGCCCGCGCGTATTAGGAGTTCGGGTATGCGGTTTTCATCGTTCGGTCGCCGGATGGCGCCGCTCGCGATCCTGGCACTCTCGGCGCTGGCCAGCTCGGCGCAGGCGGCGACGCCGGCTGATCCGAGCGGCACGTATCTCACTGAGGACGGCCGGGCCCGCGTGCGTTTGGAGAAGTGCGGCACGGCGGGCGACCGCCTGTGCGGCTATGTGGTCTGGCTGAAGGTCCCGCTCAACGACAAGGGCGAGCCGCGGATCGACTTCAAGAACCCTGATCCGAAGAAGCAGGCGCGCCCCTCCCTGGGCCATCAGCTGATCATGGGCCTGAAGCCGAATGCCGACGCCCATTACGAGGGCAAGATCTACAATTCCGAGGATGGCAAATCGTACGACGTCACCATCTGGACGGATGCGCCGGGCGAATTGACCGTCCGCGGCTGCCTGATCGCGTTCCTGTGCAAGTCGCAGACCTGGAACAAGGTGACCGATCTCGCCCCGGGTCAGCTCGCCGGGCCGACCAATGCTCCGAACGGCCCGCGCAGCGATCCGGAATTCGCTGGTTCCGCCACCGGCCCGAGGCCGACCGCGAAAGCGGCGCCGAAGCCGGCCGCGAAGCCTGCGACCGCAGCGCCCGCTCAGGAGTGAGCGGCGCCTACGCTGCCAGGGCCGCGTAGGTCAGCACGCGCAGCTCCCGCCGGATCGGCAGCGCCGAGGACGGCACGAGCTGCGTCATCAGCACCACGGACAGATCCTCAGCGGGGTCGATCCAGAACGCCGTGGAGGCGAGGCCGCCCCAGGCGACCTCGCCGGGGCTGCCGAGGATCTGGGCCCGGGCCGGGTCGAGCATCACCGAGAAGCCCAGGCCGAAGCCGATCCCCGTATAGGAGGTCTCGGCGAAGCGCGGCGTGCCCATGGCGGCGAGATCGCCCGGCAGGTGATTGGCCAGCATCAGCTCGACCGTCTTTCGGCCGAGCAGCCGCGTGCCGTCGAGGGTTCCGCGGTTGAGGATCATGCGACAGAAGCGCTGGTAGTCGGCGGCCGTCGAGACCAAGCCGCCCCCCCCCGAGGCGATGGCGGGCGGCTGCGCGAAGGCCGTTTCGACGGAATCGTCGAACAGGCGCAGCCGGCGCTCGCGGTCATACGCGTAGGTGGCGCAGAAGCGCGGCATCAGCGCGGGCCGGACGTGGAAGTCGGTATCGACCATGCCCAGCGGCCCGATCACGCAGTCCCGCAGATAATCCGCGAAGGGCCGGCCGCTGACGGCCGCCACGTACTGGCCGAGCACGTCGGTCGCGACGCTGTAGTTCCAGGCGCTGCCGGGCTGGGCCAGGAGCGGCAGCTTCGCCACCCGGGCGGTCATCCCGGCGAGCGTGCCCTCCCGCGCCAGGAAATCGATCCCGTGCTCGCGGTACTGCGCGTCGACCAGCGTCGCCTCCATGAACCCGTAGGTTAGGCCGGCGGTATGGGTGAGGAGGTCGCGCACGGTGATCGGCCGGCGCGCCGGTTCGGTCTCGATCTTCGCTCGGTTGCCGCCCACCGCGACGCGCATCTCGGAGAAGTCCGGCAGCACCCGCGCGATCGGGTCGTCGAGCTGGAACAGGCCCTGCTCGTAGAGCTGGAGGACCGCCGTCGAGGTGAGCGGCTTGGTCATCGAGTAGATGCGCGTCACCGTGTCGAGGGTAAACGGCGTCCCCTTGGCGAGGTCGGCCTGACCGCAGGCGCGCGCGAAGGCGATATGGCCCCGGCGCGCCACCGTGACCGAAAGGCCGGCGAGTTTCCCATCCGCCACGAGGCGGTCCATCCACGGTTCGATCCGGGCGAGCTGCGCCGGATCGAATCCCGCAGCCTTCGGATCGGTGTCGGTCAGCGCGCCCATGCCGTCTCCAGAAGTCGCCCCAAGACCCGTTGGTCCGGAACCGTAAGGGGAGGGGCGGAGAAAATCACCAGCCCATCGTGCCCGGACCGCCTTTGAAGGGGCCGACGATGCCCGGCGTGATCCAGCCGCCGTAGAAGGTGCCCGGCTGCGGTGTGACCCGATCCGGTCCGACGAAGCAGGCCTCCATCGGCCCCGCGTAGACAGCGACGTAATCCGCGATCGCCCGGAAATCCGGCGTCGGATCGGGATAGGCCCAGGCGGCCGCCGGGATGGTCCGGTCGCCGTCCCGGACGTCGAACAGCACAGCCTGACCCTTCCACTCGCAGATGCCGCCGCGCCGCGGGTTGGCGAGGACGCCCGCCGCGAGGGCGCCGGGCGGCAGGTAGTAGGTCGGCGGATGGGATGTCTCCAGCACCCGGAAGCCGGCCTCCGTCTCGGCGATCACAGCGCCGCCCAGCACCACGCGCAGCCGCTGGCGCACCGGCTCCAGCCGCGGTGGACGGGGGTAATCCCAGACGCTCTCCTCCCCCGGCCCGACCGGATCCGGTGTGGGGCGACCCTGTAGCCATGTCATGCGGATCTCCGTGCGAGGCGCCGAGCGCTCGATATAGGGCGGCGCAGAAGCCTTATCGGTGCCCCGCCCCGGTTCCGCTTTCCGGGACGATGCGGTAGCCCGGGGGCGAGATACGAGCCCAGGACTGCTGCGATGGACATCGCCCTCTTCCTCGACTTCGACGGCACGCTTGCCGAGATCGCGCCGCGGCCGGACGCGGTGGTGGTCGAACCCGGCCTCGTGGAAACCCTGGAGCGGTTGCGCGGGCGCCTCGGCGGCGCCCTGGCGATCGTCACCGGTCGTCCCGTCTCGGTGATCGACGGCTTCCTGGAGCCCTCTCGCCTCGATGCGGCCGGGCTACACGGCGTCGAGCGGCGGCTCGCCGGCGTGCTCAGCGGCGGCCGCGCCGAGGACCACCCGAACCTGCGCCGGCAGGTCGCGCGGCTCCACGCCGAGAGCGCGGCGCTGCCGCACGTGCTGATCGAGGACAAGGGCGCGTCGGTGGCGGTGCACTGGCGGCTTGCCAGCGCCGAGGATGCCAGCCGGGCGGAAACGCTGGTGAAGGCCGTAGCTGAGGCCCTTGGCGCAGAGTACCGGCTGCAACTCGGTAAGGCGGTCGGCGAGATCGTCCCGGCCCAGGCCACCAAGGCCCACGCGATCCGCGCCTTCATGGAGGAGGCGCCCTATCGCGGGCGCATCCCGGTCTTCTTCGGGGATGACCGCACGGACGAGATCGCCTTCTCGTCGGTCAACGCGGATGGCGGGATCGCGGTGCGGGTCGGCGACGGCGAGACCGTCGCGAAGCGTCGCCTGCCTGATCCCGCCGCCGTCCGTGCCCTGTTGCGAGGCTGGGCCGAAGGGGATGTTATCGATCCGGCGGCCCTGCCGCCGGCCTGACTCGATCATTCCAAGGGGGGGGCTTATGTCCGACGGAATCGTGGGCGGCGCGCCACGGGTGTTCCTGCGGATCGAGGGCGCGGCCCTGCTCGCCTGTGCGACGGCGGCTTATGCCTGGTTCGGGCAGCCCTGGTGGGTCTTCGCCGTCCTCCTGCTCGCCCCCGATCTCAGCGTCCTGGGCTACATCGCGGGACCCGGCGCCGGCGCCATCCTGTACAACGCCCTCCACACGGTGACGCCACCGCTGATCGGCCTGAGCGCGGCGATCATTCTCGGTCAGCCCTGGCTGGTCGGGCTGGCGCTGATCTGGCTCGCCCATATCGGCCTCGATCGGATGCTCGGCTACGGCCTCAAGTACGGCAGCGGCTTCGGCAATACGCATCTTGGTGTGATCGGCCGAGGTGCGCGCACGTGATTACCCCCCGATTGCGCGCGACTGGTCCTGGGGGGCTTGCTCATCCAGCATCGCAGGACGATGGAATGTCCCGGTCCAGCTAGCAGAGGCACCTCGCGATGTTCGAGTTTCCGGTCCTGGTCGGCGACATCGGTGGTACGAATGCGCGCTTCGGCTTGATCGAGGCACAGGGCGCAATGCCCCGGCTCCTCTCGCACGAGGCCACCGCGGATCACCCCGATCCATCGAGCGCCATCAAGGCGTCGCTCGCCAAGGGCCGCGATGTGAAACCGCCGCGCTCGGCCATCCTGGCGATCGCCGGCCGGATCGATGGGCCGGAGGTCCGGCTCACGAACGCCCATTGGAAGATCGCCGGCCAGCGCATCGCCGAGGATTTCGGCCTGTCCTCCGCTGTGGTGGTGAATGACTACGTGCCGGTGGCGGCCGGCGCCGCCGGCATCGAACCGCACGACCTTACGCCGGTCGGCCCCTGCCCGCCGGTTCCGGGGGGCGCCCGTGTCGTGCTCGGGCCGGGCACCGGCTTCGGCGCCGCTGCCCTGGTGCCGTACGCCGCGCATCTCGCGATCGTGTCCACCGAGGCCGGCCACACCGATTTCGGTCCGGCCGACGCGTTCGAGGAGCAGGTCTGGCACGCGCTGGAGCGGGTCGAGGACCGGATCACCGTGGAGGCGGTTCTGTCCGGTCCTGGGCTCTCGCGGCTGCACGCGGCCGTGGCCCATGTCCGCACCGGCAAGCCGCACGAGAAGATCGATCCCGCGGCCGTGACCGAGGCTGGCCTCACGGCGTCCGATCCCCATGCGGCCGAGACGCTGGACCTGTTCGGCCGGCTGCTCGGCCGCGTCTGCGGCGACCTCGCGCTCACCTTCCTGGCAACCAGCGGCGTCTATATCGGCGGCGGCATCGCCCCACGGATCGTCAAGGTGCTGCAGGAGAGCGGGTTTCGCGAGGCCTTCGAGCGCAAGGCGCCCTTCGCCGCCATGATGCGCCAGATCCCGACCAGCGTGATCACCGTCCACGACCCCGCCTTCCAGGGCCTCGCGGCCCTCGCCAACGAGGGACGAAAGTTCGTCTATCACGGGCAGGTGTGGCGGAAGGCGGAGTGACGGTCCGCTCCACCGGCGTTCAGGGTGGAGCGGACTGGGCCAACGCTTGGTTTTCGGACGTGGCGCTGCCGGGGTGTTTCGCATCGCACGGAGACGAATGCGGCCGCGCCGGAGTTACGCCGCGGCCAGCGGTTGCGACACCTCCTCCAGCGACTTGCCCTCCGCGGCCGTGCCCCAGATGCCGCCGACGACGGCCGCGACCAGCATCAGCACCGCGCCGAGACCGTAGCCGAACAGCACCCAATCCCGGGAGCCGGTCTCGACCAGGGTGCCGAACAGGAGTGGGCCAGAGACGCCGCCAATCCCCGTGCCGACCGCGTAGAACGCCGCGATGGCAAGCGCCCGGATCTCCAGCGGGAAGGTCTCCGAGACGGTGAGATAGGCCGAACTCGCCGCCGCCGAGGCGAAGAAGAACACCACCATCCAGGCCCCGGTCTGGCCGACCGGCCCGAGCACGTCGAGGCGGAACAGAAGACCGACGCCGGCCAGCAGAAGGGCCGAGATACCGTACGTGAAGGCGATCATCACCCGCCGGCCGATCGTGTCGAACAGGCGTCCGAGGAGCAGCGGGCCCAGGAACGAGCCCAACGCGAAGGGCAGTAGATACCAGCCGACGCTGTTTCCCGGCACAGCGTAGAACTGCTCCAGTACCAGCGCGTAGGTGAAGAACAGGGCGTTGTAGAAGAAGGCCTGCGCGATCATGAGCGCGAGACCGACCATGGTGGCCTTCCGGCTCGTCACGAACAGCGCCTTGAACACCTCCGACAGCGGAGTGTGGTCGCGGGTGCGAACCTTCATGCGCTTGCTCTCGTCCACCGGCGGCAGGGTGACGCCCGCGTCGGTGAAGCGCTTCTCGATCCCGGTGACGACGCGGTCGGCCTCCGCCGCGTAGCCATGGGTGGCGAGCCAGCGCGGGCTCTCGGGGATCCAGGTCCGCAGGAGCAGGATCACGAGGCCGATGGCGCCGCCGGTGAAGAAGGCGACGCGCCAGCCCCAGGCCGGATCGATCACCTCGGGTTTCAGCAGCACGATCGACATGAACGAGCCGAGCGCTGCGCCGATCCAGAACGAGCCGTTGATGACGAGGTTGGTCCAGCCGCGAACCCGGGCCGGGACCAGCTCCTGGATGGTCGAGTTGATCGCCGTGTACTCGCCGCCGATTCCCGCGCCCGTGAGGAAGCGAAAGAGGCAGAAGCTCCAGATGCTCCACGACAGGCCGGTCGCCGCCGTGGCGACGAGGTAGAGGGCCAGTGTGATGAAGAACAGCTTCTTGCGACCGATCCGGTCGGTGAGCCAGCCGAAGCCGAGCGCCCCGGTGACCGCGCCCACGAGGTAGCAGGAGGCGGCGAGCCCGACGTCGAACTCGGAGAACGACATCGGCGGTTTGCGCAGGGCGCCCACCAGGGAGCCGGCCAGCGTCACCTCCAGGCCGTCGAGCACCCAGGTGATGCCCAGCGCCACGATGACGAGGACATGGAATCGGCCCCAGGGCAACCGGTCGAGGCGCGCCGCAATGTCGGTGTCGATGACGCGGCCGATCTCCGCCCGCTCCGGCGTCCCGGCACTCCCCTCGACCCTGCTCGTCATTCCCGCATCTCCTCCCCAGCTACCGTTTACTATGCCTGAACAGCGGGCATTTACCGCGACTCCAGGCAAGTGTTGGCAACGACCTGGGAAACGATTCGGTTCGATCTGGCCTTCACGCTGCGTGCGCAGAACTGGGGCGTCCACGCGGTGCCCTGTCATGCCCTCCCATTCCGCCCGGTCCCGTCGCCGGCCTTTCCGACTCGCAATGCTCGCCACGATGAGCTTGGCGGGGCTTGCGATCGTCCCGACGCAGGGTGCCGACGTCCATCCCCTCGAACGGCCCAGGCCGCGGGTTCAAGTCCCGGCTGCCGAGCGCTGGCGGCTGCGGCCCGCGGAGCCGGTGATGCCGAGCACGACCGGTAGCATCGGCCGGCGTCCCGAGATGCCGATCCCCGAGAGCCGTCGCGCCGTCCGCCTGGTTTATCCGCCGCTGATCGAGGTGCGCTGAGCGCCGCCTCCGGGCTTGGCGATCCGAACCCGCTCGGGCACAGGGCCTGCATCGCCCGACGCGGACGAAGGGCTTTTAGCCGGTATGGAGATGGCGGATGGTCGAGGCGGTCGCCCTGATCGGGTGCAAGAGCCCGGCGCAGGAGGCGGAGTACCTGCGGATCCTGTCGGAGGCGATGCCCGAGGAGCGAATCGTCCCGTTCCGGGCGCTGGATGATGCGGCCCGCGCGGCGGCGCGCATCGCCATCGTGGCCAATCCCGACCCGGCGGAGGTCGCGGCGCTGCCCGGGCTCGTCTGGGTGCAGAGCCTGTGGGCCGGCGTCGAGAAGCTCGTCGGCGCCTTCGACCGGCCCCTGCCGATCGTCCGGCTGGTTGACCGGGAGATGGCGCGCACCATGGCCGAGGCGGTGCTGGCCTGGACCTACTACCTCCAGCGCGACATGCCGGCCTATGCCCGGCAGCAGCGCGAGCGGGTCTGGCGGGCGCATCCCTATCGCAAGCCGGCCGACGTCACGGTCGGCCTGCTCGGCCTGGGGGCGCTCGGCACCGCGGCGGCACAGCGCCTCGTCGAGGCGGGTTTTAACGTGGTCGGCTGGAGCCGCACCCCGCGCGATGCAGCAGGCATCGAAACGGTCCACGGGCCGGAGGGACTCCCCGTTATGCTCGGCCGCAGCGATGTCGTCGTCTGCCTCGTCCCCCTCACGGCGCAGACGCGCGGCCTGATGAACGCCGAGCGCCTGTCGGCCCTGAAAGCGGGGGCGGCGCTGATCAACTTCGCCCGGGGGCCGATCGTCGTGACGGACGACCTGATCGCCGCCCTCGATTCCGGGCACCTGTCGCATGCCGTGCTCGACGTGTTCGAGATTGAGCCGCTGCCGTCGGATTCGCCCCTCTGGTCCCATCCCGGCGTAACCGTGCTGCCGCATATCTCGGGCCCGACCGATATGGACTCGGCCGCGGCCACGGTGGCGGCGAATGTGCGGGCCTACCGGAGGACCGGGCAGGTGCCGGAGGGCATCGACGCGGGCCGGGGCTACTGACGCGCCACCCGGGCTCGCGGGTGGCCTTGAACCTGAGCAGTAAGGTGCCGAACCTCGTCGGCCTCGCCTGGACGGCGCCCTGTCGGCACGATGCCGGCCTCACCCTGGGGCTCGATGCCGGAACCCAGCTCGGTGTGCCGGGCTTGCTCTACAAGGGGATTCCTCCCGATCCGGCCAACGCCCTCCGGGCCCTGGTCGATCGGGATCTGCGCGCCAGGATGGCGGCCGCGAACGCGGCTTCGGATACGGCGCGGATCGCCCGAGTTACTTGAACGGGGCACGCCTTCTGGGCCGATGCCGGCACGCGCGTCTCGCCGGCGGAGCAGACGGCGTCGATCGCCTCACGAAGCCGGCTGCAACGCCCCGACCACGACGCGCGGATCACGGACGCCATCATGACGCAGAACACGAACCCGGTCTGGTTGATCACCGGCTGCTCCACTGGCTTCGGTCGGGAACTCGCCAAGCTCGTCGTCGCGCGCGGCTGGCGCGCGGTGATCACGGCCCGGGACCGGGCCAAGGTGGCCGACCTCGCGCGGGGCGTTGAGGATCGCGTCCTGCCCCTGTCGCTCGATGTGACCGAGACCGGCCCAATCACCGACTGCGTGCGCGCCGCCACGGAAAAATTCGGGCGGATCGACGTGCTCGTGAACAATGCGGGCTACGGCTACCAATCCTCGATCGAGGAGGGCGAGGAGGACAAAATCCGCGCCCAGTTCGACGCCAACGTGTTCGGGCTGTTCGCACTCACCCGCGCGGTGTTGCCGGTGATGCGGGCGCAGAAGGCCGGCCACATCCTCAACATCACCTCGGTGGCGGGCTTCGTGGGCTTTCCGGCCTCCGGCTACTACGCCGCGACCAAGCACGCCGTGGAGGGGTTTTCGGATTCCCTCGCCGCCGAGGCCGGGCCGCTCGGAATCCGGGTGACCTGCATCGAGCCAGGCCCGTTCCGCACCGACTGGGCCGGGCGCTCCCTCGTCCAGACGCCGAACGCGATTCCCGACTACGCCGACACCGCCGGCGCACGCCTGAAGGCCACGTCGGAGAAGAGCGGCACGCAGATTGGCGATCCGGTGCGGGCCGGCGAAGCGATGATCCGGGTGACCGAGATGGAGGATCCGCCACGCCACCTCGTGCTCGGCGCCTGGGGCTACGACGCCGTCACGAACCGGTTGAAGCAGGCTCTCGCCGAGATCGAGGCTTCGCGGGAGATCAGCTTGGGGGCCGATTACCCGCAGGCATAGAGTTTCCGGCGTTACGACGCCGTCTGTGCGAGCGGAGCGAAGCGACCTGGGAGCCCGACATGCGCAGATGTCGCGCTTCCCTAGGTTGCTTCATTCCGTTCGCAAAGACGCGGTTTAAATGATCCCCTCGATCAAACCCCGCCGCTTGGCCTCTTCCGCATTCAGATACCAATTGGCCGGAGCCTTCTCGAGCACCTCGTCCAGGGTCACGTCGGAGCCCTGAATGAGGTTCGAAAACCCCTCGTTCTGGATCTCGATCGAGCACAGGATCTCGTTCAGCGTCGCCTTCACGGCGGCGACGCAGGTCGTGAGCGGCCCCTGAACGTGGAGCTGCTTGTTCATCTTACGCTCGTGGATCATCAGCCGCGTCCCGCGGGTCAGGTAGCGGTTCGGCTTCGCGAAGAAGCTCATGAAGGTGGTGCCGGCCGAGTAGATCGCCGCCTTGCCGAGGAAGTCGAACCGCCGGTTCGGGGCCATTGCGCTGTTGAAGCGGATGTCCTCGCCCATCATTCGGGCGACCTCGGGATCGCCGCCCAGCGTCGTCAGCTCGATCACGACGATCTCACGCTGCTCCGCCGCGCCGAGCTGGCGGCGGAAATCCTTGTACATGTCGTAATCGACCGATCCCGAGAGCAGGACGGCCGGGGCCCGGAAGGCGGTGGGGCCGAGCGGAGTGGTGTCCAAGGGGCTTCCTCGTCGTAAGATCGGTCCGGAACCGCCCCCGCGGCCCCGAACCCGTGACCTCAGCGTACCGGGTCCGGCGCGCCCGCGCCCTTGCCCACGAAGGGGATGCCCTTGATCGGGCATTCCTCCGTGCCGACGCTCTGCCGGGTAATGGCCCGGACGGCGTCGCGGGTTCCGTCGGGATCCTCGATCCAGCGCCGGTAGAACTCGTAGGGGCATTCCGACATCCCGTGCCGGTTCTCCTTGGAGTTGATCATGCCGGTATAGCCGCGGTGCAGCAGCTTGAAGAGGTGGTTCTCCGACTGGCCGTGGGCGCGGAAATCCCGGATCAGAAACTTCGACAGGGCCGCGTACTGGATGCCCATCTCCTCCTCGCCGCACTCGCCCAGCGTCCGACCGTCGAAGCCGATGATCGCCGAGTGGCCGAAATAGGTGTAGACGCCGTCGAAGCCGGCAGCATTCGAGACGGCAACGTAGACGTTGTTGGCGAAAGCCATCGCCTTCGAGATGACGACCTGCTGCTCCTTGGCCGGATACATGTAGCCCTGGCAGCGGATGATCAGCTCTGCGCCGCGCATGGCGCAGTCGCGCCAGATCTCGGGATAATTGCCGTCGTCGCAGATGATCAGGCTGATCTTCAGCCCCTTCGGCCCGTCCGACACGTAGGTGCGGTCGCCCGGATACCAGCCCTCGATCGGGGTCCAGGGCATGATCTTGCGGTACTTCTGAACGATCTCGCCCTGGTCGTTCATCAGGATCAGGGTGTTGTAGGGCGCCTTGTGCGGGTGCTCCTCGTGGCGTTCGCCGGTGAGCGAGAACACGCCCCAGACCTTGGCTTCGCGGCAGGCGGCGGCGAACACCTCGGTCTCGGCGCCCGGGACCGTGGAAGCAGTCTCGTACATCTCGGCGGCGTCATACATGATGCCGTGGGTCGAGTATTCCGGGAAGATCACGAGGTCGAGGCCGGGCAGGCCGGTCTTCATCCCGACGATCATCTTGCCGATCGCCTTGGCGTTCTCGAGCACCTCCGCGCGGGTGTGCAGGCGCGGCATCTTGTAGTTCACGACGGCGACGCCGACGCTGTCCTGACTGGACGAGATGTCTCCGTGCATCATGGCGTGATGTCCTCCTGATCGCGGATTTCCAGCGCTGACGCGCTCTCCTCCCCCTGTGGGGAGGAGTTGGAGGTGGGGGTTGAGCAGGATCGAGCGCTGCGGTGCCTTCTGCACCACCCCCACCCCTAACCCCTCCCCACAGGGGGGAGGGGAACGATGGTGCGCGCAGTCCGCCTGTCCGGCTCAGTGGCTGATCATCCAGGGCCTTGCCTTCGGGAAGCTCTTGGCGGCGGCCGGGGCGGCGGTCGCCTTCTTGGGTGAGCAGCAGCCGCAGCCCGCCCCGTGACTGCCCGAGCGCTTGGGTGCATGGCGGCTGCGCTCGTTGGTGGCGTGGGCGGTTCTGAGGCCCGCATCCATGCCGGCGATGCGCGGCGCGGTGAGGAAGGCGCGCTGGCTCGTGCCCCCGCAATCCGGGCAGGCGTGCGGATCGCGGAACTCGGCCATCGGCCGCATCACCGTGAAGGGACCGCAGGCCTCGCAGGCGTAGTCGTAGACGGGCATGGGGTGCTTCCAGAAAGGCTGCCGGGTCAAGCGCGGGTCCCCTCTCCCGTGCGGGAGAGGGACAGGGTGAGGGGCGAGAACTTTCCGGAGAGGTCGCATCCCTCACCCCAACCCTCTCCCGCACGGGAGAGGGGGTAGGTCGTGTCCGGCTGGACCGAGGTGCCCGCCGGACGAGGGATCATTTAGAGATCCGGCGAGAGCGGCATCTGGATCGAGCCGTCGAGGAACTTGGTCGGTCCGTCGGCGCCCGGGTTGATGTCGAACTCGAAGATCTTGGTCGGTATCCAGAGCGTCGCACAGGCGTTCGGGATGTCGACGACGCCCGAGATGTGGCCCTGGACCGGCGCCGTGCCGAGGATCGAGTAGGCCTGCGCGCCCGAGTAGCCGAACTTCTTCAGATACTCGATCGCGTTCAGGCAGGCCTGCCGGTAGGCGATGTGCACGTCGAGGTAATGCTGGCCGCCGTGCTCGTCGACCGAGATGCCCTCGAAGATCAGGTGGTCGTCGAATTTCGGCGTGATCGGCGACGGCTTGAAGATCGGGTTCTTGATCCCGTACTTGGCCATGCCGTCCTTGATCAGCTCGACCTTGAGATGCACCCAGCCGGCCATCTCGATGGCGCCGCAGAAGGTGATCTCGCCGTCGCCCTGGCTGAAATGCAGGTCGCCCATCGAGAGGCCGGCGCCAGGCACGTAGACCGGGAAGTAGATCTTCGAGCCGCGCGACAGGTCCTTGATGTCGCAATTGCCGCCGTGCTCGCGGGGCGGGACCGTGCGGGCACCGGTGGCGGCGGCCGCGTCCTTCGCGTCGCCCTTGAGGCGGCCCATATGGGCCGTCGGGCCGAAGGGCAGCGTGGCGAGCGCCGGCACGCGCTCGGGATTGGTGTCGTAGAGCGCCTTCTCGCGGGTGTTCCAGGTCTCCAGCATCTTGGGATCGGGCAGGCAGCCGATCAGGCCGGGATGGATCAGGCCGGGGAAGCGCACGCCCGGGACGTGGCGCGACTTGGTGAACATCCCCTCGAAGTCCCAGATCGACTTCTGGGCCTGCGGGAAGTGCTCGTCCAGGAAGCCACCGCCGTTCTTCTTGGAGAAGAAGCCGTTGAAGCCCCACTGGCTCTCGGGCTTGGCGCCGATGTCGAGGAGATCGACCACCAGCAGGTCGCCGGGCTCGGCGCCCTCGACGCCGATGGGCCCTGAGAGGAAGTGCACGATCGACAGATCGATGTCGCGCACGTCGTCGGCGGAATCGTTGTTCTTGATGAAGCCGCCGGTCCAGTCGTAGGTCTCGACGATGAAGTCCGCGCCCGGCTTCACGTACGCCACCATCGGGATGTCGGGGTGCCAGCGGTTGTGCACCATGTCGTTGTCGTAGGCCGACTGCGTGAGATCGACCTTGATCAGCGTCTCGGGCATCTCGTCTCTCCAGCTCCCTGACTCTCCGGGGCAGGCCCCGTTCGCGCGCCTTTGCGCGTCTCTCACCCGCTCGCGAGCAGCTCCTTGAGCGCGTCGTCGAGGACCTTGATGTCGTCCGGGCTGGTACCGGGCCCGCCCGCGAAGTGGCCCCACCACGTGTCGATCACGCGCAGCTCCGCGTTCGGCATGGCGGCCGCCTCGATGGCGTTGTCCTCGGGCGGGAAATACAGGTCGGTCGAGGCGGGCATCAGGATCGCCCTGGCGCGGATGGCGCCGAGCGCGGCCTTGAAGTCGCCTCTGAAGGTGTCGTTGGCGCTGATGTCGCCGTGCTGCCAGGTCCACAGCATGGCGAGCAGGTTGTTGGCGTCGCGCTCGTAGAACAGGCCTTCCCAGAACCCGATCAGGAAGTCCTCCAGCGAGGCGTAGCCCATGTGGGTGATGTCGGCTTCGAGCCGGTAGAAGGTCTGCGACAGGCCCCAGCCGGCGTAGACCCGGCCGAAGGCCCGCAGGCCCCGCGTCGGCGGGCTCGTGTACCAGCCTTCCGCCCAGGCGGCGTCGGCCTGGAGCGCGGCCTTGGCGCCCTCCAGGAACACGTAATTGTGCCGGGAGCACTTGGCCGAGCCCTGAAACGGCAGGATCTTCGGCACCATGTCGGGGTACATCGACGCCCAGTGGTAGGTCTGGAGCGCGCCCATCGACCAGCCGGTGACGAGAACCAGCTTCTCGATGCCGAAATGCTCGGTGACGAGGCGGTGCTGGGCGCGGACGTTGTCGTAGGCGGTGACGTTGGGGAAGCGCGGCCCGTTCCAGGGCGCGGGCGTGTTGCTCGGCGAGGATGAGAGCCCGTTGCCGAACATGTTCGGGATGATGGTGAAGTACTTGTCCGGGTCGAGCGCCTTGCCGGGGCCGATCAGCCACTCGTTCTCAGTGTGCTGGCCCGAGTACCAGGTCGGGTAGACGATGGCGTTGTCCTTGGCCGGGCTCAGCGTCCCGAAGGTCTTGAAGGCGAGCTTGGCCCCGCGCAGCGTCTTGCCGCACTGGAGCACGAAGTCGCCGAGTTCGAAGATCTCGTGATCGGCCATGCTGCGCCCCTAGACCGACAGGAACCGGGCGACGGCGGCCTCGTCGATCCCGTCGCGCGGGGCCTCGTGGACGATGGCGCCGTTCTCCAGCACAATCACCCGGTCCGCGACGTCGAGGGCGAAGCTCAGGACCTGCTCGGACACCACGATGGAGAGGCCGCGCGCGTCGCGGATCTTCTTGAGCGTCCGGCCCATCTCCCGAATGATCGAGGGCTGGATGCCCTCGGTGGGCTCGTCGAGGAGTAGGACTTTCGGCCGGCTCGCCAGCGCCCGGGCGATGGCGAGTTGCTGCTGCTGTCCGCCCGAGAGGTTGCCGCCGCGCCGTCCCTTCATCTCCAGCAGGACCGGGAACATGTCGTAGAGGTCCTGGGGCACCTTGCGGGTGCCGGTGACCGTGAGGCCGGTCTCGATGTTCTCCTGAACCGTCATGGTCGAGAAGATCATGCGGCCCTGCGGCACGTAGGCGAGGCCCTTGGCGACCCGGGCGTGGCTCTTGAGCCCGGCGATGTCCGCACCCTCGACCTGGATCGACCCGGCCTTGACGGGCACGAGGCCCATCAGGGTCTTCATCAGCGTGGTCTTGCCCATGCCGTTGCGGCCCATCACGGCGACGATCTCGCCCGGCGCCACCGAGAAGGTGAGCCCGTGCAGGACCTCGCTCTGGCCGTAGGCGGCGTGTAGGTCCTCGACGGCGAGCGCCGGCGTGGCGGAGGGGATCGTGGCGAGGGGCGGCGCCTGGACCAGGGGCGGATGCGCGGTCTGAAGCGAGCCCATCGTCAATGTCCCAAATACACTTCGATGACCTTCGGGTCGTTCTTAACCCGCTCCATCGAACCCTCAGACAGCACCTTGCCCTGGTGCAGGACGGTCACCCGGTGGGCGATGTCCTCGACGAACTTCATGTCGTGCTCGATCACCAGCACCGAGCGGCCCTTGATGATCTGGTTGAGCAGTTCGGCGGTCTTTATCCGCTCGCCGACGCTCATCCCCGCCACCGGCTCGTCGAGCATCAGCAGCTCCGGGTCCTGGATCAGCAGCATGCCGATCTCCAGCCATTGCTTCTGGCCGTGGCTCAGGAACTCGGCCCGCTCCTTCAGCTGGTCCTTCAGGAAGATCGTCTCGGCGATGGCGTGGATGCGGTCGCGGACCTCGGCGTCGCGCTTGAACGTCAGCGCGCCGAAAACCGAGCGCCCGCGGGGGAACGAGATCTCCAGGTTCTCGAACACCGTGAGGTCGTCGTAGATCGACGGCGTCTGGAACTTGCGGCCGACGCCGGCCTGCACGATCGCGCTCTCGGAGAGCTTGGTCAGCTCCTGGCCCTTGTACTTGATCGAGCCGGCGCTGGCCCGGGTGCGCCCGCAGATCAGGTCGAGGACCGTGGTCTTGCCGGCGCCGTTCGGGCCGATGATTACCCGGATCTCGTCGGGCTCGACGTAGAACGACACGTCGTTCACCGCCTTGAACCCGTCGAACGAGACCGTCAGCGCCTCAACGGCGAGGAGGTGATCGGGCGGGGCCGCCTCGGCGCCGACCACGGGGGAGGAGAGGATCGCGGCGTTCATGGTTCGACTCACTCGGCCGGGGCGCCAACGGGCGCACTTTCGGGCGGGACGATCGCGGACGGCGGGGCGCGCAGGCCCTTCACCCGGCGGGTGAGGCGCGGCTCGATATGCTCCCGCCAGATCCCCGCGAGGCCGTTCGGGAAGGCCAGCACCACCGCGATGAACAGGGCGCCGAGGCCGAACAGCCATAGATCCGGAAAGCTCTCGGAGAAGCTGGTCTTGGCCCAGTTGACGAGCAGCGTGCCCCAGACCGCGCCGAACAGCGACATGCGCCCGCCGACCGCGGCGTAGATCACCATCTCGATCGAGGGGACGATGCCCACGAAGGAGGGCGACATGAACCCGACCTGCAGGGTGAACATCGCCCCGCCGATCGCCGCCAATCCGGCGGCGAAGCAGAAGGCGAAGACCTTGAAGCCCGCCACCGAGTAGCCGGAGAAGCGGACCCGGTCCTCCTTGTCGCGCATGGCGACGAGGATGCGCCCGAGCTTCGACTTCTTCACATATTGCGCCGCCAGGATGCAGGCGATCAGCAGGCTGCCGTTGAGGAAGTACAGGATGGTCTTGGCGCCGTCGGTGCGGATATCCCAACCGTGGAGCGTGCGCAGGTCGGTGATGCCGTTGATGCCGCCGGTGTAGCCCTGCTGGCCGACGATCAGGATCGTCAGGATCGCGGCGATCGCCTGGGTGATGATGGCGAAGTAGGTGCCGCCGACCCGGCGCTTGAACATCGCGAAGGAGATCAGCATCGCGAACAGGACCGGGACCGCGACCGTCAGGATCAGCGTCAGCGGCAGGCTCTTGAACGGCTGCCAGAACCAGGGCAGCGCCGTGATCTGGTTCCAGTCCATGAAGTCCGGGATGCCGGGGGTGGACTGGATCTTGGTGTTGGCGACGCTCGAAGCCTCCAGCTTCAAGTACATCGCCATGCCGTAGCCGCCCAGCCCGAAGAACACGCCCTGGCCCAACGACAGGATGCCCGCGTAGCCCCAGCAGATCACCAGCCCAAGCGCCACGAAGGCGTAGGTGAGGTACTTGCCGACGAGGTTGAGGCGGAAGCTGTCGAGCATCAGCGGCAGGACGACCAGGATCACCCCGGCCAGGAGGAGGAGGCTCAGCCACTCCACCGGCTTCATGAACGGGTTGTCGTTGACGGTGACGGATTTGGTGAGGGTCTGGACGGGGTTCGTCATCGCGAAAAGATCCTCAGCGCCGAACCTTGAGGGTGAAGAGGCCCTGGGGCCTCAACATCAGGATGCCGACCACCGCGAGCAGGGTGATGACCTTGGCCATCGAGCCGGAGAGGAAGAATTCCAGGGTCGACTGGGTCTGAGAGATCGAGAAGGCAGACGCGATGGTGCCGAGGAGGCTCGCGGCGCCGCCGAAAACGACGATCAGGAAGGTGTCGACGATGTAGAGCTGGCCCGAGGTCGGCCCGGTCGAGCCGATCATCGTGAAGGCCGCGCCGGCGACGCCCGCGATGCCGCAGCCGAGGCCGAACGTGTAGCGGTCGACCTTCTCGGTATCGATGCCGACCGCCCCCGCCATGGCGCGGTTCGACATGACGGCGCGGACCTGCTGGCCGAAGCGCGAGCGGTAGATCAGCAGCGCGACGCTGACGGTGATCAGGATGGTGACGGCCATGACGAACAGGCCGTTGATCGGGATCTCGATCGTGTCGGTGACCTGGACCGAGCCGATCAGCCAGGACGGCAGCTCGACGCCGACCTCGCGAGCGCCGAAGATCGACCGGTAGGCCTGCTGGAGGATCAGCGAGAGGCCCCAGGTGGCGAGCAGCGTGTCGAGCGGGCGCTTGTAGAGGAACCGGATCAGGCCCCATTCCACCAGCATGCCCAAGGCCCCGGAGGCGAGGAACGCCAGCCCCATCGCGATGAAGAAATAGATCGGGAACAGCGCCGGCAGGTAGGTCTGGAAGAAGGTCGAGCAGAGATAGGTGACGTAGGCGCCGAGGATCATGAACTCCCCGTGGGCCATGTTGATCACGCCCATCTGGCCGAAGATGATCGCGAGCCCGAGCGCCATCAGCAGGTAGACGGAGAACAGGATCAGGCCGGCGAAGCCCTGCATGGCGAAGATCGCGCCGAGGTCGCCGAGGGAGTAGTCGCCGAGCATGTGTCGGTCTCCGCGCGAGGGCAGGACGATGGACTTCCGCGCCGCTCTCCCTCCCCCCTCTGCGGGGGAGGGTGGCCCCTGCGTCAGCGGGGGTCGGGAGAGGGGAGCGACGGTGCAGGACGAGGCTATGGCCTTCATGAAGGCTGCGCCTCTTTCGGGAGCCGGGTTCCCCTCTCCCGACCCCCTTCGGGGGCCACCCTCCCCCGCAGAGGGGGGAGGGAAGAAGCGGTGCGGCTACTGATATCCCTTCGGGAACGGATCCGGCTTGATCAGCTCGGGGCTCGTGTAGACGATCTCGAACTGGCCGTCGGTCTTGGCCCGGCCGACCCGGGTCTTCGACCAGAGGTGATGGTTCGGGTCGATCTTGACGTAGCCTTCCGGCGCAGCCTTGAATTCGATCCCGGGCGAGGCCGCCACCACCTTGTCGACGTCGAAGGAGCCGGCCTTCTCGCAGGCCATCTTCCACAGGAACGGGCCGAGATAGGCCGCCTGCGTCACGTCGCCGATGACGGTCTTCTCGCCCCACATCTTCTTGAAGGCGGCGACAAACGCCTTGTTGTTCTCGTTGTCGATCGACTGGAAGTACTTCATGCAGGCATAGGCCCCGGCGATGTTCTCGCCGCCGATGCCGTCGATCTCGTCCTCGGTGACCGAGATCGTCATCAGCACCTGCTTCGACAGGTCGATGCCCGCCGCCTTGAGCTGCTTGTAGAAGGCCACATTCGAGCCGCCGACGACGTCGGCGAAGATCACCTTCGGCTTGGTCAGCTTGATCTTGTTGATCACCGAGTTGAACTGCGTGTGGCCGAGCGGGAAGTACTCCTCGCCGACGACCTTGCCCTTGAGCACGTTCTCGACGTGCTTGCGGGCGATCTTGTTGGAGGTGCGCGGCCAGATGTAGTCCGAGCCGATGAAGTAGAAGCTGTCGCCGCCCTTCTCCTTGTGGACCCAGTCGAGCCCGGCGAGGATCTGCTGCGTGGCCTCCTGGCCGGTGTAGAAGACGTTCTTCGACTGCTCCAGGCCCTCGTAGAAGGTCGGGTAATAGAGCAGGCCGTTATACTGCTCGAAGACCGGCAGCACCGCCTTGCGCGAGGCCGATGTCCAGCAGCCCATCACGGCCGCGCAATGGTCGTTGACGAGGAGCTTCTTGGCCTTCTCGGCGAAGGTCGGCCAGTCGGAGGCGCCGTCCTCCTGGATGATCTTGATCTTCCGGCCGAGCACGCCGCCGGCGTCGTTGATCTGCTGGATCGCGAGCTTTTCCGCCTCCTGCGCGCCGGTCTCGGAAATCGCCATCGTGCCGGTGATCGAGTGCAGGATGCCGACCGTCACTTCCGTGTCCGTCACCGCCAGGCCGGTGGTGTTGACCGACGCGGTCGGCGGGGCTGCCGCCCAGGCGCCGCGCGGCATCAGCGCCAGCGCCGGGGCGCCGGCCAGCCCCATGAGCAGCCTGCGCCGCAGCGGCGAGCGCAAACCGTGATCGGCGCCGGTATCGGTGTCGTCTGCCATCTGCCTGACCCTGTTGGCGTCCGGGCTTCGAGAGGCGGCCCGGATCGACGAGCGCAGGCTAGGTCTGATGTCGCGCTGCGGCCTATACGCGATTTTGCGTATGGCCGTACCTTTGCATGCGCTGCACCATCGCGACGAAATCGTGTGAGGTCATGTCGGTCGTGGGCGCGAGTAAACTGGGCGCCGTCCGAATACTGAAACGTTCGCGCGCGCGCGGGCTTGCGGTGTCATGACCGGTGTGCAGCGCATCATCCCGATCCGCCGGGACTACAACCGCTTCGTCGCCGATGAGACCCTGGAGGATTACGCGCTCCGCTTCACCGCCAAGAAGGCGCGGCGCTGGTCCGGCTTCGAGGTGGCGCAGACGGCGCTCGGTTCGGTCTCCTTCCTCGCCCTGGAGGCGATCGGCGGCACGCTGGCCCTGACCGCGGGCTTCCCCAACACCGTGGTGGCGGTGCTGTTCGTCGGCCTGATCATCTTCGCCACGGCGATCCCGATCACCGTCTACGCCGCCCGCTACGGGGTCGACATGGACCTGCTGACCCGCGGCGCCGGGTTCGGCTATCTCGGCTCCACCGTCACGTCGCTGATCTACGCGAGCTTCACGTTCCTGTTCTTCGCCATTGAGGCGGCGATCATGGCGCTGGCGCTGCAGCTCTGCTTCGGGCTGCCGCTCGGGATCGGCTACCTGCTCTGTGCGGGGGCGGTGATCCCGCTCGTCGTCTACGGCATCCGGTTGATCAGCCGGTTCCAGATCTGGTCGCAGCCGCTCTGGATCGGCTTGAGCCTGCTGCCGCTCGTCTTCGTGGCCGCGCAGGGGGCGGTGCCGCTGCGCGCGCTGGTGCGCTTCCCGGGCCTGGATGGTGGCACGGGCTTCGATCTCGCACGGTTCGGGCTCGCCACCGGCGTCCTGCTGGCGCTCCTCGCCCAGGTCGGCGAGCAGGTCGACTTCTTGCGGTTCGTTCCCGAGCCGAAGGGTGAGCGCGACCTGCGCTGGTGGTTGCCGGTGCTGGCCGGTGGTGCCGGCTGGATCCTGCCGGGGATGCTCAAGATCCTGCTGGGCGCCGCGCTGGCGGTGCTGGCGCTCGGCCACGGCGTGCCGCCCGAGCACGCCGCCGAGCCGACCCGCATGTACGCGGTGGCGTTCGGCTACCTGACCGGGGAGGGGGGGCGGGCGGCGTTGTTGCTCACCGGGCTGTTCGTGCTGGTCTCGCAGCTCAAGATCAACCTGACCAACGCCTATGCCGGCTCGATCGCCTGGTCGAATTTCTTCTCGCGGCTGACCCACAGCCATCCGGGCCGGGTCGTGTGGCTGGTCTTCAATGTCGCCATCGCGCTGCTCCTGATGGAGCTCGGCATCGACAAGACCATCGAGAGCACGCTGCCGCTCTACGCGTCGGTGGTGTCGGCCTGGGTCGGGGCGCTCGCCGCCGACCTCGCGGTGAACAAGCGGCTGGGCCTCTCGCCCCCCGGCATCGAGTTCAAGCGCGCCCATCTCTACGCGGTGAACCCGGTGGGCACCGGCGCGATGGTGCTGGCCCTCGGCCTCGGCGGGCTCGCCTATACCGGGCTCCTCGGCCACACGCTCCAGCCCTTCGCGCCGCTGCTGACGCTTGCCACCGCCTTCTGCGCCGCCCCGGCGATCGCCTGGGCCACGGTGGGGCGCTGGTACCTCGCCCGCCAACCGAAGACCGACTGGCCCGCGGACGAGATCGTCTGCCGGGTCTGCGAATTGCCCTTCGAGGGCGAGGACATGGCCCATTGCCCGGCCTACGACGCGCCGATCTGCTCCCTCTGCTGCTCGCTGGACGCCCGCTGCGGTGACCTGTGCAAGCCGCACGGCCGGCTGGAGGTGCAGGCGCAGGCGGCGGTCGCCCGGATCCTGCCGGGCCGCACCGCCGCCTGGATCGGCGCGCCGCTCGGCCGTTACCTCGCCGTGATGCTGACGCTCTGCGCGGTGATCGGCCTGATCCTCGGCATCGTCCACGCGAGTGCAACCATCGCGCATCCGGAGCACCGGGAATTCCTGCGGGCCGCGCTGACCAGCGTGTTCTTCACCTTGGTGGTGATCCTCGGCGTCGTGGCGTGGCTGTTCGTGCTCGCGCAGGAGAGCCGCCGGGTCGCGCAAGCCGAAACCATGCGCCAGACCACCCTGTATGAGGCGGAAATCGCCGCCCACAAGGTCACGGATGCCAAATTGCAGGAGGCCAAGGAGCGGGCGGAAGCCGCCAATCAGGCCAAGAGCCGCTACGTGATCGGGATCAGCCACGAATTGCGCACGCCGCTCTCCACCGTGCTCGGCTACGCGCAGCTGCTCGAATCCGATCCCGCGATCCCGGCGCACCGGCTCAATGCCATCCGGGTGATCCGGCGCAGCGGCCAGCACCTGTCCGGCCTGATCGACGGGCTCCTCGACATCTCCCGCATGGAGGCCGGCCGCCTCCAGATCCATCGCGATGAGGTGCGGCTCGCTGATTTCCTCGATCAGCTCGTCGACATGGTCCGCCTCCAGGCCCGGGAGGCCGGGCTGGAATTCCGCTTCGCGCGGCCGGAGATCCTGCCCGCCGTCGTCGCCACGGACGAGAAGCGCCTGCGGCAGGTGCTGCTCAACCTCCTGTCGAACGCGATCAAGTTCACGGAAACCGGCACGGTCTCGCTGGACCTGAGCTATCGCAGCCAGATCGCCGTGTTCACGATCCGCGACACCGGGCCGGGCATCCCGGAGGCGGATCGCGGGCGGATCTTCGAGCCATTCGAGCGCGGCTCGACGCCGGCCGCCCGCAGCACGCCCGGAACGGGGCTGGGGCTCACCATCGCCAACCTGCTGGCACAGCTGCTGGGCGGCGAGATCACCATCGCGGCGGCCCCGGGTGGGGGTACGCAGGCGCGGCTGCGCCTGATGCTGGCCTCGGTGGCCGAGCCCGCGCCGATCGTCCTGCCTGCCCCCGCGGAGGCCCCGGAGCGAGCCTATGCCGGCGCCCGCCGCATCGTCTTGGTCGCCGACGACGACAGCGCCCACCGGGCCCTGATGCGGGCGATCCTGGAGCCGCACGGCATCGCCGTGCTGGAGGCCGGCTCGGGACCGGACTGCCTGGCGGCGGTGGCGGCCGGCGGGATCGACCTGATCCTGCTCGACATCGCCATGCCGGGCATGAGCGGCTGGGCGGTCGCCGCTGCCCTGCGCGCCGCCGGCCATGCCGGCCCGATCGCCATGATGTCGGCCAACGTCCACGAGATCAGCCCGGTGCGCGGCGACGACGCGCCCCACGACGCGATCTTCGCCAAGCCCTTCGACCTGCGCGACGTGATGGAGCGCGTCGGCAAGCTGCTGCGCCTGGAATGGACGGGTCCGGCCAGCCTTCCGCCCGATGCCATCGAATCCCCGGAAACGCCGGGACCCGGCTCGGAGCAGATCGGCGAACTCCTGCGTCTCGGGCGGATCGGTCATATCCGGGCCATCGAAGCGACGCTCAAACGGATGGAGGCGGAGGCCACGGCGCCGCCCGCTTTCGTGGCGCAGATGCGCGGGCTCGTGGAGGGCTACGACCTGCGCCGCTACCTGTCGGTGCTCCAGGGGCTGGCCCGCAATGGTTGAGCCCGCCGGGGGCCGGCCGAACCGGGACGTCGTCCTGGTGGTCGACGATTCCCCCGACACGCTGAGCTTCCTTACGGAGGCGATCGAGCGGTCCGGCGCCACCGTGCTGGTGGCGGTGGGCGGCGACCTCGCCCTGGCGCTCGTGGACGAGATCACCCCCGACGTGATCCTGCTCGACGCCGTGATGCCCGGCATGGACGGATTCGAGACCTGCCGCCGGCTCAAGGCCAAGCCGCAGCTCGCGCATGTGCCGGTGATCTTCATGACGGGCCTGAGCGAGACCGAGCACATCGTGGAGGGCTTGAGCGCCGGCGGTATCGACTACGTCACCAAGCCGATCGCCCCCGACGAGATCCTGGCGCGGATCCGCGTGCATCTGGCGAGTGCCCGCGCCGCGCAGAGCGCCCGGGCGGCCCTCGACACGGCGGGGCGGACCCTGTTCGCCGTCGCGGAGGATGGGACCGTGCTCTGGTCGACGCCGCAGGCCGGTCGGTTGCTTGTGGGGCTCGGTGCCGACCCCTCGGGTGCCTTCGTCCTGCCGGCCCGGGCCCGGGACTGGCTGCGGGGCTGCCTTGCGGGGTCGGCCGGCTCGCTGACTTTGACGGATCGCGACGGTGTGGCCTTCGTGCTGAGCTTCATCGGCCGGACGCCGGACGAGATCCTGCTGCGCCTGTCGCGGGAGGCGCCGACCGGGGGGATCGAGCGGCTGCGGGCGCGCCTGCCCATCACGGGCCGGGAGGCGGAGGTGCTGCTCTGGCTGTCCCGCGGCAAATCGAGCCGCGACATCGGCGAGATCCTGGGCCTGAGCCACCGGACTGTGACCAAGCATCTCGAAGGGATCTACGCCAAGCTCGGCGTGGAGAACCGCACCGCGGCCTCGATCATCGCGGCGCGCCACCTTCAGGATTGAGCCGGCGCGCCGCTCCCCAGCTTGTCCACAGGAGACGCGGCCCGACGCAACATCTTGGTAAGCGCCGATACACCACGGTCCCGGTTCGAACCGAACAGCCGAGCGGGGACAGGATGATGACCAGCCAGCAACTCGCCGAGGAACTGAAGCGGATCGCCACCACGCAGGTCAGCGACATCACCCGCGCGGTGAAGGAGGGTCAGAAGTCCATCGCGCTCAACGAGGTGCGCGACATGGCCCGGCGCCTCGGCCTGCTGGCCGACGCCTTCGATCCCAAATCGGCCGCCGAGCCCGCCGCCGACGCGCAGGCCGCCGACGCGCAAGCCGCCTGACACCCTTTGCCGGCCCGGCCGCGCCGGGCTCCTCCAGGAGCGCTTTCATGGTTCGCGCCCACTTCACCATTCGATTCGGCAAGTCCTGCCTGCCTGCGTCCGCGGCTCAGTGGGTCGCCGATGCCGATGCCGCCAGGGCGGCAGCGCGCACGATCGTCCAGGGCCTGATGCGCCAGTACGGCGGCGATCCCCGGCTTCTCGACGCCGCCATCGTCATCTCCGACGATGACGGGGCGACGCTTATGGAGCTATCGTTCTCCGACGCCCTCTACATGCCGGTCGAGCCGGTGGCCGACCCGGAGCGTCGCCGCCCCCGCGCACCACGCAAGGCCGCGCCGGCGCGCCTCAGCGGCGCCCTGGGCCCGGTCCGGCGGCTCGCCAGCGTGCTCGGCGCAAAGATGCAGCCGCTGCTGGGTCCTGGAAGCTAGCCCTACAGGGCTGGCGGGACGCGCCGCGGCGGTCGTCGCGTCTGCCGCGATGGATCACGTTCTGCCCGGAGGTCTGGACCATTGAAGGGTCGGGCCGCTCGCGGTCAGGGCAGCGGCTCCGTTCCCGCCGAGGCTGAGCCCCATTCCCTGCCCCGCAACGGGGAGGCGGAGGCGCGGCCACCCGTGAGCCCTGCCCGATGACGAGGTCTGGATCCGCAGGCCCGCCCCGGAGCGAGGGTCCATCGCCTCCACCGTCGTAGTAACCGCTCAAAGATCGGCGACCGAAAACCCCCTGGACGCGAGCCGCTCGGCCAGCACGCGCCGGTGGCAGAGCGCCGGATCGCGCTCGAAGCAGAGCAGGCAGAGGGGCGCCGCCGCGGCCATCGCGGCGAGGTCGTCGAGGGCCCTCTGCCCGTCGGCGGTGTCCAGCACCTCCTCGCAGTAGATCCGGCGCATCAACGCTGCGTCACCCGCCCGGGCGGCCTGCCGTCCGGCTTTCGGCGTTCCGAGGCTGCGCAGATGCGCGTAGCCGAGACCGGCCTCCCGCAGAGATGCGCCGAGCGCGCCCTTGGAGAAGCCGCGCTTGCGTGAATTCGCCACCGCCCGGACATCCGCCAGCAGGCTCACGCCCGCTTCGTGCAGGATGCCGGCGAGCTGCTCTGAATCGAGGCCTTCGTACCCTATGGTAAAGATTTGCTTGCTCACGGCGGTGTGACCGGACTCGCGTTTCAGGACTGGCACTTAGCCGGACATCACCCTGTGCAACACCCGGGGATCCCCTGCGTATGTCGCGGCCGCGCAACGCATCTCGGAATTCCGCCGCAATGATCGCAAAGGTCCGTTAACTGCGCCAGGGCCATCGAATACGCCTGTCTGTGGCGCTCATCCGGTGGCGGGCTCAACACTGATGTCGCGGAACGACCAGATCTCGCACGCTTTTCCCTGTGGCCAAGCTCGGGGCGTGAGTGGCCGCCTGAGAACCCTGAGCCGGGTTGCCGGCCGGTTCGCCGCGACGGTGATTCTCGCCGGTCTGGCGGCCTGCGCCTCCAACCACGACTTCTACCCGACCAAGGGCGACGCCAAGCCCCATCCGGGGGTGGCCAAGGCCAAGCTGCACCCGATCCAGGGCATCGACATCTCGAAGTGGCAGGGCAACGTCGATTGGGCGTCGGTCCGGGCGGCGGGCACGCAGTTCGCCTTCATCAAGGCGACCGAGGGTGGCGACCACGTCGACGAGCGCTTCCGCGCCAACTGGGAGGGGGCGGCCCGGGCGGGCGTTCCGCGGGGTGCCTACCACTTCGTGTTCTGGTGCCGCTCCGCCAAGGAGCAGATGGACTGGTTCAAGAGAAACGTCCCGAACGACCCCGCTGCGCTTCCGCCGGTGCTCGATGTCGAGTGGAATGGCCATTCTCAGACCTGCCCGAAGAAGCTGCCCAAGGCGCAGGCCCTGGCGATGGTCACCGAGATGCTGGAAGAGATGGAGCGCTACACCGGCAAGCGCCCGATCATCTACACCGACATCACCTTCCACAAGGATGTCCTTGAGGGCGAGCTGCCGGATTACCCGCATTGGTTGCGTTCCACGGCGGCCGAGCCGGAGCAGCGGTTCGTCAACCGGAAGTGGATGCTGTGGCAGTTCACCTCCACGGGCCGCGTCCCCGGCGTACAGGGCGACGTCGATCGCAACGCCTTCTACGGCACGCCGTCCGACTGGGCCTCGTTCCTATCGACCGACTGCGATCCGCGCGAGCATAAACACCTGTCTGAACAGGGACTTTGCACTGACAAGTAGTTTCGGTCTAAGCATACAAACCTAGGTTGGTTCAGCCCGTCGCGGCGAAGGGTATGCGTGGAGAGTCCGGCCGAGGCCGGACGTTTTTGAGAGGATCCTGTCGGGAGCCTCTTCTCCATCTCTCCACCGCGCGATGCCAATCGACAGTGTCGGCCCCACGGGCAACCTGCTCCTCGATGCGCTCTCGGATCCAGATCGCGCGCTGCTGGCGCCCGATCTGGAGCGGGTCACCTATGCCAAAGGCCAGATCATCTTGGAGGCTGGGGCGGAGGTGACGCATGTCACCTTTCCCTGCAACTACACGGTGCTGGCTCTGGTCGTCACCACCCGCGACGGGCGAACCGCCGAGACCGCCACCATCGGTCACGATGGCATGGCCGGCAGATTGGTGGGCCTGGGTCACCTGCCGGCGTTCGCCAGCGTGATGGTGCAGATCGGCGGTCCGATGCTGCGCCTGGATGCGCGGCGGCTGGAGGCGGCGGCCGACCAATCCGCCGCGCTGCGCGACCTCTTCATCCGCTATGCCGACTGCCTCGTGGCACAACTCCTTCAGACGGCTGCCTGCAACGCGCTGCATGCGATCGAGCAGCGCTGCCTCCGCTGGCTCCTGACCCTCCAGGACCGGATCGTCGGCGATACGCTTCCGGTCACTCACGAAGTGCTGGCCGCGATGCTCGGCGTCCAACGCACCTACCTGACCCGTATCCTGCGTGAACTTCAGGATCAGGGGCTGATCCGGGTCGGACGCGGTCGCATCATCATCCTGGATCGCCCCGCCGTCTTGGCCACCGCTTGCGAGTGCCACGGCCGAGTTCGGCGTTATTGCGAGGCCGTGCTCGGGCCGGTGTACGGCGCGGGCGACTGAGGCGGCCGATCAATCGATGACCGGCGCGCAGATCGGCGCAGCGATTCCGGGTACCGGCGCCACCACGACGTCGACCCCGTAGATCTGGCGCAGCAGTGCCGGCGTCACCGTCTCGGCGGCGGGTCCGCAGGCGGCGAGGCGGCCGTCGTGCAGGGCGATCACGCGGTCGGCGCAGAGCAGGGCATGGCCGGGATCGTGGGTCGAGAACAGCACGGCGATACCGGCCCGCGCCAGCCGGCGGATCTGACCGAGGACGCGGGCTTGGTTGCCGAAATCAAGGCTCGCGGTGGGCTCGTCCATGATCAGGAACCGGGGTTCGCCGGAGAGCGCCCGCGCGATCAGGGCGAGCTGCCGCTCGCCGCCGCTGATCTCCGTGTAGACCGCCCCCGCCAGGTGCCCGATGCCCAGCGTGGCGAGCGCCCGCTCGGCGGCTGCCATGTCGGCGCGGCCGGGCGCCGCGAAGGGCCCGAGCCGGCTCGCCCGTCCCATCACCACCATTTCGCGGACCGTGAACGGGAAGTAGGCCGCGTGCGCCTGCGACACGGCGGCCATCGCCCGGGCGATTTCGGTTCGTGACAGGCGGCCCAGGTCCGAGCCGTCAAGCCGAATCCGCCCGGCCCGGGCCGGAAGCAGCCCCAGCATCGTCTTGAACAGGGTGGTCTTGCCGCCGCCATTGGGCCCGAGCAGGCACAGAACCTCGCCTGCCGCGACGTCGAATGACACGCCCGAGCCGACGATGCGGTCGCCGTATCCGTAGGCCAGAGCCTCGACCTGGAGCAGCATCAGCCGACCCTGCCGC
This sequence comes from Methylobacterium phyllostachyos, assembly GCF_900103445.1. Lineage (GTDB taxonomy): Bacteria > Pseudomonadota > Alphaproteobacteria > Rhizobiales > Beijerinckiaceae > Methylobacterium > Methylobacterium phyllostachyos. The sequence goes on along the minus strand of NZ_FNHS01000001.1, from coordinate 87,789 downwards.
GCCCGGCCGCCAACAGCCACAGGAAGAACGGCGCGCCGACGAGGGCCGTGAGGATGCCCAACGGCACCTCGATCGTTCCGGCCGTCCGCGCGATCAGATCGACGGTGAGGAGATAGCCCGCCCCGAGGATCAGGGATGCCGGAAGCAGCCGGCGATAATCCGGTCCGACGAGCAGGCGGGCGATGTGGGGCACGATCAGCCCGATCCACCCGATCACGCCGGTCATCGAGACGGCAGCCGCCGTCACCAGCGTCGCGCCCGCGATCAGGACCGGCCGCAGGATCCGCGTCTCGACGCCCAGCGCGCGGGCCTCCTCGTCCCCGAGGCTCATCAGGTTCATCCGCCACCGCAGCAGGACCAGGGGTGCGAGGCCCAGCAGCATCATCGGCAGCACCGCGCCGACATCGCCGAGCGTGACTGAACTCAGGCTGCCGAGCAGCCAGAAGGTGATCGCCGGCAGCTGGTTGTACGGATCCGCCATAACCTTCAGGAGCGAGATGCCCGCGCCCAGCACCGCACCGACCGCGACGCCTGCGAGGACCAGCGTCAGGACCGGATCGTGGCGCCGCACCGCGAGGCCGACGCCGTACACGGCCGCGACTGCCCCGAGGCCCCCCAGGAAGGCCAGGGCCTGGATGGGCGCGACCGGCAGTCCGAGATAGATCCCCAGCACCGCCCCGAGGCCGGCACCCGCGGAGACACCGAGGATGTCGGGCGAGACCAGCGGGTTGCGGAACAGGCCCTGGTAGGTCGCCCCCGCAGCCGACAGGGCCGCGCCCACCACCAGGGCGGCGACGACCCGTGGCAGGCGCACCTGCATCACCACCGTCTCCACGGGCGCGGGCACCCGGCCGGGCAAGCCGAACAGCCGATGGCCGAGCACATTCGCCAGATCGGCAAGGGGGACCGGATATCGGCCGACCGCGAGGGCGAGCACGGACAGCATCAGGAGGGCAGCCCCAGCCAGCAGGGCCGCCGACACCCGCAGGCTTCGCTGCGTCCGCGCTGCCCCGGCGGCGACGGCCGGCTCCCGACTCAACGGGGCGCACCCGGCCGCGTGCCCGACGCTGCGGGGTCGAGCAGAGCGGCGGCCTGCGCGGCGTCGAGATCGACATGGTAGAAGCGGTGGTAGAAGTCCCGCACGACCTCCGTCATCGGCTGCGGGAACAGATCCGGGTGGAGCAGCCCTGCCAGCCAGCGCAGGCCGATCACCCGGTTGACCCCCGGCGGCGCGTCGAACCACGGGAAGGGCTGAAGCGGCGCCACGTAGATCCGGCCGGTCTGGACGGCCCGCACATCCCGCCAGAGCGGGTCGCTCCGCACTGCGGCCGCGAAGGCCGGATCGAGGGTGACGATCACTTCCGGGTTCCAGGCGAGGATCTGCTCCGGGGAGACGGCGCCGAGGCGCCCGTCCCCGCCCTGCGCCACGTTGCGGCCGCCGGCCGCCTCAAGCAGCTCGGTGTTGATCGAGCCCGCGAACCCCGTCTCCAGCCCGCGCGGGCCGCGGGCGTAGTAGACGCGGGGCCGCTTGTCCTCAGGCACGGACCCCACCGCCTTCGCCACCGCGCCGGTCAGCGCCGCGACGGAGGCCGCGAGGGCATCGGCTGCGTCCTGCCGGCCCAGTGCCGCGCCGAGCTGCCGGTAGGTCTCCGGCATTCGGGCGAAGCTGCCGTCGAGCAGGATGTAGGGGATGCCGGTCTGCGCCTGGACCCGGTCGGCCAGGGACGCGAAGGTCGGCCCGAGGCTGCCCGAATCGACGATCAGGTCGGGTCTGGCGGCGAGCACGCCCTCCACGTTGGCGGTGCCGCCGCGCCCGGTCAGCCGGCCATAGGCCGGGAGCGTCCGGGAGCGGGGTTCGAGATAGGGCAGGGCCTCGGGCCGGAAGGCGCTCACCCAGCCGGCCATCGAATCGGGCGCCAGGGTGTAGAGCAGCACGGCGGCCGGCGGGCCGGCGGCCAGCACCCGCTCGATCCGGTCGGGCAGCTCGACGGTCCGGCCGGCCGCGTCGGTGAAGGGCCGTGCCGCGGTGGCGGCATCAAGCGTCAGGAGCACGGCCAGCGCTCCGGCGAGGGATCGCCTTCCGGACGCGCGCGCCATCATGCGGACGAGCGCTCGAGGATCTCGATCAGCGCCCCGTCCGGGCCCTCCACGAAGGCGATTCGCAAGCCGGGGCCCCGCTCGGTGATCCCGGTCCGGACCTTGACCCCGCGGCCGGTCAGATCGGCCATGGCGGCCTCGATGTCGGCGACCCGGAGGCCGATATGCTCGATGCCGAGGCAGGGCGTCGGTCCCGCGGGCGTCGTCTCGGCCGGGGCCTGCTCGATGAACACCGTGAGGCCGCCGAGATCGAGGACGACCCGCTGCACGGGGTCGCTCCCGACGCGCTTCACCTCCCGGGCGCCGAAGGTCTCGACGTAGAACGCGGCGGCCCGCAAGGCGTCGCGGCTGCGCAGATGGACGTGGTCGCAGGCATACTGCATCGGCCTCTCACGATTCGTCGTCGGCATGGGCTGGCTCAGGACGTCCAGCGCTGTGGCGAACGGAAGTTATGCCCACATGCCGCCCGGGACGAGGGCACCCGCTTGACGTCCCGCGCGAACCCGCAGACTTTCGCGATCCGGACCGTTGCAGCTATGCAACAGCCTTCCCACATCCGGGTGGAAAACCCACACCGCACAGCCAAGAGTTCCATGCGCAATCCCTACGACGTGCTGGGCGTGGCCAAGGGAGCGAGCGAGGCCGACATCAAGAAGGCCTATCGCAAGCTCGCCAAGGACTTCCACCCCGACCGCAACAAGAACGACGTGAAGGCCAAGGACCGGTTCGCCGAAGCGAACGCGGCCTACGAGATCCTGGGCGACGCCGAGAAGCGCAAGCAGTTCGATCGCGGCGAGATCGACGCCGAGGGCAAGCCGCGCGCCAGCGGCTTCGAGGGATTCGGCGGCGGCTTCGGCGGCGGGCGGCCCGGCGGGTTCGACTTCGAGAACATGGCCCGCAGCCGCCAGGGCGGCATGGGTGGAGGCATGGGCGGAGGGATGGGCGAGGACATCTTCTCGCACATCTTCGGCGAAGCCTTCCGGGCGGGCGGCGCAGGCCCCGGCGCCCAGCGCGGAGCGCCCAGGGGCGAGGATGTCGCGGCCGAATTGTCCGTGACGCTCGAGCAGGTCGCCAGCGAGGAGAAACTACGCCTGTACCTGCCCACCGGGCGGGAGGTGGATGTGGTCATCCCGCGGGGCGTGGTTGACGGGCAGACCATCCGGCTGCGTGGCCTCGGCCAGAGCGCCGGCCCGCGTGGCGAGCCCGGCGACGCGCTGCTGACAATCCGGATCCGGCCGCACCCGCACTTCACCGTCGATGGCTCGGACCTGCGCACAACGGTCGATGTCCCCTTGGAGGATGCCGTGCTCGGCGGCACGATCCGCGTGCCGACGCTGACCGGAGCGGTGGAAATGAAGATTCCGGCGATGACGAGCTCGGGCCGCACCTTCCGCCTGCGCGGCAAGGGCCTGCCGCGGAAGGACGGAAACGCCGGCGACCTGTTCGCCACGACCGCCATCGTGCTCCCTGAGGGCGAGGATGCGGCGCTGATCGAATTCGCCCGGAACCGGCGCGGCGCCAAGGCCGCCTGATCGACCACTGTCGAAGCCGGAACGGCCCGGACTTCCGTCGCCGGGCTGCCTCCGCTAAGGAGGCCCCCCGGCCTCGAGAGGGGCCGCGCGGCTTCGGGATCGATCATGGCGGAATACGGGCAGGGCCTTCTGGCGGGCAAGCGGGGCATCGTCCTGGGTGTCGCCAACAACCGCTCGATCGCCTGGGGCATCGCCCGGAGCGCCCGCGCTCATGGGGCGGAACTCGCCTTCACCTATCAGGGCGATGCGCTGCGCAAGCGTGTCGAGCCCCTGGCCAAGGAACTCGACGCCCACGTCATCGGCCATTGCGACGTGACCGAGTCGTCCACGATCGACGCGGTGTTCGAGGAGGCCGCCCGGGTCTTTCCCGACGGCATCGACTTCGTGGTTCACTGCATCGCCTTCTCGGACAAGGACGAGCTGACCGGCCGCTACATCGAGACCTCGGAGGAGAACTTCACGAAGTCGCTCCTCGTCTCGTGCTACTCGTTCACGGCAGTCGCCCAGCGCGCGGAGAAGATCCTGCGGCCGGGCGGCTCCCTCGTGACGCTGACCTATTACGGCGCCGAGAAGTGGATGCCGCACTACAACGTGATGGGCGTCGCCAAGGCGGCACTCGAAGCGTCGGTGCGCTATCTCGCGGCCGATCTCGGCCCGAAGAACATCCGCGTCAACGCGATCTCGGCCGGCCCGATCAAGACGCTGGCCGCCTCGGGGATCGGCGATTTCCGCTACATCCTGAAGTGGAACGAGTACAACGCGCCCCTGCGCCGGACGGTGACCATCGGGGAGGTCGGCGAGACCGCCGCCTATCTGGTCTCCGATATGTCCGCCGGCATGACGGGCGAGATCCTGCACGTCGATGCGGGCTACCACGTCGTCGGCATGAAGAACCCGGACGCGCCGGATCTGACCCTCGACAAGGATTGAGGAGCGGCGCGTCTCCCTCTTCCTTTTGCGGCGACACAAGTTTCCGGTCTCGGTGAGCTAACCCGTCACCTTGGAAGGGCGCGGATCCCCTCTCCCGTGCGGGAGAGGGACAGGGTGAGGGATGAGAGCTCTCCGGAAAAGTCTCCGCCCGCACGCGCAGCAACGGCGCGATTGATCCTGTGGGTTCTCGTCCCTCACCCCAACCCTCTCCCGCACGAGAGAGGGGGCCTGTGGCGGTCCGTCATCAGCCACGCGCCAAACCTGTGTAGCGCGTAACCCGTCTGCGGGAGTGCGTCCGCAGCAGCCCGCCACCGTCTCACTCGTCTTCTACCTCATCGAACGCCCCCGACAGCTTCAACCCGGCGATCCACGTCGCACCGTCGCGCTTGATGACGGTGCGCGTCTGCGCGCGCCCGTGCGCCGCGATGCCCGCTGCCAGCCGTTCGGAATGCGTCACCAGCCAGACCTGCGTGCGCTCGGCCGCCCGGGCGATCAGCCGGGCCAGCGGGTCCATGAGGTCCGGATGCAGGCTGGCCTCCGGCTCGTTCAGCGCGATGAACGGCGGCAGCCGGTAGCCGAGGAGGGCCCCGGCGAGGGCGAGGTAGCGCAGGGTCCCGTCCGACAGTTCGGGGGCGGCGAAGACCCGACCGGCGAAGTCCGGGGCCATCAGGCCGAAGCTCGCTTCCCGCTCCGGCTCCGGCACGACGAGCCGCGCCCCGGGGAAGGCGCCGTCCACGGCCGCGTCGAGGTCGGCCGTATCCTGCCGGATATGCGCGAGGGTGGCGAAGACCGCCGCCAGATCCGACCCGTCGGAGGCCAGCGTCGGCGTCGTCACGGCGAGGCAGGGGCGCCGAAGCGGCGAATCCGCGTCGGTGCGGAAGCCGTGATGGAAACGCCACGCCGTCATCGCCTGGCGCGCGAGGGCGATTTCCGGCTGGCCGGTCGCGTCGAGCAGGCTGCCGAGCGCCGTCTCGGTGGCGAGCAGGTCCGATCCGAGGGATTGCTTGCGCCCGTCGGCATCGCGGACGAAGCCGGTGCGGCCGTCGCGGTCGAGGATCACGGCCGTGCGGCTGCCGGTCCGGACGGTCAGGCGCTCGGCCTTGACCTGCGGTTCCCGGCGGAAGGCCGCGCCATAGATCTCCGCGCCGGCCTGCGGCACGAGGCCGATCTCCACCGCGTAGGTGAAGTCCTGCCCGGAGGTCTCGTGGCGCAGCATGACCGACAGGCTGATCCGGGCCGGTTCCCTCTGCCGCCGTCGGCCGGCCCAGAGCGCTGAATCCATCCCGCCCTCGGCGGCGAGGTCGCGGGTCAGGGTGCCGCGGGCGGCCGCCTGGAGCAGTTCGAGGGCCCGGTAGAGGTTGGTCTTGCCTGTGCCGTTGCCGCCGACGAAGACCGACAGGTCGTCGACCGGGACGCTGATCCGCCGGAGCGACCGGTAGCCCGACACCGTGACGTCGCGCACCACCAGCATGCCGGCTTCCCCTTGTCAGTCCGGGACCGTCAGCTCCGCGATGCCCTTCGGGGCCTCCGGGAATCGCGGGTCCATCGCCTCCAGCGTATCCGCGACGGTCCGCGCGATCACGTAGTTGCGGAACCATTTGTGATCGGCCGGCACCACCAGCCACGGGGCATCCGGGGTCGAGCAGCGGGTGAGCGCGTCCGCGAAGGCCTGCTGGTAGGCATCCCAGGACTTGCGCTCCACCAAGTCGGCCGGATCGAACTTCCAGTGTTTCTCCGGGTCGGCGATGCGGGCCTCCAGGCGCTTCTTCTGCTCGGCTTTGGAGATGTGCAGGAAGAATTTGATGAGCGTCGTGCCCGACTCGGTGAGCAGGCGCTCGAAATCGTTGATCTGGCCGTAGCGGCTCTGCCAGACCGCCTCCGGGACGAGGCCCTTCACGCGCACCACCAGCACGTCCTCGTAGTGGCTGCGGTTGAACACGCCGATCATGCCGCGGCCCGGCGTCCGGGCATGGTAGCGCCAGAGGAAATCGTGATCGCGCTCGTCGCTCGACGGCACCTTGAAGGAGGTGACGGTGCAGCCCTGCGGGTTCACGCCCTTGAGCACCGATCGGATCGTCCCGTCCTTGCCGCCCGTGTCGATCGCCTGAAAAACCAGCAGCAGGCTGCGCGCCCGCTCGGCATAGAGGCGTTCCTGAAGGGCGATGATGCGCTCGCGCTCCTTGGCCAGGGCGTCCTTCGCCCAGGCCTTGTCGAGGCCGCCGTCGGCGCCGGTATCCACGGCGGCGAGGTCGAAGCGGGTGCCCGGCGCGACCGTGACGATGCCCGGGGCCGCGCGGACGGGGATCGGCGGCGGGCCGCCCAGCACGTCCGGCGCGGTCTCCGCGACGCCACCGGCCCAGCGGGCGGTCGACGGCCGGCCTGATCCGTGCAGGTCGGCGCTCTCTGTCACGCCGTCATCGCGCTTCTGGCCGCGATGATGCTTGCCGTGCTTCTTCGACATGGGGCAGGACCTGTTCTCGGACGTTGCCGACCGTCGGCGAGAACGGGTGGCGCTCCGAGCCGTTCCGGGCGCCGGTGCAGGACGGGGTTGAGACGGTTGGTCAGCATCTACTTCATCCGCCACGGCCAGACCGACTGGAATGCCGAGGGCCGCCTTCAGGGCGGCCGCGACATCGACCTGAACGCGCAGGGCGAGCGTCAGGCCGCCGCCGTTGCGCAGCGCTTGGCCGCCGTGGCCGGCCCGAAGCTGGCGGAGGCGGATTTCATGGCGAGCCCGCTCAAGCGGACCCGGCGCACCATGGAGATCCTGCGGGCGAATCTCGGCCTGCCGGCGGACGCCTACCGGGCCGACGCGCGGTTGCGGGAGATCGGGTTCGGCAGCTGGGAGGGTTCGACCTGGGCGGAGATCCGACGCCGCGATCCGGCCGGTGCCGCGGGCCGCGATCGGGACCGCTGGCATCACCGTCCGCCGGGCAGCGGGGCTGAAAGCTACGCCGCCCTGGTCGAGCGCGTCGCACCGCTGCTTGCCGAGCTGGAGCGGGACACCGTCGTCGTCGCCCATGGCGGCGTTGCCCGTGCGGTCCTCGTGGCGCTGGGCCACCTCGATATCTACGCAGCGCCCCGCCTCGGCATTCGCCAGGGCGAGGTGCTGATTCTGGAGCCCGAAGGCTGGCGCTGGGCTTGATCATGTGCGCGGGCGCAGTGCAAAGCCGCCTCGCTAACGGCACGATCGGTGGGCTATAGGGCAACCGCCACGGGAGGCGTCGGCCTGCGCGGCCGGCCAGCGGAGCAGCGGATGAGTGACGTCGCCGAGAAGACCCGGCCCGGACCGGCTGCCGGGGCCAGCGGACGTCACGATGCCGGAGCGGCGATCCTGCAGGGCGCCCACCGGCCCGACCTGATCCGCGACGAGGTCCTGGCCGAGATTTTTTTGGACTCGGCCCGGTCCAGGCCAGACCATCCTTGCCTGATCGACGGCGCGACCGTGCAGGCGGGCGGCGTCCATCCGCACCTGACCTATGCCGAGGTCGCCGCCCGCGCCGGTCGGATCGCCGCCGGGCTTAGCCATCGCGGCATCGGGCCGGGCGACGTGGTCGGCCTGTGGATGGCCCGGGGTCCCGAACTCCTCGTGGCGCAGATCGGCATCACGATGTCGGGCGCCGCGTGGCTGCCCTTCGACGCCGAGGCGCCGGCCGACCGGGTGGGCGTGTGCCTGACCGACGCCGCCGCAAAGGCGCTCCTCGTCTCACCGGCGCTGAAGCCCGCCGCCCCCGACGCCGCGCCGGCCCTGACCCCGGCCGATCTCGATGCCGCCACCCCGGCCGGGGCTCCAGTTCCGGATGCCCGCGCGCTGGGTCTCACACCCGAGCACCCCGCCTACCTGATCTACACCTCGGGCTCGACCGGCGTGCCGAAGGGCATCGTCATCAGCCACGCCAACATCTGCCACTTCCTGCGCTCGGGGAACGCGCTCTACGGCATGCGCGCCGACGACGTGGTGTTCCAGGGCGCCTCGGTCGCCTTCGACCTCTCCATGGAGGAGATCTGGGTTCCGTATCTCGTCGGCGCCACGCTGTTCGTCGCGAGCCCGGCCATGATGGGCGACGTCGAATCCCTGCCCGGCATCCTGGAGGCCGAGCGGATCACGGTGCTCGACACCGTGCCGACCCTGCTGGCGATGATCTCCGGCGACCTGCCGACCGTTCGGCTCGTGCTGCTCGGCGGCGAGGCGCTGCCGGAGCCGCTGGTCGCCCGCTGGGCCACGGGTACGCGCCAGCTGTTCAACACCTACGGGCCGACCGAGGCGACCGTGGTCGCCACCGCCGCCGAGATGCGGCCCGGTGAGCCGGTCACGATCGGCGGGCCGATCCCGAACTATTCCGTCTACGTGGCGGGTGAGGATCTGAGCCTGCTCGGGCGCGACCAGCAGGGCGAACTGCTGATTGGTGGTCCCGGTGTCGCCCGGGGCTACCTCGCGCGCCCCGAGCTGACGGCGGAAAAGTTCATCGCCAACCCCTTCGGCTCGGACGGGACCGACCCCGTGCTCTACCGCTCGGGCGATGCCGTCTCCCTCGATGCCGCCGGGCGGATCGTGTTCCACGGCCGCATCGACGATCAGGTCAAGATCCGCGGTTTTCGCGTGGAGCTCGGCGAGATCGAGGCGCGCATCCGCGCAGTGCCCGAGATCAACCAGGCGGCCGTGGTGCTGCGGCAGGATGACGGCGTCGATCGCTTGGTCGCCTTCCTGATCCCGGAGCGCGGCCGGACCGTCGACACCGCCGCCCTGCGCAAGACGCTCGCCGGGCAGATGCCGCCCTACATGGTACCCGGCCATTTCGAGGTGGCCGAGACGCTGCCGCGCCTCACCTCGGGCAAGGTCGACCGGAAGGCCCTCAAGATCGCGCCGCTCACCGTGGTGGCGGCGGACGGCGAGCAGGAGCCCCCGGCCAACGAGACCGAGGCCGCGCTCGTGGCCGCGGCCAAGCAGATCTTCGGCAACCAGCCGATCCCGCTCGAGGGCGATTTCTTCGCCGATCTGGGCGGCCACTCGCTGCTCGCCGCCCGCTTCGTGTCGGCGGTGCGCGAGAACCCGCCGCTCGCCGGCATCACCCTGCCGGATGTCTACGCGCTCCGCACAATGCGGGCGATGGCCGACGCGCTGATCGCCCGCACCGGCGGCATGGGCGCGGCGGCTGCGACCCGCGACCTCAGCTTCGCGCCGCCGCCCCTGCTGCGCCGCGCGCTCTGCGGCCTCGCTCAGCTCGTGGCTCTGCCCGTCGTGATCGCGCTCGCCACCGCCCAGTGGCTCGGCATGTTCGTGACCTACCTGCTGCTCACCGGCGGCGGCTTGAGCTTCTTCGCCGAACTCGGGGTGCTGCTCCTCGTCTACGTGGCGATCAACGGCGTGACGGCGGTCATCGCCGTGGCCGGCAAGTGGCTGATCCTGGGGCGGACCAAGCCCGGCCGCTATCCGCTCTGGGGGGCCTATTACTACCGCTGGTGGCTGGCGCAGCGGCTGGCGCCCCTCGTCCACGTGAAATGGCTCCAGGGCTCGCCGGCCATCGCGATCTACCTGCGCCTGATGGGCGCGAAGATCGGCCGCGATACGGTGATCTCCGACATTGAGGTCGGCGCCCCCGATCTCCTCACGATCGGCGACGGCGCGTCGCTCGGCGGGCGCCTCGTGATCGCCAACGCCGAGATCACCGGCAACGAGCTGGTCATCGGCCGCGTGGAGATCGGCGCGGATGCGGCGGTCGGCACCTCCTGCGTGATCAGCCACGACACGGTGATCGGCCCGCAGGCCGAGATCGGCGATCTCACCACGATCCCGGCCGGCTCGCGGGTCGGGGCCGCCGAGCGCTGGGACGGTTCGCCCGGCCGCAAGGTCGGAATGGCCGATCCCACCGCATTGCCCGCGCCGGCCGACGCCTCGTGGGAGCGCCGGGCTGCCTTCATGGTCGCCTACACGCTGCTCCTCGCCGTGATCCCGGCGGTGGGCCTGCTGCCGATCTTCCCGGCCTTCTTCATCTTCGACCAGATCTCGGACTCGCTCTCCGACATCACGGACGTCGACTACCACTGGTACCTGCCGATCCTCACATGGCCGACCGCCATGCTGATGACCGCCGGCACGGTGCTGCTGATCGCCGGCATCCGCTGGGTCGTGCTGCCCCGGACGCGCACCGGCACCTACTCGGTCCACTCGCTGTTCTATTTGCGGAAGTGGTCGCTGGCGCTCGCCGTCGAGGTGACGCTGGAGACGCTCTCCTCGCTGTTCGCCACCGTCTACATGCGGGCGTGGTACCGGCTGATGGGCGCCAATATGGGCCACGGCGCCGAGATCTCGACGAATCTCGGTGGCCGCTACGACCTCGCCGATATCGGGGCGAAGAACTTCGTCGCCGACGAGGTGGTGTACGGCGAGGAGGAGATCCGGCGCGGCTGGATGCACCTCGAACCGACCCAGACCGGTGCCCGGGTCTTCGTCGGCAACGACGCCGTGGTGCCACCCGGCGCCGTCATCCCCGACGACGTGCTGATCGGCATCAAGTCGAAGCCGCCGGCCAACGAGGCGATGAGCCCCGGCGAGACGTGGTTCGGCTCGCCGCCGATCCGGCTGCCCGCCCGCCAGAAGGTCGATCTGGGATCGAACGCCCAGACCTACGAACCCGGGATGTGGCCGAAGGTCCGGCGCGGCGTGTTCGAGGCCTTCGCGACCTCGTTCTCGCCGATGCTCTACATCACCCTCGCGATCACCGTGATCGACTGGTACTTCTACCCGGCGATCCTGGAGAAGGATTGGATCGGGCTGGCAATCAGCTTCGTCACGGCGAGCGTTGCGATCGCGCTGATCCAGTCCTCGGCGGTCATCGCGATGAAGTGGCTGCTGATGGGCGTCTACCGGCCCGGCATGCAGCCGATGTGGTCGTGGTGGGCCATGCGCACCGAGGCCATCGCGGTGGCCTATTGGGGGCTCGCCGGCAAGGTGCTGCTGGAGCACCTCCAGGGCACGCCGTTCCTGCCCTGGGTGCTGCGCCTGTTCGGCGTGAAGATCGGCCGGGGCGTCTGCATGCTCACCACCGACATCACCGAGTTCGACTGCGTGACGATCGGCGACTACGCCACGATCAACCGCGTCTCGGCGCTTCAGACCCACCTCTACGAGGACCGGATCATGAAGATCGGCCGGGTGGTCGTGGGCAAGGGCGTGTCGGTCGGCGCCTTCTCGACGGTTCTGTACGACACCAAGGTCGGCGACTACGCGCGGCTGCGCCCGCTCACCATCGTGATGAAGGGCGAGTCGATTCCCGGCAATACCGAATGGGAAGGGGCTCCCGCGGTCCCGGTGATCCACGCCGCCTGAGCATGCGTGATGGATCGTGGCTGAGGCGCAGGTACCTGCGTCTCAGCCCGCGCCCTTGACTGTGCCGTGTCTAAATACGTAGAAATATCTCAACCCGATGTGGCTATATGTCGGTCTAGGCCCTACTGATAGCTGTCTAGCCTGATTCGTCGACGAACGTAATCAATGGCCACGGATGGGTGCCGCAGCGGCGTCTTCGCATGGGAGGTGGATGGTCGACCGTGCACCTTGATCCCCCCACGCTGCTCATCGTCAATTCGACGGTCACCCTGCTGGCCGGAACGCTGTTCCTCACGTCGTGGCGGCAGGCGCCCGAGGAGCGGACCCTGGCCTACTGGGGTGGGGCCCACCTGGTCGGCGCGGTCGGTACCGCCGGGCTCGCGCTCCGGGGCCAGATCCCCGACGCGATTTCGATCGTGCTGTCGAATGCGGTCATTCTCTGCGCCTACGGCCTGATCTGGAGCGGCGTCCGCTCGTTCGAACGGCGCCGGCCTCGTGTGGGGCTGGCGATGGTGGGTGCGCTCGTCTGGTGCGCCCTGTGCCTCATCCCGACCTTCTATGGATCGGTGACGCTGCGCATCGTGTATGCCTCCGCGGTGACCATGATCTATTGCGGCGCTGCGACCGCTGAGATCTGGCACGGCCGCGCGGAACGACTGGCGTCCCGGCTCACGGCGGCTGCCGTGCTCGGGCTGCACGGGGCCTTCTACGGCGTGCGCATCCCCTTGACGCTGCTCGCTCCGCCGCAGATCGCCCCGAATCCGCTCGCCTCGCCCTGGGTGGCGATCCTGTGCTTCGCGACGATCCTGTTCTCCATCGCCGCGGCGTTCACCTTCATGGCCCTGGTGAAGGAGCGGGCCGAGCGCGAGCAGCGCATCGCCGCATCGACCGATGCGCTGACGGGCGTGCGAAACCGCCGCGCCTTCGTGGATGCCGCCGGGCGGGCGCTGGTCAAGCACGCGGACGGGGCGCTGCTGCTTTTCGACCTCGACCGGTTCAAGGCCGTCAACGATGTCCACGGGCATGCGGTCGGGGATGCGGTGCTGGTGGGCTTCTGCGCCATGGCGGCGTCCCTGCTGCCGCGCGATGCGCTGCTGGGGCGCCTGGGCGGTGAGGAATTCGCCTGCTTCCTGCCGGAGGTCTCGCCCGCGGAAGCGCTGGGCCGAGCCGAGGAGCTGCGCCGGACCTTCGCGCAGCTCAACGTTCCGGAGTTGCCGGACCTGCGCGTGAGCGTCAGCATCGGCATCGCCCAGACGCACCACGGGATTGCGTTCGATACGCTGATGCGGCGGGCGGATGCCGCACTCTATGCCGCCAAGAACAACGGCCGCGACCGGGTTGCGGTGGCCGGGGCCACCGCCCGGGCCGCCTGAATCCGACGGGGCGTTCCGGCTGGTCAGGCCAGGGCGCGCGCCGCCTCCGAGACCTTGCGAACCGATTCATCGACATGGGCCGCCGAGGCTGCGATCTCGGCCATCGCGGCGCGCGCCGTGTCGACGCTGTGGGCGGCCGATTGCATATTCTCGGTCAGGTCGCGGGTCACCGCCGCCTGCTCGGTCACGGCGGACGAGACGCTCAGCGTGATCGCACTCAGCTGCTCGATGGTCGAACCGATCCCGTCGATGGCGGAGACGGCCTTGGCGGTCTCCATCTGAACGGCGGCGATCTGGCTGCCGATCTCGCCGGTCGCCCGGGCGGTCTGCTCGGCGAGCGCCTTCACCTCGGCGGCCACGACCGCAAACCCCTTGCCGGCCGCACCGGCCCGTGCGGCCTCGATCGTGGCATTGAGGGCCAGAAGGTTCGTCTGGTCGGCGATGGAGCGGATCAGGTTCACGGCGGCGCCGATCCGGTCGGCGGCACCGGTCAGCCCGACCACGATCGCTCCGGCCTCCTCGGCGCGCGTGACCACCTGATCGACCGAGGCCTTGGCGCCCAGGGCGTGACGGCTCAGCTCCTCGATGGAGGCGGCGAACTCCTCCGAGCCGGCCGCGACCGCCTGGACGTTGCGGGCCGTCTGGTTCGACGCCTCCGCGGTCTCATCGGCCTGCTGGACGACGCGGCTCATGGAGTCGCGGATCGCCGCGATGTCCCCCTCGATCGCGCGCTGCCCCGCAGCCCGGCGCTGCCGGTCCTCGACCTGCTGGGTCACGTCGGTGGCGAACTTGACGACTGCGCAGGGCTTGCCCTCCGCGTCGAGGATCGGATTGTAGGCGCCGAAGATCCAGACGACCCGCCCGCCCTTGCCGATCCGCTGAAACTCGCCGGCTTGGTACCGACCCGCCGCCAGGGCCGCCCAGAACGCCGCGTAGTCCGGGCTCGCCGCATCGGCGGGCGGCATGAACATGCGGTGATGACGGCCACGAATCTCGTCGAGGGTGTAGCCCAGGGTCGAAAGGAAATTCGCGTTGGCATCCGTGATGGTGCCATCGAGAGCGAAGCAGATCATCGCCTGCGAGCGGTTGATGGCCGCGATCTGACCCGCATACAGGGCGTTGCGCGCCCGTTCCTCGGTCACATCCGTGGCGATCTTCACGACCTTGGTCGTCTTGCCGTTGCGGTCGAGGATCGGGTTGTAGGAGCCCTTCACCCACACGATCCGTCCATCCTTGGTCAGGCGGGCGAACTCGCGAACCTGGGGCTGACCGGCGCGCAGCCGGTCCCAGAACGTGGCATAGTCCGGGCTCGCACGCTCAGATTCCGGCACGAACAGGCTGTGGTGGCGCCCGCGTACCTCCGTGAGGCTGTAGCCGACAAGATCGAGGAAGATCGCGTTGGCGTCCGTGATGTGGCCCGCGGGATCGAATTCGATCCGCCCCATGGTCCGATCGAGTGCCGACAGGGGGACATCCGAACGTGAACCAAAGAGTGCCATCGACGACCCCGAACGTAATTTGCCGTGAAGCTAAACAGGCGCCACAGGATGGTTTAAAAACTGATAAGTTTGCTAACGATGGTTGATCGTGCCGCATCTCGCCCAGTAGGACGTCGTAACTCTGCCGGACGCGCCGCACGGGTTACAATGTCCGATCGCTAGGCGCGCCGGCCACTGCTTGATTCCAATCTGCGCAGAGCTGCGCGGTGGTCTTGTCGAGGGGCGGCATCGAAAGCCGGCAAAACAGAACTGCCCGTGGGTTCCGGCGTTCGAAACCTTGGTATCGAGGTGTGCGTTCTGGATCGCCTCGGATCGGTTCGGCGCGCGCTCCGGGGCAGGGGCCCGCGCTCTGTTCCCCCGCCATCCATCGGACTCCGCCACCGACAGCGCGCTATGGATTCAGGGTCTTGCTCGCGCCGCTCCGTCCCGCTCGGCGGATGGGTCTGACGCCATTATGGAACGACGATCCGTAAGCATGGCCGGCCTGACGCTGGGCCAAGGGGGATCACAGATGGATGAGCCGAACCGGATGGACCGCCTGGAGATGCGCCTCACCGAGCAGGAGGCGACGGTCGAGGATCTCAACCGAATCGTCACCGAGCAGTGGCGGCTGATCGACCGGTTGTCCCGACAGGTCGAAGGCCTGCGCGAGCAGATGGAGGAGGCGGCTGCCCGGGCCGCCCCGCGGGCCCCCGAACCGCCGCCTCCGCATTACTGACGATCCATCAGAAATTCGCCTGCGTGACGAATTTGGTGACCAGGTAGGCGTCGAGCGCCTCCGGGCCGCCCTCGCTGCCGTAGCCGGAATCCTTGACGCCGCCGAACGGTGTCTCCGGCAGGGCGAGGCCGTGGTGGTTGATCGAGATCATGCCGCTCTCGACACCGTTCGACACCCGTGCGGCCCGCTCGGCCGAGCGGGTGTAGGCGTAGGCCGCCAGACCGTAGGGCAGGCGGTTCGCCTCGCTGAGGGCCTCCTCGTCCTCCGAGAACCGGTTGATGATCGCGAGCGGGCCGAACGGCTCCTCGTTCATGATCCGCATGGAGAGCGGCACCTCGGTGAGAACCGTCGGCTCGAAGAAATTGCCTCGGTTGCCGATCCGCTTGCCCCCGGTGCGGAGCGTCGCGCCGCCGGATTCGGCATCCGCCGTCAGCGCCTCGACGGCTTCGAGGCGCCGGCTGTGGATCAGCGGACCCATCTTGGTGTCGGGATCGAGCCCGTCGCCCACCTTGAGGTTCTTGGCGAAGGTCGAAAAGCCCTCGACGAACCGGTCGAACACGGAATCGTGGACCAGGAAGCGGGTCGGCGAGACGCAGACCTGTCCGGCGTTCCGGAACTTGGAGGGGGCCAGGATCGAGACGGCCTTCTCGACATCTGCGTCGCCGAACACGATCGCCGGAGCGTGGCCGCCAAGTTCCATCGTGGCTCGCTTCATGTGCTCGCCCGCGAGCGCCGCGAGCTTCTTGCCGACCACCGTGGAGCCAGTGAACGAGATCTTCCGGATCACCGGGTGGGCGATCAGATAGGACGAGATCGTCGCCGGATCGCCGTAAACGAGGGAGAGCGCGTCCCCCGGGATGCCGGCATCCAGGAAGGCGCGCACCAGGGCGGCGCAGCTCGCTGGCGTGTCCTCGGGACCCTTGAGGATCACCGTGCAGCCGGTGCAGAGGGCCGCCGAGATCTTGCGGACCGCCTGGTTGATCGGGAAGTTCCAGGGCGTGAAGCAGGCCACCGGGCCCACCGGCTCGCGGATCACGGCCTGGAGCACCCCGTCGGCCCGGCCGGGGATGACACGGCCGTAGGCGCGCTTCCCTTCCTCGGCGAACCAGTCGATGATGTCGGCGGCCGCGAGCGTCTCGATCCGCGCCTCGGCGAGCGGCTTGCCCTGCTCCTGGGTCATGATCCGGGCGATATCTTCGGCGCGTTCGCGCATCAGGTCGGCGGCCTTGCGCATCACCTTGGCGCGCTCGAACGGCGCCACCTTCCGCCAGGCCGGGAAGGCCCGGGCCGCCGCCGCCAGCGCCTCGTCGAGATCCGCCGTGCTGGCGACCGCGCACTGGCCGATCGTCTCGCCCGTCGCGGGGTTCAGGACCGGCAGCGTGTCTTGTCCGGCGCCCGCGCGCCAGCGCCCGGCGATATGCAACTCGGTATCCGGATACATCGATCGATTCCCGTCCGGCCGCAGCATCGACCGCGCGCCGAGTGTGGCCATCTCGCACGCGCAGGCAATCCCCGCAGCGGCATGGCTCGGACGGTTGTCACTCAGGCGGCGGCGCGGGTGCGCTCGGGGAGCTCCACGATGGTCGCGGTTCCATGCCGGGCGCGGAGCGTTGCGTCCTTCGGTACGACCTTCCATCCCTCGCGGCAGCCGTCGATTGGCTCGGACACTACGACGATGCCACCCGGTCCCTCGCGGAAGTACAGGCTCGGCGGGCGCCCGTCGCAAGCCCAACGGTAGGCGGTCAGCGTCTCGCCGTCGGTGAGCAGCGCCGTGAAGCGGACCGGCTCGCAGATTGCGGCCTCGTCCATCAGCCCGCGGATGATCTTCATGGTCCGCGCCATCGCGCCCACGGGGTCCTGCTCCAGCCCGTTGGCCAGTGCCAGGAGGAAGATCGCCTCGGAATCGGTGCTGCCGCGGCGGTTATCGTAAAGCGCATCCGGAATCAGCGCCTCGAGCCGGCGCTTGATCCGGTGATAGCCGCCGATCTGGCCGTTGTGCATGAACAGGTGCCGGCCGTGGACGAACGGATGGCAATTGGCCCGCGCCGTGGCGGTGCCGGTCGAGGCCCGGACATGGGCGAAGAAGGTCCGCGCCCGAACCTGCCCGCAGAGGTTGACCAGATTCTCGTCCGACCAGGCCGGCGAGATGTCGCGATAGACCCCTGGCTCGGGCCGCTCCGCGTACCAGCCGATGCCGAACCCGTCGCCGTTGGTCTCGGTTTTCCCCTCGTCGGCGTGCAGCGACTGGTGCACCAGCGAGTGGGTCGGCGCGCAGACGAGGTCGGAGAGGAAGACCGGCTCACCGCTGTAGGCGAGGAAACGGCACATGTCGGACAGCGATCCTTCAGCTCTGACCCGCGTGAAGCCGACAGGGCTTCGTGCGCGTTGGGTACGTTCCGTCGCAGGATGTTAACAGTCGGTCCACACGGGTGAACAGTTTCTTAACCGCAGGGCCGATGCGCCAAATTCGGGCTCGACGCTCGAATTTGGCGCGGCCTGATTGCAACGCGGGCATGCTGTCCCGGATGGCGCCGACTCTTGTGAGCCGGCTCTTGAC
The DNA here is from genome assembly GCF_900103445.1 of Methylobacterium phyllostachyos. Lineage (GTDB taxonomy): Bacteria > Pseudomonadota > Alphaproteobacteria > Rhizobiales > Beijerinckiaceae > Methylobacterium > Methylobacterium phyllostachyos. Next base: position 69,756 of record NZ_FNHS01000001.1, on the reverse strand, counting down.
AGGTCAGCATGGCCGAATCGGGGAATCAGAAGCCTGTTTTGAAGGCCATGACCCGACGTGGGGCGACGCACCCAGCTCAGGAGACATCAATGGATCGCGCACAGCCCGAGTGTTCCAACCCGGTAGCCCTCGTCGTCGAGGACGACGCGGCGGTTCGAGACCTTGCCACCGCGGTGCTGGAAGAGACGGATCTCGGCGTGATCGCCTGCGAGAGCGCCGAGGCGGCGCTCTCGGTGCTGGAGCGTTCCGACGTCACCGTGGCGCTGCTCTTCGCCGACGTGCGCCTGCCGGGTGCCATGGACGGCGTCTCCCTGGCGCAGGCGGTGGGCCGCCGCTGGCCGGATGTCCGCGTGGTCGTGACCTCCGGGGCGGGCCGTGACGCGCGCCTGCCGGATCAGGCGGTCTACATGCAGAAGCCCTGGCGGGCGCTCGACGTACTGGTCCAGGCGGATTACGCCACGATGGCCGCCAAGGCGGCTTGAGCGGACGGCACAGGGCTTCTCTCCTCCCCCTTGTGGGGAGGAGTTGGAGGTGGGGGTGAAGCAGGATGGATCGTTACGGTGCCTTCTGCACCACCCCCACCCCTGGCCCCTCCCCACAAGCGGGAGGGGAAAATGCTCTTTTTTCAATATGTTGGTGCGTAACCGCAACGCATGAGCCTGCGAGCCGCCGAGCGAGCGGCGGGCTAACAGAAGCGCGACAGCACCACCACAAACGAAAAAACCCGGCCGCTTGCGCGGGCCGGGTTTTTCCAAACGCAGTATCGTCGCTCAGGCGGCGGGAGCGGGGCTCACCGGCACCTGACCCGAGGCGTTGCCGCCCTGACCCTGTGCGGCCGACGGCGACGGGAAGCCCGGACGGCGGCTGCCGGCGGGGAAACGGGGCTTCGGCTTCGGCGCGGCGATCAGGCCCTCGCGGATCGCGGTCTTGCGGGCCTGCTTGCGGGCGCGGCGGACGGCCTCGGCCTTCTCGCGAGCCTTGCGCACGGACGGCTTCTCATAAGCCTTGCGCTGCTTCATCTCGCGGAAGATGCCCTCGCGCTGCATCTTCTTCTTGAGGACGCGGAGCGCCTGATCGACGTTGTTGTCGCGAACGAGTACCTGCAACGGACTTGATCCTCTGGACCTGGATTTGGGGCTCGCGCAGCCCGCCGCCGATCTGGAAACCGGCAACGTCCCTCGCCCGGGATGTACCCGGGAGGGACGGGAACGTCGGTTTCCGAATCGGCGTGGAGCCCACGCCTTGGCGGGGCTTCTACACCAAGCGCGCACCAGTTCCAACCTGTTCGCACGATCGATCTTCGCGACCGCCGTGCTAGGTTGCCGGGATGAGACACGACGACTCGCAGCAATTCGCCAGCGACAACTATTCCGGCATCTGCCCGGAGGCCTGGGCCGCCATGGAGATGGCCAATCGTGGCCACGCCCCGGCCTACGGCGAGGATGTCTGGACGCAGCGGGCCGCGGACGCGTTCCGGACCCGGTTCGAGACCGAATGCGATGTGTTCTTCGCGTTCAACGGCACCGCAGCCAACGCCCTCGCGCTCGCGGCGCTCTGCCAATCCTACCACAGCGTGATCTGCGCCGACTCGGCCCATGTGGAGACCGACGAGTGCGGTGCGCCGGAATTCTTCTCCAACGGCTCGAAGCTGCTGACCGTCCGCACCGAGGGCGGCAAGCTCACGCCGGAGGCGATCCGCGGGCTCGCCCAGAACCGGAACGACATCCACTTCCCGCGGCCCCGGGTGGTCACCATCACCCAGCCGACCGAGACGGGTCAGGTCTACAGCCTCGCCGAACTCCAGGCCCTGTCGGCGACCTGCCGGGAGCTCGGCCTTGCCCTGCACATGGACGGTTCGCGCTTCGCCAATGCCTGCGCGAGCCTCGGCTGCAGCCCCGCCGACATGACGTGGCGTGTGGGTGTCGACGTCCTGTGTTTCGGCGGCACCAAGAACGGCATGCATGCCGGCGAGGCGGTGGTGTTCTTCGATCGGAAGCTCGCCGAGGATTTCGGCTATCGCTGTAAGCAGGCCGGCCAGCTCGCCTCGAAGATGCGCTTCCTCGCGGCCCCCTGGGTCGGCATGCTGGAGAGCGGCGCCTGGCTCCGTAACGCGGTCCACGGCAATGCCTGCGCCCGGCTGTTCGCCGAGGCCGTCTCCGGGCTGCCGGGCGTGCGGACCCTGTTTCCCGTGGAGGCGAACGCCGTCTTCCTGACGCTGCCGCCCGCCACCATGGACGGCCTGCGCGCCCGGGGCTGGCGCTTCTACACCTTCATCGGCGGCGGGGCGCGCTTCATGTTCGCCTGGGATGCAAGGCCCGAGCGGGTCGAGCAACTGATCGGCGACCTGCGCGCTCTGTCGGCCGAGGCGGCCTGAGGCCGGGCCGGCACAGCTGGTCTCGTAAGAGTGCCCCCCTGTCCTGCGGCGGAAACCTGCGGCCATACAAAAATCTACGCCAACACCGTGTTGGCGTGCGCACGGTGCACGACAGGCACCTATCGACAGGGTTGGCAAGCGCGACCTAACCCCCTCTCCCGTGCGGGAGAGGGTTGGGGTGAGGGACGAGAACGTTCAGGATAAGGCACGCCGTCGAAGCGCAGTCAGGCAGAGACTCTTCCGGAGAATTCTCATCCCTCACCCTATCCCTCTCCCGCACGGGAGAGGGGACCCGCGACAGATCCGGCAACGGCGGCGTTCCTGTTGTGTGGCCCGGGCGTGCCACCGCAAGTCTGTTCTACAGCAGCGCCAGATCGGCCGGATCCGCGCTCGGAAAGATCCGGCGCAGGCTCGCCTGATCGAGGCCGTAGAGGCGCTGGAACAGGCCGCCCAGCAGGCCGCGGTAATTGGTCAGGACCGGATAGTCCCGGTTCTGGAACAGGTTCGCCTCGTCGGCCCGGACCTGCGGCCCGGCGATCCGGCCGCCCCGTACGCCGCCGCCGAGGATCCAGTAGACGCTGCCGTGGCCGTGGTCGGTCCCGCGGTTGCCGTTCTCGCGGAAGGTGCGGCCGAACTCCGACAGCACCACCACCACGGTGTCGGACCAGCCGGGCCCGATCTCCTCCGCGAAGCCCGACAGACCGCGTCCCAGCTCGCCCAGCCGGTCGGCGAGGTAGCCGGTGCCCGCGCCCTGGTTCACGTGCGTGTCCCAGCCGCCGACATCCACGAAGCCGAGGTTGAACGAGTCGCGCATCAGGCGGCCGATGCGCCGGGCCGACAGCTCGAACCCCTTCGGCGAGACCGCGCCGCGGTCGGCCTGCGCCGCGTGCTCGGAGATCGAGCGGTAGACCTCGTCGCGCACGCGAAAGCCCTCGGTCACCGCCCCGGCGAGCTTGGTCCCGCTGTACATGGCGGCGATGAGCTTCGCCTGTCGGTCGTCGATGCCGGGCTTGCCGACGCCGTTGATGGCGATGTTCGGCACTGTCTCGCCGCCCCGGAAGATCAGCGGCATCTGCTCGGTGAAGGCGATCGGCCGGACCCGGGTCAGCTCCGCGGCCAGCCGCGCCATGAAGCCGGAATTGTAGTCGCGCACGGTCCCGATGGTCTGGCCCATCTCGATCGTGTCCTGGGTCTCGAAATGGCTGCGTGTCAGGTCGTCGGTGCCGGCGAACGGCACGAAGGCCGCCTGTCCCTTGGCGAAGAGGGGCAGGATCGTCTCGCACAAAGCCGGATGCAGGCTCCAGTCGGCGTCAAGCGCCAGCCCCGCCTTCGGGTCCGATGCGTCGGGCTTGGCGATCGCGAGGTTCGGCCGTGACCGGTAATAGAACTCGCTGCCGGTCGGGATGACTACGTTGGCAGCGTCGTAGGCGCCGCGCAGGAACACCACGAGGAGGCGCGCATCGGCTTTCGGGGCGGCCCAGACGCGCCCCGCCACCGTGGACAGGCCGAGCGCCGCCGAGCCGCGGATGAGGTCGCGACGGTTCATCGCATGAACTCCGGCGAGGCGAGGTAGAGGGTGTTCCAGTCCTGGGGCGAGACCGCCTGCGCGAGCGCGGCCCGCGTCGAGGCTGAGAGGGTGCCCGACAAGGCCGTGTAGTAGAGCCCGTTGGCCAGCACCGGGAAGGCCGGCTGCTCGGGCTGGTCCGGCGTCGGCGGCTTGAACAGCCCGGCCGAGCCGGAGCCGATCTGCCGGGCGATCTCGAACCGCGTCGCGAGCTGCCCCGGCCCGCTCCAGGCCGCCGAATCGAGCGGGTATCCGTCCGGCGTCGACCGGTTGAACAGGCCCTCGCCGAGCCGGTTCAGCCAGCCGAGCACCGGGCCGGGATTGAGGATCACGCGCTGATCATAGGCCATGCGCACGGCCGAGAAGACGTAGCGCACCGGATCCTTGAAGCCGCCGCCGCGCTCGGCCGCGAAGGCCGGCTCGCGCACCAGCGCCTCCATCACGGCCGCGATGTCGCCGTCCGTGCGGGTGAAGACGGAAGCGAGCCGGGCCACCAGCACGTCGTCCGGCGCCTGCCCGAGGATGTAGGTGGCGAGCGCCCGGGAGACGTTCGTCGCGGTGGCGGGATGGTGGGCGATGAGGTCCACGGCCTGCTCGACCTCCGGCCAGCCGCGGCCCTGGATGCGCGTGCCGAGGAAGACCTTGTCGCCGTAGTCGTGGCGGTTCGGGTTGAACGCGAACAGCCCGTCGCGGCGGAAATCGGCGGCGTGCTCGGGCCGGAGTTTCGGATCCTCGGGCTTCAGGTCGATGCCGACCCCGGTCAGGATCCGCGCCAGCGCCTCCACGTCTGCTTGCGTGTAGCCGGAGCCGACACCCATCGTGTGCAGCTCCATGATCTCCCGGGCGTAATTCTCGTTGATGCGGCCGGCGGCGTTGGCGTCGTTGTCGAGGTAATGCAGCATCGCCGGGTGGCGCAGGCTCGCCATCAGCAGGTCGCGGAAGCGCCCGAGCGCGTGCGGACGGATCGCCGTGTCGACATAGTCGCCCACGGCGGCGCGGAGCGTCGACTTGCCCTGGTGCACGTTGAACCGGTTGAACCAGAACCATGTGAGCCGCTCGCGCAGCTGGTCCGGGCTGTAGAGGGCGCGCAGCACCCAGGCGGAGGCGGCGTTCCGGGCCGCATTGTTGAGCGCCGTCTGGAAGGCGTGCTGCCCGGCCTTCTTGGCCTCGGGATCCTGGATGTCCTTGAACGCCTTCGCCTGCGCGTCGAGCGCCTGGGCCCGCTCGAACAGGCTACCCGGCGGGGTCAGCGCGTCGATGGCGGCCTGCGCCTCTGGCGGCAGGCGCGGCTCGGCGGGCGGATGAAGCTGCCCGTGCAGCCAACGGGCGCGCCCCTCGGCCTCGAGCTGCGCGAAGGCGGAGGGCGTGGCGCCCCAGGTCAGGGCATCGAGGAAGGCGACATCGGCCGCCGCGGAGGGGGCGGGCGGGCCGGCCGCCCATGGTCCGGGCCCCGCCGGGGATACGAGCAGGACGGTGATCAGGAGACAGCGTGGTGCGGCGCGCGACATGGCAGCCTCGCGAAGCGTGAATCGGTCGACGGAGCCTGTTGCCGGGTCCCTGTACGGTCCCTGAAGGGACGCCCCGATCAGCCCCGCGTCTTTGCCAATATCGGGGCATCCCGCTACACGATCCCGAGACCGCGCCCGACGCGCACCCTCACGTTCCGCCGACCCAGAGCGTTCGCTCCATGCTGATGCAGACCAAGACCGAGGCGAGACCGGCCGATCCGGTGTCGCGGCGGCGCACCTTCGCGATCATCTCCCACCCGGACGCCGGCAAGACCACGCTGACCGAGAAGCTGCTGCTGTTCGGGGGCGCGATCCAGCTCGCGGGCGAGGTGAAGGCCAAGCGCAACCGCGTCTCGACCCGCTCCGACTGGATGGGGATCGAGAAGGAGCGCGGCATCTCGGTGGTCACCTCGGTGATGACCTTCGAGTACGGCGACTGCGTCTTCAACCTCCTCGACACGCCCGGCCACGAGGACTTCTCGGAAGACACCTATCGGACCCTGACCGCGGTCGATTCGGCAGTGATGGTGATCGACGCCGCAAAGGGCATCGAGGCGCGCACGCGCAAGCTGTTCGAGGTCTGCCGGCTGCGCGACATCCCGATCGTCACCTTCGTCAACAAGCTCGACCGCGAGGCCCGCGACCCGTTCGAACTCTTGGACGAGATCGAGAAGACGCTGGCGCTCGACGTCGCCCCGGTCACGTGGCCGATCGGCACGGGCCGCAACTTCTCCGGGACCTACGAACTCGGCGGCAAGCGCGTGCGCCGGCTCGACGCCGCCGAGGATGCCGGGATGGTCGCGGTTTCAGGCCCCGACGATCCGCTGTTCGACGAACTCCTCACCGAGAACGGCGCGGCCGATGCGTGGCGCGAGGAGGTCGAACTCGCCGAGGGCGGGCTGAAGCCGTTCGACCTCGACGCGTTCCGCGAGGGCCACCTGACGCCGGTGTTCTTCGGCTCGGCGCTCCGCAATTTCGGCGTGCGCGACCTGATCGACGGTCTCGCCCAGGTGGCGCCGCCGCCCCGGGGCCAGGATGCCGACAAGCGCCTCGTGGAGCCGACCGAGCCGCGCATGACCGGCTTCGTGTTCAAGATCCAGGCGAATATGGACCCGAACCACCGGGACCGGATCGCCTTCATGCGGGTCTGCTCGGGCAAGCTCAACCGGGGCATGAAGGCCCGGCTCGTGCGGACCGGCAAGCCGATCTCGCTCTCGGCGCCGCAATTCTTCTTCGCCCAGGACCGCGCCATCGCGGACGAGGCCTATGCCGGCGACGTGGTCGGCATCCCGAACCATGGGACGCTCCGGATCGGCGATACCCTCACCGAGGGCGAGGACATCGTGTTCCGCGGTGTGCCGAGCTTCGCGCCGGAGATCCTGCGCCGGATCAAGCTCACCGATGCCATGAAGGCCAAGAAGCTGCGCGAAGCGCTCCAGCAGATGGGCGAGGAGGGCGTGGTCCAGGTGTTCGTGCCGCAGGACGGCAGCCAGGCGATCGTCGGCGTGGTCGGCGCGCTGCAGCTCGACGTGCTGAAGGAGCGGCTTCAGGCCGAGTACGGCCTGCCGGTGGATTACGAGACCTCGCGCTTCTCGGTCTGCCGCTGGATCGAATCGGACTCCGAGGTCGAGCTCGACAAGTTCATCGACTCGCACGGTTCGGCCATGGCGAAGGACCTCGACGGGGCGCCGGTCTTCATGGCGACGACGGCGTTCTCGCTTCGCTACGAAGAGGAGCGCTACCCAGCGGTGCGCTTCACCGATGTAAAGGACTATCAGAAGCGGGCGGCGTGAGCGGTCCAAGACCACTGATCCAATCCACGCCCTCATCCTGAGGTGACCGCGTCAGCGGGCCTCGAAGGAGGGCTCCAGCCAGCCGCGCGATCCCTGGAGGGCTCCTTCGAGGCCTCCGCTCCGCAGCGGCACCTCAGGATGAGGGTGATGGGTGGGAGGTCTTGCCGTTCAGCCGCCCCTCAGAACTTCCCCAGCATCGGGAATTCCACGCTCAAGCTCGATTCCGCCGCCATCGGCGCCTCGCGCTTGCGCGGCTTGCGGTTGAGCACCTGCTTCAGCTTGGTCTTCAGCACCGCCATGTCGAACGGCTTGAGGATGAAGGCATCCGCGCCCGCCTGGTGGGCGAGGTTGATGTCCTCGAAATCGAAGGACGATTCGGTCAGCATGAAGGGCGTGTTCATCAGCGCGTCGTCGGCACGGATCTCGCGCAGCAGGCTGAGCCCGTCCATCGGCTCCATGTCGAGGTCGGAGATCACGAGGGCGTAGCGGCGCTGCCGGAGGCGTTCCAGAGCCTCGGTCGCGCTGGTGACGCCCTCGACGTCCGGAAAGCCGATGCGGGTCATCAGCATCACGATCAGCCGGAGAAGCTTCTCCTGGTCGTCGACGATGAGGATCGGGTTCGAATCGCTCTCAGACATCGCGCGGCTCAGACGAAGAGATGATCGATGCCCTGGCGGGACATCGTGTCGGATTGAAGGGCGAGGCACAGCCCGTGGATCGCCGAGGCCTTCGGCGTGCCGCGCTGGAGCATCGGCAGCAGGTTGGCCTTGGCGAACAGCGTCTCGTTGCCGGGCGTGCGCTGGGCGCTCTTGAAGGAGTGGACGAACTCGCGCTTGGCGATCTCGCGCCACTCGCTGATCTGCACGTCCCGGTGGCGGCTGTCCGCGCTCACCCGGTCGAAGGTCTCGTGCACCGACGAACGCTCGCCCTCGATCACCTGACAGGCGAAGTTGCCCTCGATCACCAGAAAGCTGGTGATCACCGCGAACTCGTTCTTCTTCTGGGCGATGCGGCCGATCTCGCCGATCTGCTCGGATCGCTTGCCCGGGTCCGACGACAGGTTCAGGCGTGAGAAGTAGATGATGTGGACGAGGCTCGTCCGTTTCGCCCGCATGATCCCGTGATCCGAAATCCCGATCGGTCCGGCGCTTCCGGCCAGGACGCGCCGCCCCCGATCCTAGCCCGACCCGAGCTTCGCATGCGGCCGGATAACGTGGCGTAAACGCGAGCGACTGGCTGCGGCGGGCGGGGAGACCACCCCGGGCAGAATTTGCCGACTGACGGACGATCAGGCTGCCAAGCCTGCCGGGTCGAGGCAGGCCAGAGTCAGTCTTTTCAAGGGCTTGGCGCTGGCACGGCGGTTGCGGCCGACAGGACCTGCGGGCCGTGACGGCGCGTATCGGGATCGCTCGCCATGGATCTTTTTTCCGCCCTGCAGACCTCGGTCTCCGGATTGCAGGCGCAGTCCTACGCCATCAGCAACATCTCCGGGAACATCGCGAACTCGCAGACCACCGGCTACAAGCGGGTCGACACCAGCTTCGTCGATCTGATGACTGAGACGACACCCAAGCGCGAGGTCGCCGGTTCGGTCCTGGCTCAGTCGCAGCTGACCAACACGATCGCCGGCAACGTCGTCTCGTCGAGCGTGCCGACCAACATGTCGATCACCGGCACCGGCTTCTTCACGGTGGTGCAGAAGACCGGTGACGCCAGTGGCAGCCCGACCTTCACCGGCACGAACGCCTATACCCGCCGGGGCGACTTCGCGCCGACCGCGGACGGCTACCTGATGAACGGAGCCGGCGGCTACCTCATCGGGACCAACCTCGATCCGACCACGGGGCAGGTCAAATCCACGGGCCCGATCGTCATCGGGAATCCGACCCTCCCGGCGCAGCCGACCACCACGATCACCTACGCGGCCAACCTGCCGGCGACGCCCTCGACGAGCGCTTCGGCGCAGCCGGCCGGCAGCATCGCCGGCCCGTCGCTCACGGCCTACACGTCGTCTGGGGCGCCGGTCACGATCAACATGCGCTGGACCCAGCTCACGAGCACCACGACGGGTTCGACGTGGAAACTATCCTACCAGGATGGGACCGATGCGACGACGGGCAACCCGACCTGGGCGGATGTGAAGACCCCGACGTTTGCATTCGATTCGACGGGCAAGCTGACAACTCCGACCAGCACAACGAGCGATCCGAATCAGATCACCGTCGATCTGAGCGGTGATACATTCTCCGGCTACACCTTCCCGAGTCTGACGCTGGATCTCTCCGGCGGCCTGACCCAATACGCCGACGCAAGCGGCGCCGCGACCACCAACACGCTGAGCCAGGACGGCAGCACCTCCGGCACGCTGACGAGCGTCGCGGTCGGTACCGACGGCAAGATCAACGGCACCTTCTCGAACGGGGCCGTGAAGGCGCTCGCCAATGTCGGGATCGCCCAATTTGCCAATCCCGACGGGCTCAAGGCCGATACCAACGGCAACTACCTGCAGACGGCTGATTCCGGGCCCCCGCAGGCGGGCCTCAACGGCAGCACCATCACGGGTGCCAGCCTCGAGCAATCCAATACCGACATTGCGACCGAGTTCTCTAAGATGATCGTAACCCAGCAGGCCTACTCTGCGAATACGCGCGTCATGTCGACAGCCCAGACGATGATGTCCGATCTGCTCAACGTGATCCGGTAGCTGATTTCGAGGGGGTCGCCGAGGAGGCTCACAGGTGTCGCTGAACGCGCTCTCCAATGCGACCGCCGGTCTCGCCGCCACGCAGGCGGCGATCAACGTTGTCTCGCAGAACGTCGCCAACGCCGGCACGGCCGGATACGTCAAGCGGACGCTGACCCCGGTCGCCACCGGGATCAACAATCTGGGCGTCGCGGCCGGCACGGTTACCCGCAGCTTCGACGCGGCCGCCCTGAACCAGCTCCGCTTGGAGACCTCGGGAGCCGCCTACACCAGCACCAAAGCCGGGATCATCTCCCAGCTCGATGCCCTCTACGGCACGCCGGGCAGCTCGACGGCGCTCGACGGCACGCTGAACACCTTCACGCAGTCGCTGCAGCAGCTCTCCGCCAACCCGATCTCCGCGGCCGCCCGGACGACGGTGCTGAGCAACGCCTCGGCCCTGGCCAGCCAGATCAACAGCGCCGCCAACACGGTGCAGACCCTGCGCACCGGGATCGAACAGCAGCTCGGCACCGACACGGGCTCGGCCAGCGCGCTGCTGTCGAGCATCGCCAACCTCAACACCAAGATCCAGAACACCACGGACGGCACATCGCTCGCCGACCTGCAGGACCAGCGCGACCAGGCGATCAACGGCCTGTCGAGCTACATGGACGTCAAGACGACGACGCAGAGCGATGGGACGGTCACCGTCCTCACCCAGTCGGGCGCGACCCTGGTTGATCGTGGCAACGCGGCGACCCTGAGCTTTGATGGGCGCGGCACGCTCAGTGCGAATTCGTCCCTCACGTCAACGCCGCGCTCCGTCGGCACGATCACGGCGACGTTGCCGGGCGGCGGCAAGATCGACCTCGGCGAGCCCGGGGTGCTGCGCTCCGGCAGCCTCGCGGCCCAGCTCGAACTGCGCGACCAGACCTTGCCGCAGGCCCAGCGCCAGCTCGACGACCTCGCCGCGGGTCTTTCGAGTTCGCTGACCGACAAGCAGGTCACCGGCACCTCGGACGGGACGACGGCGACGATCGACCCGACCGGGATGAAGGCGGGCAACACGATCACCATCCCGGTGACCGTGGGCAACACGACGCGCAACGTCATCTTGATTGCGTCCAGCGCCGCTGCCACGTCGGTCCCGGCGAGCCAGACGAACGATTCGACCGCCCTGGTTCAGACCTTCAAGCTCCCCACCGCGCCCGAGACGTTCGCCGACACGATCAACGCGGCGCTCGGCAATCTCGGTGTGGGGTTGACCGCCACGATGAGCGGCAGCGCGGTCTCGATCGCGCCGACGGCCGGGAGCCAGACCAAGGCGACGGGCGCTACCGCCAACGTCACGGTCGCTTCCGCCAGCGACCTCTACGCCGGCAACCCGTCGCTCGCCCTGTTCGTCGACGGCACGAACAACAAGCTCTACACCGGCACCTTCGACGGCGGCTCGCAGCTCACCGGGTTCGCGCAGCGAATCGCGGTCAACACCAACCTGTCCGGCGATACGGCGGCGCTCTCGGCCGCGGCCAGCTCGACCAGCGCCACGAACACCAACGCCTCCGGGACGCGCGCACAGCAGCTCTACGCGGCGTTGACCTCCACGCAGCAGACCTTCTCGTCGTCCAGCGGCATCGGCGGCATCTCGGCGCCCTACCAAGCCACCGTCGCGGGCTTCGCGCAGGACATCATCTCGGCCCAGGGCGCCGCGTCCTCGAACGCCACGGCGCTCGACGGCACGCAGCAGACTGCGCTCGCCACAGCGCAGAGCCGGTTCGCCGCCGGGGCCGGCGTCAATATCGATCAGGAAATGTCCAACCTGATCGCCTTGCAGACCGCCTACGGCGCCAACGCCCGGGTGCTGACGGCGGCCCGCGACATGCTCAACCAGCTGCTGCAGATCTGATCATGACGACGATCACGCCCTTCGCGGCCGGCTCCTATCTGACGACCCGGAACGCCGCGCAGCTCACGACGCTGAAGAACCAGCTCAACGACCTGTCCAACCAGGTTTCCAGCGGGCAGGTATCCCAGACCTATGGCGGTCTCGGCGCCGGGCGGTCTACGGCACTCAGCGCCCAGGCCACGCTGAGCGCGCTCGGGGGCTACGCCGCCGCCATCACGGCCGGCCAGACGCGGACCAGCCTCGCGGTCACCAGCCTGACCCAGGTCGCGAGCCTCGGGACGAGCGCCCGCCAGACGCTGGACAACGGCCTGCAGAGCGTGGCGACCAGCTCGGTCGCGGGCCGCTCGATCGCCCTCGGCAACCTGCAGACGGTGCTCGATACGCTCAACCAGTCGGCGGCGGGCAATTACCTGTTCGGGGGCAGCGATGCCAGCACGCAGCCGGTCCTCGACGCCGACACGATCCTGAACGGCACGACCAACAGCGATGGGACGCCGAAGGCGGGCCTGACGCAGCTGATCGAGGAGCAGACCGCGGCGGATCTCGGATCGGGCTCGGGCCGGCTGAGTACCACCACCCCCACGGCCACCTCGATCAAGGTGAAGGAGGAAGCGGATCCCGCGACCCGGGCGAGCTTCGGCTTCATCCTGGGCGGATCCTCCTCGACGACCTCGGCAATCTCGGCGGACACCGTTGCTGGCACGCCCACCGCCGCCGGCACGATGACCATCGGCGTGAATAGCCAGCCTGCCGTGGGCGACAGCGTCACGGTCACGCTGAAGATGCACGACGGCACGTCGACGATGCTCACGCTCACCGCCGTCTCCGGAACCACCGCGTCGACGTCGTCGAGCTCCGGTGCGACCTTCGCGATCGGTGCCGACACCACGGCCACCGCCACCAACCTCAATACGGCCCTCCAGGGCGTCCTCACGGCAGCCGCGGGCAGTACCCTGGCGGTCAATTCCGCGGCGGTCGCCGCGAAGAACTTCTTCTCCGGGTCGGCGAATGGCGGAGTCATCCCCCAGCGCGTCGGAACGGATTCGACCGGCAACCCCGTCTACGTGCCTGGAACGAAGGCCAACACGGTGCTGTGGTACCAGGGTGAGGATTCCGGTACCTCCGCGATCGATACCCAGTCCGTCCAGATCGGCGCGAGCGCCAAGGTCGGTACGGGCGCGCGGGCCAATGACGGCGCGATCCGGAACGTCCTGGCCGGCCTCGCCACGATGGCCTACGCCCTGCCCACGACGAGCGACAACAGCACCACCGCCACCTACCAGGCGGTGGTCGATCAGGCGGGGGCGTTGCTGTCCTCCGCCGATACGACGAACCCCAGCGTCCAAGACACGGTCACACAGCTCTCGCTCGCGTCCGCACGTCTCTCCAGCGCCAGCACCACCAACACGGCCACGCAGAACACCGTTCAGAACACCCTGGACGGGATCGAGCAGGCGCCCACCGAGGAAGTCATCGCCAAGCTCCTCGACGTCCAGAACCGGCTGCAGGCCAGCTATCAGATCACCGCGACGCTCTCGAAGCTCTCGCTGGTCAACTACATCAGCTGAGCCCGGCTCGGGCTTGCCTGAAACAGATCACGCCTTGTTGTGGTGAGCCGAATCTTAATCGATGGTGGCGACCATAGTGCTGCCGCTTTCCCGCAGTGAACCGTCGGCAAGCGGAGGCGCCGCCGTTCATCCTGAGGAGAGGTCTGCATGTCGCTGTCCGAACCCGTCGAGTTCGTCCGCCGTCTCGGCAGCACACCGCGGATCGGCGCAATCGTCCTGGCCGAGCAGGCGATCGACACATACCTCACCGGCTACACGCGGATGGAGGATCGCGGCATCGCCCTGGATATCCTGCTGCGCGATCTGGCCCGCCTGCGCTTTCAGGCCCCGGAGTTCGACGCCTTCATCAGCGAGGTCGAGGGCTACATCGATCTGCTGCACCGGCACCTGTCGCGCCAGGCTGCCTGAGATGGGCGGGCGAGTCCTGCCGCTCATCGCCGTTGCGGCCGTGGTCGCCCTGAGCCCTGCGATGGCCGGTGATCTTCCAAAGGCGCCGGTCACCCCCGGCGCAGTGCCGTGTCCGTCCAAGGGTCAGGGCTTCGTCCGCCTGCCGGGCAGCGAGAGCTGCGTCCGCGTATCGGGCCGCGTCGCGGCGGGCATGGATGTGCGCGCCGGGCACGGCGCCGCGACGGCTCCGCTCGTCGCCGGCCGGCTCGCCATCGACAACCGCACCGACACCGATCTCGGCGAGGTGCGGACCTACGTTCGAATCGGCAACGGCCGCCGCTGAGACCCGCTACAGGTTCCGCGACAGGATCAGAGGCCCGCTGCGCACGCCGCGTCCGTATGGAGAGGGCGCCGGGGCCTGCTTTCCGTAGCCCGACGGCATCTGCGCCCGCCCGATCTCCTCGGCGAGGGACTTGATCAGCCCCTCCGAAACGGTTCGGGCGCTGGCCAGCACTGTCTGGTTCGCCTCCACGGCGGCGGTGAAACGCCGATGCGCCGCCCGCAGCCGCTCGACACCTTCGGGATGAAAGCGCTTCAGCGCCACGGCGTTCGCCTTGGCGACCTCCAGCCCCTGCATGTAGGCGGCGGCCAGCGCGGCCTTCGGCTCGGAGACCGCGATCCCCTCCCGCAGCCGCCCGGCGCGGACATGGTCCGCCTCCTCGGCGAGCAGGGACTCCAGGGCAGCCATGTTCCCGAGTACTCCCGCGACCAGCGCCTCCGCAGTGATCCGGTCGGCGACGCGCAGCGGCTCAGCCTTGTGCATGGCCCGCTCCATTGTTAGTCGCACCCTGCATCTTCATGATCTCACGGAAGATCGAATCCGCGATGCCGACGCCGCCGCTCTTCACGATCTGTCCCGCATATTCCTTGGTCAGCATCGAACGGTAGATACCGCCGCCCGTGCCGTTCTCGCCGAGCGGACCGTCGGTCCCCTCGGACTGGGTCAGCCGGTCGAGGCTGGATTCGAGGAACATCGATTCGAACTCGGTGGCCGTCTTCCAGGCCTTGGCCTTGCTGGCGGAGCCGATCAGGCCGTCCGCTGCGGTGCCGAGGCTGGCGGCGACGTTGGTCGCGGTGGTGATGCCCTGCATGGTCGCGCGCTTCCCTAGGTTTTTGTTACATCAACTCGATTTCGGCCTGCAGGGCGCCGGCCGCCTTGATCGCCTGCAGGATCGAGATCAGGTCGCGGGGCCCGACGCCGAGGGCGTTGAGGCCATCGACCAGCTCGCGCAGACTCACGCCCTCCTTGACCAGGGCCAGCTTGTTGCCCTCGCCGGTATCGACCTTCACGCCGGTGCGCGGCGCCACGACGGTCCGGCCGTTGGACAGCGGGGCCGGCTGGCTGACCTGCGGCTGCTCGGTGATCGTGATGGTCAGGTTGCCCTGTGCGATCGCCACCGTGGAGACGTGCACATCCCGGCCCATCACGATGATGCCCGAGCGCTCGTCGACGATGACCCGGGCGGTCTGGTCGGGCTCAACCTTGAGTTGTTCAACTTCGGTGATCAGCCGGATCATGTTGCCGTTGTAGCGGGCCGGGATCTGGATCGTGACGGTGGCGGGGTCCGTGGGCTCGGCCGTGTCGGCGCCCATGAAGTCGTTGATCGCCGCCGCGATGCGCTTCGACGTGGTGAAGTCCGGGTTGCGCAGGGACAGGCGCAGGGACTTGGCGTCATTCAGCTTGAAGGCGATCTCGCGCTCGATATTGGCGCCGTTGGAGATGCGCCCGTTGGTCGGCACGCCCCGGGTGATCTTGGCGGCGGCGCCCTCAGCGGCGAAGCCCGCGATCGCCACCGAGCCCTGTGCCAGGGCGTAGACCTCCCCGTCGGCGCCGAGGAGCGGGGTCACCAGCAGGGTGCCGCCCTGGAGGGACTTGGCGTCACCGAGCGAGGAGACTGTCACGTCGATCCGGGTGCCCTGGGCAGCGAAGGGCGGCAGGCTCGCCGTTACCATCACGGCGGCGAGGTTCTGCGTCCGCATCGTTGCGCCCCGGGTGTTGACGCCGAGCCGCTCCAGCATCGCCTGGAGGGATTGCTTGGTGAACGGGATGTTGTTCAGCGTGTCGCCGGTGCCATTGAGGCCAACGACGATGCCGTAACCCACCAGCTGGTTCTGGCGCACGCCCTCGATGGAGGCGAGGTCCTTGACCCGCGACAGGGCGAGGGCCGGGCTCGCCAGGGCGACGAGCAGCAAGGCACTGATGAGAGCGTGGAGAAGGCTGGACGCGGGACGCGGGCGCATGCCGGAATTTCGCGGGTGAACGGACCTTCCGCCTTCCTGCCAGCGCCGTGCCAAGCGGTTCCTGATGCTAAGGCTCTGACACGCCACGCTTTCCGTCGGCACCGCCGGTCGATGCCGCCCGGCGGCACGGGCACCGAAGCTGCCGACCCGGCAGGTTCTGCCGCCCTGTTTACGTCCGCTTAACCCTGTCGGCCGAGTTTCAGGCCCGGCGCAGGAGCGCCAGGAGCAACGCGAACCGGATCATGCGCGTCGAGACCCGTCAGCCGATCCAGAACGCAGGCGGCGTCGGCCCGGCCCGGCGGCCCGAGGGCGGCGGAGGCTTCAGTCTCGGCGCGGCTTCGGGTTCCGCCTCCGGCGCCGGTGCCCCCGCGGCGGCCGCAACCCTGGCCGGGCTCGACGCGGTGCTGCTCCTTCAGGCCGAGAGCGAGACCCCGCAGGAGCGCCGCCGTCGCTCGGCCAAGCGCGGCCAGGATCTTCTCGACGGCCTCGATCGCCTGAAGGCCGCACTGCTGGGCGGCCGGGTTGCGCCCCTGGAGCTGCGTGCCATTGCGGGCCGGTTGGCCGAGCGTTCCGGTCCGTCGG
Organism: Methylobacterium phyllostachyos; assembly: GCF_900103445.1. Classification (GTDB taxonomy): domain Bacteria; phylum Pseudomonadota; class Alphaproteobacteria; order Rhizobiales; family Beijerinckiaceae; genus Methylobacterium; species Methylobacterium phyllostachyos. The sequence continues at coordinate 53,087 of NZ_FNHS01000001.1, read as the reverse complement.
GCGACCCACGGCTCGACGGGCTGATGGCCGAGATCGAGCTGCGGGCTGCGGTGGAACTCGCCAAGCTGGAAGTGCGACGCGGCGTTTGATCGGGCCGGCGCCGGCGTTTTTCGTGAAGGCCGCGAGGCAAAACCTTGGCGCTACGCCCCGCGCGGGTCGCGCCGCCCTGGGTCTCTTCGCTGCGCCGGTGAGGACACGCGGTGATCGGCCAGCCGCGCGATCCCGCTATCCCGCTCGGCGCTTCGGCCCGGTCGGCAGCAATTGCGGCTCGCCCGGCCCCGTCTCAACCCCGAGATCCGGCACCGCGATGATCGGTGCGCCGCGCAGATCCTTGCGGGTGACGATCGCACCGCGCTCCTCAAGGTAGGCGAGCATCCGCCTGGCCCGACCACCCGAGCTGGTGCCGTAGGCCTCGGCCAGCATCGTGTCGGTGGGGCAGGGGGCCCCTTCGATCGCCGCCCGGGCCACCACCAGGAACAGGCCGGCGAGGTCGTCGGGCAAGCCGGCTGCGATCTCCTGAGCCCGCGCCCAGCCGGAATCGTCCGCGACGGCGCCACCGGCCTCGGCCCGGGCCACCGCGAGCCGGCGCTTGAATTCGGGCAGGCCCATCGTGTCGCCGCGCAGGCGCCGGATCCGGCAGCGGACCGTGAAGTCCTGATAGAGGGTGGCGGGCGTGCAGGCCGCCGCATCCGCATCCGCCAGGACCGAGGCCAACACCTCGGCCAGCGCCGCTTCGCGCGCCTCCGGATCCATCGGCTCCTCGTCGGGCTCCTCCACGGGGGCCGGGGGGCGGTAATTCGCCAGCTGGACGAGCACGTCCGGTGTCGGCGCGGGTCGGGGCTTGGGGCGGGGCGCGAGCGGGGCCAGACTCTCCTGCGGGCTCGCCGTGAGGATCAGCGCCCGGGCATCCTCGGTCGCCTCCGGCAGCGGGACCAGCACCGGCGAGGAACTGCGGCTCACGGTCACGGTCGGCCCGACTGCGATGGTGAGTGGGCGCCGCGACAAAGCCGGCCCCAACGCCACGAAATGCCCCCGCGGCAGGTCGCGAAACGTCTCGGCCTGGCGGCGTTCCAGGCCCAGGAGGTCGGCGGCGCGGGCCATGTCGATGTCGAGGAAGGTCCGGCCCATCAGGAAGTTCGAGGCTTCCGCCGCGACGTTCTTGGCGAGCTTGGCCAGCCGCTGCGTGGCGATGATCCCAGCCAGCCCCCGCTTGCGGCCGCGGCACATGAGATTGGTCATCGCGCCGAGCGAGAGGCGCCTTGCCTCGTCCGACACCTCGCCGGCGGCGGCCGGGGCGAAGAGCTGCGCCTCGTCCACCGCCACCAGCATCGGATACCAATGGTCGCGGTCGGCATCGAACAGGCCGCCGAGGAACGCGGCGGCCGCGCGCATCTGACCGTCGGCGTCCAGATTCTCGAGGGACAGCACCACCGAGACCCGGTGCGTGCGCACCCGGGCGGCAATCCGCTGCAGCGCGACGTCGTCGCCATCCGCCTCCACCACCACGTGGCCGTAGCGGTCGGAAAGGCTGGCGAAATCGCCCTCGGGATCGATGATCGCCTGCTGCACGAGGCCGGCGCTCTGCTCCAGCAGGCGCCGCAGCAGATGCGATTTGCCGGAGCCCGAATTGCCCTGGACCAGAAGCCGCGTGGCGAGCAGTTCGGTGAGGTCGAGGAGCGCGGGGCGCTCGCCGGTCAGGCCGAGGTCGATGTCGGAACGCATGGTGTCTCATAGCATGCCGATGGCGCCTTCGGGCGGTCCGTCGGGGCGCTGTCCACGCTTCCCGCGATACCAGCCCCGCCGTTTCCGGCCTGGACCGGGACGCTCCGGCCCTGTACGGCCACGCCCCTCCCAGACAGAACCCGGATCCACGACACGATGGCGGCTTGCGGCCTCGATTTCGGAACGTCGAACACCACACTCGGGCATCTCGGCCCCGAGGGACCGACCCTGCTGCCGCTGGAGGGATCGCACCGGACGATCCCGAGCGCGATCTTCTTCGAGCTCGGCCGCGAGCCGATGATCGGCCGCGCCGCGACGGCCGCCTATGTCGAGGGTCGGTCCGGACGGCTGATGCGCGGCCTCAAATCCGTGCTCGGCACGCCCCTGATGGACGAGGCCACCCCGGTCGGCCGTCAGCGCCTGCGCCTGCGCGACGTGATTGCCCGCTACCTGATGGAGGTGAAGGCGCGGGCCGAGGCGGCTTGCGGCGATTCCCTCGACACGGTGGTCCACGGACGCCCGGTCCATTTCGTGGACGGCGACCCGGAGGCCGACCGACGAGCCGAGGAGACGCTGCGGGAGATCGCCCGCGATGTCGGGTTCAGCACAGTCTCGTTCCAGTACGAGCCGATCGCGGCCGCCCTCGACTATGAGCGGCAGGTCGCGTCGGAAGAAATCGCCCTGGTGGCCGATATCGGCGGCGGCACCTCGGATTTCTCCATCGTGCGCCTCTCGCCGGAGCGAAGGGGCCGGGTGGACCGGGCCGGCGACATCCTGGCCAATGACGGCGTGCGCATCGGCGGCACCGATTTCGACCGGCAGCTCAGCCTCGGCACGGTCATGCCGCTCCTGGGCCTCGGCAGCCCCATGCGCCGGGGCGACCTCGCGGTGCCGAACGCCTACTACCACGACCTGGCCACGTGGTCGGCGATCAACCGCCTCTACAACGCGAAGACCCTGCGCGAGATCGACGAGGTGATCCGCGACTGCGCCCGGCCCGATCTCGTCAGACGGCTGCACGCAGCGGTGGAGGGCGAGCGCGGCCATGCCCTGGCGGGGGCGGTGGAAGGCGCCAAGATCGCCGCCTCCGAGCGGGGCGATACGGAGCTCGATCTCGGCCTGATCGAGCGCGGCTTGGCGGCCCGGCTCGATCGCGGGACGCTGTCCGATCAGACGGGCGACCTCGCCCGGGCGGTGGCGGCGCGGATCGGTCGCTGCCTCGCACAGGCCGAATTGGCGGCGGATCAGATCGACGCCCTGTTCCTTACCGGCGGCTCCACCGGCCTGCCGCATCTGCGCGCCGCGCTGACGGCAGCCCTGCCGTCCGCCCGGGTGGTGGAGGGTGACATCTTCGGCTCGGTCGGCCTGGGGCTCACCATCGAGGCGGCCCGACGCGGGGTTTAAGTTGCCGCGTGATTGACGGGCCGCACCCGATCCCCGACAAGGCGGCCCGTTTCCGCTCGGAGACATTGGCGGCCCATCGGGTTCGCTGTGCCGCCTCGCCCGATGCTGTTCAACTCCTTCGTCTTCCTCCTCGCCTTCCTGCCCGCCGCCCTGATCCTGCACGCCCTCGTGGCGCGGGCCGCGCCGGGCTGGCGGCTGCCGCTCCTCGTCGGCCTGTCCTTCGTGTTCTACGGCTGGTGGGACATCCGCTTCGTGCCGCTGCTGGCCGGCTCGATCCTGGCGAACTGGTGCGTGGCGCGTCTCTACCGCCGCTGGCCCGGCCGCTGGCTGATCCCAACCGCCATCGCCGCCAACCTCGCGCTCCTCGGGGTGTTCAAGTACCTCGACTTCTTCGCCGATCTCGCCAACCTGATCCCCGGCCTGGAGGCGCCGCGGATGGGGCTCGCCCTGCCGCTCGGCATCTCGTTCTTCACCTTCCACCACATCATGTATCTCGCCGACCTGCGGGCCGGACGGGCGCCGGGCTTCGGGCTCGTGAAATACGCGCTCTACATCGCCTTCTTCCCGCAGGTTCTCGCCGGCCCGCTCGTGCGCTGGAGCGAGATCATGCACCAGTTCGACGCGCAGCCCTATGCACGGCCCGACGCCGCCGAGCGTTTCAGCCGCGGCCTGATGCTGCTGACCGTCGGCCTGGCCAAAAAGGTGTTCCTCGGCGATCCGCTCGCAGCCTACGTGAACCCTGTGTTCCAGGCGGCCGCCGCGGGGAAGGCCGTCACCGTCGCGGAGGCGTGGCAGGCGACGCTCGGCTTCACCTTCCAGATCTATTTCGACTTCTCCGGCTACACCGACATGGCGCTCGGCATCGCGCTGCTGTTCGGCCTCGTGTTGCCGCAGAACTTCGACGCGCCCTATCGCGCAACCTCGCTGCGTGACTTCTGGCGGCGCTGGCACATGACCCTGTCGCGGTTCCTGCGCGACTACCTCTACATTCCGCTGGGCGGGAACCGGCACGGGTTGCCGCGGCAGGTCGGGGCTCTCGCCGCCACCATGACGCTGGGCGGTCTCTGGCACGGGGCGGGCCTGACCTTCCTGGCCTGGGGGGCATTGCACGGGATCGGCCTCGGCATCGGCGTGCTGGCGCGGCGCGCCCGGATCGCGATCCCGGTCCCCGCCGGCTGGCTGCTGACAAGCCTCTTCGTGATGCTGACCTGGGTCCTGTTCCGGGCGACGAGTTTTGAGGCCGCGCTCATCCTGTTCAAGGGACTGTTCGGGCTGGCACCGAAGGGCTCGGGCTTCAAGTGGCGGACCATCGCGGTCGCCGCCCTCGTCGCCACGGTGGGGCCCACCGCCTGGGACGCCGTCCACCGGCTGCCGCCGCGGCGTCTGCTCGCCTTCGGCTTCGCGCTCCTGTTCGTCCTCGTCCTGCTGAAGATCGGCGACGATGCGAACTACGAGTTCATCTACTTCCAGTTCTGAGCATGGCGGTGACCCCACAGAGCGCCGACCGGAACTGGCTGAGCTTCGCCCGTTTCCTGCTGCTGTCGGTGGCCGGCGTGTTCGTCGGCTACCTGGCGCTCGCGGTGCTGATCGATCCCTATGATACCGGCCGCTCGACCCTGCTGTCGCGCGGCGCCGTCCGGCCGCAGGGGCCGCGGACCGCCTCGGCCGTGCGGGGACGCGATCCGGCCTATACGGGGGCGGTGATCGGTAACTCGCACATCCAGCTCATCGAGCCGGCGGCGCTGACCCGGCTCACCGGCATCCCGTTCGTCCAGCTCTCGGTACCGGCGACCGGACCGGCCGAGCAGTTCGCGGTGCTGGATTGGTACCTCCAGCACCACGCCCGGCCCGCCGCCCTCGTGCTCTCGGCCGATTCGTTCTGGTGCGCGGACGATCCCGCCTTCCCGAGTGAGCACGGGTTTCCCTACTGGCTGCTCGGCGGCTGGCCCGACTATCTCGGTGGCCTGATCCGTTTCCCGGCGGCCCAGGAGACGGTCAATCGCCTGGGCTGGCTCCTGAATCCGCATCACAAGACCGCCGCCGCCGACGGCTGGTGGGATTACGAGCGCAACTATCTGAGCCAGGGCTTCGGCGTCGATCCGGCCAAGAAGGCGGCGCTCGAGAAGCCGGTCGGTCCCGAGCCGGAGCCGCATCACGGCGGCCCGTTCCCGATCGCCAAGAGGTTTCGGGCCGAACTCGCCCGGATCCCCGGGCGGACGCCGGTGGTGGTCGTCTTCCCTCCGGTCTACGCCCGCGCCGAGCCGCCGCCCGGCAGCCCCCGGGCAAGGGTTGAAGCGGCCTGCCGATCGGAGGTCCGCACCGCCCTGGCGACGCACCCGTCGAGCGCGGTGGTGGATTGGCGCGACGGACGCCCCGGATCAACCGATCCAGACCTGTTCTTCGACCAGACGCATTACAGGCTGCCCCTGGGGCGAACCTTGACGACAGAGATCGCCGACGCGATCGTCCGGTTGCGGACACAGATGACAGAGTAAAACATCTGTACCGTGACCGGATTGCCGCACGCGGCGGTGCAATGACGACGCTTTAAAGACGCCGGTCCTGTGCGCGTTGTCGCGATTAAGCACCTCGACTATACGGCACCTCACGTTATCGCCGCGCACCGGCCATCCCCTGGTGGGCGGCTCGATTCCAGCGAGGGTGACGCATGGCGAAGGTGACGCTGGAGGACGGCTACGTCCCGTCCGACGACGAGCCCTTCATGAACGAGCGGCAGCGCGAGTATTTCCGGCGCAAGCTTTTGAGCTGGAAGACCGACATCCTGCGCGAGGCGCAGGATACCCTGGTCGCGCTGCAGAGCGAGAACGAGAACCATCCCGATCTCGCCGACCGCGCCTCCTCGGAGACCGACCGGTCGATCGAATTGCGGGCGCGGGACCGCCAGCGCAAGCTCACCGGCAAGATCGACGCCGCGCTCGCCCGGCTGGAGGACGGCTCCTACGGCTTCTGTGAGGAGACCGGCGAGCCGATCTCCCTGCGCCGCCTCGACGCCCGGCCGATCGCCACCCTGTCGCTGGAAGCGCAGGAGCGACACGAGCGGCGCGAGCGGGTCTACCGGGACGATTGAGGTCGATAACCGGCGGCGATGTACGAGCCAGCCGTTTCAGGCGCCGCGAGCTATCCCCTTTGCGTGAGGGGACAGGGCCCTGGCTGTCGCTGACGTCCCGGATGATCGGCATCATAGGACCGGTTCCGAACGGCGGATCCTGCCGTTACGCCCGTGTCCGGCAGCCCGGCGCGGCATCGGTAGCGGTGGCGAAACGTCGGATCGTTTCGCCGCGTGCGCAGGAAAAGGGGGCTGTCGTCCGGGAAGGAGGGCCCTGCATAGCTCATCCGTTCCGCAGGGATCCGTTACTGCGTCAGCCGCAATTTCCCGATGCTGGACTGGATCTTCTGGAAGGCGTCGAGCAGCCCATCCGAGTCGTTGGCGAGGAAGTACTGATCCGCCGACGAGGCACAGTTCTTCAGAAGCGTCTGGCCCGCGGCGTCGATCGGATCGGAGGCAATGCTGAATCCGATCGTGTAGATCGAGATGTTGACGGCCTTCGCGTTTTTACAGGCGGTAGCGGTGAGCGCGTCGAGAGCGTTGCGGGCGCTCCCCGCATCCGAGATGTCCTGATTGGTTGACGGGAGCCTGCTGTTGGGACTGGATCCGTCCATGTTTCTAAAATACCCTGCCGCGAAATACATGGAGCCATTGTAGTTTGTATATGGATTATCCGGCCAACTGTTCTCCCCATCTGTCATCAGAATAATGATTTTATTGATCGTGTTTGCATTAGTAGTATTGGAGCTTGAAGAGTAGGGGGCGCCGTCTGCGAAGACGCTCAGAGGAGAGAGCGTCCGCCAGCCCCACATGAAACCTTCATGAATATTGGTTGATCCCAACGGCGCCATCTTGTTGATAACGTTTTTCAGAGCGGTCGTGTCTTTGGTGAGCCGCTGAAGCGGCTGTGTCGTGCAGCCGAAATTCGGTCCATTCGGAATTTTGGTATAGGGATTCGACAATGTCGGCGCCGCGTCGCGAGGGTTGGAGTATTTGCAGGCGCGCCCTTCCGCGGTTTGAAAGCTCGGATTCGACGACCATTTGGTGCAGCTTCCGACGCCCGTATAGTCGTCGATGTAACTGTTGAAGCTTATGTTTTGAGTGCTGTTATATGTGTAGCTCGCATATCCGCTGCTGCCGTCGCCTGGCTCGTCGGGCGCGAAGAGCGGGACATAGAGCGAGTCTTTGTTTCCCGACGTGGGTGACCCGTCCTGAACGTTCAGCGGATAGGGCAGCGTCTCCAGGCACCCGGCCCAGCCCCAGTTCGCGCTGGCATTCTGGAGCTTGTTGAAGATATCGAATCGACTGGTAAAGCCCGTCCCGCTGAGCGACCCCACGTTGAGCCAGTGATAGCTCGACTGGCCGTTCACATCGATCCAGGGGGCATATCGGTAGGCTGTCGGATCGACCGCCACCGCGCCCGCGAAGGGCACAATCGCGATCCGTGTCGCGCTTGAGAAGGCGCTGTTGGTGGAGACGTAGTTGACGAAGTTCGTCGCCGCGGTCTGCACCGCCTGCAGCTTCGACTGGCCACCGCTCGACGATGCCATCGATCCAGTGTTGTCGAGCACCAGGGCGATCTCGAAGGTTTTCGGCAGGGGTGTAGCGCATTGCGATGTGGCCCCGGGATTGATGCGCGTCGTCCCGGTGAGCTTGCCGAAGAAGGTCGTCGACAGCTTGTGCGCCGTCAGGGTGATCTGGCGCGGGTTGCTCGTGATGCCCAGGGGGTCGACGACGAGGTTCGTTGCCCCCATGGCACCGTTCATCGCCGTCTGAGCCAGGATGTTGAGGTCGGCTGAGCTGGTGGTGAGCGGCGTCTGGCACAAGAGCAGCGCGGTCGCGTCGGTCGCCGCCTGCAACTTCGTCTCCAGCCGGGTCGCGAAGCCGTAATCGACCGCCGCGCCACCGAACATCAGCATTGGCACGCTGAGGAAGGCGAACAGAAGCGCGACGTTGCCGCCGCGATGCGGCAGGAAGTGGCGGGGTCCGTCAGGGAGTCGAGCCATCGCACGCCGTCGCATTGGTACCGGGCAACACCACTTCGGTGTATGTGTTGGTTCCGTAGGTCTTTCCGCCCCGCGTCGGCCACGGCACCACGCCGGAGAAGGTGATCGTGTTGCCGACGCCCTTGACGAGATTCACCAGGGCGGTCCCGATCATCGGCGTATAGCTGATGCTGACTTCTGCGAGGACGTAGCGCATGCCGGCCGTCTGATAGCCCGGCGGTACGGTGAGGTCGCTCGCCGGGCCGGTGCCGCGGGCGGTGGCATTGCCATTGGCCAGGCTGGAGCAGACCGACGGGATCAGGATGCCATTCTTCAGGCTGACGCCCATCGCGCTGACCACGATTTTCGCATTCGTGGCGTTGAACGGACGCATGACCGTCGTGGCGGACGCGAAGATGTCGCCCATCAAGGTCGTGCTGATGGGATTCTTCGTGTCGCCCTGTGCGGTCAGGTCGGCGACTGTCCGGGCAAACAGGGTCAGCTTGCGCCATTCGTCGATGGCGTGCGCCAGTTCGGTCATGCCGGCCCAGATGGCCAGCAGGACCGGCAGGATGACGGCGAACTCCACCGCGGCGGCGCCGCGCCGGTCGCGCCGCAGGCCCTTGGCTGTGCGGGCGAGACGCTTCAGCACGGGCTCGCCCCGACGGTCTGGTAGGGTTCCGTGCGGAAGACGGCCGTCGAGACCAGCAGGCTCGATCCGGCACCGCTGCCGGTCGTGAATTGCTTGGTGCGCAGCCCCATGAGGTTGAAGAAGGTCGGGAACTGGACCGCCGCCGTGACGATCACGATCGTGCCCGGCATCGCGCAGGCGTAGTTCGTGCCGAAGCTGGCGTTCCACGTGCCGGTCGCGGTGTCGACCGGGGTCGAGGGCTTGGCACTCGAGAACGTCCCCGCCGTCGCGACGTCGATCTTGACGTTCTGGCAGTTGAAGATGTTGACGATGGTGGCATTGGCCGGTCCGCACATCGTCGTCTTCAGCGCAGCGAGTAACTTGGTGGCGTCGGTCTGCCCGGCATTGGCCTGCTGGAACTGTCCGGTGAAGATCGTGCGGACCGCATTCTGCAGGGCGCGATCAAAATTCTGTGCCGCCCAGATCTGAAAGGCGATCTGAAAAATCGCGCCGCACAGCGCCAGGAACGGCAGCGCCACCAGCGCGAATTCGACCGCTGCCGCCCCGTCGGCATCGCCTCGAAACCGTGCCAGACGACAACCTGACGGACTGCCTTTATCGGGAAACGATGATGGTCGCTGCGGCATTCGCCAGTTGTTCAGCAGATGACAAGCATTATGTCCGGCGTAAGATAGATCTTTTACGAAAGACTTAAGCTGGACCAGCCGGTTGATCCTCCCGCCGGCGAATCCTGATCGTTTCATGTGGAATTGGTGCGGATTGTTTCTAATCCCGGAGGCGATTGACGCCCCGGCGCTCTGCGCCATTTCGGGCACAGCGAGCTTGGCCCGGGAACCGCATGAAAGCCCCCCTGATCGCGTTCGTGGCCGCCACGATCGCTGCGCTTGCGCTGGCCGGCTGCGATGCGGCGAAGCCGGGACCGGCCGGTCCACCCGGCCCGAAGGGCGATGCGGGCCCGGCCGGCCCACAGGGACCGGCGGGCCTCAACGGGGCGACGGGCGAACGCGGCCCCACGGGCGAACGTGGCCCGGCCGGCCCCGCCGGGGCACCGGGTCCAGCGATGAACAGCCAGATCCGGCTCGACGTGGCCTGCCAACGCGACGAGACGTTGATCGGAGCCTATTGCCGCGGCATGGCGGTGTTGCCGTCGGTGACCGTCACGGACGGCGTTGCCACGGTGGGCTGCCTCGACATGACCGCGAAGGCCGCCAAGGATGCCGAGCCCGTCGCCGTCTGCATGAAGAAGCCGTGAAGGTCCCATGAGAGCCCTGCTCCCCGCTTTCGCGCTCGCACTGATCGCCACCGCCTCCTGCGCGCAGTCGGTCGTGCCCACGGAGACCGCGGCGATCGACCTCGTGCGCGGCCGGCGCACCGAAGGCTTCGCCACCGTGGCGCAGACCCTGGCCTATGCCGAGCGCGTGACCGGCGGGGCGTTCAGGCTCGGCGCCTATCGCGTCGACTACCGCCCCGAGGCACCCTTCGCGCGGGTGCGGATCTGCTATCGTCTGGGGATCGATCCACCGACCTGCGGGCTCGCCTACCGGGTCGCCGTCAACCCGCCCCATGTGGAGCCGGCCGACCGCTACGACGGCCTGACCCGCGACCTCGAGCACGGGCCGAAAGCCTTCCTGCGGGCGCTCGCCCGGGATGCGGATCTCCAGCGGCAGCCGGAGATCCTGCGGAAGATCCGGGCGGCGCTGGATCCGTACGATCCCTACGATTGGCGCTGAGATCTAGAACAACCGCGGCCAGCGCAGCAGCCGGTCCGGCGCGAAGGCCGCCACCGGCACAGCTGGAGTCCGCCCGGTGGCGAGGTCGGCCACGATCTCGCCGGTGATCGGTCCGGTCGAGAGGCCGATATGGCCGTGTCCGAAGGCAAAGATCAGCCCATCGTGGCGCGGCGCCTTCCCGATCACCGGCATCCCGTCCGGCGTGGAGGGGCGGGAGCCGAGCCAAGGCTCGTTGTCGAGGGGGCCGCCAAGCCGCAGCGTTCCGGCGGCTTCCCGGGAGGCCGCCTCGATCTGGGTATGATCCGGGGCGGCGTCGCGGGCGTTGAGTTCCACGCCCGACAGCACCCGCACCCGGCGATCCCCCATCGGCGACAGGATCGAGCCCGCGCCCGTGTCGAGCACCGGCCGCGTCAGGGGCGGGCTCTCCGGATGCAGGGCGTAGTGGCGATGGTATCCACGCTCGGCTGCCACCGCGAAGCGATAGCCGAGAGTCCGGGCGATCGCCCCCGAGGCGGCGCCCGCCGCGAGAACCACCTGTCGGGCCCGGACCGTGCCGGCTTCGAGATCGATGCGCCAGCCCTCGGCTTCCCGCGCCAGGCGCGTGACGCTCCCGCGCAGGCGCCGTCCGCCGAGGCCGGCAAACAGTGCCTCGCAGGCCTCGATGAGGCGGCCTGGCTCGCGCACCGAGCCGGTCTCGGTCAGCAGCATCGCCCGGGCGTAGGGCCGCACCAGGGCCGGCTCCGCCTCTTGTACGGCCGCTCCATCCAAGATCTCGAAGGCCACGCCGTGCCCGGCCAGGATCTCACGCTCCAGGGCGGCAGCCGTGAAGGCGTCCTCGGTGCGGTAGGCCTTCAGCCAACCGGTCCGCTGCAGCCGGTCACCCGTCCCGGCGCGGGCGGCGAGGCGCTCGTGTGCCGGGTAAGCCGCGCTCGTGAGCGGCAGCAGCGCCTCGGCGGCCCGCCGCCAGCGCGCGGCGCGGGCGCTCGCCAGAAAATGCGCCGCGTAAGGCAAGACCCGCGGCAGGTGCGCGTGGTTCAGGCGCAAGCTCCGGTCGGCGTTGCGCAGGTAGGCCGGCAGCTTGCCCCAGAGGGCCGGGCTCGACATCGGCAGGATCGAGCCGCGGCTGACCACGCCGGCATTGCCGTAGGAGGTCCGGGCTCGGGCCTCGCCGGGATCGCACAGGGCCACGTCGAGCCCGCGGTCCTTCAGCGCGATGGCGCTGGCGAGGCCGACCATCCCGCCGCCGACCACCACGATATCGGCCGTCTCGTCGCTCGCCATTGCGTCTCGTCCCGCGTCGCACCAAGCGGAGCCTTTTGACGGGTTTCGACCACCCTGGGTAGCGCTGCCGAAGCGGCGTGCCATGAGGTGAGCGGGGGGCGATCCGTGAGAAGTCCCGCGCCAATCCGGCGCGAGATCGGTTATGGAGCGGGTCATGACTCTCGTCCGCTTCGCCCCGTCGCCAACCGGCTACCTCCACATCGGCAATGCCCGGCCGGCCCTGCTGAACGCGCTGTTCGCCCGCAGAACCGGCGGGCGCTTCCTGTTGCGCCTCGACGATACCGACGCGGAACGCTCCACCGAGGCCTTCGCCCAGGCGATCCAGGAGGATCTGGCCTGGCTCGGGATCGAGCCCGACCTGTTCGCCCGGCAGAGCGACCGGAAGGCGCAGCACGACGCCGCCGCCGACCGCCTGCGCGCCGCCGGCCGGCTCTATCCCTGCTATGATACCCAGGAGGAGCTGGAGCGCCGCCGCAGGCGCCAGCTCGGCCGCGGCCAGCCACCGATCTACGACCGGGCGGCCCTGCGCCTCTCGCCGGAGGAGCGCGCCGCCCTGGAGGCCGAGGGGCGCCGGCCGCACTGGCGCTTCCTGTTGGAAGGACGGACGGTCACCTGGGACGACCTCGTCCGCGGCCCGGCCCATGTCGATTGCGCGTCCCTGTCCGATCCGGTGCTGATCCGCGCCGACGGCAGCTACCTCTATACCTTGCCCTCCGTGGTGGATGACGCCGATCTTGGCATCACCCACGTTATCCGCGGCGAGGATCACGTCACCAATACCGGCGTGCAGGTGCAGCTCTTCGAGGCGCTGGGCGCCGCTGTCCCGGTGTTCGGCCACCACAACCTGTTGACCACCGCGGAGGGGGAGGGGCTGTCGAAGCGGCTCGGCCATCTGTCGCTGCGCGGCCTGCGCGAGGCCGGCTACGAGCCCGCCGCCGTGCGCTCACTGGCCGTGCTCACCGGCTCGGCCGAATCGGTGCGGGCCGTGCCCGACCTCGACACGCTGGCGGAACTCGTCGATCTCACCGAGATCTCCCGGGCGCCGGCCCGCTTCGATACGGCGGAACTCGACGGTCTCAACGCGCGCCTCGTCCACGCCATGCCGTATGCCGAGGTGGCTGACCGGCTTGTGGATCTCGCAATCCCCGACGATCGCGCGGAGGCGTTCTGGCTGGCGGTGCGGGCCAATCTCGGCCGGGTCGCGGACGCAGCCGATTGGTGGCGGGTGGTCGCGGGCCCGGTGGAGCCCGTGCTCACCGAGCCGGCCGTGATCGCCGCCGCCCGGGAGAGCCTGCCGCCGGAGCCGTTCGACCTCCAGACCTGGAAGGCCTGGACCACCGAGATCCGGACCCGCACCGGCGCCAAGGGCCGGGGCCTGTTCATGCCCCTGCGCCTCGCGCTGACCGGGCTGGAGCACGGGCCGGACCTCGCGGGCTTATTGCCCCTGATCGGGCGGGACCGGGCAGCACGGCGGCTTGCCGGGGAGGCGAACTGAGCTATTCCGCCTCGGCCGCTTCCAGCTTGGTCGCCAGCAGCTTGTCGACCCGGCGTCCGTCGAGATCCACCACCTCGAAGCGCCAGCCTGCGATCTCGCAGGTCTCGCCGGTCTCCGGCAGGCGCTGGAGCGTGGCGATGACGAGGCCGGCAGCGGTGGCGTAATCGCGCGAGGTCGGGAGCCGCAGGCCCAGCTGGTCGGCCAGCTCGTCGGCCGGCATCGAGCCCGCGATCAGCCAGGAGCCGTCCGGGCGGCGCACCGCGTCCGGCTCGATCTGCTCGGAGGGGAAGGCGCCCGCGATGGCGTCGAGGATGTCGGCCGGCGTCACCAGCCCATCGAAATGGCCGTATTCGTCATGGACCAGCGCCATCGGCACGGCGGCGTTGCGCAGGGCATTGAGGGCGTCGAGAGCGTCCAACGTGTCCGGCACCACCGGGGCCCGGCGCAGATGCGCGCGCAGGTCGAGGGGCTCGCCCCGCGACAGCGGGCCGATCAGGTCGCGCACCTGCAGGACGCCGATCATCGCGTCCGGGCCGCCATCGGCAACCGGGAGTCGGGCGTAGGGGCTCGCGAGGACCCGCGCCCGGATGACATCGGGATCGTCGGTGAGGTCGATCCAGACCACGTCGGTGCGCGGGGTCATGACGCCGCGCACGAGCCGGTCGCCGAGCCGCAGCACCCCGGAAATCATGGCGCGCTCGTCACCTTCGATCACGCCGGCCGTCTCGGCCTCGGCCACAAGGCTGCGGATCTCTTCCTCGGTGACGGCGCTGGCGCTTTCGGTCTCCTGTCCGATCAGGCGGAAAACCGCCCGGGTCGAGGCGTCGAGCAGCCACACGGCGGGGAGCGCCACCTTCGAGACCACGCGCATGCCGGGGGCCACCGTGCAGGCGATGCGCTCGGGATTGCGCAGGGCGAGGTGCTTGGGCACCAACTCGCCGATGATCACCGACAGGTAGGTGATCACGCCGATGACGAGGCCGTAGCCCAACGTGTCGGCCCAGCCGCGGGGAAGACCGAGATCGATCAGCACCAGGGCGAAACGGTCGCCGAGGGCCGCGCCCGAAACGACACCCGACAGGATCCCGATCAGCGTGATGCCGATCTGCACGGTCGACAGGAACCGGCCGGGCTCCTCTGCCAGCAACAGGGCGGCTTTCGCGCCGGCCCGGCGCTCGTCGGCCAGCGCGCGCAGCCGGCTCTTGCGCGCCGAGACGAGGGCCAGCTCCGAGAGGGAGAACACGCCGTTCAGCACGATCAGCAGGACGACGGTGACGAGCTCGATCAGGCCGGATCATCGAGCCGCGTCCCGGGCGGGGTCGGCTCCCTCTGGTTGCGCGGACAAGGAACATGGGAGCCCGGCGCTGCCTCCGCAACGGCCAAGCCGTCGCTCAGCGCGGGTCGGCTTCGATCAACGCCGAATCGAGGAGGAAGCTGCCATCCGGCTCGATCCCGAAATGCGCCGCGACCTCTGCGGCGGCCGAAGCCTGGAGGGCGCGGATCGCCGCGACATGAACCGGCGGCGTGCGCATCCGGGCGATCCAGCTCGCGAACTCCATGCGCGGCCGGCTCGTCATGACGGCGCCGGGCGCGAAACCAGCCGCCTCCAGCATGGCGCGCCATTCCGATACCCGGTAGTCGCGCACATGCGAGGGATCCCGCAACAGCTCCACAGCCTGGAGATGGGTGTCGAGCAGCGGATCCTCGGGGGCCACCGCATCGCAGGCGACGAGCAGTCCGTTGGGCTTCAGAACCCGCCGGGCCTCCGCCAACGCTGCCGGAACGTCGCGCCAATGGTGCGCGCTGAAGCGGGTCAGCACGGCGTCGAAGGTCGCGTCCGCGAAGGGCAGCGCCTCGGCTGCGCCCTGCCGCGTTTCGATCCGGTCGAGCCCGCGCCGCGAAGCCTCCTGCGTGACGGCGGCCAGCATCTCGGAGGAGAGGTCGTAGGCGGTGACAGCCGCGCCTGCCGCCGCCGCCGCGAAGGCGACGTGGCCGCCGCCGCTGCCGAGATCGAGCGCCTGGACACCCGGCCGCGCGCGGATCAGGGCGCCGATCCGGTCGAGATCGTCGCCGCCGGCGTGGACCGCGCTCGTGACGTAGGCGGCGGCCTGCGCACCGAACTGATCGACAACGTGGCTGGCATGGTTGCGCCCGGTCATGCTTCTGTCCTCGAATCAGGCTCCCAAGGGTTCCAGGCGGGATAGACGCAGCGCTACGACCAGCGCCAGCCCGTAGAGCCCGCCGACGAAGATCACCACGCCGGTCCAGCCGGAATGGGCGAAGAACCAGCCGCCGGCCGTGCCGAGCACCGAGGAGCCCAGATAGTAGAGGCACAGGTAGATCGAGGAGGCCTGCGCCCGGTCGCGCCGCGCGCGCCGGCCGACCCAGCTGCTCGCCACCGAATGCGCCCCGAAGAAGCCCACCGTCGTCACCACGATGCCGAGGACAATCAGCAGGATGTGGTCGGTGAGGGTCATGATGATCCCGGCGAGCCCGAGGGCCGTGGCAAGCCAGAGCACCCGCCGCCGGCCGTATCGGCTGGCCAACTCGCCCGCGACCGGGCTGCTCACCATGCCGGCGAGGTAGACCGAGAAGATCAGGCCGATCACCGTCTGGCTGAGGGAGAAGGGCGGGTCCAGCAGGCGGAAGCCGATGTAGTTGTAGATGCAGACGAAGCCGCCCATCAGCAGGAACGCTTCGACGAAGAGCCATGGCAGGCCGGCATCGCGGAAATGGTGGCCGAAGCTGCCCGGAACCTCGCGCCACGCCATCCGGCGCGCGACGAAGCTGCGCGAGGGTGGCAGCCAGCGCCAGAACGCGAAGGCCGCCGCCAGCGCCAGCGCACCGATGGTGGCGAGCCCGATCCGCCAGCCGACATGGTCGGCCATGACCCCGCTGATGAGGCGCCCGGACATGCCGCCGAGCGCGTTGCCGCCGACGAGAAGGCCCATGGACAGGCCGATGGCCTGCGCGTCCATCTCCTCCGCAAGGTAGGCCATGGCGACTGCGGGCAGGCCGCTCGCCGTCAGCCCGGTCAGGGCGCGCAAGGCCAGGAAGCCGTGCCAGCCCGGGATGACGGATGCCACGATGGTGAGCAGCGCGGAGGCCAGGAGCGAGGCCAGCATCACCGGCTTGCGGCCCCAGATCTCGGACAGGGGGCTGACCACCAGCAGCGCCAGCGCCAGCAGCCCGCAGGGCAGCGACAAGGCGAGGCTGCTCTCGGCCGGCGACACGGAAAAGTCCTCGGCGTAGATCGGCAGCAGGGGCTGCACCGCGTAGAGCACCGCGAAGGTCGAGAACCCGGCGGCCGCGAGTGCCAGAGCCGTGCGGCGGAAGACCGGTGTCCCCGACCGGATCAGCCGCCCGTCCGCTTCGCTGTCCATCGCCGTCCCATACCGCTGATTGTCATGCTCTGGTGCGGTCCTCGACCGCCGCCGTCAATCGCAGCGCGCGCTCCCGGTTGTCCAATCGGACTTCCGCTTGCCGACGGCCAGGGACGGGTGTGACGCGGTCATGCGGCCCCGAGAGCCGCAAGGGCCGGGTCGATCAGGGCGCGCAGTGCCTCGCGCGTGGCGCCGTCGCGTGCCTGGAACGAGATCGCCTGCAGGATCCCGTGGAAGAACGCCGCGAGCGCCCCCGCATCGGTCCCTGGCGGTAGGTCCCCGTCGTCGACGCCGCGCTGGAGCCGCGCCTGGATCAGCGCCACGGTCCCGCGGCGGGCGCCCTGGAGACGCGCCCGCGGGATCTCGCTGGCAGGCAGGCTGGCCACGGCCCCCAGAATCAGCAGGCAACCGCCCGGCTTGGTCGAGAGCGCCACGTCGATGCTGCCCGCAAGCAATGCGCGCAGCCCGTCCCGTGCGGTTGGTGCCGCCTCCAAGGCCCGGATCGGCGCCGGGCTGGCCGTCCTCGGCCTGATCAGCCTCGCTCCCCGCAGCGCCCGCCGGATCTGACCACGCGGCCGTCCCTCAGCGCGGAGGCGGTGGCGCAGCCTGACCTTGGCCCTGCTGCAGCAGCGGGGTGATCCGCTGGACCACAACGCGGCGGTTCTCCCGCGACGGGCCTTGCGTGTTCACCTTGAGGTACTGCTCGCCGTAACCCTGTGTGGTCAGGTTCTCGGGTGGCACCTGGAACTGCTGGGTGAGCACGGTCGCCACCGACTGCGCGCGCCGGTCTGACAGGGACAGGTTGTCGATCGCGGAGCCGACCGCATCGGTGAAGCCCTCGATCAGGAAGACCTCGCGCGGGTTGGCCTGGATGGCCCTGTTCATCGCGGCGGCGATCACCGAGAGCTTCGCCGCCTGATCCGGCGTGACGGTGAACGAGCCCGTATCGAACGTGATCGTGTTGATGTCGACCGAGCGCAGCCGGGCCCGGAGATCCGGGCTGTAGCGGATCTGGTCAAGCGTGTAGCGGCGATCGACGGCGACCACCGGCGGCGCGGTCAGCGCCTCGTAGACCTCGCCCTCGTCGGCCTGCGCGTAATCCAAGACATACCGGTCCCGCGGGATCCGGATCTCCGGAGGCGGCAGCACCACCACGTCGTCGTAGACCGGGCGGAGTGGGCCGGCATAGCTGTTGTCGATCAGCACGATCTCGCGACCGTCGCTGTAGCGGAGATAGCGGCGCAGCAGCCGGCCCTCATCGTCCGTCACGGTGACGACTTGCTCGCCGCCCGGCCGATCGAGGTAGCTGTAGAAATCGGCGCCCTGCCGCTCGAAGCGGTAGCCGCGCGGGTCGAGGTATCGGAAACGCTCGTTCTCGTCGTGGCGGATCAGATACCCGTCCCGGTCCTGCACGATGATGCGGCCCGGTTCCCGATAATAGGTCCGGCCGTTGTCGGTGAATTCGCGGCGATCCGTGCGGACCTGCTCGAAATCGCGGACGGCGTCGTTCTGGCGGAAGCCGCCAGGCACGTAGCCGGGCTGACCTGGCCGGTTGAAGGCGCCGGGTCCGGGTGAAACGCCCGGGCCGCCCGCCGGCGGGAGTCCTGGCTGTGACCCGCCGGGCGGCGCCTGACCAGGCGCTTGGCCGGGCGGCACGAACGGCCGTCCCGGGATGCCCGGAGCCATGTTGGGCGGCAGCGGCCGACCGGGCTCGGCGCCGGGCGTGCCGTTCGGCCGAGCCGGTGGATGCGCGTCAGGCTGCGCGTTCTGGGGCTGGAACGGGCGTCCCGGAATGCCGGGGGCCACGTTGGGCGGTGCCGGTCGACCCGGTTCCGTGGCCGGGCCGGCATTCGGCTGCGGCCGAGTCTCGAATTGCCGGTTCTCGCGCGCACCATCCGGGCGCTGGCCCGGTCCACCGGGGGCCGCATCGGGCGGCGGCCGGCGATCCCCAGGCGCCCCGGGGCCATCCGGGCGCTGGCCCGGCGGGCCACGATCCGGGGGCGTTCGGTCTGGCACGGCATCGCGCTGGACAGGACGGTTCGGCTGGGCGTCCGGACCCGGGCGATCCCGATCCGGCGCCTGGCGCTGCTGGGCCGCCGGCGGACGCTCGGGATTGGGTCGCGTCTGGGGCGCGTGATCCCGATCCGGCGCAGGTGGCTGATCAGGGCCGGGCCGAGTTGGCGCCGACCGCCCCGGGGGGATGCGATCCGGACGATCGGGCTGCTGGTCCCGCCGGTCCTGCTGACGCTCCGGTCGCTGCTCCGGTCGCTCTTGGGTAGGGGGTCGCGGTGCTGCCGGTTCTGGACGGCGCTCGGGTGCGCGCTCGCGCGGCGGCGGCTCGCTCGGCGTCGGGCGCTGGGCCGGGGGCTCAGGCCGCTCGCGCGCCGGCGGTGCGGCGTGTTCCGACCGGGGCTCGGGTCGCTCGCGCGCGGCCGGCGGGCCGGGGGGCGGGCCGGGGCGCTCCTGCGGCGGACGCTCCGGACGCGGGCCGCCATGCGGGGGCTCGCCGCCGCGGGGCCCGCGCTCGTCCGGTCCGCCCTGTGCCAGCAGGATCCGGCCCGGCGCGGCACTGGCGGGCTGCACGAGCGTGAGGCCCGGCAACACCGTGCCGGTGAGGAGGATCAGGCGGAGCAGGCGCATCGCGGTCTCGTGTCGGTTCCGGACGAGCCGAACACGGGACGCCACACTTGGTTCCGCACCGATCGGCGCGGTCGCAGGCTCAGGGGGTGAGGCGCTGGGGCACTGCGATCACGTTGGGCGCGATGATGCGCACGGCAACGTGATCCGGTCTCGCATCCGCGGGCTTTGCATCCCCCGGCTTGGCGTCGGCGCCCGTGGCCGGGTCGGCCTTCAGATCGACCCCCGCACGCCCGGCGGCGTCTGCGGCCAGTTCCGCGGCGGTCCGGTCGGCGCGGCCGACCAGGGTCAACCTGACCTTCGGGCGGGAGAGCGCCTCGGCCTGCATCGGCGTCACGAAGATGTCGCCCTTGTGCCGGACCAGCATGCTCTCGGCCTTCACGAGGGATTGTGCCCACGTCTTGCCCTCGGGCTTGCAGGAACAGTTCGGGACGAATTCCTTGCGGAACTTGAAGGCGTTCGCGAGGCTCGTATAGGCGCGGCTGCCCTTCACCGTAGCGGCGTGCTTCAGGGCGTCGTCGCCGTAAGGCATGGAATAGGCTTGCGCCTCCGTCCCCGGGCAGAGCGCCTGGCACATCTCGTCCGCGCCGCCGCGCCCCTCCGGCAAGTTTCGCATCGGGAAGAAGCCGCCGTCGCAGGTGCGCACGCAGACCATCTGGGGACCGCCTCGGGCGTAGGCTTCGCCGATCGCCACATAGGTTTCCCGCACCGGGCAGGTGGCGGCCACGAGGTTCTGAAGTTCGCGCCGGCGCGTCCCGTCGTCGTCAAAGACCGCACCGCCATAGGTCGCCTTCAGAGCCCGGATGCGCTGCTCCACGGCGCCGCATTGCGGCGGCCTCGTGTCGAAGAACAGGAACTTCTCCGTGCAGTTGAGGCCTCTGTAATAGGCCTCCAGCCGCCCGATCTCGTCGTTGAGCGCCCGCGTGGTGCTGGCGCCGGTGTGCAGCGCCGCGAGTTCGGCCCGGTACCGCCGGCACTGGGGCGAGGCCACCTGTGGCACCGGCCGCGCGTCGGCGGCCCCCGGGTCCGGCGACGTCTCCTGCGCGGTTGCCGGGACGAGGAGCGTGCCGGACAGTCCGAGGGTGAGGACCGCGCTCATGATGAGGCGGCCGAGCGAACGGACGATCGGACGGTGAGGCATTGGCTGCATCGCGTTGGCCGGTTGCGTGGCGCTCCGGAAAAGTCCGGGCGTGCGTGCATCCGCGCTTCGGGGCCGAAGCACCGGGATCCTACGCCCCCTCGCAAGACGACGACACCCCTCCTACATCCACCCGGCAAGCTTGAGCGGGGATTGACGGGCGATGTGGTATCGGAGTCTCACCTATGTTGGGCTTCTTGTTGTGGGGCTCGCTGCCGCCGGTTCCGCAGTGGCCCAGGAGCCGGACCGGATCTTCGACAAATCGACGGTCTGGCGTCCGCTGACGCCGAACGACAAGCTGGTGGTCTACGGCATCGACGATCCGGCGGTGTCCGGCGTCGCCTGCTGGTACACGCAGCCCGAGAAGGGCGGGATCAAGGGAACGCTAGGCTTGGCCGAGGATGTCTCTGACATCTCGCTGGCCTGCCGCCAGACCGGGCCGATCGCCTTCAAGGGCAAGCTCAGCCAGGGCGAGGTGGTGTTCAGCGAGCGCCGCTCGCTGATCTTCAAGTCGATGCAGATCGTGCGCGGTTGCGATACGCGGCGCAACACGCTGATCTACATGGTGTATTCCGACAAGGTGATCCAGGGCTCGCCGAAGAACTCGACCTCGGCGGTGCCGCTCGCCCCCTGGGGTACCGAGCCGGCACCGAAATGCGCGGATGCCTTGAAGGGCTGAAGGGCGCGAAAGCCGCCCCGACCGATCCGTTCAGTCCTGGCAGGTGATGCGGATCGGACGTTCGGTCGGGGCCGGGGTCGGCTGGCTGATGGCACCGGTATATTCGTCGGCCGCGGCGACGCCATAGGAATTGGCAGCCGCGTAGCCCTGCGCCTCGCACCATGCGTTGGCCACGACCTGACCGCAGCTGCTGCCCGGGGTCGTCAGGCATTCGCCGACGCCGTACCCGTCGCTCGACGGGAGCAGGAAGGTCTTCTCGACATGGCTCGGTGCCTTGGCGGGCGTCTCGCCGTCACTGCCCGCGAGCGCGGCATGCGCGAGTCCGGCGGTGGCGAAGGCGATGGCGAGGAAACCGGCTGCCGTGCGTCGCATAGAGGGTCCTTGGGCACAGGATCTGTGACGTGAGGAGCGTCGCCCGGACGGTCCGCCGGCGCGGTTAAGGAAGCCTTACCCGCATCGCGCGAAGGCCTTCTCGAATTCCTCACGCTTTTGCGTTAGCCCCATCGGACGGCCTGCGCCGTCGCGGCGATGCAACAGGTTTCCGTGGCGGCGTTACGCGCCGCGCCACGGTTCGGCCGCTCTTCGTCGCGTGCCGCCCGTAGGTCCCTGAGGGCAGGATCGATTTGCCGACGCCAGCCGGTGGGCACGAGCCGGCCGCTCTGTCGGGAGGAGGATGGGTTTCATGGCGCCGATGTTGCGGCTCTACAACACGTTGACCGGTGCCAAGGAGACCTTCGCGCCGATCGATCCGGAGCATGTCCGCATCTACGCCTGCGGCCCGACCGTCTACGACGCCGCGCATATCGGCAACGCCCGCCCGATCATCGTCTTCGACCTGCTGTTCCGGCTGTTGCGCCGCCTCTATGGGCCGGAGCACGTCACGTACGCCCGCAACGTCACGGACGTGGACGACAAGATCAACGCCCGGGCGGCCGAGCGGGGCATCACCATCCGCGAACTCACCGACGGGACGCTGGCGCAGTTCCACCGCGACGTGCGCGACCTCGGCGTGCTGATGCCGGAGGACGTGAACGTCGCGGGCGAGCGGCCCCGCTTCGTCGAGCCCCGCGCCACCGACCACATCGCCGAGATGGTCGCGATGATCGACGCGCTGGTCCGCTCCGGCCACGCTTACGTGGCCGAGGACCATGTCCTGTTCGACGTGCCATCGATGCCGGATTACGGCGGCCTGTCGAAGCGCCCCCTCGACGAGATGGAGGCCGGCGCCCGAGTGGAGGTGGCGCCCTACAAGCGCTCGCCACTCGATTTCGTCTTGTGGAAGCCCGCCAAGCCCGGCGAGCCGTCCTGGCCATCGCCGGCCGGGATCGCCGCGCCGGGGCGACCGGGCTGGCACATCGAGTGCTCGGCCATGTCGGCCAAGCACCTGGGCCAGACCTTCGACATCCATGCGGGCGGCATCGACCTGATCTTCCCCCACCACGAGAACGAGGTGGCGCAATCCCGCTGCTGCTTCGGGACACCCGTGATGGCCAATGTCTGGCTGCACAACGGCTTCCTCCAGGTGGAGGGGGAGAAGATGTCGAAGTCGCTCGGCAACTTCATCACCATCCGGGACGTGCTGAAGGACTGGCCGGGGGAGGTGGTGCGCCTCACCATGCTCAAGACCCATTACCGGCAGCCGATCGACTGGACCCTGCGGGGCCTGGAGGAGTCGAGCCGCGTGCTCGACCGCTGGTACAACGTCGCTGGGGACGCGCCCGCCGCACACGATATCCCCGAGCCGGTGGTCGACGCGCTGTGCGACGACCTGAACACGCCAGCAGCGATCAACGAGCTCCATCGGCTCGGCGGCGCGGAGGCGCAGCCCGGGGCGTTGCGGGCCGGAGCCCATCTGTTCGGCCTCCTCACCCGCACCCGGAGCAGCCGCGAACAGGAGGCGGTCGCCGCATCCGGACTCGATGTCGCCGCCGTCGAGGCGCTGATCGCCGATCGCCGCACCGCCCGGGCCGCGAAGGACTGGGCGGCCTCCGACCGGGCCCGTGATGCGCTCGCCGCGATGGGTGTCGCCGTGAAGGACAACAAGGACGGTACCACCACCTGGACGGTGGCGCGCTGACATCGGAGCCGAGGACGCGGCAGTAACGGCCGCCGCGTCCTCTCGCCCGCTTGCGCCGGGCGTCCCGGGCGGCATCTGTGGACCGGGACGTTTCGCCGGGAAAGAGATCCGCACGTGAGCATCTTCGGGACCTTCGGGGGGCGCCTAGCCCGCGTGGGATCGGCCTTGGCGATCGGGTTTGGCCTCGCCGGGCCGGCCGCGGCCATCGAGGGCGGCGCACCGGCCGGACGGGATGCGCTGGCGCGGGCCACCGTCGCGATCGGCACGATCACCCAGCCCGAGGAAGCCCTGAAGCTGACCCGCTGCACCGGCGTCCTGATCGCGCCGGACCTCGTGCTGACGGCGGCGCATTGCGTCAATGGCGACCCGTTGGGCGCGCTGGTGATCTTCTTTCGCGGTACAGAGCCGGCGCGTCCGGTCCGCGCGGCGCGGGTCGCCGCCCGCTACAGTCCGGATCCGGGGGAGATGTTGCCCAACGCCGCGCCCGACGTGAGCCTCGCGGATCTCTCCCTCGACCTCGCGGTGCTCCGCCTCACCGAGCCGGTGACGGATCGCCGCCCGATCGCGCTTGCGGCCGATCCCAAGCGGGTCCCGAAGCGCCTGCGAATCGCCGGGGCCGGTTTGTCCAGGGGCAGCGTCGGCCGGTTGCGCACGGCGACGCTCACGCCGCTCGTGGCCAGCAGCACCGGATTGACCATCGCCCAGGCCCGGGGCGCCCAGGTCTGCTTCGGCGATTCCGGCGGACCGGTGGTCGCGCAGGATCGCAACGGGACCTACGTGTGGGGCGTCGCGAGCGCGGTGATCAGCCGGGCCGCACCCTGCGGACGCTACGTGGTCATCGCGCCGGCGGCTCAGGTCTTTTCGGGCTCCGGGGCGCGCTGATCCCCCCGGTCGCCGATGGCGCCTCCGTTTTTGCCTGTACAGCGAAGCAACCCTGCGGTGCCACGCTGATCCCCGTTGCGCTGCCCGGGATCGCTTCGCTGCGCACGCGGTGACGATGCGCTGAACCAGACAGCAAAAACCCCGCGCGGCCGGACCGCACGGGGTTTTTCGAGATCGGGTCCCGACGGATCAGACCGCCATGCGCTCCTCGCCGTCCATCGGCTCGCGCAGCACGTAGCCGCGGCCCCAGACGGTCTCGATGTAGTTCTTGCCCGAGCTGGCGTTGGCGAGCTTCTTGCGCAGCTTGCAGATGAACACGTCGATGATCTTCAGCTCGGGCTCGTCCATGCCGCCGTAGAGATGGTTGAGGAACATCTCCTTGGTGAGCGTCGTGCCCTTCCGGAGCGAGAGGAGCTCCAGCATCTGGTACTCCTTGCCGGTCAGATGCACCCGGGCACCACCGACCTCGACGGTCTTCTGGTCGAGGTTCACGATTAGGTCGCCAGTGGTGATGACCGACTGGGCGTGACCCTTCGAGCGGCGCACGATGGCGTGGATGCGCGCCACCAACTCGTCCTTGTGGAACGGCTTGGTGAGGTAGTCGTCGGCGCCGAAGCCGAGGCCCTTAACCTTGTCCTCGATGCCGGCCATGCCGGACAGGATCAGGATCGGGGTCTTAACCTTCGCCACGCGCAGGTTGCGAAGCACCTCGTAGCCCGACATGTCGGGCAGGTTCAGGTCGAGGAGGATGATGTCGTAATCGTAGAGCTTACCGAGATCGATGCCCTCTTCACCAAGGTCGGTGGTGTAGGTGTTGAAGTTCTCGGACTTGAGCATCAACTCGATGCTCTGCGCTGTCGCGCTGTCGTCCTCGATCAAAAGTACCCGCATCGTCGGTCCCCAGCCCAGCCGGCCGCATCAGCGCGCAGACACGTCCCTATCGTTCGCCCGCCACCGGCCTGTGGACGGGCGCCTCGTCGCTCTTGACGTGGGACGCTATGGATTAATCGTTAACAAAACCTGATTCCTACCCGCAAGCGCTTCGTTCGCGAAACCGCGAGCTTGACTGGAGGAATAACGCTCCTCCGGCCCCGACCGGCTCCGTGATTCCGCTTCTCTCGCGGCCCGAGCATCCACCCCGGCGGACTAAGTACCTCTCACGCAATGCTTCGATCCGACCTGTGGTTCACCGGACACAGAGGCCCGACTTCATCGAGCTTGACCGCCAACCGCGCCGGATCGGGGCGCTACGTGACCGTGGATCGCAGTGTTAAGGAGGCCGGTAAACGAAGCGTTGAGAGCGCGGCTCATGACACAGGATTCGGCAAGATCCGTTTCCTCCCTGGCGGCGGCACAGGCGGCTCTGGACCGCGTCGAGGTTCTGGAGACCTACGGCCGGGTCGTGGCGATCCGGGGCCTGCTGGTGGAGATTGCGGGGCCCGTGGCGGCAATGCGGCTCGGCGGCCGGATCGATGTCGAGGGTGCGGACGGCCGGGGGCGGGTACCCTGCGAGATCATCGGCTTCCAAGGCGACCGGGCGCTGGCCATGCCCTTCGGCTCGCTGGAGGGGGTCCGCCGCGGCTGTCCGGCCTATGTCCGCGATGAGGCTGCCGGCGCGATCCGCCCGTCTGCGGCATGGCTCGGCCGGGTCATCGACGCATTGGGCCGTCCCGTGGACGGGCTTGGGATCCTGCCACAGGGTCCGGACGTCTATCCCCTCCGAGCCGACCCCCCGCCGGCCCATGCGCGCAGCCGGGTCGGCGGACCGCTGGATCTCGGGGTCCGGTGTATCAACACCTTCCTGACCATGTGCGCCGGCCAGCGGATGGGGATCTTCGCGGGCTCGGGCGTCGGCAAGTCCGTGCTGCTCTCTATGTTGGCCCGCTACACCGCAGCCGACGTGGCGGTGATCGGCCTCGTCGGCGAGCGCGGGCGCGAGGTGCAGGAGTTCCTGCAGGATGATCTGGGCGCAGCAGGCCTCGCCCGCTCGGTGGTGGTGGTGGCGACCTCGGACGAGCCGGCCCTCATGCGCCGCAACGCCGCCTACGTGACTTTGTCGGTCGCCGAGCATTTTCGCGATCAGGGCGCCAAGGTGCTGTGCATGATCGATTCGATCACGCGCTTCGCGATGGCCCAGCGCGACATCGGCCTTGCCGCCGGCGAGCCACCCACCGCCAAGGGCTACACGCCCACCGTCTTCTCGGAATTGCCGCGCCTGCTGGAACGGGCGGGACCCGGGGTCGGACAGGGGACGATCTCGGCTTTGTTCACGGTTCTGGTCGAGGGAGATGACCACAACGAGCCGGTGGCCGACGCGGTGCGCGGCATCCTCGACGGCCACATCGTGATGGAGCGCGCCATCGCCGAGCGCGGGCGCTACCCAGCGATCAACGTCTTGCGCTCGGTCTCGCGGACGATGCCGCGATCCTGCGATCCGGCCTTTCTGCCGGTGGTGCGAAGGGCACGGCGTGTGCTCTCCACCTACGCCGACATGGAGGAGCTGATCCGGCTCGGCGCCTACCGCGCGGGCTCATCGCAGGAGGTCGACGAGGCCGTGGCGCTCATGCCGCATCTTGAGGCTTTTCTTGGGCAGGGTAAGGAAGAAGCAACGTCCATCAGCGATGGTTACGCACGGCTCGGTCAGATCGTCGGCGGGGCCTAGGGGCACGGGCCAGGCGCGATCCTCGGCACGGCCTTGAGCGTTGCGTGGAGTGAGCGTCCTGATGAAATCGCGTGACACGCTGATCCGCCTGCGCCGCTTCCAGGTCGATGAGAAGCGCCGGCGCGTGACTCAAATCGAGATGATGATGGCCGACTTCCAGCGCATGGCGGTGGAGTTGGACCGGGAGGTCGCCGTCGAGGAGGCCCGCGCCGGCATCACCGATGTCGGTCACTTCGCCTACCCGACTTATGCCCGTGCGGCGGCCACCCGCCGGGACAACATGCGCCAATCCGCACAGGCGTTGGAGGGGCAGCTTGCCGAGGCCAAGGCCGAGCTGGGCGAGGCCTTCGAGGAGCTGAAGAAGGTCGAGATCCTGAACGATCGGGAGCGCACCGCCGAACGGGCTGCCGAATCGGTCCGCGAACAGGCTGCGATGGACGGGATCGGGCTGAACCGCGCCCGGGGCTGAGACGGCGGGTGCGGAGGCCGGCTCCACCGGGCGCGCGGCACGAAACCGTCATGATCACCTGACAAGGGGGCCCTTGGTGGCGTCACGCCGCTTGCAGGGCGCCGCGTGACGGCGCATCAGGGGCTCTCCCCGGGGCGTCGGTGTTCATGAAGAAGATCAGCGAGTTCATCTGGCCGCTCATCGGCCTGGCCGCCGTCGTCGTATCGGGCTATTTTCTCTACCAGGAATTAAAGACGACCTCGCTCGCGGCGATCTGGGCCGCGATCCTGGCGATCCCGCCGCACCGGATCCTGCTGGCGGCCCTCTCGACCCTTGTCGCCTACTCGGCCCTCGCGTGGTACGACCGAATCGCGCTGCTGCACCTGGGCATCCGCCACATCTCGTGGCTGTTCGTCTCGCTCTGCTCCTTCACGACCTACGCGCTCTCGCACAATATCGGCGCCTCGGTCTTCTCGGGCGCCCTGGTGCGCTACCGGGCCTACACCGCCAAGGGCCTGACCGCGGCGCAGGTCGCCGTGCTGGTGGCCCTGTGCTCCTTCACCTTCTTCCTTGGCACGGTGCTGCTCGGCGGCTTCACGCTGGTGGTGGATCCGCATCTGCTGAGCCGGCTCGAAGGCAGGCTGCCGGGCTTCCTCACCGACCCCAAAATAGCGCTGATTGTCGGGATCGGGATGCTGGCCTTCGTCGGCCTGTACGTGATCGGCTCGATCCTGCACCTGCGCCCGCTGCACATCCGCTCGTTCAAGCTCGAATATCCCCGGCCGGGCATCATGGGCCGCCAGCTTCTGGCGGCTCCGCTGGAGTTGCTGGGCGCGGCCGGCATCATCTACTTCGCGCTTCCCGAGGCGATGAACCCGGGTTTCATCCCGGTGCTGGCGATCTTTCTGGCCTCGTTCTCGGTGGCCCTAGCTTCGCACGCCCCGGGCGGTCTCGGCGTCTTCGAGATCGTCTTCATCACGGCGATGCACATCACCGATGAGGCCCAGAAGGACGCAATCATCGCGGCGGTGATCATCTTCCGGATTTTCTACTTTTGGATCCCGGCCTTGATCTCGGTGGTTGTGGTGGTCGTCTTCGAGCGGTCCAGGCTTGCGGCAGCGATCGACTCGGCCGCGCGCGGTCCGACGGTGGCGGTGGTCCCGGATCCGCCTGTCGTCGCCCCCGGGCTCGACCCGCACGAGCTGGAGCGGGAGCTCAAGCAGAAGGCGATCTGAGGCGGGTAAGGGGGCGTTTCGCACCCGCCCCGCAGAGGCTTGCGGACACGCACAGCGTGGGCTGCCAAATGTCCGCAGGACGTGGCGCGGGTCCCCCGTGCGGGAGAGGGAGCGCCTCGCGCTCGATCGTCAGCGGCGGTGTTCGACTCAGACAGGTGGTCGTGCCACCCGCTGCAGGCGGATGCGCAATGGGTCGGCAACGCCGTATCCTCAATGCCCTCAGATCGAACTCACCGTCCGCAGCCGCGCCCGCGGGTGGATCTCGGCCTGGCTCATCACCGGCGTCTCCCGCCGGAAGCGCTCGATGATCGAGCGCACGAATGGCCGGGTCTGGGCCGAAGTCACCAGCACCGGCATCTCGCCCTGCCGCGCCGCCGCCTCGAACCGATCGCGCACGGCCGTGACGAACTCGCTGAGCTTCGAGGGTTGCATCGCGAGGTAGCGCTCCTCCCGCTCGCCGACGATCGACTCCAGGAAGGCCTGCTCCCAGGCCGGCGACAGGGTGATGATCGGCAGGCTGCCATTCTGGTCCTGGTACTGCGCACAGATCTGCCGGCCGAGCCGGGCGCGGACGTGCTCGACCACGTCGCGCGGGTTCTTGACGCTGCCCGCCACCTCAGCGATCGCCTCTACGATCGCCCCGAGGTCGCGTATCGAGACGCGCTCGGCCAGGAGGAACTGCAGCACCCTCTGAATGCCCGTGGTGGCGATCTGCGACGGAACGATCTCCTTGAGCAGGTCGGTGTGCTCCTTCGATAGCTCGCGCAGCAGCTTCGAGACCTCGACGTGGTTGAGGAGTTCGGAGACATGCGCCTTGATCACCTCGGTGAGGTGGGTCGAGACCACGGTGGCGGCGTCCACCACCGTGTAGCCCTTGAGTTGCGCCTGATCACGGAGCGCCGCGTCGATCCAGGTGGCCGGCAGGCCGAAGGTCGGCTCCAGCATGTGCTGGCCCGGCAGTTGGACCTGCCCACCCATCGGGTCCATCGCCATGAACTGGCCGGGGAAGATCCGGCCGGTGCCGGCCTCGATCTCCTTCACCCGCACCACGTAGGTGTTGGCGTCGAGCTGGACGTTGTCGAGGATCCGCACCGAAGGCATCACGAAGCCGAGCTCCGCCGCGAGCTGCCGGCGCAGGGCCTTGATCTGATCCGTGAGCCGGTCCTGACCCTCGCCGTTGACGAGGGCGAGCAGGGCGTAGCCCATCTCGAGCTTCAGATCATCGAGCTTGAGCAGATCGGTGACCGTCTCCTCCTTGGCAGCCGCCGCCGCCGCGACGGCCTTGGCGTCCATCGGGGCGCCCTGCGCGTCGAGCGGCGGGGCCTCCAGATTGGTCTTGTTGATCCGCCACGCGGCGTAGCCGGCGCCGCCGCCCAGCAGCAGGAACGGCAGCATCGGCATGCCGGGCAGGAGCGCGATCAGCAGCATCACCGCCGCCGACATGCCGAGCGCCTTCGGATAATGGGCGAGCTGCTTGCCAAGCGCCTTATCGGCCGCACCCTTAACGCCGGCCTTCGAGACCAGAAGGCCAGCGGCCGTGGAGACGATCAGGGCGGGAACTTGGCTCGCGAGGCCATCGCCGATGGTGAGCAACGTGTAGCTCTTGGCCGCATCGCCGAAGCTCAGGCCCTGCTGGGCGACACCGATGATGATGCCGCCGACGACGTTGATGAAGGTGATCAGCAGCGCTGCCACCGCGTCGCCGCGCACGAATTTCGAGGCGCCGTCCATGGCGCCGAAGAAGGACGATTCTTCCTCAAGAGCCGCGCGCCGGGCCTTGGCGGCCTTCTCGTCGATGAGGCCGGCGGAGAGATCGGCATCGATTGCCATCTGCTTGCCCGGCATGGCGTCGAGGGTGAAGCGGGCCGCCACCTCGGCGATACGGCCCGAGCCCTTCGTGATCACCACGAAATTCACGATGATCAGGATCGCGAATACGATGATCCCGATCACGAAGTTGCCGCCCATCACGAAGTGACCGAAGGCCTCGATCACATGGCCGGCCGCCGCCGTGCCCTCGTGGCCGTGTCCAAGGATCAGGCGGGTCGAGGCGAGGTTGAGGGCCAGCCGCAACATCGTGGCGATGAGCAGCAACGTCGGGAAGACGGTGAATTCGAGCGGGTTGTCGATCGACAGCCCGGTCATCATGATCAGCACCGAGATGATGATCGACACCGCCAGCAGCAGGTCCAGCAGCATCGCCGGCAGCGGGAAGATCAGGACCGCGAGGATCCCGAGCACGCCGGTGGCGAACAGCAGATCGGACCGCTTCGACAGCGCCTGCACGTCGCTGCGGGTCGGCAACGCGAGCTGTCCCAGGAGCGCCGCAGCGCCCATCCGTGCCGGCGCGCTTGCCGTCTCCGCCATCGATCCCACCCGTCGTGGTCCGCAGCGGGGGCGTCCCCGATGGCGAACCCGGCAAGATCTGCCGGGTGGATGGTTAGCGGCTCGTTAAGAACGCCGGCATGAGCGGACGGGAACCCGTCGCGGATCCATCGCTTGACCGGTCGGCGATCGCTTGACCCGGTCACAGCCGTCCCGTTTCCCGCTGCAACCGGGGGCGCCGTCGCCACGGATCCGGGCGTGAGGCCCGAAGTTTCGGGAGATTGCCATGGCCGCGCGCGCCCTGACCGCTTTGTTCGACGATTACGAGGCCGCCGCCCGGGCGGTGGACCAGCTCGAAGCGGCCGGCATTCCCCACAGCGAGATCAGCATCATCTCGAACCGGACGGAGCCCGGCGCCTCTGCGCTACCGCCCATCGACAAGGCGGAGCAGCCGGATGAGGCGATCGATTCCGCCGGCACGGGTGCTACGGTTGGTACGGTTCTCGGTGGCGGTGCGGGCCTGCTTGCGGGGTTGGGCCTCCTCGCAATCCCCGGGCTCGGCCCCGTCGTGGCGGCGGGCTGGCTCGTGGCGGCCGTGACGGCGGCGGGCGTCGGGGCGGCTGCCGGTGGGCTGATCGGTGGCCTGACTGGGGCGGGCTTGAGCGAGGGCGAGGCCGAGACCTACGCCGAGGGCGTGCGCCGGGGTGGGACGTTGGTGACGGTCCGCGCCGAGGATGCTCGGGCCGAACACGTCCTCACCATCCTGGATCGGGCAGGATCGATCGACCTCGACGAGCGCGCCGATGGGTGGCGCGCGCAAGGCTGGACCGGCGGCACCGTCGGACCGACGCCAAGCCGATCCGACCTTCCCACCGGCACCAGCCGTTAGGAGCGGCCCCGACCGCATCGCGATCCGAATCCAGTCTAACGCCTTGGCTCGACGCGCTGGCTTGCGTCGAGCCGGTATCCGGTCCTGCGGCGAGCGCCTGAACGAAGGCGCGGTGTTCGCCGACCCTCAGGCCATCATCTTGCGCGCGAACATGGCCGCTGCGAACAGCACGGCGGAGCCCGCGGTAATCAGGCTGATCATCAGGATCCGCCGCGGCTCGACGGAGGATTCCGCCCGAACCGGCTCGACGATCGGGCTGAAGAACTCGATCTGGCGCGTTGCGATGATGCGGGAGCGCTCGTAGGCGGCCAGCACCTGCTGATAGTATTTCTCCGCGTTCTTGCGATCGTTATCGAGCGCTTCGAACCGCGTCAGTGCATCCGAGAGCAGGCGCTTCTGTTCCGGATCCTGGCTGGCTGATTGCCGCTCGATCCGGGCGATGTTCTCGTCGAGATCCTTGATCTGCTGCTTGATGTCGATGATCCGGCGGGATTCAGGCCCGAGATCGCGCTGACCGATGGCAAGCTGCACCGCGAGGTTGATCCGGGCCGAACGCAGCTCGGCCACCATCTTCAGATTGACCTCATTCGACTTCTGCGCGTCGAGCACACCTTCGCGGTTGCGCAGATCGCGCATCGCGAGACGGATCTTGGTCATCCGCTCCTCGGCGAGCTTCAGCTCGCGGGTGCTCTCTGCCACGGCATCCTCACGCGCCTTGACGCTGAGGTCGTTCACCATCCGCTCGGCCTCCTTCATGACGGCCTTGGCGATGGCGAGGGATTGGTCCGGGCTGAAGGCCTCGACGCTGACCGACATGATCCCGGAGCCGGGCTCGATATCGATATCGACGCGCCGCTTCCAGTAGCGCAGGAACTTCTCGATCGGCTTGCTCGGATCGAAGCGCGATGCGTAGTCGATAGAGTCGCTGCTGAACCATTCGCGCAGCGGCAGCTGTGCTTCGAGCGTCTCCAGCATGGGCCGGCTCAGGATGTATTCCCGGGTGATCATCGTGTCCTGAGCCACCATCTGGCTCGGCACACCCGAGTTGGTCCCCACCGAATCTGGATTCGCCTTGTCGGCTGTGCCGATGGCCGGCCGGATCGCGAACCGCGCCTCGGTGACGTACCGGTCCGACGCGATCAGCCCATAGTAGACGGCGCCGGCGAGGGCCGGCAGCACAAAGCAGAGCACGAACAGGATCGGGATCCAGGGGTCGTTCTTGACGTGGCTTTGATAGGACCGGATCCCCTTCTTGCGATCGGCGAAGCGCGACATCCGCGCGATCTGGCGCAGCGACTCGGTGACCGCCTGCTGGCGCTCCGCGGTCGTGACCGGCTGCCCGTCGGCTTTCCGGATCTCCATATTCATGGCTTGATTCCCGGCCTCCCCGGCCTCGAAGGTCGATCCGCTCGGAAGCGCTCGACCGCAGCGCAGCGCCCGCGTCCGAGTCGTCTCCCACGCGGAGACGGCAAAAGCATGTCCTTAAAGCCGCGGACGGCGACGCTTCACGCGTTCAAGCGCCGGTAGACCTCGATGGCGTCGTTGACGTCCTCGTAGATGATCGCGCGGCCGTTGAGCAGCACGAGGCCCTGCGTGCACCACTGCCGGATCGTCTCCATGGAGTGTGAGACCATGATGATGTCCGCGTGCTTGCGGCGCTGGGAGAAGACCTCGTCACAGCGCTTCGAGAATCGCGCATCGCCAACCGAGGTGATCTCATCGATCAGATAGCAATCGAACGGGATCGCCATGCTCATGCCGAAGGCGAGACGCGCGCCCATACCCGACGAGTAGGTATAGATCGGCACGTCGAGGTAGCTGCCGAGCTCCGAGAAGTCCTCAACGAACTCCAGGACCTTGCGGGGGTCCTCCCCGTAGATTCGCGCCACGAACACGACGTTGTCGCGGCCGGTCATCTTCGGGTGGAAGCCGCCCGCGAAGCCTAGCGGCCAGGAGACGCGCAGGCCACGATGGATCTTGCCGCGCGTCGGATCCTCCGTGCCGGCGATCAGCCGCATCGTGGTGGATTTGCCGGCGCCATTGATGCCGAGAATTCCGTAGGAAATGCCCGGTTTCAGGGTGAACGTGGCCTGTTCCAGGATGGTCCGCTTATGACCGTCCGTGCGGTAGACCTTGCTGACTTTCTCGAAACGGATCACCGAATGGTCTCCAGGGCGAGGTGCCGAACAGCCGGTCCGAGCTGTCGGCCGCCGTGCTCCTGCCGGCCGAAAGCGGCAAATCTGAGAACACGATAGGTCGATCGGACGTGCCGCCCGAGCGACCGATCCGGAACCTCCGGGATACAAAGCTAGCCTGAATGAAAGTGCAGCTCGCCACCCCGCCGTTGACGCATATCGGCATATGGCATACCAAATACCAGCGACGCCACGGAGGATAGCTCTTCTGAACGTCGCTCAGTCGGAACTTTAGCTCCACATACGGAGAGAAAGACCGTCCATGACCGATGGGGAAACCTGCACGCAGATGGGATCGACGTCCGACGTCACGAGACTCGTCGATGCCATCGGGGATGCCGTCGTGGTGGCCGATCCGGACGGCGCGATCACCGTCTGGAATCCGGCCGCCGAGCGGATCTTCGGCTTCTCTGCCGCGGAGGCGCTCGGCCGGACGCTGGACCTGATCACGCCGGAGCGGCACCGCCGTCGCCATTGGGACGGCTACGCCAAGACGATGCGGACCGGCACCACCCGCTACGGGGCAGAGACCCTGAGGGTGCCGGCGATCCACAAGGACGGTCACCAGCTCTCGATCGCCTTCACGGTGGGAATGGTGCGGGACGCCTCCGACCAAGTGACCGGAATCGTCGCCGTGATCCGCGACGAAACCGAGCGCTGGACTGCGGAGAAGCAGCTGCGCCAGCGCGTGGCCGAACTCGAAGCCGCCGTGCCGGCCTGACCCCTTTCACCGAAACGCCAATCATTCCAAGGGAGGACGCCCCATGAGCAAGCCGCTGGAAGGCATCAAGATCATCGACTTCACGCACGTCCAGGCCGGTCCGGCCTGCACGCAGTTGCTGGCGTGGTTCGGCGCCGATGTGATCAAGGTGGAGCGCCCCGGCGCTGGCGACGTGACCCGGACCCAGCTGCGCCACGTCGAGGACGCGGACGCGCTCTACTTCACGATGCTGAACTCCAACAAGCGCTCGCTCACCCTCGACACCAAGACCCAGGCGGGCAAGGAAGTCCTTGAGAAGCTCATCAAGGACTCCGACGTGATGGTCGAGAATTTCGGCCCCGGCGCGCTCGACCGGATGGGCTTCTCCTGGGCGCGCATCCAGGAGCTGAACCCGGGCATGATCCTCGCCTCGGTGAAGGGCTTTTCCGACGGCCATCACTACGAGGATCTGAAGGTCTACGAGAACGTCGCCCAGTGCGCGGGCGGTGCCGCCTCGACCACCGGCTTCTGGGATGGGCCGCCCACCGTCAGCGCCGCCGCGCTCGGTGATTCCAACACCGGCATGCATCTGGCCATCGGCATCCTCACGGCGCTCCACCAGAAGAACAAGACCGGCAAGGGCCAGAAGGTCGCCGTGTCGATGCAGGATTCGGTCATCAACCTCTGCCGCGTGAAGCTGCGCGACCAGCAGCGCCTCGACGCCCTCGGCTACCTCGAGGAATACCCGCAATACCCGCACGGCGAGTTCTCCGACGTGGTGCCGCGCGGCGGCAACGCGGGCGGCGGCGGCCAGCCGGGCTGGGTGCTCAAGTGCAAGGGCTGGGAGACCGACCCGAACGCCTACATCTACTTCACGATCCAGGGCCATGCCTGGGCACCGATCTGCAAGGCGCTCGGCAAGGAGGAGTGGATCACCGATCTGGGCTACAACACCCCCCGCGCCCGCCAGGACAAGATCTTCGACATCTTCAAGACGATCGAGGAGTGGCTCGCCGATAAGACCAAGTTCGAGGCGGTCGACATCCTGCGCACCTACGACATCCCCTGCGCGCCGGTGCTGTCGATGAAGGAGATCGCCGAGGACAAGTCCCTGCGCGAGAGCGGCACCGTGGTCGAGGTGGCGCACCCGAAGCTCGGCAAGTACCTGACCGTCGGAAGCCCGATCAAGTTCTCCGACATGCAGGTCGAGGTGAAGGCCTCGCCGCTCCTGGGTGAGCACACCGACGAGGTGCTGGCAGATCTGGGCTACTCGCAGGAGCAGATCCTTGCCATGCACGAGGCCCGTGCGGTCTGAGTGGGACCGGACGCCCTCCGCGATCCTGAGACAGGACGGCGCCGCCTCGGCGCCGTCCTTTTCATGTGCGAGCCCCGGACCCGATGCGTACGTTCCTGAGTCGTTTCCTGCCGGAGCTGACCCCGGTCAGCAAGCGCGAGCGCCTGCGCTCGGCCGCGGGTGCCCTGGTGGGGATCCTGGCGACCGGTCTCGTCTGCCGGGCCTCCGTCCCCGCCGAGGCGCTGCCGATCCTCATCGCCCCGATGGGCGCCTCGGCGGTACTGCTCTTCGCCGTGCCGGCGAGCCCTTTAGCGCAGCCCTGGTCGATCCTCGGCGGCAATCTGGTTGCCGCTCTGGTCGGCGTCACGGCGGCGGCGTGGATCGCCGACCCGTTCGTGGCGGCCGCCTGCGCGATCGGGGTGGCGATCGCCCTGATGATGCTCCTGCGCTGCCTGCATCCGCCGAGCGGGGCCGTGGCGTTGACGGCGGTGCTGGGTGGCCCGGCAACCCACGCGCTCGGCTACGGCTTCGTGCTCTGGCCGGTGGGGGCCAACTCGCTGATCCTGCTCGCCACCGCCCTGCTGTTCAACAACCTGACCGGGCGCACCTACCCGCATCATCGCCCGGCCGGACCGCGGACAGCCGACCCGCCCTCCGGCGCCCGGGTCGGGTTCCGGGCCGCCGACCTCGACGCGGCGCTTGAAGAGTTCGACCAACTCCTCGATGTCGACCGAAGCGATCTGGAGCAGATCCTGCGGCGTGTGCAGATGCGTGTCTACGGCCGCAGTTCGGGGCCGATGACCTGCGCGGCGATCATGTCGCGCGACGTGATCGCGGTCGCGCCCGAGGCGCCATTGTCTGAGGCCCTGCGGCTGCTGCGCCGCCACCGGATCAAGGCGCTGCCAGTCACCGACGAGCGCGCCCGGGTGCTCGGGATCGTGACGCAGACCGACCTCCTCGACAAGGCTGCCTGGGACCGGTCCGGGCCGCGCCTCGGTCTCGGACGCCGCCTCCTTCTCACTGCAGAACGGGGCAGGGCACCCCATGGCTGCGCCGCCGACATCATGACGGCGGTCGAGCCTGTCGGGCCGGATATGCCGATCGCAGTGCTCGTGCCCCGGATGTCGGAGGCGGGACTCCATCATCTACCGGTGGTTGATGCCGATGGACGGCTCATCGGGATCGTCTCGCAGACGGACCTTATCCCAGCGCTCCTGGCCGAAGCCGGTGCACCCGAGGCGCCGGCCCGCATCCACACGCCGGCTCAGCCCGTTCCGGCCTGATCCGCGAGCCGATCGCTCAGGAAGAAGTCCACAGCCTGTGCCACGACGGCTGGCTGGTGGGCATGCGGCCCGTCATACTCGACAAAGGTGATTGGATAGCCGGCCTCGCGCAGGGCCGGCACGTGTACCCGGGCGCTCCGATCGATCGGGATCTGCTCGTCCTGCGTCCCGTGCGACAGGAAAATTTTTGGCGCGCCGACCTGCAGGTGCACCGACAGGAAGCCCGCCGACGAGACGATCAGGTGGCTCGCCACGTCGCCGTTCGCGAGTCCCAGCGAGAGGGTGTAGCTCCCGCCGTCGGAATGGCCGGCGAAGCAGAGATGTTCGGGATCGAGCAGGAACCGGTCGGCCACGTGCGCGAGCGCGGCCGCAACGCGCTCCCGATCCGGACCGTGACCCGCAATGACGATGTCCCATGTTGGGAACAGCGATTGCGGGACGAGGAGCAGGAACTTTTCGGATTGGGCATGGCGCTCCAGCATCGGCAGGATGCGCTCGGCGCTGCCACCGCCGCCGTGGAACAGCACCACGAGCGGGGAGGGGCGGTGGGGATCGACGCCTTCGGGGACCACCAGCACCGCGTCACGCTCGGCGAACAGGTCGAGGTTGTGCCTTCCCGGCGGGAGGGGGGCCTGAGCGGGTAGGCGGTGGCGGAAGTCCAGGCGGCCGGCGAGGGCGGGATCGATCATATCAGGGCATCGCGGGATGGGTTCGTATGCAAGCGTCGCTGGGAGGACTCCCGCGGTAGTATCGGCTTCTCTCCCTCCCCCTCTGCGGGCTACCGGATGCACACATCTCCAGCAGACAACGACGCTGGCGGCAGAGCGCGACAGGCCCCCTCTCCCGAGCGGGAGAGGGTTGGGGTGAGGGACGAGAAGGCGCAGGATAGGGCACGTCATCAACGCGCCGACAGGGCGCGCCTCGTTCTAAAAGTTCGCATCCCTCACCCTGTCCCTCTCCCGCACGGGAGAGGGGACCGGCGCTCGATCCTGCGCCCGCATTGGAGCGCACGATGTGTGAATCCGGTGGCTGCTCGGAGGAAGGTGAGACCCTCTGCCCTCCGGGCTGGATCTCCAAAGAGGATGTGTGAATCCGCGAGCCTCTGCGGGGGCGGGGGTACCCGGCACATCCTGCGCGCATCCGAAGACGGCCGGACCGCTGAGCGATCCGGCCGACTCTGAGACATCACCACGGTTGCGGGCGTAGACGCCCGCTCCCCTCACTTCTTCTTCTTGATCCCGCTCTGCGGGTTCAGGCTGCCGATATTGCCGCTCTCGCTGCCGGCGGCCGGATCGATCACGGCGTTCACCAGCGCTGGACGGCCCGAGTTCATCGCCTCGTTGACCGCCCGGGTCAGCTCGTCCGGCGTGGTGACGTGGTAGCCGACGCCGCCGAAGGCCTCCATCATCTTGTCGTAGCGGGAATCCTGCACGAACACCGTCGTGGCCGGATCACGCCCGGTCGGATCCGTGTCGGTGCCGCGGTAGATCCCGTTGTTGTTGAACACCACGATGCAGACCGGCAGGCCGTACCGGCAGATCGTCTCCACCTCCATGCCGGAGAAGCCGAAGGCGCTGTCACCCTCGACGCAGAGGACCGGCTTGCCGGTCTCGACCGCGGCCGCGACGGCGAAGCCCATCCCGATGCCCATGATGCCCCAGGTGCCGACGTCCAGGCGCTTGCGCGGCTGGTACATGTCGATGATGCCTCGGGCGAGGTCGAGGGTGTTAGCGCCTTCGTTGACCAGGATCGCGTCCGGCCGCTCCTTGACGATGGTGCGAAGCGCCCCGAGCGCGGCGTGGAAGGTCATGGGCGAGGCGTTGCTCATGAGCTTCGGCGCCATCTTGGCGATGTTCGCCTCGCGCTTGGTCTTGAGCGTCTCGATCCAGTCGGACGGGGGCTGCTGCCAGCCCTGGCCCATGCCGTCGAGCAGCGCCTGCACGCAGGAGGCGATATCGCCGACCACGGGGGCGACGATTTCGACGTTCGAGTCCATCTCGCGGGGCTCGATGTCGATCTGGATGAACTTGGTCGAGCCCGGCTCGCCCCAGCTCTTGCCCTTGCCGTGCGACAGCAGCCAGTTCAGCCGGGCGCCGATCAGCAGCACCACGTCCGAGTCCTTCAGCGCCGTCGAGCGTGCCGCGCCGGCCGAGAGCGGGTGGGTGTCGGGCAGGAGGCCCTTGGCCATGCTCATCGGCACGTAGGGGATGCCGCTGGTCTCGACCAGCGAACGGATGGCCTCGTCGGCCTGCGCGTAGGCGGCGCCCTTGCCGAGGACGATCAGCGGCCGCTTGGCGGATTTCAGCACCTCGAGTGCCCGGGCGATCGCCTCGGGGGCGGGGCGCTGGGCTGGCGCCGGATCGATCACCTTGACCAGCGACTTCTGGCCGGCCTCGGCGTCCATCACCTGGGCGAACAGCTTAGCGGGCAGATCGAGGTAGACGCCGCCCGGACGGCCCGAGCAGGCGGCGCGGATCGCACGGGCGACGCCGATGCCGATATCGGCCGCGTGCAGCACGCGGAAGGCGGCCTTGCACAGGGGCTTGGCGATGGCGAGCTGGTCCATCTCCTCGTAGTCGCCCTGCTGCAGGTCGACGATCTCACGCTCGGAGGACCCAGAGATGAGGATCATCGGGAAGCAGTTGGTGGTGGCGTTGGCGAGCGCGGTCAGGCCGTTGAGGAAGCCCGGGGCCGAGACCGTGAGGCAGATGCCCGGCTTCTGGGTCAGGAAGCCTGCGATCGCCGCGGCGTTGCCGGCATGCTGCTCGTGACGGAACGAGATCACCCGCATTCCCTCGGCCTGGGCCATGCGGCCGAGATCGGTGATCGGGATGCCCGGGACGCCGTAGATCGTCTCGATGCCGTTGAGCTTGAGCGCGTCGATGACGAGGTGGAAGCCATCGGTCAGCTCGGGCTCTGCCTCGACCTCGGGCGCGGGGTGGACGATTTTGGCGAGTGCGGTCATCGGAGTCTCCGGAAGGTCGGATCAGGTCTGAAGGGGCGGGCGGCGTTCAGGCCACCCGGATCGGTTGGGCGGCCAGCGCCGTGGGGGCGTCATCCGCGGCGAGGTAGCGGGCGCGCATCGGGCGAAGCAGGAACATGGCCAGCGCTGCCGCCGTGACGTTGAGCACGATGATCAGCGTGAACACCGCCGACCAGCCGTAGGCCGCCGAGAGCAGGCTCGCGAAGGGCACGAGGAAGGCGGCTGTGCCCTTGGCGGTGTAGAGCAGGCCGGCATTGCTGGCGGCATACTTCGAGCCGAACGTGTCGCCGCAGGTCGCCGGGAACAGCGAGTAGATCTCGCCGA
The DNA here is from genome assembly GCF_900103445.1 of Methylobacterium phyllostachyos. Taxonomy (GTDB): domain Bacteria; phylum Pseudomonadota; class Alphaproteobacteria; order Rhizobiales; family Beijerinckiaceae; genus Methylobacterium; species Methylobacterium phyllostachyos. The sequence continues at coordinate 12,617 of NZ_FNHS01000001.1, read as the reverse complement.
ACACCCCGAAATACACGGCCGTGGCCAGGACGAACACCATCGGGTTGTGACCGTAGGTGAGCAGCACGATCACCGCCGCTGCTGCCGTCGAGAAGGCGATGAACATCGTGTTCTCGCGGCCGATATGGTCGGAGACGAAGCCGAAGAACGGCCGCCCGAACCCATCAAAGATCCGGTCGAGCGAGATCGCCAGCGTCAGCGCCGCCATCTGGAGGCCGAACAGGCTCACCGGCACGCCCGCCACCTGGAAGTCGTGGGCGATCGGGGCGATCTGCGCCGCCGCCATCAGGCCGCCGGAGGCCACCATCACGAACATCGCGTACATGACCCAGAAGACCGGGGTGCGCACGGCCTCGCGCGGGCTGCGGTCCACCTTGGTCTGAGGCAGGCGCAGGCTCTTGCGCTGAACCTGGGTGATCGTCGACGGCTTACGCAACAGGAAGGCGAGGGCCAGCACGACGGCGCCCTGGCCGATCCCGAAATAGAGGAATGCGTCCTGATAGCCGCTGTTGGCGATCATCCGGGCGATCGGCACCACCGTGATGGCCGCGCCCGCGCCGAAGCCGGCTGCCGTGGCACCAGCCGCGAGGCCGCGCCGATGGGGGAACCACTTGAGGGCGTTGCCCACGCAGGTGCCGTAGACCGAACCGGCGCCGATGCCGGCGATCACCGCCCCGAGGTAGAGCATGAACAGGCTGTCGGCATAGGCGTCGATCGTCCAGGCCAAGGCGATCATCACGCCGCCGAAGGCGACCACGATCTTCGGGCCGTAGCGGTCCACGAACCACGCCTCGACCGGGACCAGCCAGGTCTCCGTGGCGACGAACAGCGTAAAGGCGAGCTGGATCGCAGCCCGGCCCCAGTGATAGCGCTGATCGATCGGATCGACGAACAATGTCCAACCGTATTGGAGGTTGGCGATCATGGCCATGCAGATCACGCCGAAGGCGAGCTGCCACCATTTCGCCGACGGCGAATCCTGGCGTTCCATCCCTAAGCCTCTCTCTTGGGCGGCGCGGCCTTGCGGTGGCGGCGTCTCGATTGCGGGCTCAATCATGCACATCCCTTCCAGGCATGCAATATACCAGAGCGAGACGGTCCGAATGAACTGTCAGTCCGGAGATATTTTTCCGCTTGACCGGAATACGAGTGTTCAGCGCCGCAGCCTACAACTCTGACTCGTAGACCGCACGGCGTCCACGGGCACGGCACCGCGTGCGCGAGCGGTGTCCGTCAGGTCAGATCCGCACCGACCGTTCGAGAGGCCGCTTCAGAAGCCGCGGGCGGACCCCAGGCTCCGAGCGTGGGCTCCTCGGCCGGATTCAGCGTCTCGTCTAGGGTGGGGATCGCAGTCGTATCGGCCGGCACGCCGATCAGCGCCCGAGCGGCCGCCCAGTCCGGCCCGTCGCCGAGAGCCGCGAAGGCGTCGCGGTTGAGCCCCGTGAGCCGGCCACGGTCGAGCCGCAGGATCGCCCGACCGGTCTCGGCCTGCACGAAGCGGATCGCCGCCATCCGGCGCAGGCATTCCCGCAGGAACCCGGTATTGGCGGGTGCCGCGAGGTCGGCGCCCTTGAAAACCGCTTCGGGCGCGCGCGCAAAGATGTCGACCTTGCGGAAGCGGTCGATGTCGATCAGCCCCTTCACGTCGAGAATGTTGAGAATCCCGTCGGCCCAGAACGCGATGGTGCGTGGGCGCTCGCCGAGTGGCACGCTGTTGTCGAGGAACTCGCAGACCACCTGCTTGTCGCGCGCCAGCGCCCAGTTGAAGAACAGGCGCGGCATGCCAGTATAGGCCTCGACATTGTGGGCCAGCAGGTCCTCCACCGCCTTGTAGCGGCCGAACATCTCGCCGCGCTGCCAGGCGCGCTCCACGGTGTCGGCCGGCGGGGTGACCATGAACTGCATGTAGACCCGATCGCCGAACCGGGTGAGCAGCTGGCCGCCCCCGTCCGAGCCGGCCTCGGCCTGGAAGCTGTCGAACCGGAACCGGTCGATCAGCAGGTTCGAGATCCGCCGCTCGGCCGCCTTGCGGGTGACGTAGCGATCGAGCTTCATGTCGATGATCTCGACCTCGTAACCTGTCAGCGTTCCCGCATAGCGGGCGGCCGGACCGAGGCTATCGTAATCGAGCAGGTACTTGCGCCAGACATCCGGGGTGATCACTGCGAAGTCGGACCACGCCATGCCGAGGCGCCGGGCGAGGCCGAGCTGATAGGGGCGGATCGTGCTCTTGCCGGAGGCCGAGGCGCCCTTGACGTTCATCACCACCGGATGGGCCTGGGCGGCGAGCCGCCGGTAGCCGCGAGCCTCGATCACGGCGGCGATCCAGGGCTCGATCATCTCGCCGATGCGGCGGCTGCCGTAACCGTTGCTGACCAGCGTCCCGGCAAGGCTGCGCAGGAGGCCGGGGTCGCGGATCAGCGTGTTCTGCCGGGCGATGAGGCCCGATACGACCGTGCGCAGCGCTTCGCAGGCGGCGATCTCAAGGCCGTCGCCGGACTCCGAGGCGCGCCGCTGCCAGGATTCGATGTGCAGCAGGGCCCGGGTCGCGCGGTCCACGCGCGGCGCTTCGACCGCGGGCGGGCGCCGGCCGAGCAGCCGGTCGAGCCAGCCCGGCTCCGGTGGGGGCGGGGCTGGCGGATCGTCCAGAATGGCGGCGATCTCGCGGGTGAGGACTGCGTCTGCCTCGGTGCGGATCCGCGTCAGGGCGGCCTCGACCTCGCCGATGCGGGGCTCGACGCCCTCGCGCAGGATCGTGGCGACGATCGCGCGAAAATTCACGCCGAGATCGGCGTAGACCGCGCCCACCGGCACGGAGAGATCCGACATGACCCGGATCAGCACCTCGTGGACGACGAGGCGGCTCGCCCGGAAGCGTGTGAGCTGACGGGCCGGCAGGCCGCACAGGTCGCTGAGATCGAGGGCGTCACGCAGCAGCGTCTCGACGTGCTCCGGGCGGTAAACGGTGACGAGCGGCAGGAAGGCGGCGGGCAGGTCGGAGCGGACGCCCGGGTTCCAGGGGCCGATGGGAAGTTCTGATGTGGTGGCCGCCGGATCGGTCATCCGCGCGTCTCCCTCCCCCCTCTGCGGGGGAGGGTGGGCCGGCCGTCAGGCCGGGTCGGGAGAGGGGAGCGCGGGTTCAGGAAAAAGCGAGACCGGCATGAAGGGCGGAGCCCGGTCCTGCACCGTCGTTCCCCTCTCCCGACCCCCTGCGGGGGCCACCCTCCCCCGCAAAGGGGGGAGGGAGGGCCCGCGGCAGGGCCAGTGAACAGGCTGGGTAAACCTGCCGCGCTCCCTGCCAACGCAAGTGACTGAAAAGTCTCAAAAAACCTTCTGGAACCAGCCATGGGCATCATTCGTGTTGCCCCGCTGGATATCGACCAGAAGATTCCGCAGCTTCTGCGCCACCGGCCCGGCCTTGCCGTTCCCGATGGTGAAGCTCTCCTCGCGGCCCTTCACGGTGCCGATCGGCGTGATGACCGCGGCGGTGCCGCAGGCGAAGGCCTCGGTGAGGCGGCCCTCCCGGACGTCGGCGCGCCATGCGTCGATCGCGTAGGGCTCCTCCTTCACGGTGAGGCCGGCTTCCTTCGCCAGGGTGAGCACCGAGTCGCGGGTGATGCCGTGCAGGATGCTGTCCGAGAGCGGCGGCGTGACCAGCGTGCCGTCCTCGAACACGAAGAACACGTTCATGCCGCCAAGCTCTTCGATGTAGCGACGCTCCACCGCGTCGAGGAACACCACCTGCTCGCAGCCCTGCGCGGTCGCCTCCGATTGCGCCGCGAGGCTCGCCGCGTAGTTGCCGCCGCACTTGGCCGCGCCGGTGCCGCCCGGGGCGGCCCGCGTGTAGTGCTCCGAGACCCAGACCGTGACGGTGCTGTTCGGATCCTTGAAGTACGAGCCCACCGCTGACGCGATGGTGAGGAACAGGTATTCGGAGGCCGGCTTCACCCCCAGGAACGCCTCGGTGGCGATCATGAACGGACGGAGATAGAGGCTGCCATCCGCCGTATCGGGGATCCAGGCGCGGTCGAGCTTGACGAGCTCGTGCATCGCCTGGACGAAGGCGTCCTCGGGGAAGGGCGGGATCGCCAGACGCTCGGCCGAGTGGCGGAAGCGGCGCGCGTTCGCGTCCGGCCGGAACAGGGCGGCGCCGCCATCGGCGGTCCGATAGGCCTTCAGCCCCTCAAAAATCTCCTGCGCGTAGTGCAGCACCGCGGCGGCCGGATCGAGGGGAATCGCCTCGCGGGCCTTGATCTGCGCGTCGTGCCAGCCACGGCCGGCCGAGTAGCGCGCCACGACCATGTGGTCGGTGAACACCTTGCCGAAGCCGGGATTTGCCATCACGGCGGCCCGCTCCTCGGCGCTCCGCGGATTCGGGTGGCTTTTGATCTCGAACGTCAGGTCGCTCACGGTGGGGTCCTCATCGACTGAGGCTCTTATGGCGCGCTCCGGCGCGCGAATCTACGGAGCCGGCGCATGATGGTAATGCCGGACACGCGAGTCACTCCGCCGCCGCAGGCTCCGAGAGCTGAAGCCGGTGCAGGCGCGCGTAGGCGCCGCCGGTCGCCAGCAGGTCATGGTGCCGCCCGATCTCGATGACGCGGCCGGCTTCCATCACGGCGATCTGATCGGCCTCCCGCACGGTCGAGAGACGGTGGGCGATCACCAGGGTGGTCCGGCCGCGCATCAGCCGGGTCAAAGCCTCCTGGACGAGGCGTTCCGATTCGGAATCAAGGGCCGAGGTCGCCTCGTCGAGGAGCAGGATCGGCGCGTCCTTCAGGAAGGCGCGGGCGAGCGCCACCCGCTGCCGCTCGCCGCCCGAGAGCCGTCCGCCGCCGGGGCCGACCCGGAAGTCGTAGCCCTCGGCCAGGGCCGAGACGAACCCGTGCGCCGCGGCGGCCTGGGCCGCTGCCTCGATCTCGGCGCGGGAGGCTTCGGGGCGGCCGAACCCGATATTGGCGGCAATCGTATCGTCGAACAGCACCACCTCCTGCGAGACCACCGCCACGGCGGCACGCAGCGAGGCGAGCGTCACGGCGCGGACGTCCTGGCCGTCGATGGTCACCCGGCCCGCATTCACGTCGTAGAGCCGGGGCACGAGGTTGAGCAGGGAGGATTTCCCGGAGCCGGAGCGCCCGACCAGAGCCGTGACCGACGCGGCCGGGACGTGAAGATCGATGCCCTCCAGCGCCGGCGCATCCGGCCTGTAACGGAACTGGACGCCCTCGAAGCGGATCGCTCCTTCGGTCACGGTCAGCGGCCGGGCATCGGGCGCCTCGCGGATGGCCGGGGCCTCGTCCATCACGTCGAAGTAGCGCCGCAGCGCCGCTGCCGCCTCCTGCAGGATGGCGTTGAGATTGCCGAGCGCCCGGGCCGGCTGGGCCGCGAGCAGCAGGGCCGCCACGTAGCCGGTGAAGTCGCCGACCGTCTTCTCTCCCGCCAGCACCCGCTGCCCAACCAGCACCAGCACGCCCGCCACTGCGATGCCACCGCCGATCTCGAGCAGTGGGTCGAGGCGGCCGCGAGCATTGGCAGCCTTCATCTTGAGGCGGCGCACCTCGTCGAGGGCTTGGGCGGCGCGACCCTTCAGGTAAGCCTCCATCGCGTAGGTCTTGGCGACGCGCGCGCCCTGCAGGCTCTCGGAGATCAGGCTGGCGGTGGCGCCCATCTGCTCCTGCGTCGAGGTCGAGACCCGCCGCAGCTTCTTGCCAATCCGCCCGATCGGACCGGCGACGAACGGCACCGCGACGCCGGCCACGAGGGTCAGCACCGGATCCATCCAGAGCAGCGCCGCCACGAGGCCGATCAACATGGCGATGTCGCGCAGAAGCACCGTCGAGATGCGGGTCAGTGCCTCCTTGATGAAGGCGAAGTCGGTGGTGAAGCGCTGGGTCAGCGCCGCCGGGCTCTCGCGGCCGAGTTGGGCGAGGTCGGAATCGATCAGATGGCCGTAGAGCGCCGCCTGCATGTCGGCCTCGACCCGGGTGACGACCCGGTTGGTGAGCACCGTCTGGCCGTAGAGCGCGAAGCCGCGGGTGGCGGTGACCACGATGACCACCAGCGGCCCGTAGGCGATCGCCGCCGCGTCTTTGCGGTCGAAGGCGTCGAACGCCGCCTTGATCAGTGCCGGGTAAAGACCCGTCGAGGCTCCGACCAGAGCGATCAGCACCAGCACCACCGCGAGGGTGGCTCGATGCGGATAGAGCCAGATACGCCAGAGCCGGGCGAGGAGGGGAGCCGTGTCGCCGGGAAGGCGCGCCATGAAACCTACCGGGTCGGAACAGCGCCGCCCTCGTAGAAGAGGCACGGCGGCAGCGGGTTTGCCGCCGCCGCCGCCGCGGATCAAGGTTTTTGGGTCAGTGGTCGTCGCCGTGCGGCCCGTGATCGTCGCCCTCGTCGTGATGCCGTCCGCCCCGCATCCCGTGACCACCCATGGGTCCCATGGGCCGGGCGAGGATCATGGCGCGCCGCTTCTGGTCCTGATCCAGGCTGGCGTAGAGCGGCTGCGACGCGTCGGCGAGCTTGCGCAGGGCCTCGCCGCGGGCGGTCGCGGCATCCGCCATGGCGCGCAGGGCGGCGGGGGCGTCGTCGCTGAACCGCGGCCGGTCGCGCATCGCCTCGTGCCGCTGCTGGCGTAGCTTGGCCATGTCGCGGATGGCGGATTCTACCGGCGGCCACAGTTTCTCCTGATCGGCGTTCAGCTTCAGGCCGGCGTGGAGGGCGGCGATCCGGGCATCCGTGAAGGCCGCCCGGTCCTCGGGGCTCAGCGCGCTCCAGCGGCCATGGCCCCGGAACCCGCCGCGCCCATGTTCGTGTGCCGCCGCAGCGCCCGCCAGCCCCAGGCCGAGGGCACCGGTGACCAAGAGGGCGGCTCTCAAACGTCGGGACATGGAAACCTCCGTCTCACGCTCGCGATGCCCGCGGTCCGGCCGCGATGGCACCCGATGCCGCCTATCGAAGCGCGGGCCTGTATCCGGCTTGTGTATGTAACAATGTTACATTACTGGCAGCCCCGGTTGGTGACGCGGAGGTGGCGTGGTGGCACGGATGGCGGGAATGATCCGGATCTGGGTTGGAGCCGTCCTCGGCTTCGCGCTCCAGGCCCTGTGTCTCGCGACCCCGGCCCAGGCGGCGCCGGACGGGAGCCCGGTCCGGGCGGTGGCGAGCTTCTCGATCCTGGGGGATCTGGTCCGGGCTGTCGGCGGCGAGCACGTGATCGTGTCGACGCTCGTCGGGCCGGATTCCGATGCCCACGGTTTCAGTCCGACGCCGGCCGATGCCCGCAAGCTCGCCGGGGCCGATATCGTCTTCGTCAACGGCCTCGGGCTCGAGGGCTGGCTCGACCGGCTGATCCGCGCCTCGGGCACGCGCGCGCCGGTGGTTGTCGCCTCCGCGGGGGTGACACCGCTATCCGTTGCGGATGAGCATGCGCACGAAGACGGCGGCCACGATCGCGGCGACCACGCGCTCGACCCGCACGCTTGGCAGAATGTCGCCAACGTTCGGATCTACGTCGCCAACATCCGGGATGGTCTCGTTAAGGTCGATCCGGGCCATGCCGCCGCCTACCGGGAGGCCGCCACCGCCTATATCGCCAAGCTCGATGCCCTGGATCGGGACGTGCGCACGACGATTGCCGGCATCCCGCCGGAGCGGCGCAAGATCATCACGACCCATGACGCCTTCGGCTACTTCGCGGCGGCCTACGGCCTCACGTTCGTGGCCCCGCAGGGCGTCTCCACCGACAGTGAGGCCAGTCCACGGGACGTGGCCGAAATCATCCGGCAGATCCGCCGCGATCACATCCCGGCGGTGTTCCTGGAGAACATCAGCGACCCGCGGCAGATGGAACAGATCGGCCGGGAGAGCGGTGCGCGCATTGGCGGCAAGGTGTACTCCGATGCCCTGTCGGGTCCGGCCGGTCCCGCGGCGACCTACCTCGATCTGATGCACGCGAACCTACGCGCCTTCGCAAAGGCCCTGGCGTCGGGTTGATGCCCGCCTCGCCTCTGCATGGCGACGGGCATGACATAGCGTAAACCGACGGTTAAGAGGCCCCCTCTAGCCTTACGTCACGGGTGCCACCCGATCCTCGTCCGCGAGGGCTCAGGGCCGTGGAGCCTTGTCGGAATGCGCAGCTCGGAGATCGCGTGGCTTGGGGGCCTGACCGCTGGCGCTTCTATCGGCTCTTCGCCCGGGAGGCCGCGCGCACGGTCCGCGCGGCCGGCGCCAGCCTGACCGGCTCGCCCGACATCCTCGCGCGGATGCGGGTGACCGGGCTGGTGATCGCTCCGCAGGATCTGCGGACCTCCGACGCGACCTTCGCCGACGACATCTATGCGGGGCTGTTCGTGTTCGCCGGTCGGTCGCTGGCGGCGAGCGGCGGCTCGCCCTTCGATTACGCCGCGCCGTCGCCGGAATGGGCCGACGAGCTCTACGGCTTCGGCTGGCTGCGCCACCTGCGCGCCGCCGACACGGCTCTGGCCCGGGCGAATGCCCGCGCCTTCGTGGCGGATTTCATCGCCGGACGGGGTGACCCGATGCTCGCCCGCCAGACCCCCGTGGCGGCGCGGCGGCTGATCTCGTTCCTGTGCCAGTCCCCTCTGGTTCTGGAGGGGGCGGATCACGCCTTCTACCAGAGCTTCCTCAAGGCCATCGCGCGCAACGCGCAGCAGCTCGAACGCGACCTGCGGCGGGGCGTACCGCCACAATGGCGCCTGAACGCCGCCGTGGCGCTCTGCTACGCCGGCCTGTGCTGTGACGGCATTCAGCCGATCCTGCGGCGGGCGACCCGGATCCTGTCGCGGGAACTCGAACGGCAGATCCTACCCGATGGCGGCCACCGCTCCCGGGATCCGCGCTTCGCCATGGAGCTGCTCCTCGATCTGCTGCCGCTGCGCCAGAGCTACCTCAGCCGCAGCGTCGAACCGCCGATGGCGCTGCTGCACGCGGTCGACCGCATGCTGCCACTGCTGCGCCTGCTGCGCCATCCGGACGCCTCGTTGAGCCACTTCAACGGCATGGGCGCCACCGACGCCGACCACCTCGCGACACTGCTGGTATACGATGGGGCACTCGCCCGGCCGCTGATGCACGCGCCGAACAGCGGTTACGAACGCCTGGAGGGCGGCCGAATCGTGATCGTGGCCGATGTGGGCGCGAGCCCGCCACTGCCGTACTCGGTGCATGCCGGGGCGGGCTGCCTCGCCTTCGAGATGTCGAGCGGCCCGCAGCGCATCGTCGTCAATTGCGGCCTGCCGGCGAGCGGACCGGAGCTGCGTCTGCTGGCCCGCTCGACGCCGGCCCACTCCACCGCCTCCGTGGACCACGCCTCCTCGTGCCGGTTCCTGACCCAGACCGGCTGGGTGGGTGAGCGGCAGCTCGCCGAGTGGCTGATCCGACGGCGTGGCCCCGTGGTGTTGAGCGGGCCGTCCGCGGTTGCGGCGGAGCGGGCCGAGGATGCCGATAGCGTGACCCTGGCGGCCCGGCACGATGGCTTCGCGCCGGACTTCGGCATCATCCACGAGCGGCGCTGGCAGCTTTTTCCGGCGACGGCGCGGGTCGAGGGCCGCGATGCCTTCCTGCGTCACGGCAAGGCGGGCAGCCGCGTGCGCCGCCGCCCCCACGACGTGGCGATCCGCTTCCATCTGCATCCCGGTATCGCCGTGCGCGGGGTGCCCGGGGGGCTCGAACTTGCCTCAGCTCTGGGTGAGATCTGGCAGTTCCAAGCGGAGAATGCCGAGATCGCCCTGGAGGAGAGCGTCTACTTCTCCGGTCTGACGGGCGCGCGACGCACGGATCAGATCGTGCTGCACCTGCGGGTATCGGAGGATGTCGAGGTGCGCTGGAGTTTTGAGCGCCTGGCCTCGGCGCCGCTGCGGGGCGTAGCGCCAGCCTGACACGCGGCTGGCCCGGTTCCCCGTTTCCATGCTACCGCGCCCGAAAATCTCGAACTCCGGCACGAAGCTATGGCGCACGATCAGGTGCGGGTCTCCCGCGCGCTCCTCTCGGTCTCCGACAAGACCGGTCTCGTCGACTTCGCCCGGGCGCTCCACGCCCGCGGTGTCGATTTGATCTCCACGGGGGGCACGCACCGGACGCTGCGGGAAGCCGGACTGCCGGTGACCGAGGTTGCCGACTTGACCGGCTTCCCCGAGATGATGGACGGCCGGGTGAAGACCCTGCACCCAACGGTGCATGGCGGCCTGCTCGCGATTCGCGACAACCCCGAGCATCAGGCCGCGCTCGCCGCCCACGGGATTGGGGCGATCGACCTTCTGGTGGTCAACCTCTACCCGTTCGAGGCGACGATCGCGGCCGATAAGCCCGATGCCGATTGCATCGAGAACATCGATGTCGGCGGCCCGGCGATGATTCGGGCGGCAGCCAAGAACCATGCGGATGTGGCCGTCGTCACGGACGTCTCGGACTATGCCGCCGTGCTCGCCGCGCTGGAGGCACAGGACGGGGCCACCGGAGCGGAGCTGCGTCGACGCCTGGCGCAGAAGGCCTTCGCCCGCACGGCGGCCTACGACGCCGCCATCGCCAACTGGATGGCCGGCCGATTCGGTGCGGACGAGCCGGCGCCGTTCCGAGCCTTCGGGGGGAGCCTCGGACAGGGGCTGCGCTACGGCGAGAATCCGCATCAGACGGCCGCCTTCTACCGCAATCCGGGCAAGCCCCGCGCGGGCGTGGCGACCGCCCGCCAGCTCCAGGGCAAGGAGCTGTCCTACAACAACTTCAACGACACGGACGCCGCCTACGAATGCGTCGCCGAGTTCGATCCGGCCCGCACCGCCGCGGTGGCGATCATCAAGCACGCCAATCCCTGCGGCGTCGCCGAGGGGACGAGCCTGCTCGCGGCCTACGAGCGGGCCTTGAGCTGTGATCCGACATCGGCCTTCGGCGGCATTGTGGCGCTCAACTGGACCCTGGATGCCGCGGCGGCGGAGAAGATCGTCGAGATCTTCACCGAGGTGATCATCGCCCCGGACGCCACCCCGGAAGCCGCCGCCATCGTGGCGTCCAAGAAGAACCTGCGGTTGCTTCTGGCCGGCGGCCTGCCCGACCCACGGGCGGCCGGCGACGTCGTTCGGTCGCTCGCCGGAGGGCTCCTGGTCCAGGCCCGGGATGCGGCCGTCGTCGACGACATGCCGCTCAAGGTCGTCACCAAGCGCGCGCCGAGCGAGGCGGAACTCGCCGATCTGCGCTTTGCCTATCGGGTCGCCAAGCACGTGAAGTCCAACGCCATCGTGTACGCCAAGGGCGGCGCCACGGTGGGAATCGGGGCTGGCCAGATGTCACGGGTCGATTCCTCCCGTATCGCCGCCTGGAAAGCCGCTGAGGGAGCCCAGCGCCTCGGCCTGTCCGAGAGCCTTGCCGTCGGCTCGGTGGTGGCGTCGGACGCGTTCTTTCCCTTCGCCGACGGCCTGATGGCGGCGGCGGAGGCGGGCGCCACGGCGGTGATTCAGCCCGGCGGCTCGATGCGCGACGCGGACGTGATCGCCGCGGCCGATGCGGCCGGTCTCGCTATGGTCTTCACGGGCCACAGGCACTTCCGGCACTAGAGCGTTTTCGGTTTGAGCTGAATCGGCCAGTTGGGGTTCACGTCGGGCTGTCGAGTTGATTCATTGCGCGCTCCAGATGAGGAGCAGAGCATGGGCCGACCCTACAGCCAGGATCTGCGTGAGCGGGTGGTGGACGCGGCAGGTGCGACCTCGCGTCGGCAAGCGGCCAAGCGCTTCGGGGTCGGTGCCGCAACGGCGGTCCGCTGGATGACGGCACTGGCCACGACCGGCACAGTGGCGGCCCGGCCACAAGGGCGGGCGCGCCGCTCCAAGCTCGATCCGCACGAGGCGTTCCTGCGCGGCCTGATCGCCGATCGGGACGACATCACCCTGGAGGAGATGCGGGTCCGCCTGCGGGAGGAACACGCGCTCACAGTCGGGCTGGGCACCCTGTGGGCTTTCCTCGACGCGCGTGGCCTGACGTACAAAAAAAGACAGCCCACGCGACCGAGCAGGATCGCCCGGACGTGAAGGCCGCCCGCGAGGCGTGGTTTGAGGGCCAGCCCGACCTCGATCCCAGCCGCCTCGTGTTCCTCGACGAGACCTGGACCGCCACCAATATGGCCCGCACCCGCGGGCGCTCACCGCGTGGGGAGCGGTTGCGCTCACCCGTGCCGCACGGTCATTGGAAGACCACCACCCTGGTGGCGGGTCTGCGCCTGTCCGGGATCGCCGCGCCGTTCGTGCTGGACGGGCCGATCAACCGCGACGCCTTCCAGACTTACGTCGAGCGCGTGCTGGTGCCCGAACTCACGCCCGGCGACATCGTCGTGATGGACAACCTCGGCAGCCACAAAGGCCCAGCTGCGCGCGCGGCCATCGAGGCAGCGGGCGCGCGACTGCTGTTCCTCCCGCCCTACTCGCCGGACTTCAACCCGATCGAGATGGCTTTCTCCAAGCTCAAGGCGCTGCTGCGCAAGGCCGCCGAGCGCACCGTCGAAGGGCTATGGTCAGCCATCGGACGGCTTATCGACACCGTCACCCCAGACGAGTGCGCCAACTTCTTTGCTGCGGCAGGCTACGATCCAGATTAAAACGAAAATGCTCTAG